>CAZEGL010000013.1:0-45663 GCA_964512295.1 uncultured Muribaculaceae bacterium
TTTATACCTCTTGTTCTTTATGCGCTCTGCAATGATTGCCGGGAGGTGTCAGACCCCCTTTAGTGCCCTACTTGTTATAGGACTCTCTACCCTCATTACCATTCAAGCGCTTCTACATATTTTGGTAAATATTGGAGTATTGCCTGTTACCGGCCACACTCTACCACTTATAAGTTTAGGGGGCTCCTCTCTTATAATAATGGGCATGGCATTTGGAATGATCTTATCTGTATCAAGGGCAGTAGAGGGGAAAATAGATTAATATTATGAGAGCAGATAACTATAGAGTAATAATTAGTGGAGGGGGCACAGGAGGACACATCTTCCCGGCAATAGCAGTTGCCGATGCCCTATTAAAGGAGAGTCCCTCCTCTAAAGTTCTTTTTGTTGGCTCCAAGTGGGGTATGGAGATGGAGATAGTCCCCTCTGCCGGATATGAAATTGTGGGAGTACCTATAGTGGGAGTAAAACGCTCTCTCTCTCTCTCTAATCTTAAAGTTCCATTTCTATTGGTTGGAGCTCTTATACAATCGTTTAAAATATTGAAGCAATTTAAGCCCCATGTGGTAATAGGGATGGGAGGATACGCAGCTTTCCCCCTTATTAAGGCATCTGCTTGGCGCTCTATCCCCTATCTTCTGCAGGAGCAAAACTCCTATGCAGGTTTGGTAAACAGGCTTCTTGCCCCTAAGGCAGAGGAGATATGTGTAGCCTATCCCAAGATGGAGCGTTTTTTTCCAAAAGAGAGAATCACTCTTACAGGAAACCCTATAAGGTCAAACTTTGGCGATAGAACCCGGCAAAAAAAAGATAGTTCAAAGAGGAAATTTGGATTTCCCCCCGAAAAGAGCCTTATTTTAATAGTTGGAGGAAGTTTGGGAGCAAAAACTCTCAACAGAGCAGTGATGGAGTGGGCCAAAGAGAGGAGAGAGAGTGAAGCCTCTATATTGTGGCAATATGGTAGAGGCTATAAAGAAGAGGTTGATCGCTTTATAAAAGATAATCCAAGAAGTTATATAAAAGAGCACCCCTTTCTAAACGATATGGAGAGTGCTTTGGCCGCTGCCGATTTGGTTATTAGCAGAGGGGGAGCTACCACAATATCTGAACTCTCTATAGCAGGGAAGGCAACTATCTTTGTACCCTCTCCAAATGTTGCAGATAATCATCAATATCACAATGCCAACTCTATTGTAGAGCGAGGTGGGGCGATATTGATAGAAGATAGTAGGGCGGTAGAGAGTCTACTCCCCACCGCTATAGAGTTGGTTAAAGATAAAGAGGCTATAGCTCAATTGGAGGAGCGCATTGCCTCTCTTGCCTTTAGAGACTCTTCGGCTATAGTGGCCTCTAAAGTTTTAGAGGCGGCAAAGAGAGGAGAAAGAGAAGATAGAGCAGAGGAGAGAAGATGAAAAAAAACTATTTTTTAGGTATTGGAGGAATAGGTATGAGCGCCTTGGCAAAATATTATATTGCCAAAGGGGAGTATGTTGCCGGGTATGATATGAGGGAGAGCGATATAACTAAAGAGCTACAAGAGTTGGGAGCAGAGATAAACTTTGTAGACTCGCATCTCAAAATTCCCCAAACCATTGTGGAATCTCTTGGAAGTAGAGTTATCTACACCCCTGCAATTCCCCATAATTCAAATCAACTAAAGTGGTTTAGAGAGAGGGGGTACACCACAATAAAGAGAGCCGACGCTTTAAAGGTTATAATGGAGCAGAAGAGGGTGATTGCAGTTGCAGGAAGCCATGGAAAGAGTTCAATTACCACAATGGTAGCTCATCTCTTCACGCACTCTAAAATGGGGTGTACTGCATTTCTTGGGGGAATCTCACTAAATTATAGAAGCAACTTGGTTGAGAGTGGAGGAGAAGTCATGGTTGTAGAGGCCGACGAGTTTGACCGTTCATTCCATAAATTGTGGCCGGAGATTGCAGTTATTACCTCTACAGAGCCCGACCATTTAGATATATACCACAATGCAAGTGGTGTGGTTGAAGCCTACAGGGAGTTTGCACAGCAGGTATCGGATAGAGGTTCGCTAATTATAAAAAAGGGATATGAGAAAGGGGTAACAGAGGCGATTGGTGCAAAGGTGTATAGTTACTCTTGTGAAGAGCAAGCCGATTTCTATGCAGACTCAATAACACCTACGGGTAGAGGGCTCTTTACCTTTACACTACACTATCCAACAGGAGAGATAGAGGGGTGTAGTGTGGGGGTTCCGGGAAGAGTAAATATAGAGAATGGAGTTGCTGCATTTGCAGCTGCCTACCTCTATGGAATGGATCCTCAAGAGGGAGCTAAAGGGCTCTCCTCATTTAAAGGGGTTAGGCGCCGCTTCGAAACCCTTTACCGCTCAGAAGAGAAAATTTATATAGACGATTATGCCCACCATCCAAAAGAGGTAGCGTGTTCAATAGAGTCTATAAGAGATATAGCACCTCAAAAGAGCCTCACAGTTATTTTTCAGCCCCATCTATATAGCCGCACCCGTGATTTTATGCAACAATTTGGCATCTCACTCTCTAAAGCCGACAGGGTAATTCTCTTGGATATCTATCCGGCACGAGAAGAGCCTATCGAAGGGATCTCTTCGGAGAGTCTCTTTAGAGAGATCTCTATTGATGATAAATATCTCTCTACAATGGAGAGTGTTGTGGAGCTTATAGAGAAATTGGATATAGAGGTGGTGGCTACATTGGGAGCGGGCGATATAGAGAAGCTTCGAGAGCCAATTGTACAAATGTTGAGGGAGAGCAATGGGTAGATGGAGTAAAACAAAGAGGATAATTTCTATATCCCTGCTGCATTTGATGGGGATTACACCTATTGTGCTCTATCTCTATTTTCTCACTACCGAAGATAGTAGAAGAGAGAGGGAGCTTTTGTGTAGTAAAATAGAGATAGTGATAAAGGACTCCACCGAAAATAAATTTATTGGTAGAGAGGAGATTGAGTCTATTCTAAAAGAGAGAAGGGTAGTTGAGGGGGTGACTAAAATAGCTTCATTGGATTTAAATATGTTGGAGAGGGAGATGGAGGAGAGAGATGGGGTATTGAGGAGTGAAATAAGCTATAGTTCAGATGGGGTGTTAAGGGTTAAAGTTGAGCAGCGTAGAGCAATCATAAGGTTAGAGATGGGAGAGAGTCGATTCTTTATAGATAGGGAGGGTTATATTATACCAAAAGGAGAGAGAGTGGCATATCTTCCGGTGGTGAGCAGCAGCCATCCCCTACCCTACCCCTCAAACCATTTTGGCTATATAGAGCAAGATGACCCTTTCCTCTTTGGTATTTACAAATTGGCTCTTTTTTTAGAGAGGGAGAGAGGATGGAACAAGTTGATAGATCAGATAGAGAGCGATCAAAACGGTTCGTTGATTCTCTATCCAAGAGTGGGCAAGAGCATAATTATCTTTGGCCCACCTAAAAATATTGAAGATAAATTTGCCCTCTTAAAAGAGTTTTATAGAAAAGTTGCACCTCTTAAGGGGTGGGATATGTACAAAAGTGTTGATATAAGATTTAAAGATCAGTTGGTATGCAAAAAAAGATAGATGGAACTGTTGTTGCCATAGATTTGGGCAGCTCAAAGATAAAAGTGATGGCAGCCATTGGTAGCGAAGAGTATTACGAAGTTGTATTTCATGAGGAGCGTAAATCACAAGGTATTATAAATGGAGAGGTGGTAAATATAAAAAGTGTTGCAGAGTCGCTCTCTCCAATTATCTCAAAAATTAAAGAGGAGTTTCCAAGCCCCATTGCTCGAATAGCTATTGGAATAACCGGCTACAACCTTCGTTCATATACAATCAAAGAGAGAGTTTCGCGGAAAGAGCCCAATCATATTATCTCTAACAATGAGATTGAAGAGTTAATAGAAAAAGTGCGCAAAGGGGGAGAAAAAAGAGGAGAGGTGGTGTTGGATGTTATACCTCAAAACTACAATGTAGACGACAATATGGGGGTAGATCAAGCAAGTGGAATGACCGGAACCAATATAGAGGGTATTTTTAAAGTTATTAGTTTAAAGGAACGGGGTTACTTAAATAGTCATAAGTTGGCGGAGTATATGAAACTCGAAGAGTATTGGCTCACTTTGAGTCCCGTTGCTGCTGCCGAAGGGGTCTTAACCCCCGACGAATTCGATCTGGGAGCAGTTCTCTTAAACATTGGCGCAGAGAATGTAGAGATGGTTATTTGCCACAACAATAAAGTGAGAGAGGTGGCTATAATTCCCTTTGGAGGGGGATCAATAACCAAAGATATTAGCCATTTCTGCGGTATCACCTTCGATAAGGCAGAGAGGGTAAAGTGTGAAGAGGGAAGTTGTATTTCAAATAGTATTATAGAGGAGGATACTATTCTTTTGGAGGGGAGCAGCGGTATAGAGAGAGAGGTTGAAAAGCGCTCTGTAATAAATATAATTGAGGCAAGAGTAGGAGAGATAGTGGAAGCACTTCTCTATCTGTTTGAGCGTTCCGGCTACTCCAAAAAGTTAAGAGGGGGGGTAGTAATAACGGGTGGAGCCTCACAACTGCTCTATTTAAATAAATTTATTGAAGAGCGGTTCAAGATGGAGGTTAGAGTTGCCAATCCCCGTGTGATTTTGAGAGACGGCATAGAGAAGACCCCATTAGATCCTTCATATGCAGTTGCCGCCGGATTGATAAAAAAAGGGTTTGGCAATCTCTTTCTAATAGGGGGCGATGAGGAGAGGGATAGAAGAGTGGGGAAACTATTCGACGACAGCGGCACAGTTGAAGAGAGCCCAAAAAAAGAGGAGAGAAGAGGGCACAGGGGTAAAAAGAGTAATCTTGGAACAATGTTTAATGGTATGTTTGAACATTTAGATAATGGTGTGTAAATTTGTTCTATGGAAAAAATATTAATTCCCTCCGATTGGGACTCGAACAGCAAACCCACAATTAAAATAATAGGAGTTGGGGGTGGTGGGGGCAATACGGTAAATCACCTCCACACTATAGAGATTAAAGATGTTGAATTGATAATTTCAAATACAGATCGTCAAGTTCTAAAGCAGAGCCCGGTGCCTCATAAAATTCAACTTGGAATAAATGTCACCTCGGGATTGGGAACAGGGTGCGATCCCAAAGCGGGTAAAAAGGCGGCCCTTGAAAGTATAGATGAGATTAGGAGCTCTTTAGGTAAAGAGACCAAGATGCTCTTTATCACTGCCGGAATGGGTGGAGGGACAGGTACCGGCGCCTCTCCGGTAATAGCTAAAATAGCACGGGAGATGGGGATTCTTACCGTTGCAGTGGTTACCCTCCCCTTTCGCGACGAAGGTCGGGAGGTTATAAAGCGTGCACTACGGGGTATTAAAGAGTTGGAGAAAAATGTAGATAGCCTTCTTATGATAGATAATCAGAAAATCTATGAAAACTATCCCAATCTTCCTCTTCCTGAAGCTTTCCCAAAAATAGACGAGATATTATCCAATGCAGTTAAGAAGATATCGGATATTATTACAATACCCGGATTAATAAATGTTGACTTTGCAGATGTAGATCGGGTGATGAGGAGAGGTGGAATAACTCTTATGGGTTCGGGTACTGCACATGGGGAGAATCGTATTACAGAGGTGGTAGATCAGACATTGACTTCGCCACTACTGAACGATTACAACTTAGATTCGGCCCAGAAGATGTTGATAAACATTGTTACCGGCCCCGAAGAGACACTCACCGGTACCGACATCTCTAAAATGATGAAACTGATTGCCGAATATATGGGTGGACACGATCCCAATTTTAAACGGGGTTTTAGAGTAGACCCTCAATTGGGTAATGCAATCAGTTTAACCATAATAGCTACCGGATTAACAACCAATACCATTCATAGAATAGCATCGAGCGAGGAGCTTTCCGATCTCTTAGAGGATTACCAGAAAGAGGAGGAAGTTGGAATCTTTGCCCAAGAGAGTTACGAAATAGGTTCGGAGGGGGAGCGTAGGCCAACTCTTTTAGTCTCTACAACTGAGGAGATTAACCGTTATAACGATGAACCCGCCTACATTAGAAAAGAGAGAAACAGTGAAAACAAAAGTTAAAACTATTGGTACAATGGGAGCAGAAGTAAGAGTACGTTTTGCCCCCAGCCCCACAGGGCCATTGCATATTGGAGGAGTAAGAACTGCACTCTACAACTACCTCTTTGCCAAGGGAGGTGGAGGGCGTTTTATTCTTAGGATTGAAGATACAGATTCACAAAGATTTGTACCTGGAGCAGAGGAGTATATCATTGAAGCACTCTCTTGGTGTGGTATTCTTCCCGATGAGGGTGTAGAGGGGGGGAAAGTGGTAGAGAGCCCCTCTTCAAAACACCCCTACGCTCCCTATAGACAATCTTTAAGAGGTGATATCTACTCCCGTTATGCCCAACAGCTTGTTGAAGCGGGGAGCGCCTACTACGCTTTCGATAGTGCAGAGGAGCTGGAGAAGTTGCGTAAAGAGGCACAAGAGCGGGGGGAGGGTTTTCTCTATAACTACCAGAATAGAGAGAGCCTCTCCAATTCACTCTCTATGCCCAAAAATGAGGTAGAGAGAAGATTGAAGGAGAGTAGAGATTGGGTTATACGCTTTAAAGTGTCGCCCAATCGTAAAGTAGAGCTTTACGATCTTATTAGAGGAGAGATTCTTATAGATAGCAATACCATAGATGATAAGGTTATATGGAAGAGTTCCGATTCACTCCCCACCTACCATTTGGCAAATGTGGTAGATGATGTAGAGATGAAGATTACCCATGTAATTAGGGGCGAAGAGTGGCTCCCCTCGTTGGCGCTCCACTATCTGCTATATGAGGCTCTCGGCTGGGAAGAGTTTAGACCCCAATTTGCGCATCTTCCTCTACTGTTGAAGCCCGACGGAAAAGGCAAATTGAGCAAACGGGATGGGGAGAGGCTTGGCTTCCCTGTATTTCCACTTGAGTGGAGAGAAGGCGATAAAGAGGTGAGCAGAGGGTTTAGAGAAGATGGCTACTACCCTGAAGCCTTTATAAACAATCTGGCTCTATTGGGGTGGAACCCGGGAGGAGAGAATGAGCTCTTTACCCTTCAAGAGTTGGTTGAGAGCTTTTCTATAGATAGGATAGTACACTCCGGGGCGAAGTTTAATGTAGATAAGGCCAAATGGTTCAATCAAGAGTATTTGAGAAAAAGGGATATTGGAGCGCTTGCCTTAGAGCTTTCCCCCATCTTAAAAGAGAATGGAGTCGATATTGAACTCTCTAAAGTAGAAGAGGCAATAGCGTTGGTGGGCGACCGTATAGCCTTTGTAGATCAGATATGGAAAGAGTCGGACTATCTCTTCAAAGCTCCCTCTCAATTGGATCCCAAGCTAAAGAGTAAAGTATGGAACGACAACAGCTCCCGGCAGCTCAAAGAGCTATCTAATATTATATCGCAGATAGAGAACTTTACTCCACCCAATATAGAAGAGGAGATAAAAAATTATATAAAAGAGAACTCCCTCCCTATGGGTCAAGTGATGAACACTATAAGATTGATGTTGGTGGGAGAGGGAAAAGGGATTTCGGTAGCTCAGATAATCTATTTTCTTGGAAAGGAGGAGAGTCTCTCAAGGCTCTCAAAGAGTCTCTAAATAGGGTGAATAGTAGCTACCCCTCTTTAAGAGGAAGCTCTTTTAATCTGCTCTCCCATCTGTAGGCAGAACGCATAATTTCAGGCAATGGGGTATCGGCACTCCATTTTAACTCTCTATTGGCCTTGGCAGGGTTAGCCCACACCTGCTCTACATCTCCCGCTCTACGAGGTGCTACAGTGTAGGGAATCTCTATTGAGTTGGCCTCCATAAAGGAGTTAAGCACCTCAAAGACAGAGAGTCCTCTCCCGGTACCCAAATTAAAATATTGAATAGAGCCCCTCTCCTCTGCACTCTCTAAACTCTTTAGTGCAGCAAGATGCGCTTTTGCCAAATCTGTTACAGCAAGGTAGTCTCTAATACAAGAGCCGTCGGGGGTGTTGTAGTCGTCCCCAAATACCATAACCCGCTCCCTCTCTCCTGTAGCGGTTTGAGTTACAATAGGCATTAAATTTTGTGGTTCACCTTGGGGAAGCTCCCCTATAAGGGCAGAGGGGTGTGCGCCAATAGGATTAAAATATCTTAGTGAGATGGCATTTAACTTTGAGTGGGGCGCCTCTGCACAATCTTTTAGAATCTCTTCGCACATCTGCTTGGTGGCGCCATATGGCGACGATGCCGGGCGAAGTGGGGCACTCTCATCTATCGGAAGATCTTTTGGGTCGGGGTTGCCATAGACTGTACAGGAGGAGGAGAAAATTAGAGAGCCTCTACCCCTTTTTTCAAGTTGCTCTAAAACATTTATAAGAGAGAGAAGATTGTTTCGGTAATAGAGAAGTGGTTTTTCTACACTCTCTCCAACAGCCTTATATGCTGCAAAATGAATTACATACTCTATATTTGGGTAGTTGATAAAAAGAGCCTCTACCTCTTTTTGATTGGCACAATCGACCCTCTCAAAGATAGGTTTCTCTCCAACAATTTTAGAGATACCCTCTAAAATAACGGGAGAGGAGTTGGAGAGATTATCGGCAATAATTGGGCGATACCCTGCACTATAAAGTTCTACAACAGTGTGGGATCCTATATAGCCAACCCCTCCGGTTACTAAAACAGTACCC
Organism: uncultured Muribaculaceae bacterium; assembly: GCA_964512295.1. GTDB lineage: Bacteria > Bacteroidota > Bacteroidia > Bacteroidales > UBA932 > Bact-08. The sequence continues at coordinate 8,696 of CAZEGL010000013.1, forward strand.
TCTCTCATCTATTGAAAAAAATCTTTGACACCATTGGCTACAATCTCTTGAATTTGAGGCGTAAGTTCACTATGCATAGGGAGTGAGAGCACCTCTTTAGAGAGTATCTCTGAATTTTCTAAAGAGTGGCTCATACGCGCTATAGAAGAGAAGGCCCGCTGTCTATTTAAAGGATAGGGATAATAGATCATTGAGGAGATCCCTCTCTCTGCCAAAAACTTCTTCAACTTCTCTCTTCTCTTTGTTCTAATAGTAAATTGGTGATAGAGATGGTCGCTCCATGAAGAGTGTGAGGGGAGAGTAATCTCCTCTACATTGGCGAGCAACTCTTTGTAGAGAGCGGCTGCCTCAGATCTTCTCTTAGAATAGTCTGTCAGATATTTGAGCTTCACATCTAAGATAGCTGCCTGTATTGAATCTAAACGGGAATTACATCCTATAATATCGTGGCTATACCTTACTTTCTGACCATGGTCGGTAACCATCTTGATCCTTTGGGCCAGATCTTTATCTTGACAGAAAATTGCCCCTCCATCGCCATAGCAGCCCAAATTTTTTGTGGGGAAAAAGGAGGTACACCCTATATCTCCAATAGTTCCATAATATTTTGAGGAGCCGTTGCTATAGTAGTATTTGGCCCCAAGCGCTTGGGCATTATCTTCAATTACAAAAAGAGAGTGTCTCTTGGCTATCTTCATAAGGGGTTCCATATCTACCCCCTGTCCAAAGAGGTGCACCGGAATTATCGCCTTGGTTCTTGGAGTGATGACGCTCTCAATCTGATCGATTTTAATATTAAAATTCTCTAACTCCACATCTACAAAGATTGGAACCAAATTTAGAATAGCCACCACTTCCGCCGTAGCGGCAAAGGTAAATGCCGGTACAATCACCTCATCTCCGGGCTTAAGCTGCAACGACATAAGAGCTATCTGTAACGCATCTGTACCATTGGCACATCCAATTACATATTTGGAATCCAAATAGGAGGCTAAATTTTTCTCGAAAAGTTGAACAGCAGGTCCATTAATAAAATAGGCACTATCAATCACCTTTTGAATAGAGGTGTCTATCTCATTTTTTATCTTTAGATATTGGCTTTTGAGATCTAAAATGGGTATTTTCATTGCTCGAAACTTAGTGGAGAACAAATGTATAAAATTCTTTACTCTTTTAAGAATTGTTATCTTTGTAGCTATGAAAGAAGAGATTAAATTGGTAGGAATAGCCTCAGATCATGCCGGATACCCAATGAAAGAGGCTATCAAAAGTTATTTACAAAATCACTCCATTAAAGTAGAAGATTTTGGAACCCACTCCACCGAAAGTGTAGACTATCCCGATTTTGCACATCCCCTTGCCAAAGCTGTAGAGAGCGGCTCAATTCCTTTTGGAATTGCCCTTTGCGGTTCGGGAAATGGGATTAGTATGACCCTCAACAAACATCAAGGGGTGAGAGCTGCCCTCTGTTGGAACAGTGAATTGGCAAAACTGGCCAGAGAGCATAACAACGCCAATATAGTTTCGCTCCCTGCCAGATTTATCGACACCAAATGCGCTATAGAGATTGTAGAGGCTTTTTTTAGCAGCTCTTTTGAAGGTGGGCGCCATCTTAGAAGGGTTGAAAAAATATAGATCTCACAATTGACCACACCATTGGATAGGCAGAGCAGAGAGCTCTATATTGTAGATAAAGAGAGCATCAAAAATCCTCTCTCTACCAATATTGAAGAGTATGGTGGAGCTCTCCTATTTGTTGTAGATAAACCATTAAAATGGAGTTCTGCCGATGTTGTAAGACAGGCCAAAGGGCTTTTACAACGATGGTTTATGATAAAAAAAATTAAAGTGGGACACACCGGCACTTTAGACCCCCTTGCCACCGGGGTTATTTTAATTTGTGTAGGAAAGGCTACAAAATTGGCCAACCACTTTCAAGCACAACCCAAAGAGTATATAGCAGAGATTACTTTTGGAGCTACTACCCCTTCGTATGATTTAGAGAAGGAGTTCGACAACTTCTACAGCTGGGAGCACATTACCAAAGAGAGCATTAAAAAGGCTCTCCTCTCTTTTATTGGAGAGCAGCAGCAGATTCCCCCACTCTATTCGGCAAAGATGGTGGGTGGAAAAAGAGCCTATCTCTATGCTCGGGACGGTGTAGAGGTACCTCTATCTCCTTCAACTATAACAATAGATAGAATTGAGCTTTTAGAGTGGAGTGCTCCTCTTCTAAAGATTAAAATTGAGTGTAGTAAAGGCACCTATATCCGCTCTTTGGTTCGCGATTTGGGGGTAGAGCTGGGGAGTGGTGCCCATCTGAGTGGTTTAATTAGAACCGGTTCAGGTAATTTTAGGGTAGAAAATGGCCTATCTATAGAGGAATTGAAACTTTTTTTAAAAAAATGCGTATAAGTATATACTTGTGCTCATCTTTTTAAAAAAAAGTTATTTATGAAATTATCTCAATTCAATTACCATTTAGACCCAAAATTTATAGCAAAATATCCGGCAGAGTATAGAGACGAATCTAAACTTCTTGTTCTTCACAAAAAGAGTGGAAAGATTGAACATATAATCTTTAAAGATATTCTTCAATATTTTAATCCTAAAGATCTATTTATTCTTAACGACACAAAGGTTTTCCCAGCCCGACTGTTGGGAAAAAAAGAGAAGACCGAAGCCGATATTGTAGTTACTCTCTTGAGAGAGCTCAATAGAGAACAGAAATTATGGGACATATTGGTAGATCCTGCCAGAAAAGTTAGAATTGGCAATAAGTTGTTTTTTGGAGAGGAGCAATCGGGCAATCAATATCTTATTGCAGAGATAATAGATAATACCACCTCAAGGGGAAGAACTCTTCGCTTTCTATACGACGGTACATACGAAGAGTTTAAGGCAGCCTTAAATAGTTTAGGACAGATGCCTATCCCCAAATGGATTAGGCCCCATGCAGAAGTTAGCGACAAGGAGAGGTATCAAACTATTTTTGCAAAAAATGAGGGCGCTGTAGCTGTTCCCTCAGCAGGTATCCACTTTAGCAGAGAGCTGCTCAAGAGAATGGATATTAAAGGAATTAACAGGGCCTACATAACCCTCCATATGGGGCGTGGCAATTTTAGCGATGTAGATGTAGAGGATCTCTCCAAACATAAGACAGACTCCGAACGGATGCTTATAGACCAGGAGTGTGTCGAAATTGTAAATCGCACTAAAGAGGAGGGTGGAAAAATTGTTGCAGTAGGGGTTACAGTAACCCGCGCAACAGAAAGTTCAGTAACCACCAAAGGAAATTTAATTCCCTACGAGGGGTGGACCAACAAATTTATATTCCCCCCATACAACTTCTCAATTGCCGATGCTTTAGTCTCAAGTTTCCATCTGCCAAAAAGTATAATGCTCATGAGTGTTGCAGCTTTTGGCGGTTATGAGAATGTAATGAAAGCATATCAGGTGGCTCTCAAAGAGGGATATAAGGTGGGGCCTTATGGCGATGCTATGTTGATTCTCTAATTTTACCCTTCTAACATTTTTTTTTCTAAAATAGAGAGGTGGAATAGTCTAATCTCACTACTATTGGAGAGAGAGAGAAGGCTATGCAATTTGACGATAGAGTAAAGGCTATAGCTTTAAATAGGCTATTGGTATACTACCCCACATTTAGGAAAAGGGTAGTTGCAGAGTTTGATAGAGTATCCTCGCTATTCGATCTTTTATGGGATATAGAGGGGGGTGAGACAGCTTTAAAATATGGCAAGCTTGGGTACCGCTCCAAAGAGGAACTTTTAAAGAGCTGCACAAAAGAGCTTCTATGGGCAGAGAGTAGAGGAGTCTCAATCTTAATTGCCGGCGACCCTTTAGGCGACTATCCAAAAAAACTTATGGAGTGTAACGACTACCCCATTATACTCTATAAAAGGGGTAGAGCCAAACTTAGAGATAGCAGATTTATCTCAATAGTTGGAACTCGTAGAGCAACCCGCTATGGAATTGAGATGTGCCAAAAGATAGTTGAAAAGATCTCTATAGTGGCTCCCAATACAATAATTGTAAGTGGCTTGGCATTTGGTATCGATATCCAGGCACACAAGAGCGCATTGAAATACAACCTCCCTACAGTGGCAATTTTGGGATGCGCTCCAGATCAGATTTACCCCGCTTCACACACCAATTGGTCTAAAATGATAGTAGAGAAGGGGGCACTACTAACCGAACTGCCAAAAGGGAGTGCCTTTATGAAACTTAACTACATTAGACGCAATAGAATTATAGCAGGTATAAGTGATCTGCTGATAGTGATAGAGTCGGGCGAAAGGGGCGGCTCTCTAATTACAGCCTCTATGGCCAACTGCTACAATCGGGAAGTGTTTGCTCTCCCCGGAAGGGTTGACGACACTCTCTCTAAGGGGTGTAATCTCTTAATTGCCAATAATCGCGCCAATCTATTTACCACAGTAGAGGAGATGTTCAACCAGTTGGGATGGGAAAGAGCTCCTATAATTGCATCCCCTACAGACTCTACTCTATTTGATACTCCAATAAATGAAGAGAAGATAAAAATATTGGTAACTTTGCAACAGCTTGGCGAACCCTCTGTAGAGAGGATAGCTCAATCGGTTGGGATAGAGATTGGAAAATTACTCTCTCTATTGGTTGAGTTGGAGTTGGAGGGTAGGATAGAAGCGTTAGAGGGGAAGAGATATAAAATAGCAGGAGCAACAGTTTGAGATGGAATTTATAGATACACACTCCCATATTTACGACTCTAAATTTGAGAACGACCTTACTGCTACAGTAGAGAGAGCCGTTGGTAGAGGAGTCTCTACCTCTATAGTTCCCTCTATAGATAGTAGCTACCACAATGCTATGGAGAGTGCTCTCTTACAGTTTCCTCAATTTCTATTGAAAGCCTCCGGCCTCCACCCCACTTCGGTCTCCCACAACTGGAAAGAGGAGCTTCGTTTTGCCTTGGAGAGGATCTTTCTCAAAGAGAGTGTTGCAGTTGGCGAAGTGGGAATAGATCTCCACTGGTCAGACAAGTATATAGAGGAGCAGAGAGTTGTCTTTGAAGAGCAGATAGATGCTGCACTACAGCTCCAACTCCCTCTTATAATCCATTGTAGAAAATCGAGTGAAGAGATTTTCAACTCCCTAAAAAAATTTAAGAGAAGCGAACTTCAAGGAGTTTTTCACGCCTTTTCGGGAAGCTACGAAAGCTACCAAAGAATAAAGAGTTTTGGCGACTTCAAAGTTGGTATTGGAGGGGTGATCACTTTCAATAAGAGTAAAGTTGCCCAAACTATAAAGAGAGTTGAGCCGAAAGATATTGTATTGGAGACAGACTCCCCATGGCTCACTCCCGTTCCATATAGAGGAGAGAGAAATGAACCCTCCTACATAATCGAAATTGCCTCTAAGGTGGCTCAACTTTTAGAGCTCCCCTTAGAGAAGGTTGCCAATATTACTACCAGCAATGCAAAAGCGTTATTTAACATCGATAGCCACAGAAAAGGCTAAAATATTATTGATCTATACCGGTGGTACAATCGGTATGAAACAGAGCGGCGCAACCATGACACTTGCTCCTTATAAATTCGATGAAATTTTAAAGGAGGTCCCTGAGCTTGGGAAGATTATCCACACTATAGATGTTCTCTCATTCGACCCTCCAATAGACTCTTCCGATGTTGAACCCTCTATATGGATAGAGATTGCCAAAATGATAGAGGAAAATTACAATGAGTACGACGGTTTTGTGGTGTTGCATGGAACAGATACAATGTCGTATAGTGCCTCTGCCTTAAGTTTTATGTTGGAAAATTTGGCAAAACCTGTTGTTTTCACAGGAAGTCAGCTCCCCGTAGGAATGTTAAGGACAGATGGAAGAGAGAATCTTATCTCTGCAATTGAGGTGGCAGCAGCAAGAAACGAAGAGGGAAGGGCGATGGTACCGGAAGTTTCGCTCTTCTTTGGAACAGAACTTTTTAGAGGCAACAGAACAATCAAGTATAGCGCAGAGAATTTTAATGCGTTCCGTTCTCCAAACTATCCCCCTTTAGCTGAAGCGGGAATAAAAATTCTATATAACAGACCCTTTATAAATTACCCTACAGAGTGGAATGCCCCCCTCAAACTCTCTAAAAGAGTGGGGAATCAAGTTGCCACACTAAAGCTGTTTCCCGGCATATCGCCCGAAAGTATTGAGGCAATCTTAAATACAGAGGGGTTAAAAGGGGTAATAATAGAGAGTTTCGGTTCGGGGAACGCCTCCACAAAAGAGTGGTTTATCTCGCTTCTAAAGAGAGGGTTAGATAGAGGACTCATTATGCTTAATGTCTCTCAATGTGTAGCGGGGAGCGTAGATATGGGTGCCTACACAACAGGAGTAGAACTTCTAAAATTGGGAGTAATTGGTGGAGAGGATATTACTTTTGAGGCAGCTTTGGCAAAATTTTTATTTTTATTGGGTCAAAATACTGCAAATGAAGAAATAACACTCAAATTAAAGAGCAATTTAAGAGGAGAAATATCGATAGAATAGTGTTTTTAAAAAAATCTTTATAAATTGCAACAGATTTGATATAACTATATTTTAATTTATTAGAAACTATTTAAATATTTTTTGTTTAATACTTTAATCATTCAAAAATTTATGAAAAAATTTTTCATGTTTTTGGCAGTAATTGGATTTATAGCCATTTCTGCACAATATGTTGTAGCCCAAACACCTGAATCGGCTACAGGCTTGTCGACAGAACAGCAGGATACCCCTATCCACCAGCAGTTGAAGACCAAATTTATCGAAGGTGGAGCCGGCTTTATGGCAACTATCCTTATGACTTTGATTTTTGGTTTGGCTCTTGCAATAGAGAGAATCATCTATCTAAATATGGCTAGCACCAACACAGCCAAACTGATAGAGAAAATTGGAACCGCAATGCAGGAGGGTGGTGTAGAGGCTGCAAAAGATGTTTGCAGAGATACTCGCGGACCTGTAGCAAGTATTTTCTATCAAGGACTCCTGCGTGCCGACGAAGGTATTGAGGTTGTAGAGAAATCGGTTGTCTCTTATGGATCGGTTCAAATGAGCCAGCTTGAAAGTGGACTCTCTTGGATCTCTCTCTTTATCTCTATCGCACCTATGTTGGGCTTTATGGGAACAGTTATAGGTATGATTGAGGCCTTCGATGCTATTGAGGCAGCTGGAGATATCTCCCCCAACTTGGTAGCGGGTGGTATTAAAGTAGCTCTTATTACAACAGTATTTGGTCTTATAGTTGCTATTATTCTTCAACTTTTCTACAACTATCTTATAGCAAAAATCGACTCTATAGTTATCTCTATGGAGGATGCTTCAATCTCATTGATTGACATCTTGGTTAAATCCAAAAAATAGACCGATATGAAGAAGCTTTCAAATTATATTTTATTACTTCTTTTTGGGTTGGGTCTCCTACTTACCGTTATATTTTTTATTAATCAAGATGGGATGCTCGACACTTATCTGCTCTATGCCTATATCTTATTTGGCATAGCGCTGGTTTTGGCTGTTGTGTTACCCTTAGTAGGTATGGCCAGAGACCCTAAAAGTCTTAAACGAACTCTCTTGGCACTTGTTATGGCAGCGGTGCTAATTGGCTTCTCTTATCTGATTGCATCAGGCAACCCGGTTTATGTAAATCTAACCGAAGCACCAAGTGAGTTCACTTTTAGAGCAACAGACACCGGCTTAATCTTAACCTACATTCTATTGGCAGTATCATTTGTTGCTATAGTTGGTGGTGGGATTAAAAATTTTATCAAAAATCGTTAATAACAAATAGTAAAAATGGCAAGACCAATACAGGAAATCAATGCAGGCTCTATGGCAGATATCGCCTTTCTGCTACTGATCTTCTTTTTGATGGTTACCACAATGGATGTAGAGACCGGTCTTCAGAGACGGCTCCCTCCTATGCCCGATGAGAATCAGAAACAAGACGATGTCAAGATTAATAAGCGAAACATAATGGTTGTTTTGCTCAATGATTACGACCGTCTATTTGCTGGGGGGGATCTATTGGATATAAGTCAGTTGAAGGAGAAGACCAAGGAGTTTCTATCAAATCCCACCAATAGCGAACATCTTCCCGAGCGGGAGATTAAGCATATTGAAGGTTGGCAGGAGTATGCTGTATCTAAGGGTGTTATCTCATTGCAAAATACCCGCGGTACCAGCTATAAAGCATACCTTGCTGTTCAGAACGAACTGGTAAAAGCTGTCAATGAAATTCGCGACGAGTTTGCCATTCAACATTTTGGGAAACCTTATATCTCATTAGACGAACAGAAGCAGAAGATTGTTAGGGAAGCAGTTCCACAATTTATATCTGAAGCGGAGCCTAAGGATACAGGAAAGAGATAGTTGATATTTTAAATTAGAAAAAGTAGTTATGGCAAAGTTCAGTAAAAAAGGGAGTAAGGGTGCACCTGCACTCAGCACTGCATCACTTCCCGACATTGTTTTTATGATACTCTTCTTCTTTATGGTATCAACTACCATGAGACAGACAGACCGATTGGTGAATGTGCTTCTTCCCGAAGCTACAGAGGTGGCAAAATTGGAGAGAAAAGATTTGGCAGCCTATATTTATATAGGTACACCAATCTTAAGTCGCCAAGCGCAGTATGGTACAGATGCCCGTATCCAACTCAACGACTCTTTCAAAACAATAGATGATATTAGAGACTTTATTGCAGCTGAAAGGGAGACGCGCAGCGAAGCAGACCGCTCGTTTATGACAGTTACCCTCAAGGCCGATGAAAATGTTAGAATGGGAATTATTACCGATATAAAACAGGAGCTCAGACGCACCTCGGCACTTAGGATTATGTACAGTGCCAGAAGAGCAGAGTAATCACTTTATAGAAAACTTAAGAGGGTGCTTTTGAACAGAAAGACACCCTCTTTTGTATAATAACTATTAAATTGTAGCATTATGAAAAGGTTAATAAAAAAAGGGGGTGCTATATTGCTTATCTCCCTATTTGCCATTGGTTTGACAGCACAAGAGTGGCAAAGGGGAAGAGGGGGTATGGGGCAGCCTCCCAAATTTGTATTTCTATTTATTGGCGATGGGATGGGATTCTCCCAACTCTCACTTGCAGAGGCGTACCTCTCTACTTTAAAGGGTGAGATTGCAAATGAAGCTCTCTCCTTCACCAAGTTTCCCGTTATGGGAATGGCCACTACCTATTCGGCCAACTCCTATATAACATGCTCTTCTGCTGCGGGAACAGCGCTCTCTACCGGTTTTAAGACAAAGAACAATATGTTGGGAATGGCTCCCGATACCACCGCCTTAGAGAGTATAACCTATAAGATACATCGTACAGGAGTACCTATTGGAATAGTTTCGAGTGTAACTATGGATCATGCTACACCCGCTGCCTTCTATGCCTCTGCAGAGAGCAGAAAGCAATACTACGATATTGCTCTGCAGATACCACAAACCGGCTTTGAATTTTATGGAGGTGGAGACTTTATCAACCCAACCGGCAAAGAGAGGGATCAAAGGGATATTTATGAAATTCTCAAAGAGGGGGGCTATTCGATAGCCAAAGGTCTCAAGGAGTATAGAGAGTTAAAGAAAGAGAATAGAGAGAAAATTATGCTCTTTCAAAATGAGGGTAAGAGCGGCGATCTCCCCTATGCATTGGATCGCGAAAAGGGAGATATGTGCCTATCGCATGTTGTAGCGGCAGCTATTGGACACCTATATGGAACAAAAGGGTTCTTTATTATGGCAGAAGGGGGGAAAATAGATTGGGCAGGCCACTCCAACGATGCAAAAGCCAATCTATTGGAGACTCTCGATTTTGCTGCTGCAGTAGAGGTTGCTTTTAGATTTTACTCCAAGTACCCCAACGAAACTTTAATTGTAGTTACCGCAGACCATGAGACCGGAGGTTTGGCCCTTGGTAGAGAGAAGGGGTATAAATTGGATCTGACACAGTTGGAGGAGCAGAAGAGTTCTAAAAAATATCCCGAAAGCGACGAGAGTGATAATGCCAAAATTGTAGAGATGAACAAAAAGGCCAATGTTGGTTGGACCACCTCTTCTCATACAGGTTCTGCAGTACCGGTATTTGCAATAGGGCCGGGCAGCCGCAATTTTTCGGGTAGGATGGACAATACCGAAATACCCCGTAAAATATTGCAAGTTATGAGAATCCCCTTTGAATAGAGAGTAGATTTAATCTCTAAATAACCATTTAGTAAATTAGCGACATTTTCTTTAAATTTGTCGCTAGTTTTTTTAATAGAAATAGTTGAAGAATGGAGTCAAGTAGAAAAAAGAGAGTAAAGATAGCTGTTGCTTTAGAGAGTGGAGCGGTAGAGTCTATATTGGTAAAAGGCTGGGTTAGAAGTAAAAGAGGAAGTAAAAAGATTACTTTTGTAATGTTGAACGATGGCTCTACAATCAAGAGCATTCAAGTTGTTTTTGACGGTAAGGATTTTTCTGAAGAGATGCTTAAAGAGGTTACAACCGGCTCCTCCATAGCGGTAGTTGGTGAGTTGGTCCCCTCTATGGGAAGTGGACAGAGCGTTGAACTTCAGGCTCACTCTCTCCAACTTTTGGGAAAGGCCGACCCCGTGGCCTATCCTCTTCAAAAGAAGGGGCACTCAATGGAATTTTTAAGAGAGATTGCCCATCTTAGGCCCAGGACCAACACCTTTGGAGCAATACTCCGCATAAGGCATGCAATGGCATTTGCTATACACAACTTCTTCAACGATAAGGGGTTTTTCTATCTACACACCCCAATAATTACAGCTTCCGATGCCGAAGGTGCGGGAGAGATGTTTCAAGTGACCAACTTAAAGCTCTCCTCTCTTCCTAAAAAGAGTGATGGAACAATAGATTACTCCAAAGACTTTTTTGGAAAGAGAACATCCTTAACAGTAAGTGGACAGCTTCAGGGAGAGCTTGGCGCTACTGCTTTAGGCGAGATATACACCTTTGGACCAACTTTTAGAGCAGAGAATTCAAATACCCCCCGCCATTTGGCAGAGTTTTGGATGATAGAACCCGAGATGGCCTTCTACACCATAGAAGATAATATGGATCTTGCAGAAGAGTTTATCAAATATTTAATCTCGTATGCCTTAGAAAAGAGTATTGACGATCTTCAATTCTTAAACGATATGTTTGACAAAGGGCTGCTTGAAAGATTAAAAGGGGTTGTTGAGACCACTTTTAAGAGAATTAGCTATAGCGAAGGGATAGAAATTCTTAAGGAGTCGGGGCAAAAATTTGAGTACCCTGTTGAGTGGGGGGTCGATCTTCAGAGCGAACATGAACGCTACTTGGTTGAAAAGCATTTTAAAAAACCGGTAATAGTTACCAACTATCCTAAAGGAATCAAAGCTTTCTATATGAAGCTCAACGAAGATAACAAAACAGTTAAAGCTATGGATATTCTCTTTCCAAAGATAGGAGAGATTATTGGAGGGTCGGAGCGCGAAGAGAGCTATGATAAACTAAAGGAGAGAATAGCAGAGATGAAGATTGAGCAGGACTCCTTGTGGTGGTATTTAGAGAGTCGCAAATATGGTACTGTTCCACATTCCGGCTTTGGATTGGGCTTTGAACGACTCCTTCTCTTTGTTACCGGTATGTCCAATATTAGAGATGTTATACCCTTTCCAAGAACTCCTCAAAACGCCAATTTTTAAAGAGAGAGAGCTATGTTGACAATAGGAATTGCAGGAGGAACCGGATCGGGAAAGAGCACAGTGGTAAAAGAGATCACAAATCTTCTCTCCCCAAAAGAGGTTGTAATAATTCCTCAAGACTCCTACTATAAAGACAATAGCCATCTCCCTTTAGAGGAGAGATTGGAGCTCAACTTCGACCATCCAAACTCGGTAGATTTCGAACTGCTCATTGAACATATAGAGAGCCTTAAAGCCAATAAAAGTATTGAGCAGCCGGTTTACTCCTATCTCACCTGCTCAAGATCTACTACCGAAACAATAGCAATAAAGCCATCAAAGGTGATCATTATAGAGGGAATCCTTATATTTAGCTCTGCTAAGCTTAGAGATTTAATGGATATTAGGGTCTTTGTAGATGCCGACCCCGACGATAGACTTGGAAGGGTAATTATGAGAGATATTAAGGAGAGGGGAAGAACAGTAGAGAAGGTATTGGAGCGCTACGAAGATACCGTAAAGCCTATGCATCTTCAATTTATAGAGCCTACCAAGCGCTATGCCAATATAATAGTTCCACAGGGTGGCCACAACTTGGTTGCTATAGATATTCTTCATGCTACAATTGAGAGAGCCCTCAATAAAATATAATGTTTAAACGGGAAAATAATGCAGGTATATATCTAACTGTAGCTGTCCATCTTATTTTACTTATTATCCTACTGATCAACAGGATAGATTTTATTTTAAAAGAGGAGAGCAGCTTTCTACTGGATTTTACCAAAGAGGAGGTTGAAGAGAGAGAACTCTATTTGGAGAGGGTTAAAGAGGAGGCTAAAGAGGAGATAGAGAGACTTTTAAGCGGTACTACACCTATAAGAAATGTTGCGGTCGATCTCTCTCGAAAAGAGGGGGAGAGACTCAAAGACGATAGAAATAGAGACCCCTCCGATATCTATGATCGTGCAAGGGAGCTACAGAAAAAGTTGGATCAAGCCAAAAAGAGTGCCGAAAGTGGTATAGAGATCTCTAAAGAGAGTAGAGCAAAAGCAAAAGAAGAGGCTCCACAGAGCTACAGAGGTCCTTCGGTTATCTCGTATAGAATAGAGGGTAGGGAGGCAATTCTACTCCCGGTTCCCGCATATAAATGTCTTGGAGGGGGCGATGTAGTTGTAGAGATAAAGGTAGATAGGGCAGGCTATGTAAAAGAGGCTGCTGTGGTACAGAACAAGAGCTCTACAGATCCCTGTCTACACACCTACTCGCTTATGGCGGCACGAAACTCTCGATTTAGTGCAAATTCCAAAGATACTCCACTTAAAATGGGAGAAATTACCTACCGTTTTATTGCTCAGAGGGGGCGGTAATTGTTAAAATAGTTCTATCTATCGACAGCAGAATAGGGTAAAAAGCTCCATCTTCGAGTGGGGAATATCTACCGGTAAAGGCTTTTATATGAGCCAAAGCTACCTCTCTACTACTATTCCACTCCTTTGGAGTTGGAGTAATTCCCAACTTTTTAAGATACTCTAAAAAACCCTCCTCTAAATTAATCTTATCGAAGAGTGAGTAGAGCATCTCTAAATTAGTTATTCTGTTGAGTTCTCCTCTATATCTGTCGGCCAGTTTTGCACTATAGCGGAAGGTGAGCCCCAAATTGGATATCTTAATCAAAAAGGGTGTAGCGCCAACGGTATCAATTGGGATAAATAGATCGGGAACAATTCCTCCTCCACCGTAAAGAGTTTTACCGGCAGGTGTTCTATAGATTTGAGAAGAGTCTATCTTAATACTGTCGGCACTAAGCATCTCTCCATGGCGGTAGCGTTCAATAATATCTTCTCTATAGTTGTCGCTCCTGTAGGGCTTCTGTATAGAGCGGCCCGAAGGGGTGTAAAAACGGGCTACAGTGAGCCTAATACCCGAACTGTCCGAGAAGTAGATTGGCTCCTGCACCAAGCTCTTACCAAAAGAGCGTCTTCCAATAATCACTCCTCTATCGTTATCTTGAATAGCACCGGCCAAAATTTCGCTTGAAGAGGCTGAGCCCTCATCAATTAGAACTTTAAGCTCTACATCAAAATATTTTCCTCGCCCATCGGCAAAGTAATTTTGCCTGCTACGCTTCCTCCCTTCGGTAAAGACCAAGAGTGATTTTTTCTCTAAAAACTCATTAGAGATAAGGAGAGCTTGATCGAAGTATCCGCCACTATTGCCTCTTAAATCTATAATTAAAGAGCTTAACCCCTCCTGTGTAAGATGCTCCATTGCCGTCAAAAACTCTTTGTGGCTGGTTCTGGTGAATTTGGTAAGCTTTATATAGCCCAAAGAATCGTTGAGCATAAAGGCTACATCTACACTCTTTAAAGGTATTTTTCCACGGGTAATCTCAAAGGTAAGCGGCTCCTTAAGCCCTACCCTCATAATCTCTAAACTAACCTTAGTTCCCGATTTGCCTCTCAGTAGAGAGACCAAAGAGTCTTGTTGAAATTCCACTCCGGCAACTCTCTTTTGATCTACCTTAACAATACGGTCTCCCGAAAGAATCCCCACCTTATCCGAGGGACCGCCACCAATCACATTGATAACTACGGCAGTATCGTTAGGAGAGTTGAATTGTATTCCAATCCCATCGAAATTGCCCACAAGCTGCTCATCGGAAATTTTAAGTTCCGAAGGGGGAAGGTAGATCGAATGGGGGTCTAAGCTCTGTAGAAGATAAGGGATAAGAGATTCCGAAACCCCTCTCTTATCTACCGAATCTACATAGTGTCTATCAATCTGATCCAAAACCAATAGGAGCTTCTCCCAACCGGCACCTTTAATAGCTATCTCTCTATTTTGAGTAACCTTTACATAGATCGAATGGGAGAGGGCTCCCAATAGAAATATTATCAATATTGTTAAAACCGATTGGGAATTTCTTCTTTTTGACATTGGTCTCATTTTAATCGTTTAGATGCACTATCTCTATTCCTGCTCTCTCTAACAAATTTATCCCATCGGGAAGAGAGTAGGGATCTCTATAAACTATCCTAACAATCCCTGCCTGAATAATAAGCTTGGCACACTCTAAACAGGGTGCTGTCGTTACATATAGAGTAGCTCCATCGCTACTGTTACCCCACTTGGCAATTTTAGTGATAGCATTTGCTTCGGCATGTAACACATAGGGTTTGGTCTTTCCACCCTCTTCGCACTCATTTTCAAATCCCGAAGGAGTTCCATTATAACCGTCGGAGATTATCATCCTCTCCTTTACTATAAGGGCTCCCACTTTCCTCTTACTACAGTGTGAATTTTGAGCCCATATATGGGCCATCTTAAGATAGCTCTTGTCAAACCGCCTCTGCTTCTCAAATTCACTCTCCTTTCTTCCACTGCTCATTAGATATCTATTTATATAATTTATGAGAAGGTCTGCAAATTACAGAGATGCGAATATACCCCTTTTTGGGCAATTAGCTCTTTGTGCCTACCCCGCTCTACAATCACTCCATCTTTAAGCACCAATATGGTATCGGCATGTTGAATGGTAGAGAGTCTGTGGGCTATTACCAGCGTTGTTCTGCTCTTCATCAAATTGGAGAGAGCCTCCTGCACCAACAGTTCACTTTGGGTATCCAATGCAGAGGTGGCCTCATCCAAAATTAAAATTGGAGGATTCTTAAGAACCGCCCTTGCAATAGCCAAGCGCTGCCTCTGCCCTCCAGACAACTTAGAGCCGCTGTCGCCAATATTGGTATCGTAGCCCTCGGGGAGCTGCTCTATAAATTGATGGGCATTGGCAATCTTTGCCGCCCTATAGACCTCTTGCTCGCTAAACCCTTCCATTCCAAAGGTTATATTGTTAAAGACCGAATCGTTAAAGAGAATAGACTCTTGAGTTACAATACCCAGAAGGGAGATTAAATCTCTTATATTCAACTCTCTTATATCTACCCCATCTACAGAGATAGAGCCCGAAGTGACATCCCAAAAGCGGGGCAGCAAATCTGCTATGGTGGTTTTGCCGGCACCGCTCGGCCCCACCAAAGCTACAGTTGTACCTTTAACAATTTCAAAAGAGAGCTCTTTCAGTACCGGCTCCTCTTCATATTTGAAGGAGACATCTTTGAACTCTACCCTATCTGAAAAATCTTTGATAGTGATAGGGTTCTCTCTCTCCTCAATTGGCGACTCCATATCTAAGATTGCAAATAACCGCTCTCCGGAAGCCAATCCCCTCTGTAAATTTGCATAGGCGTTAGAGATAGATTTAGAAGGCTCCAAAACTCTCCAATAAAATCCAATATATACCACAAAAGTAGACCAATCCATCCCCAATTCGCCCCTCATCTGAAGATACCCCGCATAGAAGATGACAGAGGCTGCCACCCCAATTCCTAAAAATTCCGACATAGGGGAGGCCAACTCCTGTCTATTATACATTTTTTTAGAGATTTTCCGATGGGCCTCATTGCTCTTATCAAAATTTTGAGAGAGATATCTTTGAGCATTAAAAGCTTTAGTAATTCTTATCCCCGAAATAGCCTCTTCAAAATGACTCACAATTCTTCCCATCATAGATTGTGCCTCTTTTGCTCCCCTTTTGAGCTTTCGAGTGATTCTTCCAATAACAAGTGCAGAGACGGGAAGGGTCAACATTGTAACTATGGTCAATTTTGGAGAGAGATAGAGAAGCATAAAGAAAAAGCCCAAAATAAGAATAGGGTCTCTAAAGATAATATGAAAGCTATTAGCAACACCGTTCTGAACCTCTGTAACATCATTTGAAATACTAGAGAGGATATCCCCCTTGCGCCTCTCATTAAAGAAGCCTACATTTAGGGAGGTTATCTTATCGAACAGCGCCTCTCTTATTCTCTTCATTATTCTTGTTCTCATACTTACCAATATCCTCTGCGAAAGGTATTTCATAAGATTGGAGAGAAGGGAGGAGAAAATCAAAATAAGCGAAACAAAAACTAAACCTCTTAGAGGGCCGCTCTCTCTAATAAAACCAACCAAATAGTAGTTGAAGAGCGCCGTAAAGTATGAAGCCGATAGTGAAAACGGAGGAACAACACCTTCAAAAGCAATTGCATCTGCTTCAAAAAGAACTTTGAGAAGAGGCCCAATCAAAGCGTAGTTGGCTATTCCAAATAGCACCGATAAAAGAGAGATTATCAGGTAGGAGGGCCAATATTTACGATAAGGTTTAGCAAATGCTAAAAGTCTAAAGAAAATATCCATTTATCACTTTTTGCTTTCAAATTAAGGGTCAAATATAGCAAAGATTGTTGGCTCACTCCCCCTTTTTCTCTTCTATTGAGAGTCTCTCTCTATAAAAATTTATCTCTGCTTCAATAGAGCTCCCCCCTTCTCTAAAGAGTTCAATGTATAGATGGGGATTGAGTGTAGGGGAGAGGGGTGGGAGGAGCACCTTGCCAACATTGGAGGTGAAGTGGCTATCTATATAGGTAGAGAGGTAGTGGCCGGCAAGATAGAGAGAGAGATACTCCTCTCTTCCTCTTCTTCTCTTCTCAAATTTGCTCTCTCTCTCTTTGAAGTGATCTTGTAGAGTTTGAGTAGAGTCTAAAAGCTCCTCAAGAGAATCCAAATCTTTGAACTTACCAATCCAATACCACTCTCCCCGTTTAACTATCGCCTCTTCACTCTCAAGAGTAAACCGGTTACCATAAATCTCTCCCAGCAGTGAGGGGTATTGGAATATAGAAATTTCCCCATCTCTTTTTTTTAGCCCCCTTCCACTCTTTTCTCCCTTTAAAAGAATAAAGTATGAGAGCTGCTTATC
Organism: uncultured Muribaculaceae bacterium; assembly: GCA_964512295.1. GTDB lineage: Bacteria > Bacteroidota > Bacteroidia > Bacteroidales > UBA932 > Bact-08. The sequence continues at coordinate 26,194 of CAZEGL010000013.1, forward strand.
TATTGGAAAAGAGGCAACTGCAAGCTCCTTTAATTTGAGTCCCTCCAACCACTCTCTCCCCTTTTTACTACCTGCTACACCATCTAAATGGCTCTCTTGCAACACCCCTCTCTCTATCTCTCTATTAGAGGAGATAGAGAAAAAGTATTGCGTAGTTGCCGGAAGAGTAGAGGGAGCTGTTATCCTCCCCCCTTCAAGGTTTTCAAATGGCAATAGCCGCTCATTGGAGAGGGGATCCAATAGGAGTTGCGATTGTGCTCTAATATTCTCCCCACTAAGATGAATAGTGGTGAATGATCGGTGCGCAACTTTACGAAAGAGTGGAAGCAACTCCTCTCTCCCTTTTATATCTATAAATTTTGAGAAAAATTTTTCTCCCTTTCTATGCTCTATAAATAGAAGATTCTCCCCTCCACCAACTGTAGATAGAAAAGAGGCAAAATGTGGTGTAGAAGCTATAGAACATCTCTCTTTAACTGCTCTAATAGAGGACTCTAAAAGAATAGGAGAGGTAGATAGTAAAACTCTACTTCCAAGTACGGTAAAGGAGATTTTATCAATACGGTAAAGTTTTACCCCCTCATACTGTCGTATCAGATGGCTACCCCAACTATCTGTCAACCTTGCTCTTTGAGTAGAATCTACCTCTATCGAAAGAAGGGAGTAGTCGCCCGCTCCGGCTCCATAGTGGTAAGAGAGCACCCCTGCAAGCCCTTCGGGATCGACCATTCTATATAGAAGGGTATCATAGGGGAATAGCTCATCTGTAAAGGGAGTGTTGCCAATATTTGGAAGATAGAGAAGTATGGCCGCATCGGCGGGAGTTGCCTCAAAAAGAGAGATAGAGATAGGGGAGTGCTTCTCTGCCGCTCTTTGGAACAGAGGGGTAAATAGGACCAATAGCAGGCCAATTGTAAAAGCAACAGCTACAATAGCAAGAGTAAGAAAGAGAGCTCCTCTACCCCCATTTTTCTTATACGAACTCATCAATTGGCAATTTCAGATAAAAATTTAATTCTAACCAATCTAATCTCCTCGTCGGTATATCCCCTACCCAACTCGTTGGCAGCATCTTGTAGAGAGTCGGTTAAAGCGTCGTTAAGAAAATATTCATAGATATCCTCAACCTTGTCGTCATCTACCATCTGCCTAATAAAGTAGTCGATATTTAGTTTTGTACCGGAGTGCACAATAGATTCAACTTCACTGATAACCTCTTCTAAATCGAGCCCTTTGGCTTGAGCTATCTCATCTAACGGCAACTTTCTATCTATACTGGTAATTATAAATATTTTAATAGAAGATTTGTCTGCCGTACTCTTTACTACAATATCTGAAGGACGATCTATGTCATTTTCTTCTACATAGCGAGCAATTAGATCAATAAAAGGTTCCCCATACTTTCTAGCCTTCCCCCCTCCTACCCCTTGACAATATTGGAGTTCCTCAAATGAGATGGGGTAGTGGATTGACATCTCCTCCAACGAGGTGTCGTTAAAGATTACAAAAGGGGGAAGCTTCATCTTTTTAGCAAGAGAGCTTCTCAAAGATTTGAGCATACCCAACAATTTTTCATCTCCTGCAGCGGAGTATCTTACCTGATCAATCAGCTCATCTGAATCTTCGGAATTGTCGTTCTCCAATTTTTTCTCCTCTACATAGGAGAATGGGCGTGGATTGGAAATAAACTCTCTCCCTTTTGGAGTAAGAAAGATCAATCCAAAGCTATCAACCTCTTTCTTGAGATAGTTCAGTGCAATCAACTGCCTTATTAAGGCTCTCCAAAAATCTCTCCCTTTAGTTATACCTATTCCAAAAAAATCACTATTGTGGTGGTTGTACGATTTAATGAGAGAGTTGCTCTCTCCTGCCAATACATTTACAAGATGGTCTATTTTGAAGTGCTCCTTAAAGTGGTCAACCATATTCAAAAGAGCCAACACCTCCTGGGAAGCCTCTATCTTAGGCTTGGGAGCCAAGCAGTTGTCACATGAGCCGCAATAGGTAGAGGTGGGTTGCTCTCCAAAATAGTTTAATAAAATAACTCTTCTACAGAGTGGCGATTCGGAATAGGCAGTTGTCTCCTGAAGCAGCTGCCTTCCTACCTCCTGCTCTGCCGGGCTCTTATTTTGGAGAAATTTATCGAGCTTCTGTATATCTTTATATGAGTAGAAAGCGATACATACCCCTTCCCCTCCATCTCTACCTGCCCGCCCGGTCTCTTGGTAGTAACCCTCCAAGCTTTTAGGCATATCGTAGTGGATTACAAATCTTACATCGGGTTTATCTATCCCCATCCCAAAAGCTATAGTAGCCACTATAACATCCACCTCCTCCATAAGGAATTGATCTTGATGTTTAGCCCTTGTAGATGCATCCAATCCCGCATGATAGTGGAGAGCCTTAATCCCATTTACATTTAAAAAAGTGGCAATCTCCTCCACTTTTTTACGACTCAAACAATAGATAATACCCGATTTACCCGAATTGTTTTTAATATATCGTACAATCTCTTTGTCTATACTCTTCTTGCCACGAACCTCATAGTAGAGATTTGGCCTATTGAAGGAATCCTTAAAGAGCTTTGCCCCCTCCAATCCTAAATTTTTCTGAATATCCTCCTGAACTTTAGGTGTAGCAGTTGCTGTTAAAGCTATAATGTTGGCACTTCCAATTTCCGACACCAAATGGTTAATTCTTCTATACTCCGGACGAAAATCGTGGCCCCACTCAGAGATACAGTGCGCTTCATCAACCGCAAAGAAAGAGATTTTAATCTGCTTTAGTAGTTCAATATTCTCCTCTTTGGTAAGCGATTCGGGGGCTACATATAGAACCTTTGTTACACCACTCAGAAGATCACGCTTCACCTCTCTAAGCTGCCCCCTATTCAAAGAGGAGTTTAAAAAGTGGGCTATCCCCTCCTCCTCAATGAGAAAGCCTCTTAGTGCATCTACCTGATTCTTCATTAAGGCAATCAAAGGAGAGACAATTACTGCAGTTCCTTCAAGTAGAAGTGCAGGAAGCTGATAACAGAGAGATTTGCCCCCTCCTGTAGGCATTATTACAAACAGATCCTCGCCTCTCATCAACGATGTGATGATCTCCTCCTGAGCCCCTCTAAAAGAATCAAAACCAAAAATCCGTTTTAGTTCGCGGTGCAAAAAAAGAGAGGTTGGGTACATATATGACTGAAAGAAAAAGCTTAGTAAATAATAAAATGGCTACCTTTGTAACTCTAAAGTATCAAAAAACTCTCAAATTTCAAAAAAAAGAAGATGTTCTTAAGCGACAAAAGTGTACTCTTAAGCGAAGAGGAGATTATATCGGCTGCCAAAGAGGTGGTAATTAGAGAGGCGCAGGCTGTCCAAAAACTAACCGATTATATAAATCAAACTTTTATTGATGTTGTAAAATTGATTCTCGCCTCTAAAGGGAGGGTAGTTATTACAGGGATTGGAAAGAGTGCAATTGTTGCACAAAAAATTGTTGCCACCCTCAACTCAACCGGTACCCCTTCACTCTTTATGCATGCTGCCGAAGCGATACATGGTGATCTTGGAATAATCACCTCTTCCGACATAGTTTTATGCCTCTCCAAGAGTGGCAATACGCCAGAGATAAAGAGTATAATACCACTAATAAAGGAGATGGGAAACACCGTTATAGCAATGGTCTGCAACAGTGACTCCTATTTGGCACAACAGGCACACTACACCATTCTCACTACCATTGAGCAGGAGGCGTGCCCAAACAATCTTGCCCCCACATCGAGCACAACTGCACAATTGGTTATGGGAGACACTTTGGCTGTAGTTCTACTAAAACTGAGAGGTTTTAGTAGCGATGATTTCGCTCGGCTACACCCGGGAGGCTCTTTGGGAAAGAGGCTCTTTGTTAAGGTTGGAGATTTGCTCACTCCAAGTAGCAATCCCTCTGTGGGATTAGAGGAGAGCATTCAGAACACCATTATCAATATCTCTGCCGGACGGTTGGGAGCAACAGTGGTTTTAGAGAGCAACAGTACCATAGCGGGAATTATTACCGATGGCGACATTAGAAGAATGGTAGAGAGGGGAGGCTCGTTTGAAAATCTGACAGCTGCCGATATTATGAGTACCAACCCAAAAAGAGTTGAGCACAACCAGCTTGCTTACAAAGCCTTCGCCATAATGGAAAGATATAAAATCACATCGGTTATTGTAATGGAGGAGGGAGAGTATAGGGGGTTGGTACATATTCACGACATAATTAAAGAGGGTATAGTATGAGCAATTTTGATCCAAACAAGATAGGAGTTCCCAATGGGAACTACTTTGCCCTCCCCTACTCTACCGAAGAGTCCGATATTGTAATTGTCTCTATACCTTGGGATGTTACCACCTCCTACCGTCCGGGTACGGCACAAGGGCCCAATGCCATAATGGATGCCTCACTACAAATAGACCTTTTCGATCCCAATATTAAAGAGGGGTGGCTACACAAAATTGCCACCCACCCTATAGAAGAGAAGATTGAGAGCGATAGTGGCAAATATAGAGAGGTGGCAGAGAGGGTAATTGAACATTTAGAGGGGGGAGGAGAGGAGAGTGGGGTGAGCCATCTGCTTTTAGAGGTCAATAGTGCCTCTAAAAAGCTCAATACCTTAGTAGAAGAGCGGGCCGCCCACTATATAGAAAAGGGTAAAATTCCAATTGTTTTAGGCGGAGACCATTCGGTACCCCTTGGAAATTTAAAAGCTATAGCAAAGCGCTATCCCACATTTGGTATTTTACACTTAGATGCCCACGCCGATCTTAGAGACTCTTATGAAGGTTTCAGATACTCCCACGCCTCAATTATGTACAATGCGCTAAATGAGATTCCAAATATAGAGCGTCTTACGCAGGTGGCAATACGAGATTTCTGCCAAGAGGAGGCAGACTTTATTGATAGAGAGTCTAAAATAGTCACTTTTACAGACTCTCAAATTAGAGAGGAGCTCTTCTCGGGAGGAAATTGGAGAGAGATTTGCGATAAAATTGTTGAATCGCTCCCAAATTTTGTATATATAAGCTTTGATATAGATGCCCTATCACCGGAACTTTGCCCCAATACCGGCACACCGGTCCCGGGTGGGCTCTCTTATAATATGGCCGACTATCTTCTTCTGAAGTTGGCCAATTCAAACAAAGAGATTGTTGGAGCCGATCTGTGCGAAGTGGCTCCGGGCAAACAGAACTGGGGAGAGTGGGATGCCAATGTTGGCGCAAGATTACTATATAAATTATCTATATATATATCATATAACAAGAGTAGAATAAGAAAAAGCAGATGAAAAAGAGAGTGAGAAGAGATAGGAGCGGAGTAGGAAACATAATTAGGCTGTTGACCAATATCAGACATAGTGCTATTGGTGGGGGGCTTTTTTTAATCCTTGTAACTCTCTTGGCTCTCATTGCAGCCAATAGCGACTGCAAACTTATTTCGTGGATAACAGAGGTTTGGAAAATAGAGACTGCCTTTATTGTTGGGAATTTTAAACTTGAGATGGATCTACTCCATTGGGTAAATGATTTCCTAATGGCAATCTTCTTTTTTGTAGTAGGATTGGAGATAAAGAGAGAGATGATGGTGGGAGAGCTCTCTACATTTAAAAAAGCCTCATTACCCATATTTGCAGCAATTGGGGGGATGATTGTACCTGCCCTAATCTACTTCTACTTCAACAAAGGAACAGAGAGTCAACACGGATGGGGTATCCCCATGGCAACCGATATAGCCTTCTCATTGGGGGTAATCTCTCTTTTAGGGCGCTCCATCCCCTCCTCTATAAAGTTATTTCTTACAGCATTGGCAATTGTAGACGACTTGGGGGCAATTTTGGTTTTAGCAATTTTTTATCCAAGCCACCCATTTGTGCTACACTATGGCTTTTATGCCCTTGTGATAGTTTTCATTCTAATCTATTTAAATAGGGCAAATGTCAACAAAAAGACACCCTATCTGCTATTGGGTCTTCTACTCTGGTATTTTATATTACAGTCGGGGGTACATGCTACAATTGCCGGAGTGATTTTAGCTATGACCATACCCTCCCGTTCAATGATAAACGAGAGCCGATTCCTCTCCCGTTCCAACTACTATATAAATGAGTTTGAGAAGATTTCAAAGAGAGAACTAAATGTCTTGGCCAACCAAACCCAGATAGGGATTATACATAAGTTGAACTATTTGGTTAGAGGGGTCAACCCATTGATTAACACTTTCCAATTTTCTATCAACCCATATGTCACCTATGCCATTCTTCCATTTTTTGCAGCAGCAAATGCAGGTATCTCTTTAGAGGGAATTGGTAGCGGAGGGCTCTTTACCCCTATTCAGAAAGGAATCTTTTTTGGATTGCTCTTTGGAAAGCCAATTGGAATATTTCTCTTTACCTTCCTCTCTACGCGACTGGGTATTTCTGAGCGTCCGAAGGGAATAAAGTGGAAACAAATTTTTTCTGTCGGTATTCTTGCCGGAATTGGCTTTACCATGTCAATTTTTATTGATACCTTAGCTTTTTCAAATTCCCAGCTGATAAATGAAGGGAAAGTGGCAATTTTATTAACCTCCGTTTCAGCTGCGTTTTTTGGGCTTATTGCACTCCGTATCACTTTTGGTAAAGGAGAAAAAAAGAGAAAATATAAAAAACCACGAGAACTAACTTTAAAATGATTGTTAAAAGATGAAAAAGACCATTAAACTCTTTACTACAGTATCGATTGTGTCGATACTACTCTTCTCATGCTCTGGAGGCAAGAGTGAGAAGCTTCCCGGGATTACACAAAATCTAATAGACTCAACAAGCTATTCCGTAGGCGTTGCGTTGGGCTCTATGGTTGAGCAGTCCGATTTTGGGAAACTAAATATGAAGCTGGTATATAAAGCTATTGCCGATGTCTTAGAGAAGAATAATTTAAAAATCGATGCAGAGGAGACAAACACAATAATCACCTCTTATCTAACTAAAAGAGGCGAGGCAGTTCGTGAAATTAATCTTGCCGAAGCCAAAGTTTTCTTTGATGAAAATAGAGTGAAAGAGGGTGTTGTTGAAACCGAAAGTGGGCTTCAATATAAAATCTTAAGCGAGGGGAACGACAAATACCCAGGCCCAAAAGATACCATTAAGGTAAACTACAGTGGCAGACTCCTTAATGGTGTTGTCTTCGACTCTACCTATGCCAAAGAGTCATCGGATGAAGATAGGCCTATCACAATTATCTTAGAGCGCTTTATTAAAGGTTGGGTAGAGGGTATGCAGAAGGTTGGCGAAGGTGGATCTATCGAACTATATATACCATCGTCTTTGGGTTATGGCAACCAGCCTGCCGGCGAGATTGGCCCCGGATCTACATTGGTATTTAAAGTAGATCTTTTAGAGGTGAAGAAAGCTGTAGAGGCCGAAGAGTAGTCTGCCAATTAAAGTATTTAAAAAATCTAATAGCAGTTGCAATGTCATTTGAAGTTAAAGGGATATTAAAGAGAGTACTTCCGGCTGTAGATGGGAAGAGCGAAAGGGGAAGTTGGATAAAGCAGGAGTTTGTAATCGAAACCTTATCGGAGCAGTACCCAAAACAGATCTGTTTTAATTTATGGGGGGAGAAGGTAGAGGAGCTCAGACAGTTTACTGTTGAGGAGCAGATAAATGTCTATTTCAATATAGAGTCAAGAGAGTATAATGAACGGTGGTACACCGATCTTAGAGCTTGGAGAATTGAGAAGGTGGGAGAGCAGCCTCAACAGATGCCTCAACAGATGGGAAGCGCAGGTGAAGTTGGCAAAATTAAAAGCACCCCCTCTTCTGTTGCCAACCTTCCAACCAGCTTAGACGATGAGTTGGACCAAGGCTCCGACGATCTTCCCTTTTAAACTCAAATAGTACTGTTTGTTATTGTAAGTGGCCTTCGATTGGAGACCACTTCTTTTTTAACACCCCTTCTTAAACCAGGTAATCTGGCGCTTTGCATAGCGTCTGCTATTGCGTTTTATAAGTTCTACTGCTCTATCGAGCGTTATCTTCCCTTCAAGATATTGGAAAAGTTCTGAATAGCCCACACTCTTAAGGGCTGTTAGGTGGCGCTCTTTAAATAGCGAAGAGGCCTCTTCTAAAAGCCCCTCCTCCATCATTCTCTCTACCCGTGCATCAATTCGGCTATAGAGCTCCTCTCTATTGGGATTTAAATTAATTCTTTTAATTTCAAAACTCCTTCCACCCCTCTCTCCACTCTTATACGAAGAGAATTTTCTACCTGTAGATAGGGTTACCTCTAAAGCCCTAATTACCCTCTGAGGGTTATTTAAATCTATCTTCTCCCAACTCTCACGATCAACCTCCTTCAACCTCTTTTGCAACGGCTCTATCCCCTCTATCTTGTGAAGGGATGAAAGTTCCTCTCTAATTTTATAATCGGCTGGAGGAAACCAATCGATACCGCAACATAGCGCCCTACAGTAGAGTCCCGACCCCCCTACAGCAACCAAATGGTTATATTTTTGAAAGAGCCTCTCTACCACTGGAAGTGCCTCCGCCTCATACTGCCCGGCACTATAGTTTTGATAAATAGAGTGGCTATGGATAAAATGATGCTCTACCCTTTTAAGATACTGGGGCGACGGGGGGGCGGTGCCTATCTTCAACTCTCTATAAATTTGTCTGGAATCGAAAGAGAGAATAGGAACACCAAGCTCCTCTGCCAGTTCAATTGCAAGATCGCTTTTCCCAGAGGCAGTAGGCCCGGTAATAGTATGTAGGTATTTTTTCATGGGGTGCAGATTGGCTCTCCTGAGTGCTTTACATCAGCTACTCCTCCTCTAAATCGGAAGCAGAGAGAGAGAGAGGATCCTCTTCCGAAAAATTTATAAGCTGCTCAAAATCATCCCAGCTATCAGAAAATTGATCGGGATTTTTTCCTTTTTCGGCTACAATCGTGGGTAAGACTCCCTTAAACTTGCCTCCTCAATACCTAAAAGTTCTAATGAGAGCGCCCGCTCTCTAAATGTATCATACACATACTCTAAAGCAGAGAGTTCTTGGCTGTAGAGTTCCCTTATCTTAATAGAGTCCATCGTTCCCCCACCCAAATCAAAAAGTCCAAACTCTCTAACTTTTTTATCTTCCTTATATCTTGCCTTAAAGAGGACAATTTGATCTGGGGCAAAACCAAGGTCATTCAGAAGGAAAATGTGAAGTGCATAGAGTGAACTATCTCCCTTCACCTCATACTCCCGCATAAAGATTTTATTTCCCTCAATTGTAGCTTTAAACCTGTAAATCACCTCTTCTCTTTATAAGATTTAAAATTGTGAGCGAAGTTAATCAAATTTTAAAAGAAACTCCAAAATATCAATCCCATCTGCCCAGCTCCAGAGTGAAGGGGTCTGACTCTCTCCAAAGTCTATCTCTTCACCTCTAAACCTATAGTTTATAATAGCCTGCAACTTATCCTCTTCCCTCTCTATAAACCGATCAATCTCCTCAATTTCATTCCAGTAGCCAATAGCTACAACAGAAATAGGGAGAGCGAGAGAGCTGCTCTCAACAAAGAGCATATTGCCACTATCTATAAATTGAATACCTCTCATTCCCAAAAGAGCTTTCTGATACCTATAATTATTAAAGTAGGTATCGCTTTCAAGCCACTTAGAAGCATAAATACCAAGCCGTTGTACCAACTGTTCAACCCTATACCCTGTAGGAAGCAGCAGTAACGACACACTTCTACATCCCATACCGTGATAGAGAGAGAGATCTTTAGAGAGCCCCTCAATCTCCTTCTCCCCCTCGTCGCCTCTTAAAAGTGCGGCAGAGCTCCTACTCCCCCTTATTACTCTTCTCTTACCACTAAATAAAGTGTTAAAATAGTTGGCGCTGCTGTCGCCACCTGTAGCAATGACTATAGTGTGAGATGGGAGCAGTTCCTCTACAAATTGCACTCTCCCTCTCCAATAATCCCTTATCTCTCCTAAGAGGGAGAGTATTGCAGGGAGTAGCACACTATCTTTTGTAGAGAGCTTTACAACAGCTCTATATCCGGCAGCCAGTACCGACAGTAGATCATGGAAGCCAACGAGTGGCAGATTGCCGGCCATTACTATCAACACCTGCTCCTCCCTCTCCCTTATCAAATGGCTATATGGAGCAAGCCATCTTAGAAGGGGGTCCCGTTGCAAATAATTGCTACAGATTGCAAAGAGTGCCTCTCTCTGCAATATAGGGGTAAAGAGGTTGTTCAGCCGATAAGCTTTAAGAGATGTTTCTAAAAAAAAGCCTCTCTCTTTCTCTTCGCTCAAGTGAGTTTCAATCAGTTTCCCCAATCTTGAAAGATCATCGATGAAAAGAGTTTGATACATTTTGTAATATTAGTAAAAGAGAGTAATTTTACCAAAATGAAGCCAATTAATGAGTAGCAGCTCACACCCCGATCAATATTTAACAGTTTCCGGCCCCGTTCAAGGGATTTACAAGGAGCTGAGGAGCAAATTTATCTCATTTATCTATCCTGTTACAACCCCAGAAGAGGCAGAGGAGATTGTAGCCTCTCTTAAAAGCCAATATTTCAATGCCAAACATCACTGCTACGCCTATCGTATAGGGGTAGAGGGTGATGTGTGGCGCACCAACGATGCAGGAGAGCCCTCTTCTACTGCGGGAAAGCCAATCTTAGGACAACTACTGTCGGCCAATCTATCAGATGTTCTATTGGTAGTTGTAAGATATTTTGGAGGTACAAAATTGGGAATTCCGGGACTAATTAGAGCCTATAGAGAGGCGGCGAAAGATGCAATAGAGAAGAGCACCATAGTAGAAAAGGTGTTAACCGCACCTGTAGAGATAGAGTTTCCATACTCTCAAACAGAGTCTGTAATGCGTATACTTAAAGGGTTTAGCCCAATTTATCAGGAGCAGCTCTTTGACAATAACTGTAAATTTAAAATTTCGCTCCGTTTGGGAGAGATAGAACGATTTATCAAAGAGATGGAGCAGATTGAGAATGTAAAAACATCAATTTAAATAAAATGCCTAACAACTTAATAACTATTCAGGAGTATTCTAAAGAGGAGATTTTGGGAGCATTGGAGTTGGCTTCAAAATTTGAGAAAGAGCCCAACCGTCCAATATTAAGCGACAAAGTGGTTGCCTCTCTCTTTTATGAGCCTTCTACCCGCACCAAATTGAGTTTTGAGAGTGCTGCAGGTAGATTGGGAGCCAAAGTAATTGGCTTTTCAGATACAACTGTTACAAGCGAAACTAAAGGAGAGTCACTTAGGGACACCATTAAAATTGTAACAAACTATGCCGATCTTATTGTAATCCGACACCCTTTAGATGGGAGTGCCCGTTTTGTTGCAGAGATAGCTACAGTACCTGTTATAAATGCCGGCGACGGCACCAACCAACATCCAACTCAAACTCTCTTAGATCTCTACTCTATTCTTAAAACACAAGGGAGACTTGAGAACCTTCAAATAACTATTGTTGGCGATCTTAAGTATGGGCGTACAGTCCACTCACTCATACATGCAATGTCGCACTTTTCGCCCTCATTTATCTTTGTATCACCCCATGAGTTGCGTCTTCCTCAGGAGTACCGTGATTTTTTAACTTCACAAGCGATCCCCTTTAAAGAGAGTTCCAATTTAGAAGAGGGGATAGAGGGGGCCTCTATCCTCTATATGACACGCGTTCAAAAGGAACGATTTTCAGATCCTGTCGAATATGAAAAAGTTAAAGAGTCTTATAGATTAACTCTTCCAATGTTGAAAGGGGCTCTCCCCAATATGAAAATTCTGCATCCCCTACCCAGGGTAAATGAAATTGAGATTGCAGTAGACGACTCCCCTCATGCCTACTATTTTCAACAGGCAGAAAATGGAATATATGTTAGAATGGCCATTATGGCCTCTCTATTGTTAAAAAGAGTCGACTTTTAAAACTTAGAAAATGGAAAAACAGCTTAAAGTAAGTGCAATTAAAGATGGTACAGTATTAGATCACATCCCTTCCAACCAAGTTTTCAAGGTGATCGATATGTTAAATCTAAACAAAATTTCTACCCAGATAACCTTTGGCACCAATTTAGACAGCAAGATCCTTGGGAAAAAAGGAATTATAAAAATCAGCAATAAATTTTTTGCCGATGAAGAGATTAACCGAATTGTTTTAGTGGCTCCTCAAGCCAAAATAAATATTATTCACGATTTTGAAGTGGTAGAAAAGAGGATATTGACAGTTCCCCATACCATAAAAGGTATTGTACGGTGTGTCAACCCAAACTGTATAACCAATCACCAAAAGATGGATACCCTCTTCTATACTATAGTAAAAAATAACGAAATAGAGTTGAAGTGCCACTACTGCGAAAGGATTACCACACAAAATAATTTAAAAATCATTAGCTCTAACCACTAATTAGGGTTAATTTGATATTATTAGCTAAATTTGTTAACTGTATTATTAATCAATTTATAAAAAATCGTCAGATATGAAAGTTGCTCACAATTTCAATGCAGGTCCCTGCATATTGCCTAAGCCTGCAATCGAGGCTGCCATCTCAGCTCTTAAAGATTTCAAAGGAACCGGTATGTCGGTTATTGAAGTTTCACACCGCTCCAAAGAGTGGGAAGAGGTTATGGATGAGTGCCGCTCCCTTTGGGAGGAGATCTTGGAAATTCCGGAAGGATATAAAGTGCTCTTTTTAGGAGGAGGAGCAAGTATGCAATTTCTCTATGTGGCAATGAATTTAATGGAGAAAAAAGCCGGTTATCTCGAGACTGGAGTTTGGGCCAAAAAGGCAATCAAAGAGGCGAAAGGATTTGGTGAAGTTGTAACTGTAGCGTCGTCTGCCGACAAAAACTTCAGCTACATTCCCAAAAACTACACAATTCCAACAGATATAGATTATCTCCATATCACCACCAACAATACCATATATGGTACAGAAATTCATGAAGATATAGACTCTCCTGTAAATTTGGTAGCCGATATGTCTTCAGATATAATGAGCCGCCCAATAGATATAAGCAAATATGCCCTTATCTATGGAGGAGCACAGAAAAATGTTGGCCCTGCCGGGGTAACCTTTGTTATTGTAAAAGAGGAGATTTTAGGTAAAGTTTCCCGTTATCTACCCAGTATGTTAGATTACCGCACCCATATCGACAGCACTTCTATGTACAATACGCCGCCGGTATTTCCAATATTTGTTATGACTCAAACTCTCAAGTGGGTAAAAGAGCAGGGTGGGCTTAAAGTTATACAAGAGAAGAACCGCCAAAAGGCAGCACTTCTATACAACGAAATAGATCGCAACAAAATGTTTGTAGGAACAGCTGCAAAAGAGGATCGCTCCCTGATGAATGTCTGCTTTGTTATGTCTGAAGAGTACAAAGAGAAAGAGAGTGAATTTTTAAATTTTGCAAAAGAGAGAGGAATGGTTGGAATTAAAGGTCACCGTTCGGTGGGTGGTTTCCGCGCCTCAATCTACAACTCACTCCCCATTGAAAGTGTAAAGGCTCTTGTAGAGACTATGCAAGAGTTTGAAAAGAGTAACGGTTAACATTAAAGAGTTATAGAAAATGAAAATATTGATAGCAACCGAAAAGCCTTTTGCTAAGGCTGCCGTTGATGGTATTGCCAAAATTATTGAGAAGGGGGGATTTACCCTTGAGCTTTTAGAGAATTACACCTCTTCGCAACAGCTTTACGATGCAGTAAAAGAGGCCAACGCCCTTATTATCCGCTCCGACAAGGTTACAAAAGAGGTGGTAGAGGCTGCTCCAAATCTTAAAATTGTGGTTAGAGCGGGTGCCGGATACGACAATGTAGATTTAGAGGCGTGCAGTGCCAAAGGGATAGTTGTAATGAACACCCCTGGTCAAAACGCCAATGCAGTTGCAGAATTGGCAATTGGAATGATGATCTATATGGCAAGGAACTGCTTTACCCCTTCAAGTGGCAAAGAACTTTCGGGTAAGCGATTAGGCATTCATGCATATGGTAGCATTGGACGGTTAGTGGCTCTAAAAGGGCAAGGTTTGGGTATGTCTACCTATGGACACTACCGTTCGGCCGACAAGTCGCGAATAACTGTAGATAATGTTACCTCTGTAGATAGCATGGAGGAGCTTTACCAAAACTCCGACTATATATCGCTTCATGTACCGGCCATCCCGGCCAACAACGGTTTGGTTGGAGCCTCTCTTTTAGAAAAGCTACCCAAAGGGGCTACCATAATAAATACCGCCCGTAAAGAGATTATCAACCAAGAGGAGCTTATGCAGGTATTGGAAGAGAGAGCCGATCTCAAGTATGCCACCGATGTACCTACAGAGAACCATGCAGCGTTAGTTGAAAAATTTGGCAATAGAGTATATGCAACTCCCAAAAAGATGGGGGCTCAAACCTCGGAGGCCAATATCAATGCCGGACTTGCAGCAGCAAATCAAATTGTAGCCTTCTTTAAAGAGGGAGATAAAACTTATCAAGTAAATAAATAGAGATTTAATATGGCTAAAATTAAACCATTTGCCGCTATCCGTCCCCCACAAGAGATAGCGGCCCAAGTGGCAGCACGCCCCTACGATGTACTAAATTCAGTAGAAGCACAAAAAGAGGCAGGAGAGAAATCGCTGCTCCACATAACAAAACCCGAAATAGATTTCACCCCTATAGCAGACGAGCACTCCCAAGAGGTGTACGATAAAGCTGTAGAGAACTTCCAAAAATGGCAAGAGAGAGGGTGGCTAAAACAAGATCCACAAGAGTATTACTATATCTACGCCCAAACAATGGAGGGTAGAACCCAATATGGATTGGTGGTGGCGGCAAGTGTTCAAGATTATTTAGAGGATAAAATCAAAAAACATGAGTTGACCCGAAAAGATAAAGAGGAGGATCGAATGATTCATGTTAGAATCCAAGATGCCAACATAGAACCGGTCTTCTTTACCTATCCCGACAATAACGAAATAAATGAGATTGTCTCAAAGATTGTAGAGAGCAAAAAGCCAATTTACGATTTTGTAGCAGAAGATGGATTTGGACATCACTTCTGGGTTATAGAGGAGCGCGATACAATAGATAAAATTACCCAAATATTCTCTACTATTCCTGCACTATATGTGGCAGATGGTCATCACCGAACAGCTGCTGCGGCATTGGTAGGCGAAGAGAAGAGAAAAGCCAATCCAAATCATACCGGCATTGAGGAGTACAACTTCTTTTTGGCAGTGGTCTTTCCAGAGAGCCATTTGAAGATTATAGACTACAATAGAGTTGTTAAAGATCTCAATGGACTCTCTCCAGAACAATTTATAGAGAGAGTTAAGGAGAGCTTTACTGTTGAAAAGATAGGGAGCGAAATTTACACCCCAAATGCTCTACACAACTTCTCTATGTATATAGAGGGTAACTGGTACTCACTAACAGCCAAAGAGGGAACCTACAACGACTCCGATCCCATTGGAGTATTGGATGTAACAGTAATCTCCAATCTGATTTTTGATAAGATTTTAGATATTAAAGATCTTAGAACCTCTACCCGAATCGACTTCGTTGGAGGGATTAGAGGTTTGGGAGAACTTAAGCAGAGAGTAGATTCCAAAGAGATGGCAGCCGCCTTTGCGCTATATCCTGTATCTATGCGTCAATTGATAGATATAGCCGACACGGGCAATATAATGCCTCCCAAAACCACTTGGTTTGAGCCTAAACTAAGGAGCGGTCTGGCAATCCATAAATTATCTTAAAAATTGAATAAATAGTTAAAAATAGTTGGAGTTGATCTAAAAAGTTTTAACTTTGCTACCTGTTAAAAAGGGGCTTGTCCCTTATATTATGAGAAAAATAGAGAATATAGTTTCCATATCCTCATCATCGGTATCGACTGCTTTGCTTAAGCGAGGTTGGTGGTAACTATTCTCTCTTTTACAGATATTACCGGCTTCGTAATTGGAGCCGGTTTTTTTTATTTAATAACTATAGAGATGAAGATATTGGTAGCTACACAAAAACCCTTTGCTCAGGCAGCTTTGGATCAAATGAATAATCTATTTGAAGAGGCACATTTCCACCCACTCCTTATAGAGAATTACAAAAGGGAGGAGGAACTACACTATGCAATAGAGAGAGCCGACGCTCTAATTGTACGCTCCGACATTGTAACATCGCAACTATTGGAGTGTGCACCAAATCTTAAAGTAGTGGTTAGAGCAGGGGCAGGGTACGACAATATAGATTTAGATGCCTGCTCAAAAAGAGGAGTTGTAGTTATGAACACTCCCGGGCAAAATGCAAATTCAGTTGCAGAGTTGGCAATTGGAATGATGATCTTTAGTGCAAGAAACCACTTCTCTATAGAGAGAGGAAAAGAGCTGAGCGGCTGTAGATTGGGAATACACGGTTATGGTCATATAGGCCATTTGGTTGCCCAAAAGGGGAGCGGATTGGGGCTGCGCACATATGGGTACGACTTAGATCCAAGCAATGGCCAATTTGAGCGCGACAACACAATACGAATGGAGAGCGTAGAAGAGCTCTACAGAGTCTCAGACTTTCTATCTCTTCACCTTCCGGCAACCGATAATACAAAGGGAGTGGTAACAAAGCAACTATTAAATCTTTTGCCAAAAGGTGCATCTATTATCAACACTGCCCGCAAAGAGATAATCGATCAAGAGGGATTGATAGAAATTATGGAAGAGAGAGAAGATCTCCGTTATTTAACCGATACACCTTGCGACAAACATTCACTTATGGTTGAGAGATTTGGGAACCGAATATGGGCCACTCCTAAGAAAATAGGGGCAGAGACAGCGCAGGCAAACAACAATGCCGCAATTGCAGCTGCCAAACAGGTACTCTCCTTCTTCAAAGAGGGGAGTAGAGAGTATCAAGTTAACAGATAGCTAAAAAAGATTTGTTATCTCTAAAATTACTATTAGA
This sequence comes from uncultured Muribaculaceae bacterium, assembly GCA_964512295.1. Taxonomy (GTDB): domain Bacteria; phylum Bacteroidota; class Bacteroidia; order Bacteroidales; family UBA932; genus Bact-08. Next base: position 43,160 of record CAZEGL010000013.1, read on the forward strand.
TTTGCAACTGTCTAAAAATTGAGACCCCATTAAATGTATAGATTAGATACAATAATTATTACCACAACCATTACAACATCTTTGCATAGGCGAAGTTGGTGGTAACTATTGTCTCTTTTAAAGATATTGCCGGCTTCGTAATTGGAGCCGGTTTTTTTATTTAATAACTATTTAAAATGAGAGAGATTAGAGTTTTTTCACCAGCATCGGTTTCAAATGTTGCATGCGGCTTTGATGTAATGGGATTTGCCATTGAGCAGTTGGGCGATCAATTGGTAATGCGCAAATCGAATAAAAAAGGTGTAATCATCTCTAAAATAACGGGAGATGGTGGGATATTGCCCTATAATGTAGAGGCTAATACCGCCGGTAAACCTCTCCTTTCTATGTCAAAAAAGTACAGTATAGAAGAGGGTATAGAGATTGAGATTCACAAAAAAATGCCCTTTGGAAGCGGTCTTGGCTCAAGCGCCGCGAGTGCAGTAGCAGCTGTCTATGCATTCAATAAACTCTTCAATTTATCTTTAACTAAAAGAGAGCTGTTAAAGTATGCCCTTGAAGGAGAAGAGGTTGCAAGTGGCGCCATTCATGCCGACAATGTAGCCCCCTCCCTCTATGGGGGATTTGTACTCATTAGGGGGTACAACCCAATAGATATAATTGAGATTGCCACCCCGCCCCAACTATACTGCGTAGTGGTCCATCCACAGATAGAGATTAAAACCAAGGAGAGCCGCAAGATACTCCCAAAAGAGATTCCACTTAAAGATGCAGTGACCCAATGGGGGAACACCGCAGCATTAACGGCAGGACTTTTAACCGAAGATTACAACCTTATCTCCCGTTCATTGCAAGATGTTGTAATAGAGCCTCACCGTGCACACACTATTCCAGGGCTACACTCTATCAAAAGCGCAGCTATGGCCAACAAAGCGTTAGGATGCAGCATATCGGGCTCCGGCCCCTCTATATTTGCCCTTTCAAAAGGGGAGAGAGATGCAAATAGAGTTGGAGAGGCAATGTACAAAGCGATGTTAGAGAGTGGTTTAAAAGGGACTCTATATATTTCCAAAATTAGCAAAAAGGGTCCACAAGTTTTAGAAAGCAGATAATTAAAAGCTAAATAGATGATACTATACAACAGCAATAACAGAAACGACAGAGTAACCCTTAAAGAGGCAGTTTTACAGGGAAGCAGCAACGATGGAGGGCTCTATCTACCTACAAAAATAGAGCGTTTTTCTAAAGAGGAGATTGAGAATTTTCGCACCCTCTCATTTACAGAGATAGCAACAGAGGTAGCTTTAAAAATGTTGGATGGAGCGATTGAGCCGGCGAGGGTTGAAGAGATGGTAAATGAGAGTCTCCCCTTCTCTCCAACAATAGTAGAGCTGCAGGATGGGCTCTCTATATTGGAACTCTTTAATGGTCCAACCTTAGCATTTAAAGATTATGGTGCCAATTTTATGGCTTCACTGCTATCCCATTTTAGCAAAGAGGAGGAGCGGAAGATAACTGTTTTAGTAGCTACATCGGGAGATACCGGAAGCGCCGTAGCACACGCACTCCACCTTAAAGAGGGGATAAGAGTAATAGTTCTATACCCATCGGGTAGGGTAAGCACTATACAGGAGCAGCAACTCACCACATTGGGAGGAAATATAACTGCAGTAGAGGTGAGTGGTAGTTTTGACCACTGTCAGGCATTGGTAAAAGAGGCCTTCAGAGATCAAGAGTTAAGAAAAAGAGTAGATATCACCTCTGCAAATTCAATTAATATAGCACGGCTACTCCCTCAATCTTTCTATTACTTTTATGGATATAGCAGGTTAAACAATAGAGAGAGAGGTACTATCTTTTCGGTACCCAGTGGCAACTTGGGAAATTTAACTGCAGGAGTAGTTGCCATGAAGATGGGGTTGCCAATAGAGCGTTTTATAGCAGCCAACAATATAAACAACACCTTCTCCCACTATATTAGAAGTGGCCGCTTCACCCCTAAAGAGGCGCAACAGACAATTTCCAACGCTATGGATGTTGGTGATCCCAATAATTTTCCACGACTCAAGCTACTCTTTAACGAGAGTTATAGCTCTATAGTTTCAAAAATATGGAGCGGCTCCTACAGCGACACCCAAGTTAAAGCTGCAATGAGAGAGCTACTTGCCAAAGAGGGTTATCTTTTAGATCCACACGGAGCAGTGGGGTATCTTGCAATTGAAGAGTACAAAAAGAGAGTGGGCTATGACAACAACCACAACTACATTCTATTGGAGAGTGCACACCCGGCAAAATTTGCAGATATTGTAGAAGAGGCTACAGGGGTAAAAGTAGATATTCCTCAAAGATTGCAGAGAGAGATGGAGAGGAAGCGAGACTCTGTAAAGATAGAGGGCAGATATAGTGAATTGGTAGAGATAATAGAAGGGTAAAGGCTACCTCATGCAACAAAAAAAAGAGGCCTCTCGACATCTGTCGGGGGGCCTCTTTAAGGGGTGGCGGTT
>CAZEGL010000014.1:0-43176 GCA_964512295.1 uncultured Muribaculaceae bacterium
TAAGATCGCAACGCTCGAGAGCCAACTTGACTGGCTCCGCAAGAAAGTGTTCGGCTGTTAGGCCCAATTGAGGACCAAATAAAAGATCTCACTTACGAACAGCGGGCGGAAAGGAGGCAAAAAGAGGCATATCTTGTAATAAGGGATTTTGAAGTCTGGCTTCAAGGGACATCATGCAAGGTCCTCAAAAGTGGCTTGATGTACAAAGCTATCCAATATGCATATGGGCTTCTTCCAAGACTGAGACGGTATGTCCAGGATGGGAAGTACAGGATAGACAACAACCTGATAGAAAACATAATACGACCACTAGCTATAGGAAGAAAAAACTACCTCTTCTGCGGCAACTCGGACTCTGCAATCCGCGCCGGTATCGTCTACTCATTGATTGCAAGTTGCAAGGCTTCCGGAGTTGAACCAAGGGAATGGCTCGAAGATGTACTTGAAAAGATGCCTTATTACCAGAACGGCAAAAGAGACATAACTGAACTCTTGCCCAGAAACTGGAAAAACAATTAGAAAAATAGCGAACTATTTTGATTAATCGCGAAGTTCACGGAACTTCTCCAAACTTCGCGAACTTTTACTCAAATTTAAAAAGTGTCGTTTATCGGATACTTACTTGTTACTTTTATTCATCATATAGATAAGTCCAGTCTTTAACAGCATATTCCTTTTCAAACTCTGCCAAGTCTTCCTTAATTCGTTCACGGAAGCACTCTTCGCTGTCATCGCCACTCATCATCCGATCTACGCGAGTTGCATATATTTCTGCTATACGCATTTGCCGATAAGCCTCTTTCATTGCATCTATCGTCTCAGCTGACAGTTCCAACACATCAGCTTCATCGGGATAGCGGTCATAATAACAATGATGGATTGAGTATAACACCGGAATCTGTTCGCCGTCATAAGTGTCAGACATATATCGCGTTGTTGATCGGAATATCACCCCATCATCAAAGAATCGTCGATCAGCATATTTTTGTTCTGCCTTGACTATTGTTTTATCTAACAAAAGAAAAGATTCCGCATCTTCATAACTGGCAAAGCTCATGTAGTCCTTATAGCTATGGTATGAGCCAAAGCTATCTTTCTCGTAAATAGTCCAATAGTTTTCATAAACCTTTTCCGGCTTTGGCTGTAAGGCTCTTGCTATATCACGCTCAATAGTATCTGCAATCTCGCGCATTGCATATGTGCTCCTATCAAAATATCCGCCACTCATGGTTATTTCTTCTTTATCAGATGTGAATTAAGCAATTAAATACTATCATATCGTTTATCCAACACTCCGGCAAACATATCCATCTCTCTCTTGGAAATTCCTAATCGTGTTGCCAATTCGCGCCATCCTTTTATCGCTTCAATCACCTCTGAAATAATTTTCTCCGCAGTGTTTCGATTAAGCATATAATCCTCGCAGGCATCAAGCAAGATACTTAAATCCGCCTTGTTGGAAGTTGATGAGATGAGTAGACTTTGATATTCATTCAGCGTTGGATTCATATCGTATGCCAGCGACAATGTCCATCCTTTTGCAGTCAAAAGAAAACCGTGATTGCGGAAATGGTCATCAGTATTGCCGATACAAATATTGAAAGCCACACGACGGTATAGTTCCTGCAGGTTTCGCTCTACATCGGTACAGCTCTGAATAATAAAGTCAACTATATCCAAATAGCCGTGTCCAGTAGTTGCATTATCTCCATCACTCAGCCCCAATAAGGTCATGGCAGATGCAAAATGAATACGTTTGCTATCGTTTGTTCTATCGAAACGTTGTGACAGCAATGTATGATATTTTTCTCCAGTTGCCAGCACTTTGGTTTTTGCTACGTTTACTCCTGCTTTTGTAGCAAGCAAGTGACTGAAATGCTCCCAAAGTCCTACATTATAGTCATCCTTGCGAGACGGGAACTTTGCCACGTAAAGGGTTTTATCTGTATCAATCACATTGGCTTTAGGTCTTGCACCTCCTAATGATGTCCCAGGTTGCACAAGTTGTGCAATCCATTTCTTATCGGGGAGCATATTGTTTTCTTCGCTTTTCTCAATCTCAGCACTGGCTGAAATCAACTCCCGAATATCTGTCAGAGTTGGAATTTTCAACGATTCACTCACATTGATAAATTCACCATCGGGATCTTCCTTAAAACGGAATCCACCCATTCGGGAGAAATCATCGATAGCAGTCAAGAAATCGAAAGATGATAATCTCCGTACCGGTCGTTTTTCTTCCGCCGCTATAATTTGCTCACGACGCAACAACAAAGTACGTCCCCAACGATCCGGCAAAGCATCGGAAAAACATCCGAATATATCCTTGTCCGGTTGTGTATATTGTTGTCCCGGGTAATTATTTAGGTCGTCGCTCAAAAACAGATCGCTGTGCTGCCTTAACCATTCATTATTGAACGTAAAACTATAGCTGTCCGCACCACGAAGAGACTCATAGCCCAATTCGCCTATGAGTTCCACTTCTTTGAGCCAATCGAAATCGGCATATACATACAACTTTTTCATAGATTATTCTTTCTTGGATGCACGTTCTCTTGTTTTCAAACTCAAATCTTGCAAAGCTTTTCCCATTTTATCTTCTTTGGCAAGCAATAAAATATCATCGTCAAGTTGCAATGCATACAAAACACGTAGATAGATCCCTATTGCAACAGTAGGAATCCCTTTTTCTATTCGGGACACAGTAAGCGATGAACAGGTTGCCCGTTCTGCCACCTGAGCCACACTCAGATTCCTGCGCAGGCGAGCCAATTTGATCTGCTCTCCCACAACCTGCATCTTCTGCTCCAATTTTCGGGGCAATTTAGTACCCATTGTATTCTTAGCCATAATCAACTCATCATATAATATGCAAAGATATTGCTTTTTATTTATTTAATGATATATTGCATGCAAAAAAATGCAGCATCACCCAGTAAATACCAATTTCCACTGAATCTTTTTCGCAGTTTTGTCGGTATCCACCAATTTTTTGTTCCTCCAACAATTCACTCAAATCGATTATAATAACTATTACAAAGAATGTAGGATATATCATCCTCTCCTACAATACCATTTTGAACCTGAATTCAAAAAGTTAAACACTATCATATTATTCGTAAGCATCATATATCTTCATCTACGAATACAATATTATTTGTTATATAGGCACAAACAATCCCTCCTTAAATATATATTTATGATTAGCTTGACATTCAAAAGAAAAACAGCTTTACTTTATCCCCGTATTCATATATACGTGCATTAAAGTAAACCTAACAAAGGGAAGAAAAGAGATGGCTTCGCCAAAGCCGAGCCGAATCAGCCCCTACATACTCTCTCTTGGCTGCAAAAAGAAATTCTAACCCAAAAGCAAAGCAAGATTCGCCATTGCCAAGCCACAAAAAGCAGCCTGCAAATCCGTGGACCTACCATCCTTTTTGCAGCCCGAATCGGCGAAATTATCCCCGATATGCCTTATCTTTGCGAAACGGAGGTTTCGGGGCGAAAGAGAGCGATTTTCTCCATTTTCCCTCTGTTTTGAGACAGGCAACGAAGAAAAGTGTTAAATCTTCGATTTTTGACGAAAAAACAAGTAAATTTTCGAGCAGTCTATCTTTTAAGCTGTAAACTACTTATAATCAACTAGCATAATATGCTGCATCGGTAAATAGTTCCCTTTTTGTTGTTTTCTAACTTCGCAACTATGGTAAGACGACCATAAAGTGACAGGTGAAACTTAAAACAACAAACCAATGAGTAATGCAGGACTTTAAGTAACGATTGGTTTGATAATATTATTAACATTATTCACAAATAATATTGATAAATTTTCCTGTTTTTACCCGTAAAAACAGGAAAGTTTCATTATATTTGCAATTGAATATCAAGAAATAAAGGAGCAAGAATAATGAAAAAAAACATTATCAAATATACTTGAGGGAAAAATTTTTAATATACCAGACTACCAAAGAGGATACGCATGGGGAGAAGATCAATGGAAAGACTTTATAAAAGATTTAAAAGAACTGATTAAATTGGGAGAAAATGACTTTTCCACAGCTTTTTCATCTTATTTGTATATTGGAGCTAAAAGCAAGTTGGTTTTAAACAATGACATTGCCGATTTTTATTTCGATTTAATATCCATTCGAATGAAAATTACTTTAGAAAACAATTGATAGAAGAGTTTCATGATTGGTATCGCTATCGCCGATTATTAAAGTATACCCTATTCGAATATGAAAACTGGCTGCTTCTTAATGAAGGAAAAGGCGCAAAGCCAAAATTAAAATGGAATATAATTTTGATTTCTATCGAAAAAAAAGGAAATTCTGGAGTTGGCCATTGTTATTCCAATTCTGACATTAGGCAAGAAAAGAAAATTTCCGAATACGCTCACTGGACAGTTGAAACATGTAAAAGCCGAAGAATGGAATTGGTTAATTGGATTATACAAATATGGGGGATTGATAATTAAAAATTATGACAAGCACAATAAAAGAGACCATAAATAAATTTCCGTTCGGATTTGTTTTTACTCCGGCAGACTTCCCGATAGACCCAGGCAAACAAGCCTCAGTCAATCGGATACTGAATAATATGGTTGTCACCGGAGAAGTCAGGCGTGTATCAAAAGGACGTTTTTATAAGCCGAAAATCACTCCATTTGGAGAATTGCCTCCTGATACCTATCAAATTATAAAAGACTTGATTGAAAAAAACGGGAAAACAATCGGATATCTTACAGGCTATTCTGCATTTAATGATTTGGGCTTAACCACACAAGTGCCTTTCGCCTTACAAATCGGAGTATCTAATGAAAAGAAAGCCATTCAGCGAGATATCTACAAAATTAGCTTTATCAAGCAAAAAAATGCCATTACAAAGGAAAATATCCCACTATTGCTGCTTTTGGATAGCATGCGATTTTTCAAGAATATTCCTAATACAACACCCGATAAAGCTGCATCTCGCTTGCTATATTTATTAGGCCAGCTAGATAACATGCAAAGATCTAAGATAAAAAAATTAGCTTTAAAATATAATCCGGCAACCATTGCTCTTTTAGGAGCCATGCTGGAAACATTAAATAAAGAAGATGATACGGAATTTCTCCTAAGGCAACTTAATCCTCAAACCTTTTATAATTTAGGAATTTCCGATAAAACATTGTCGAATCAACTCAAATGGCATATAAGATGAAGTTGCATACTAATAAGGAACTGTTTTCAATGCTTATTACTTTTACGGCAAGACATTTTCAAATTACCCCTGCCTTTGTCGAAAAAGACTATTGGATAACACTTATACTAAATCACCTGTCTCATTCTGCCTATGCCGGCACAGTTGTATTTAAAGGCGGAACATCTCTATCCAAAGGTTATCGATTAATTAATCGGTTTTCAGAAGATATTGATATTGCCACAATAGATGAAAATATAAGCGGCAATGCGCTTAAAACAAAAATACTTGCCATTGAAAAGGAAATCACAGCCGACTTTACGGAAATAGAAGAACCCGGCATTACAAGCAAGGGCTCCATGTTTCGCAAATCCGTCTTTGAATTTCCTGGCATTATTTCCAAGACGCTCAAAAGCAACATTCCCAACAGAATCATTGTAGAAATCAATTCCTTTGCCAATCCCTATCCATTTGTTCAGAAGGAAATAACCTCATTTATCGCTGAATTTCTTGTTGCCGGCAATCAGCCGAAATACATTGAGCAATACGGCTTACAATCCTTCACTCTCAATATTCTTGACAAGCGCCGTACCATGATTGAAAAACTGGTGTCGCTCATTCGCTTTTCATTTGCAGAAAATCCGATAACAGCTATTGCTTCCAAAATTCGACATTTTTACGACTTGTACCTTTTAGCACAAGATAAGGAATGCGCTGAATATATCCAATCGGCAAGCTTTAAAGCAGATTTCGCCGAATTGCTCATTCACGATAAGGAGACCTTTGATACTCCTGAAAACTGGCAGGACAAAAATATGGAAGACTCTCCGTTAGTAGCCGGTTTCCCTTCATTATGGGAAAACTTGCGGACAACCTATCAAAACGAATTATCAACACTGGCCTTCTCGCCAATTCCCAACGAAACAGAAGTGGCGGAAAGTTTTAAATTAACAATTAAACAACTCACTAAGAAATAATAGAACGAACACTTAAACTTCATAGACCTCTGTGCAAATTTACATATTCGACAAACTTTTGAGAACGGGAACAACTGCAAACATACTTCTTATCATTAGTGCGAATGAGAATCAAGTTATTCAACTCCGTTGCATACATGGTGTAATTACCCAATCTATCATTCTTGAATCGACCTAAATAGCCAAATAGGCCACCACTCCCGAAAGTTCTTATAGAATTATCTATGTGGGACTTCGAAATTCGTCTGATCTCTACTACCTCATTCAACGGCACTTCCAATGAACCAAACAATCTTCCGACTTTTATTTTTTCATTATTTGCCTTCAATTGTATTGGCATATAACCTACTCCAACAATAACGGTAGCTAAAAGAATAATTACCAGCAAATATTTCAACCACAGCATTGATGTCGGCCATTTAATCGATTCTAAATAAAATCCCGCCCCCACTAAAACAACCAAAGTCACAATCGTTACGGCCAACACACCACCACTCCAATGAAACGGAACAGAAATACTATTATTTTCGAAGCCCATAATCTCCCTCCGATTGAATTCTAAGTATATCCTTAATGGCATCCGCTGCAGAGGCGGATGTGGGGAACTCTTTTTCAATTAACTCCATATTCTCAATACTTGTTCAACGGCAGCCTCGTATTTTTTCAAATTCATCATATCTGAATTCTTATGATCAAAAAACAACTCGACGCATACAAAGATATGTAGTTCATGAATTTATGCAAGTATTCTAAAGGATTATTTGAATTGATATTCTGTTAATCGTTGCTCTCCAAACTTCATTAAAATACTTTGTTCAACAGCCCACTTTAAATCACGACTTGCAGTAGGAGCGGAAATATTTTTAAAGTTTTGTAAATAATCTTTTCGTTTAAATCTATTTTGACCGACTTTCTCTTTAAACAGAGCTATTCTATCTTCTGTACGAAGCGTTTTATTTTGAGATTGTAAAAGTTCTTCCAAAGCGTTCAGAATAATTCCAAGCATAAACTCTATAAATGGAGTAGAATCACCTTTTTTGTCTGATTCTGAAAGTTTAGAGTAATACTCATTTTGTTTTTGCTTGATTAAACTTTCAATAGGTAAATACTCAAAAACAGGATATTGTTGCATTAATATTAAAGTCTGCCATAACCTGCCCATTCTACCATTTCCATCAACAAATGGATGTATAAATTCAAACTCGTAATGAAACACACAACTTTTGATTAAGGTTAAATCTCTATCTTTTTTCAGATATTCAAAAAGGTCTTTCATTAAACCTTTTACCATTGTTCCACTCGGCGCAATATGCTCTACTTTTGAGCCTTTTGCGATACCAACATTTGTTGTTCTTAATTTTCCTGCATTATCAATTAATCCATTCATCAAAACAGAATGGGCTTTTTCCAAATCTTTTAGTTGATAAGGATTAAATTCATTTAATTTATTATAAACCTTTATAGCGTTTTGCACTTCTAAAATATCCTTTTTAGGAGCAATAACTCGTTTATTCTCTAACAATGCGGTAATTTGTTCCTCGCTTAAAGTGTTGCCCTCAATTTCCAAAGATGATTGAATCGTTTTTATACGATTCTTTTTTCGTAGTTCGGTAGTGGGTTTATATAAGTGAGTAGCATTAATTTCTCCTATTCTTTCTGAAATAGAAGTAACTAATTTTAAAATCTCACTTGTAATAATATATGGTGGCTTCATTATAATGATACTATCATTTGATAGTATCAAAAGTAATCATTAATCAGGATAAAAAACTAAAATCTAAAAAATTATTTGATAGTAATAGAATCCATCGAGTTCATTGCTAAGCTCTACCATATTGAGGACCAAATAAAAGATCTCACAAACGAACAGCGGGCGGAAAGGAGGCAAAAAGAGGCATATCTTGTAATAAGGGACTTTGAAGTCTGGCTTCAAGAGAGATCATGTATTCTGTGGCAACTCGGACTCTGCAATCCGGGCCGGTATCGTCTACTCATTGATTGCAAGTTGCAAGGCTTCCGGAGTTGAACCAAAAATAATTAGAAAAATAGCTAACTTTTACTCAAATTTAAAAGTGTCATTTATCGGATACTTACCTTCAAAAGTGTTTGTATTTGAAAAAGTTGAGTATATTTATGTGTTAACGGCAAGCATAAACAACAGACACATAAAGGGGAACTAAATAGGGAAATGAAAATTGACATAACATTTAAAATGTATACAGACGCAAACGGTGGCGACCCAGACAGCACAAGTCCGATACTTCGATCCTACACAGATAGCTTTGCAAAATTGCTGGTTTAGCGTTAAACTCAACGGTAGTTCTTCACTTGAACTATAGTGCAAAACTGAAGTTTTATGCTTCGATGTTTGCCCCTTCGCCAAGCTGCTAAAATCTTGTAAGTCAGTGTAAAAAAACAAACAAATATAATATTAACGATTAATAATATAAGTCGAATGTCTGAACAAGATAAATTTAAAAAACTTCTAGAATATTTTGTGGCACACCTTGAATTCTGTGTAACTGACCAAAAAGTTGGAGATGGTTATAATATCTACATTAAAGGCATTAAAAATTTCAATCGAAGTGGACAAGGACATAAAGGACACAATATTCAAAATCAAATAAAGGAATGGGAGTCATACACGAATGGTGATATTTGTATTAACATAAATCCGACTGTTTTCAAAGGGAGAGGTTGTTATCTAAATTGGAAAGAGACAGCAATAAATGTCAATTCTCTTTGGGATAATGACACAATTATTGGATTAAAAATCGTAAAAGACAGTTATCCAATAAGTAATGCAAAAGATGTTGTTAGCTATTCTATTAAAGATTTAGGATTACTTGACAATAATCCTCCAAATGAAAATCTTAAGGCATTTTTTGACCAGTTTAACGAACTTAAAATCCAATGGAATGTAAAACTAAAAAATATAGAGGAAATGATGCAAATTCAACCATATATAGATTTACTCAAATCTTCAAAGAACATCATCTTAACTGGAGCGCCAGGGACAGGTAAAACATTTTTAGCAAAACAAATTGCAAAACAACTGATTGGTGTAAAAACCGATGAAGAGCTAGAAGGAAGCGGTCAATATGATTTTGTACAATTCCACCCATCTTATGACTACACAGACTTTGTTGAAGGACTGAGACCAACACCACCAGATGATAATGGAATAATTGGGTTTGAAATTAAAGATGGGATTTTCAAATCATTTTGCCTAAAAGCTTCAGAAGCAAAATTTTCCGAAATAGTTGACAATTTTGATGTGGCTTGGGAAAGTTTATTGACGGCAGTCAGGAATAATATTTCTCAGGGCTTATTAACAACTATTGGTTCTTGGGATTACGGTCTATCTTCAAAAGACTCATTGAAATATTCTTCTGTTAACACGCCTTCTCAATACAGTTTTACTATTACCAAAAAGAATGTTTACGATGCCTACCAAGGAAAGCAAGCAAGACCTTCAGGAGCATTCCAAAAGGACATGGACGATATTGTTGGTTATCTAAAAGATAATTTTGGATTAGTAGAATCTGTAAGTAATGAAGAAAAGTCGAATAATGGAATCAATAACTATGTTTTTATTATTGATGAAATTAATAGAGGCGAAATTTCAAAAATATTTGGAGAACTTTTCTTTTCAATTGATCCCGGTTACAGAGGGAAAAAGGGAGCTGTTAAAACCCAGTATTCAAATTTACACAATGATGCAAATGAAGTTTTTTATGTGCCCGAGAATGTTTACATAATCGGCACAATGAATGACATCGACAGAAGTGTTGAAAGTTTTGATTTTGCAATGCGGAGACGTTTCACTTGGATTGAAATAACAGCAGAACAAAGTGCTGATAATATGAATTTACCACACGATATTAAAGAAAGAGTGCTGAAGCTAAATCGGCAAATTTCTGAAACAGATGGTCTTAATCCTTCTTACCACATTGGAGCCGCCTATTTTCTTGACTTAAACGGTAATACAAGACAAGATATAGACAACATTTGGGAATTACGAATCGAGCCGCTTTTGAAGGAATATTTGAGGGGAATTCCTGACAGTATAGATAAACTTGAACTACTGAAAAATGCCTTTACAGCCTAATGAGAACAACCGATAACAATGGTGGAAAAAATATTGATAAGTTGGACAACTTTAACATTGCAGATTTATCAGCTATTGCAAATAGAAGCCTTTTGGATTTACAAAACGAAAATCCTGATTTGCTTGTTTTCCCTCATTCATTTGGAAAATACAAAGACGATATTGAAAAATCTCATATTTTCTCATTAGACAAAGAAAAGCTAACGACATATAATTTAATGGGTTTTATTGGGCGTAATTCAACGCAACTTACAATAACATCTCGTTTTGCAAGAGATGAAAACAGCGACTATTTTTTGCATTATATGTTGCAAAAAGTCTTTTCCATTAACCTTTTAAAATTTGACCAAACACCTAATAAAGAGAATGTTTGGGATTTTCTCCTTTATCTTTTCCCATATTACCTCAAAAGAGCCTATTCTCAAGGAATCTACAAAGCATATAAAAAGGAAGAATACAACGACACAAACATAAGGGGAAGCATTGATATTAAACGCCACATACTTAGAAATATTCCGTTTACAGGAAAAATAGCTTACAATACAAGAGAACACAGTTATAATAATAATCTAACGCAACTAATTCGACATACAATTGAACACATTAGAACTCATCCTTTTGGCAGTAGCGTCCTAACAGGCGATAGTGAGCTTAGAGATGTTGTGAGTAAATTTATTTTTGTAACTAATAAAACATACAATGGTAATTCAAGACAAAAAGTAATTAGTGCTAATTTAAAACCCATAACACATCCATATTTCACAGAATATTCAGCCTTGCAAAAAATCTGCTTAAAAATTCTGCGACATGAGAAAATTACTTTTGGTAACGATAAAGATAGAGTTTATGGCTTGCTGTTTGACGGTGCTTGGCTTTGGGAAGAGTATCTTAACACAATTCTAAAAGAAAACTTCATTCATCCAGAAAACAGAACAGGTAAACACAAGACTTTACTTTTTGAAAATTTTCAACCGATTTATCCTGACTTTATAAGCAAAGATAAGCCAAAATCAGTTGGTGACGCAAAGTATATCCCACTTGACAGACAACAATCGTATTCAGAAAATTCTGAAAAAGCCACTAGCATATACTACAAGACAATTGCGTATATGTATCGTTTTAATTCAAAAAATAGTTTTTTAATTTTTCCTAAACAGAATATAAGCTTTTTTGAAGTATATCGTATAAAGGAAACAGATGGAATATTGAAGAAAATTGGACTTGCAATTCCGCAGATGACAGAGAATTTTAAAGAGTATAGAAGAACAATGGAAGCAAATGAAGAAGAATTGAGACAGCATCTAAATCTATTGGTAAATTCGCCCTACATCAAGCCGCCAAGTCATTAGTTATCAGCTTTTAATAACATACATTAAACTACAATCTTAACAATGAAAAGAAATAAAAATTATTTAATCGCTTTAATAATTAGTTTCCTTGCAACTTCTTGCAATATATCTCAAAAGGAACAACTTAATCTAATCAATAGTTCCATAATAGAGCTTAAATCCGAACTGAATAAAACCCAAGAAATTTATTTAAAATCAAACTCGCCACGCTATCAAATTGTACAATCTCCGATAGCTGCTCGTGGTACATATAAAGTAGACACTTATAAAGGCAATGTATATCAACTTGTAGTTGACAAAAATGATAATGAAACTTGGGAATTGCTTAGTAGAATAGGTAATAGTTATGATGACAACCAAGTTTATGGTCAAAGAAATTATGAGATATTTCTGTCGACATTGGCCATGAGATTTACATATTTAATCAATCTGAATACTGGTGCAACTTGGCAACTTGTGCAAGACCCTGATACTGAAGAAAATTTCTTTAGTGCTATTAGTGAATAATAGTAAGCCAAACCGCTAAAAAAAATTGGCAATAGAGTTGGTGAAGTGATTCTATTGAACTTTTGTGCAAAAAAACAAGCGCCGGAGAACTCTCCAGCGCTTACAGGAACTATGAATGGAACTGCTTTTAAAATTTATATTATGGGTTCTGTTCCCAATGGGGGTTAAACTCCATAACTTGAACAGGTATTTGAAGGGTGTAGCGTGGGCTATCGGGCTCTAGTGTAGCTGCAACCTCTCCATTTTTATCTATTCTGTTTACACTTTCCATTCTACCAATAGCTGCAAGACGGCGCATATCAAACCAACGCATACCATTGAACGGGAACTCAAACCGGCGCTCTTTAAGTACAGTGGTTATCACCTCTTCTTGATCGTTTGAGTCGAATCGGGTGTAGGCTGCAGGTGCAAATCGGCATTTGCGCACCTCATGCAGTTGGTTGCATGCTTCCGGCAGGTTGTTGTCAAAGGCTGCAGCTTCGGCCAAGATAAGCCTCATCTCTGCAACAGAGGTGCCTACATTGGGGTAAACAGCAGTTGCAGGTGGCATAATAATTCCTCCCGGCCAATACATTACCTGCCCGCGAACAGCAAAGACATAACCTCCAAGCTGTGGCATTACAGGCACTATGGAATGATAAAAATTGAGCCTTTTGTCTTGAGTGTTATATGATTTAAGAAACTCTGTTGTTGCAAAGGCAGAGGCCCCCCGCCCGCTACTATATCTTCCATAAATTGCATCGCCCCTTCTCTTTAGTTGAGGGACAAAAGAGGCATTAGCCATTGTGGAGTAATCTACAATTGCACTGGGGCCATTATTTAGCGCCAATTGTGCATTGGTGGCGGCAAGCGAGTGTTTACCCATATATAGGTAGGTTCTGGCTAAAATACTGTACGCTGCAGCAACGCTCCCCCTAAAACGGTTTGAATCGTTGTTTTTTGGTAGATGTGGGAGTGCCTCTGTTAAATCGTCGATTATATAGTTGTAGATCTCTTCAACAGTACTTCTATTGGGTGTTTGGGCATTGAGGTCGTTTGTTACTACAAAAGGGACTGCCAAATCTTGGGAAGCGGTTGCCGGATTATACTGTTTTCCATATAGATTAACCAATTGAAGGTAAGTAAAAGCCCTACCAATTTGAGCTTCCGCTTTTAAAGCCAATTTCTGTTGAAGGGTTCCTGTAGAGGCACTCTCTACTTCTAAAATTACTGTATTATAATAGTAGATAACTTTATATAAATGAGCCCACAACACAGGAGTGGCTGTGGGATCTTCATTAACCTGTGGCTGCCATGTATAGAGCCAATCTCTTCCCATTGCAGGAGGGTTGGCCAATAGGTGGTTATCTCTTGTGTCGCCCAAATAGTCGAGTTCTATTGGAACTTGTGATTGTAAAAATTCACTCTCCAACCACAACTCAAAATCTTCAAGTGTATTTAGAAGTCTAAACCCTTTTGGTTGAACATTTAAGTATTTGTCGCACGATGTTTGTAAAAGCAGTGCTATCACTGCCAACAAAAACCATTTATATCTTATTTTATTCATTATATGATAGTTAAGGTAGGTTATTAAAAGTTGAGATAGAGACCAAGTGTAAAGGTTGGAGTGAGATAGGATTTCTCAAATGATCTGGTTGCTTTGCTAAAGTTGAATTTGTTAAAGCCAACTGTAAAAATATTGGAGGCTTGAGCCCTAAACTCTACACTCGATATTTTTGCACTCTCATTAAATTTAGTATCTCTTACGCGGTATGAGGCTGTAAGGTCGCCAAGGGTAAGGTATGCTCCATTAACAGTATATCTATTGCTGTATGTCAAGTAGTTGGAGTTGTTTTGGGTAATGGGGAAGGGTAATATTCCGGGAATCTCTTCGTCGCCTTCCACCCTCCAATAGTTGTCGGCACCCTCCAATGGCCGTTTTTGATAGGGGGTTGGAGCGGCAACTCTGGTTTTAAACCCTCCATATAGGTGGAGCATTCCATAGAAGTAAAAGTTCCCCACATCTACCCTAACATTAAAGCCTGCATTATAGACCGGTATTGAACTCCCTACATAGTCGACATCTTCTATACCTTGATCGTTGGTAAAATAGCGCTTTGCGTTCCCTTGGGCGTCGTACATAAGGGGATACCCTTCGTTATCTACCCCTGCATCGCGCAAAGTAAATAGAGCACCTATAGCATACCCTTTCAAATAGTCGGCATTTCTACCTGTAATATACGATCTTGAAGGTGCCAAGCTCTGGATTGATTCATTGTAAACATCTAATACCTTGCTCTTGTTGATAGAGACTACAAGGCCGGTATTTAAGTTAAATCTGTTACGGCTAACTATATCTGAGTTTAGATCGAGTTCTACACCTCTATTCAATATTGAAGCTTGATTCATTAGGGCAAATGAACCCCCTTTTGTGGCATCTATTTGAATATTGGCCAAAATATCTGTACTGCGTTTTATGTAATAGTCTAGATTAATATCTAACCGATCAAAGAGGGTCATATCTAAACCGCTATTGAAGTTTCTTGTCTGCTCCCACCTCAATCCATTGTTGGCATATGAGTAGAGCGATAACATCTTGGTAATCTCTCCGGGTGTCAGTTCGTTTAGACCATTCTGGGCTATTACTTCGGGAATTGAGTTCTTTGCAACATTCCCATTGAAACCATAAGCCATTCTAAGTTTCATTGATGTAACAAAATCCAAATCTTGCATAAACTCCTCTTTATGGATATTCCACGCTGCACCGGCCGACCACAGTGGCTTATACTTATATTTTGGGTCGGTACCAAAAAGGTTGGATTGATCAATCCTTATACTGCCGGTAAGGGAGTATTTCTCTTTATAAGAGTAAACTATATTTGAGTATGCAGAGATAAATCTATCTTTATAATACCTTTGATTGTATTGCCTATCAAATAGTAGCTGTGAATTTAATTTAGCATGTACTGCGTTGAAATTTGAGAGTGTCTGAAAGTTTACAGGCAGCACAAATAGGGTTAAATCGTCGTAACCATAATAGCTGGCCATGTTAGAGCTATTCACCAACTCTCTAATCTCTCCACCCACAATTAAGTTTAATGTGTGATTGTAGCAGATTGTTTTGTTGTAATTAAGTTGGGCGCGTAGAGTGTATCCATCTTTGTTGGCATTCTCTTGGCTAAGAAAACCCCCTATAGGAACATTATAGAGTAGATTTGCAGGTGAGGTTCCAGTAGTATAATAGTTTATAAGTTGTCTCGCTTCTGCCGACTCTTGATGGGCAAGGTGCTTTGTTTGGGAAGAGGAGATCTCATAAATCCCCCCAACATGAATATTTAAATTGGGTGTGAAATCGTAGCGCATATTTACCGTCAAACGGTTATTTACCCTTCTTACTCCATTGTTAACTAAATCCATCTCTAAAAGGGGATAGTATAAATTGTCTAAAAGCCCAATCCCTTTTATAAAATTGTTGTAGCGAGGGTGTGCTCTGGAGTTGTAGTGGGTAGCTACCGGGTTCCCATTGGAGTCTTCAAATCTTTCGTAGCTGTAAAGATCGTTAATGCCCGGCATTGGAACCGAAGAGTTTTTAGATGTTAAAAAATCGTTGGTCAACTCTACCTTAAATTTGGGAGAGAGTTGGAGCGAAGTGCGAGCCGATAAAGAGAAGTTGTTACTGTTATGTTTTATACTGTTTTGAGCATTATCGGAGTAGTTGGTAGTAATATAGTAACGGGCACTCTCGCTCCCCCCCGAAATATCTAAATTGTATGTTTGTAGGGTTGCTGTGCGAAGGAATAGACGAGCATAATCTTTTGCGTTATTGTATGAGGCCAACTCTGCAAGTTGAGCATCTCTCTCCTCGATTGTAATTGGTTCAGTAGGAGATAGCCAATTTGCCATTATGCCCACCGATGGCGATATATTGTACCCCCACCCTGTATCTGAATTCATTAAATCCCATGCATTGGCAGTTACCAACAGATGGGGGTCTATTTTATCCCATTCCGTTATAATTTCGGAACCGTTTTTGCTCCAACGATATTTTGAGTAATTTTCTTTTGGAGTAACACTTAAAGTTGTACGGAAAGTGACGGTGGGTTTCCCTATTTTGGCCTTTTTCCTCTCAATAATAATCACTCCATTTGATGATCGGGCCCCATAAACAGTTGCAGCTGCTGCATCTTTTAAAATTGTTATTGTCTCAATCTCATTTGGATTGATCATATCGAAAGTGAGTTCTGTTGGAAAACCATCTACTACAATAAGTGGCTGACGGTTGCCATGAATAGTTGAAATTCCACGGATTTGAAAGAGGCTATTCTCCTCAAATGTGATATCGTCGTTGATAAGGAGTCCGGGGATTTTATTTTGGATACCATCTAAAAAATTTGTGGTGTTTACACGACTCTCAAACTCTTTGGATGTAATAACAGATAAGCTGCCTGTACTCTGTTCGGGCTTTATCTTTTGATACCCCGTACTGATTACTCCGGCACCACTAAGCTCCCATGCCGATTCATTTAGTTCAACAATAATCTCTTTGTCGTTTAATATAACAACCTCTTGAGTATCAAATCCTATAAATGAGAAGAGCAGTTTTGTGTTAAGGGGAACTTTGATAGAGAAGTAGCCGTCGGCATCGGTTGTGGTACCTTTAACTGTTCCATGAACAGAGACATTGGTGCCGGCAAGTGGCATCTTGCTCTTATCTATAACCCTCCCTGTAATAAGAAGCTCCTGTTGTTGGTTTAAGGGTATTAAAACAATACTCTTTCCTTTTATAACATAATCGAAAGGCTGGTTTTTAAAACACTCCTCTAACGCTTCGGTAATTGGACTATCTTCTATGGTTACTGTAATAGGCTTAGAGTTTTCGATTGTTGTAGAGTTGAAAACAAAATCGTAACCGGTTTGCCTATTAATCTCTTTAATAAGATATCCAACAGAGGCTTGTCGACAAGATAAATTAACTGTCTGAGCTGCTACATTACCAAACGCCAGATGAAAGGAGAGAATGGTAAATAGAAGAGTAAGCTTCATTGTCTTTAAAAATTTCATAAATTTGTTAAGTTTTGGTGAATAAATGGATTGGTTAATATTCAAATTTGCCCAAACTCGCCGAGTCTTGTGCCAGCAAGGCTCGGTCTCTTTTAACGGTGGGCTCTAAGTTTAGGGTTTAATCTGTTTTGACTCTTCAATTTTTGTCAATAGAATCTTATTGGACGAGATCTTATAATCTATCGTTCCGGTTAATTTAAAGAGTTCCAGTATTGTAGAGATATTTGTAGATCGTGAGATAATTGCTCCAAATTTCATAGAGTGCAGCTCTTCACTTGAAAGCTCTATCTTAACATTGTACCAACGCTCCAAATTTTGTGCAATAGAGCCTAAAGGGGTGTCGTTGAAGTAGAATAGATTTCTACTCCAAGCTGTAACTTCGTCGGTATCTACGCTACCTATCTCTATATCACTATTGGATGTTATAGTAGCCTGCATATTGGGCTCTATCCTATAAAAGTGAGATGGTGTATCGTTTTTAAGGGGAGCTACCTCTACGGAGCCTTTTACAAGCGTTACAGAGGTACTTTGCTCATCTTTAAAGCTGCGAATATTAAATTGTGTACCAAGTACTCTCACTACAGAATTGGAATTTACAGTAACAATAAATGGGTGTGACTCATCGGCTGCTACATTAAAAAGAGCTTCGCCTTCCATAGTTACCCTACGCTCTTTGCCGGGAAAATAGATAGGATAGGTTATTTTTGATCCGGCATTTAATAGAACCTCAGTACCATCGGCAAGTAGTATAACCACCGATTGGCTACCCCGGGGATTGATTAGGGTATTTGTAACAATTTCATCAACTTCAACAGCTCTCTCTGCATCTTCTTTATATGAGATTCTCCCTTGGGATGTTTTTATCACTTCAATTCCACCCTCCTCTCCAATTTTTCCGCTCTCTCGTTGATCTAAATAGATTACTTCCCCTGTAGATAGTGTAATTGTTGCACGGGTGGCATCGGGCGGTTGAATATCCTCTTTATACTCATCTATCGCCAAATTAGACTCAACTGCCTGCGTGTCAATCGCTACTTGCCGGTTAGAGAGGTATAGAAAGGTAGAGAGAGCTATTACAACTGTTGCTGCAGCACTCCATAACCATAATCTCTGCCTATAGAGATAGACTCTATTTTTATCCCCTCTAAATTTACTCTCTTCTATAGAGTTGATTATCTGGTTAAAAAGTTCATTAGATTGCTTTTGGGTTAGATTCGCCTTACCCTTTTCCTCTTCCCAATTGGCAGTTAACCACTCCTTAACCAATTGGGAGTATTGGGGATCTGCTAACAAACGATAAAAGTGCTCTTTTTGAGAAGGAGAGAGAGTTCCCTCTGAGTAACCCTGTAGATAGTGTTGTAATAGTTTGCTTTCTGGCATAATAATATCTTCCCTTTATATATATAGACTAAGGAAATTAGGGAGAGGGTGAGTCTCTCCTTAAAAAATATATATAAAGTTATTAGAAAGCCTACTCTTCCAACCTTTGGCGTACTTTTTTTAATGCAGCCCGCATATGGCTTTTTACACTATTTATACTTATGCCAAGCCTTTTTGCAATCTCTTTGTAGGTGATTTCCTCTTTACGGCTCAATGTATATACAGCTCTCTGCTGCTTGGGTAGCCTTGAGACAATTTGATTTAATCTCTCTAAAAGTTCATCCTCTATTAAATTGCTAACTACAGAAGCAGATTTTACCTCTTGAGGATGGGTAAAATTATCCAACAGCAATCTCTCAAGTGCAACTCTTCTAAGGTAGGTGTATGATCTATTTCGGACAACAGTAGTTACCCATGCATCAAAATTAATAATAGTGTTATGCTCTTGAAGATTTTCCCAAATCTTCATAAAGACATCTTGGGTTATCTCTTCTGCTAAAACTTCAGACTTTGTAATATATCTGGCATAGCCATATATTTTTTGATGATAGGCATTGTAGATCTCTTTAAACTTATAATCCTTCTCTGCTCTACCTATTTTAAGAAGTATAAACATCTTTGAATCTTTAGAGCTGTAAAAAACGGCTCTTCAAAGTGCAAAAATAAGTTTAAAATGTTTAATAATGAACAGAATCGACACTTTATAGAATAAAGAGATTAATATTCTCTTTCTGCTAAAGTTTTAAATATTACTCTCTAGCTCACTTAACCTTTTTTCAATCTCTTTTTGGCTTAATTGTAGTGATTCCGCCTGCCGCTTGAGTAGAGCTATCTCCTCTTCTTTTGAGAAAGTTTTGGTCCCCGCACCTACTCCCCTACCCCAGCCAAAGCCTCTTCCAAAGCCCCTTCCAGCGCCTCCTCCGAAGCCTCTGCCAGCCCCTCTTCCAAAGCCTCTGCCAGCACCTCCCCCACCGCCTCTTCCAAAGCCTCTTCCTGCTCCCTCTCTAAACTCTCTGCTATAACCTGGGGTGTCGTAACTCGAACAATATCCTAATCCTCTTCCGGTTTTGGAACCTTGTCCCATTGGCCCGGTGCGATCTCCTTGTGGCATAATTCTCTCTTTTAAATTTTTAATAAATTTTGTTTCTCTGACAAAGATAGCAATTTAAATGAACATATGTTCATATTAAAAAGATAATTATAAAAAGGTAGGAGATTATAGTGAGGAATATGAAAAAAATTGGCCAAATAGATTTTGTTACTACTTGGCCAATCTTAGTTCTAAAAGATTACTCTCTATTTTTTACCCAATAACCCACCTAATTTACCTGCAATGTCGCTAAGGGGATCGGATCCTTTTTTGCCTTTAGAGCTTTGGGTGGCTCCCAGAAGAGAATCTATCTGGCTTCCAACACCGGCAGGCAATTTTGATTTTAGTTGAGAAATAACAACATCTACTGCCATTTTTGCCAACGATTCCGAAATGCCTGTTTTGGCTATCACTTTTTTAATTAACTCATCCATTTTGTTTTAGTTTAGTTGTCTGTGGTTTGTGTAGCTTCCTGCTCCTCTTGGGATTTAGCTTTTTCGTTCAGCTTTTCTGAACGGTTTTCACACACTTTGCAAAGCTCGGTTATATTTTTGAGCTCTTTAGCTTTTTGTACCGTACCTGCAAAAATTTCGGTTGTAACATCTTTGTTAATAGTGTGACAATCGTCGAATAGGTGATATTTGGTTCCCGATTTAGTCCAAAAGACCTCATTTCTTCCCATCAACTCCTCTACTCTATTGATTTCGCTGGTATATTTCTCAATTGAAGCGGGATTGAATTCGAACCCCAACAGACCAGCTATAACCAACGCTACTACAGCTACTCCACCCAGAATACCTTTCTGTTTTTTATCGATATCTTTATTTGAGAGTATTGCAATAACCAATGGAAGAAAAGCAATGATAGCTACAACCATTCCCAACTGATTCTGCATAAAGAATAGAAATTTTCTCTTCTCCGAAGCAGGATCTAATCTATTAGATTTTTTCCAAAGAATAGAACCACCAACTGCAAAGGCAAGATCTACTACAATAAGAGCAATAATCCAACCCATAGGAAGCGGTTTTTGGCCAAGAAGGGCAATAGCCCCCACTTGTGCAGCAATGGCCAATAGCCACAATAGGGCTGCTCCAATGCGTAGATTTAGTGCTCTCTTTTTGCTTTCGGGAGTGGCTTCAAACTGTTTTGTGGCAGCGCTATTTTTAGAGCCACCTTCATCTACTCTGGTTATCTTTTTTCCCATATCAATAAAAGTTTAAGTTAACACTCGCTCTCTACAACTTTTGTTAATACTCCAATTCGCGTGGAAGTGTTTTTGCTTCGGCAATCCACTTCTCTACCTCTTTGAGCGAAGGGGTTCTGCGGGTGAGCTTCTTTACTTCATTCACCTCCTCCATCTTTGCTGTTAGATTTTCGGCATTCCTTTGTGCTAATTCGGGTACAGTATCTACTCCTGCAGCCTCTAAAAGTTCCGAAAAATCTTGCCCAACGCCATGAATCCTAAATAGATCGGCCATATTGGCGAATTTTAAAATCAGCTTTTCAGAGATACCTGCAGCTTCACTAAGCTCTCTTCTCTGTTATTTTGTTTTGGTACCAGCAAGCAACTTATCGGTGTTGTTTATTCCTACTGCTCGCAATTTTCCACCAATTACTTCACCAATTCCTTCAATCTCTTCAATTTTGTAATTTGCCATTTCTTAAAAATATAAATTAATAATTATCTTAATGGAACAATAGAATTGATTATTGTTCAGTTATTTCAAAGATACTAATTTTTCACATTTAATCTTCCAAATATCCAAATTTACCGTTATTAAAGTCGTCGAATGCCTCTACCAACTCTTTTTGAGTATTCATTACAAAGGGGCCGTAAGAGGCAATAGGCTCCTCTATTGGTTCGCCACTCATTAGTAAAACTATAGACTCTTCTGTGGCTCTAATGGTAAAACTCTCTCCATCATTTTTAAATAAGACAAAATGATCTTGGGGAGCGGTGTCGGTTCCATTTATTAAAACTGTCCCTTCAATTACAAGTAGTGCTGTATTCCAATTTTGTGGCCAATTAAAGGTGGCACTTCCCCCTTTTTTTAGTTTACCATTCATAAGAGCTATTGGTGTAAAGGTGGTAGCGGGCCCTTTGGCAGTTTTATATTCACCTGCAATAACCTCTATCTCTCCCATATTATTTTCTAAAACAACTCTTCCCATTGCATTATTGGTTATCGCTTGATATTTGGGTTTGGAGCGTTTCTCTTTGGCCGGAAGATTAACCCATAATTGAACCATCTGAAAAACTCCCCCTTTAAGGCTCCACTCTTTTTCATGATACTCTTTATGCAGAATACCATCTGCTGCTGTCATCCACTGTACATCGCCCTCCCCTATTATACCGCCTCCGCCACTGCTGTCGTGGTGCTGCACACTTCCCTTGTAAGCGATAGTAACTGTCTCAAATCCTCTATGGGGATGTACCCCAACTCCAAAAGGGCGGGGAGAGGGGGGAAAGCTATATTTGGAGTTGTAATCCAATAGGATAAAAGGAGACATCCGCTCCATACTCAATAGAGTGTTTGCAGGTATAAAATTGTGTACTCTAAAGCCATCTCCCACCCAGTGGGGCTCTCTTGGAGCTATAACAGCCTCAACTTTACGAATAGTCATAATTGTTTATTTTTTAAAAAGTTACTATAATTGCAACTTATTTTGCAATATTTAAACATTGAACAATCACATATGAGAAAAGTTTTATTTGTTACTCTTGCCCTACTTGTGAGCTCGGTTTATGCTAAAGGGGAAGAGAGTGTAAGATCGGTAGGTAAAAATGAGATTCGATTGAATCTATTAACCTCTACTATTGGTCTTCCCGAACTAAATTATGAGCGTATATTGGGCAACCACTTTGGTGTTGGTAGTGCCGTTATAGTTGGAATTAAACAAGAGGCTATTAAAGCAGTTTTAACCCCATTTGGCCGTTACTATTTTGGTGAAGAGAGAGGAGCCGGATTCTTTACTGAACTAAATACCGGTATGACCTTTAGCTCCGGTAGAACTAACGCTGGTTTAGGGGCTGCAGCAGGCTATAAATTGATTTCAAAAAGAGGTTGGATTGCCGAAGCTTACGCCGGAGTGGGTAAGGTATTTAATCACCCCGAGATTAAAGTCTATCCTCGTTTTGGTATAGCCGGCGGTAAAAGATTTTAAAGTGGTTTAAAGAGCCTCAAAAGAGGCTTATCGAAGAAGGTCCACAAAAGATGTTTCTCTCCGATAGTTTTTAAGGCACTATTGGTCCAACTATTACAGGAGTACAAGAGACTATATCGTCCATTTGCCTCCCAAAAGGTATCGTTGGTACCGTAGTGGGCATCTGTCTCTATTTTGATAAAGGAACCCTCTGGCCCTCTTTTGAATTTTTTCTCTATAAACTCTACCAATTGGAGGTACTGCTGCTCCCCTATCTCCAACTTACGACACAACTCTCCCACTGTAGGCTCTTTGTGGTAGGTAACATGCATTGCTGTCTTATTTAACCAAAAAAGGGCATTAAAAGCCAATTTAAATGTAAGATCGTCCCAAGTGGGCATATCTAAAAAGAATCCTTGATCGCCCCAGCCAAACGCTATATGGGTAAAGAGAGTATCTTTGGTTCTTAGCAAACTGTATGGGAATAGCTCACTCCAATCTTTGGTACCATTTTTTACCGGAAGTGCAATATCGGTATGCTTCCCATTGCTTATTAGATATAGAACTACCCCCTCTCTATTTTCAATCTCTGCCCCAATCACAATTTTTGATGCACTCCAGCCAAAGAGTAGATATATGAGTACTAAGATCAAAGGAGATAATAGAGAGAGTAGAAGCGAACTCCGAATTTTTTTCAATTTTTTCTTGGAGGCTACAGATAGAGAGTTTCGCATTTGTATAGTATAGATAATTAATCTACTTTTATCCTTAATAAAAGTAAAAATAGAACTATTTATTAAGAACTAAAGCTATGAGAAAATTTTTTATTGTTTCATTTATTGTTTCAATAGTACTAACCTCTTCTTTCATTACTGCACATGGCCAAGAGGCAAAGCATAGAAAAAATGAGATTTCTCTCGAGTTGTACCACCTAATCCATTTAGTTCCCAAAATCACTTATGAGCGTATTATATCCCCTTCATTTGGAGTGGGAGGTGAAGCTCTATATGCGTTTGGGAGTACAGGTGTATTCACAGCTTTTGGAAGATACTATCCCGAAAAGAAAAAATATGGTTCGGGGCTATTTCCAGAGATTTTTGGATACTATGCAATGCTATCCGACAATCAAGTAGCGGGAGCTGGAGTAGGAGTAGGTTATAAATATCTATTGAAAGATAAATGGATTGGTGAAATTCATATTGGTCCCGGTTACAATTTTTTAACTAACGATAATAGTGAAAAATTTCATTTTCGTTGGGGCCTTAATATAGGTTATCGTTTTTAATTAAAGCTCAAATTTTATCTTTTGCCTATTGAACTATCTTGCACACATATATCTTTCTGGAGGGAACAGAGCTCTTGCAGTTGGTAATTTTATAGGCGATTTTGTAAAGGGCAAAAGCTATCAAAACCTTCCCGCCGGTATAAGAGATGGCGTATTGCTACATAGAGCAATAGACTCTTTTACAGATGAGCACCCTCTCTTTAAAGAGTGTGTAGAGATAATTCGCCCATCGTTTGGGCGATATGCGGCAGTATTGGTAGATATTTTTTTTGATCACCTTCTTGCTTCCAATTTTAGAAACTATAGTGGAGGGAAGAGACTTAGTTTTTTTGCTGCAAATTTTTATCTCTCTACCCTACTCTATTATAGGTGGCTGCCAGAAAAGGTTAAAAGTTTTATATTCCACTTTATCTATACCAATAGATTGGGTAAATATGCCTCAATAGAGGGGATGATGGTAACATTTCAAATAATTGCCCACTTCAAGATTGAGAGTTTAAATCCATATGAAACTGTAACCTTTCTTAAAGAGAATAAGAGTGAGTTGTATAAAAGATTCAACCCATTTTGGAAGGAGTTGAACCGCTTTGTAACGGGTGAGTTGGAGCAGATTGGCAAAGGGGACTATTTTATATAAAAAAAGGGCAACTAAAGTATTTTAGTTGCCCTTCTCTACTATAATACCAATCTATTATTTGATATCAATCAGTCTAATAGGCTTGGGTTTGGCCTCTTCGAGCTTAGGTATATTAATGGTTAGAATACCATCTACATATTTGGCGCCAATTTTGTCGATATCGGCCGATGTAGGGAGTGAAAATGAGCGGCAGAAGGCTTGGTAACTAAACTCTCTGCGGGTGTAGTTGTCGCTCTCTTCTTGGCTACTCTCCTCTCTCTTTTCAGATGAGATTGAGAGAACCCCTTTATCTAACTTAATCTCAAAATCTTCTCTCTTCATACCGGGAGCGGCCATCTCAAGTTCAAAAGCATCATCGCTCTCCTTCATATTTACCGAAGGTAGGGTGGCGTTCTCATTTGAGTAGTTTCTGGGCAGCCAGCTACCTATATCGTCTCTAAAAATATCGTTAAATACTCCTGCCCACAATGGTAAATTTTCTCTTCGTCTAATAAGTGTCATAATACCTCCTATTTAAATTGTTTAACTTTTTAATTGAGATTGTTAGAGCAATCTCTGATTATGTTAAAGACAAAATAGGTACCAATCGATTATTCATGACATTTTGTCACGAATTGTCATAACAATGGGAGTAGAAAATAGCCTCCAAATGAGGTGTACTTGAACTCTTGAACTAAAAATTGAAGAAATAGATACCTAAATATCAATATATTAGCTCCAAAATTAAAGTGTTTGGCATCATATTCTGCTATCACTTTAAGATCTTTGTAGAATGAGGGAGAGAAGCCAATTCCACCAGAAAAAGGGGAGTCTAAAATTCTGCTTCTACTTGAGACTACATTATAGGCCAAATGGATCTCAACTCTGCTCTCTCCTACCAAATCGAAGCGTTTGGAGAGTGCTATATAGTGGGTTCCAAAAAATTTATTGCCTTGGGCGAAATCTAACATTGCTCCTCGAGTAGAGGTTAGCAGATCGTTGGAACCTATAGCAACAGCGGGATGGTACCTCCCCTCTTTAAGAACTCTTACCCTTGTGCAGATAGAGCGATCTATATTGTTAAAACGCCTACGATATGGCCCAAAATCTAATGCAGTGTTGTTGATTGCCACTTCAAAAAAAGGGAGAAAGGTTATGTTTAAAAAGTAGTTGAATGTGTTGTAGTCCCAATATTGTGGAGTGAGATGTTTATTTAAGAAGTTCCCCCCTATCTTTACTGTACCATCTTCCGAAAATAGAGCTGTGGGTGAATTTAAAAGGCCTGTAACACCCATAGTAGATTGTCCTCTAAGGGGAGAGAGGAAGAAGATAAAGGAAAAGAGCCCTACCGTAACTGTTAGGGCTCTTATATAAATTTCTCGCCAAGGAGTCATAGTATCAAATACTAAGGTGTACCGCCACCGCCATGGCCATGATCGTGCCAATCTAAGTGGAAGAAGCTGTAGCTTAATGTTACTGCACCAGCTTTTTGAACCTCTACAACTATAGTTATAGGTTGATTGGCGCTGTCGTTTAGTTTAATGCTATATTTAAATTTGGTAATTTCTTGACTACCAACTGTGTTCATTCCGGTTCTATAGGCAATTTCAATTCCCATAGGGATATCGTCTACTATAAGATCAAAGTTGTCTAAAGGGGTATCGGTTCCGGTATATTTGTTAATTGCCGTCTCAATCACCGCTTTAATTTTGACTGCATCTACCCCGGTAATACCGTTGGTAGAGAGCACACTGCTTAGGGGTGTTGTAAATTTATATCCGGCCAATCGCTCTACTTTAATCTCTTCGACAAGAAGAGGAACACTCATATCGTAATTTTTAATTTCGGGAAACTCAATAACATCTATAGGTTGGCTTACCGGTGCAAGAGGATCGATCTCTGCAAGATATGAAACCTTATAGATAGAGAAATGAGAGATTGATGTTTCGTAGCGATTTGTAGAGCTGTTATATGTTACAGGTACGCTCTCTATAACCCACTCTCCAGTAGTTGAGTTGTAATATTCAAGTTGGATCTCGTTGAAGGTGAAATTGGTAAAAGGATTGTCAAATGAGATTTGGATTGGTTTGCTAAACTGTAAACCGGCCGGCCCAAATAGAATAGTGATAACACTGGGATTATTTGTAGAGCCACTCTCAAAAGGAGGAATCTCAATAGCTGTAAAGTTAATCTCTCCCTCTACAGGATCGCCGTTGCTGTCGGTCACTACAGTATTGGGCTGAATAACGGCCGTACCATTCAATTCTCCTAAAATATCTATTGTACCGCCTGTTACCGGCGAAATAGGGGTAACGCCTTCAATATAAGGAACCATAGAGGCTGTAACTGCAATATTTATAACCGAATTGGGTTGGGCACTGGGAAACTCAATGGTATAAGCTGTAGTGAAAAAATCATCCTTTGTTAAAGTTATTGTATAGCTTCCGCCGCTCTCTAAATTTAAGAACTTAAATTTACCATCGGTATCGGTATTGGTATTGAGCGAACCCATATCTACTCTAACTCCCTCTATAGGCTGGCCATTCTGCTGATTCAACACCTGCCCCGTTATGTTGTATTTGGCCGGATGCGCTTTGGGATAGTAGGGATCTTCTCTTCTCTCACAAGAAATTGAGATTGCTGCTATTGCAAAAATGGCTATCAACCCTCTAAGAAAAAACTTGATGTTTTTAAGTTGTCTCATAGCTTTAAAATTAAATATTCAATATTATTATACTCTCTTACTATGTAGTATTTCTACTAATCAATTATTAAAGGTAATAATTCTTTTCTTCTTTTAACAAAAAATTATTGAAAAAGTTATAACTGCTACTCTCTTCGGGAGAAGTTTTGTAAAATTTACCTCTTAGAGGGTAGGGTCTTGCTATATACTCCAAGTTAAAGTCACTCGCCGGTAAAACCCTAAATCTATTTGATTTTGACCTCTTTCGAGGAGGTAAATCAATGGCAAAGAAGAAGCCGCCATTCACTGAATATCCATCATAATTTAATGTTTGAAGATAGAAGCCTACTGCAGAGTTCTTAAAGTACCTAATCACCTCTCCTCTCAATGCTATATCTCTCTCTAAATATTGTGAAATATTTCCATTAAGCACAATATTTTGACTCTCCCAAAGCCAATTGGCTCCAATCCGCCAATTAACCCTAATACTCTCATTAAAATAGACTCTATCAAAGAAAGGCCTTAGCCAAAAGGTAGCTCCTATTTGCCCATATAGCCCAAATTTTCTATTGAGAGCTTTAAAGAGTTTAAGGTCTACTCCCCCCCTCTCCATACTAAAGTGTCCGGCAGTAAGGAGCATCTCAATAGATGCAGGTAGGGAGGCTCTTTGAGAGAGAGTTAAAAATCCGGGTCTTACACGGCTATCCTCAACAGCATATTCGTTGTAGAGAGGAATAATCACTTGCGCTGTCAACTCGCCGCCCCGCCATAGAGGCAGGTGAAGTGTGGGGTTGAGGTTGGCTTGTATAAGGTACATTTTATCCAATCTCGAATTGATAAATCTAAATTGGGGGTAAAATAGCAGCTGTGAATTATAGAAGAGAGGGGGCTTAGAAGAGAGAGTACCTCTCTCTTCACCTGTGAGTAGAGAGGGAGTAACTATGAGAAGTAGCATAAAAAGAGCTACTTTAGAAAGAGCCTCTTCTATTCTCTTTTTAGAAACCATTCTACAAATATATATATAATATATATAGTTTATTATAACTTTGCTACCCTATTATGAAGAGAAAAGTTGAGATATTTGGTGTAGATCAATCTAAAGAGCTGGAGCTCTTTTTTTCTGAAACTCTTGTTAAGGCCGGCTTTCCTTCTCCTGCACAAGATTATACAGAACTTAAGATTGATCTCAATCGGGAGCTTGTAAGAAATCCCGACTCCACTTTTTTTGCCAGGGTGAGTGGTGAAAGTATGGTGAATGATGGTGTTGACGATGGCGATATTTTAGTTGTAGATCGTTCGCTAACCCCTTTTGATGGCGCTCTTGCTGTATGTGCAATAGATAATGAATTCACTTTAAAACGCCTCTCTATCAAAGGTAAAAAAGTGATACTAAAGCCTGCCAATCCTGCTTTTAAAGAGATTGAGATAACAGAGGATAACCTATTTTCTATATGGGGAGTGGTGCAATACATAATAAAAAAAGTTTAAAGGAGAGAGTGTGTGTTGTGATTGTTGCACGGGTGGTGCTATTGTTATATATCCCTACACTTCTATTCCTTACTCTCTACTCATTTAAAGGGGTAGATCTTTCACTTCCTAAAACTCTTTTGGGGATAGCATTGGATAAGGTGGTTCACTTCTTAATGTTTCTACCTTTTCCTATACTCTCTTGGTTTGCACTCTCCAATAGAGTAAAAAAGAGAACGGGTTGGAGAGCTATACTCTTTTTACTCCTGCTGGGAGTGCTATTGGCTACACTTACCGAACATCTTCAACTCCTCTCCCATTACCGCCACTTCGATTTTAGCGATTTGGTGGCAAACTATTTGGCAATTGTGGTGGGTACTATTGTAGTTGCAATTTTCTATATCTTAAAAAGAGATGATAGGGCTGGCCGACTGTAACAATTTCTATGTGAGTTGCGAAAGAGTTTTCAATCCGGCACTAAAGGGGGTGCCTGTGTTGGTACTTAGCAATAACGACGGTTGTGTAATCTCCCGTTCGCCAGAAGCAAAATCTTTAGGTATTGCTATGGGAGAGCCTCTTTTTAAATTAAATGCCATCATAAAAATAGAGGGAATTAAAGTGCTCTCTTCTAATTTTGCTCTCTATGCCGATATTGCACACCGGGTTATGAACACCATCTCTTCATTGGTGCCCTCTATTGAGATCTACTCCATTGATGAGGCTTTTATCAATTTTGATGGAATAGAGAGAGAGAAGGTAATTGAATTGGCATCACAAATTGTTTCTAAGGTTTTGAAAAATGTTGGAATTCCAATTAGTTTGGGTCTCTCATATACAAAGACATTGGCTAAAGTAGCCACTACACTTCCAAAGAGAAATCCCTATCTTAAAGGTAGTTTTCTAATGGACGATTGGGATGAGATAGATAAGATTTTAGAGAGAATTCCAGTTGGGGATGTGTGGGGTATAGGCAAAAGGTCTAGTGCAAAATTAGTGACCTTGGGTATTGAGAGCGCTTTGAAATTTAAAAGTGAGAGCTCTATGAGAGTGAACTCTCTAATGGGTGTGAGAGGGGTAAGGGTTTGGAGTGAGTTGAGAGGAGAAAAGTGCTTTGGTATTGAAGAGAATAGCCCCGATAAAAAGGAGATCCGCACAAGCCGTACTTTTAGCAGAGGGAGTTCCAACCACGAGCGTGTAATTGAAGCTTTGGCCAAATTTACAGCCTATAGTGCCCAAAAACTTCGAGCCCAAGGAGGAGTAACCTCTAAAGTGATACTCTTTTTTTATTCAAGCCCTTTTCAAAATAGTGGTAAGGTAGAGACACGGTCGATTGCGCTCCCTCTTGAACGGCCAACAGACAATACTCTTCAATTGGTAAAGAGGGTCTCTTCGGCCGCTTTGAATAGTTTAACAAAAGGTGTGGTATATAAGAAAGTGGGGGTAATCTTAAGCGATATTGTCAAGAAAACACCTCTACAGCCGCTTCTTTTCGATAGTGGTGGGTGTGAAAAAGGGGATAAATTGATGCACTCTTTAGATGAGATTAATGCAAAATATGGTAGAGATAGTGTAGTAGTAGCCACCGAAGGGGTTGATAAAAGACTTACCAAAAGAGAGTATCTCTCTCCAAAATATAGCACCAAATGGGAGGATATTATTGTTGTAAATTGTAGGTAAACCCCCTACTCTATCTACCAATTTAATATCTTTTTAAAATTGTATATTTCGGGATTGGCAACTATTTTAGATGCTGCCTGGTAGTCGTTTTCGGTAATATAGTGTAACATATTATTGATAACCACTTGCACTCTGTCCGACTCTAATGAGACCCCCCTAGGAAGTATTTTTCCACTCTCTTGATCTTGTATATGGGCTAAAAATAGAGGTTTTACTTTACCTAAATGGTCTATATACACCATACACCCCGATACCCCCTCTGTAAAGAGCTGATAAACACCTATTCCCAATTCAGTACAATATCCCATATCAAAGGCGCAGGGGTAGTGGCACCTCATCTCGTACCCCAACTCAACGGGACGGCACTTTGTAGAGAGCCCCACTTTTTGTAATTCTTTTTCTAATAACCAATTGAGTATATGTGATTTAGAAACTTTACTCAACTCTGGGTGGCCATGTTCATCATAGGTAAAATTAATTCCAGAATTTTGTAGCTCTTTGTCGCTCAGTTGGTAAAATACCCCTTCAGAAATTATTATAGCACCATACTCAATTCCCATAATAGTTCGCTTCAATATTGAAGATAAAGAGAGCTTTACCACCTTATCCATTGTTATCTCTGTCTTATTGAACATCTCCGGCATAACAATCATTGGATAGTGTGCTGCAGAGCCTATTCCAAAAGCAAGATGGCCTGTGGAACGCCCCATTGTGCTTACTATAAACCAATTGCCACTGGTGCGGGCATCTTCATAGATGGTGGTTGCAAGGCGAGTTCCTTCACTACGAGCCGATTCGTAGCCAAATGTAGGGCGCTGTAATGGTAGTGGGAGGTCGTTATCTATAGTTTTTGGAACATGTATATTGGCTAATGGGTGGTTTTGCTCTGTAATATATTTAGCAATACGGTTGGCAGTTGAGGCTGTGTCGTCACCCCCAATTGTAACTAAAAGTACAATGTTGTTATCTGAGAAAAATTTGAGGTTAAAATTTTCAATAAAATCTGTTTGAGTAGGTTTATACCTACTCATTATTAAAAACGAACCCCCTCTGTTAAATATGGCGTCTGCCTTTAAAAAATCAAACTCTACATATTGTGGTTCTTTTGAGAAGAGCGCTTTGTACCCCCCATGCACTCCAAGTACTCTATAGTTGTTGGAGAGAAATGTCTTTGCCAAACTTCCCACAACAGTATTAATACCGGGTGCAGGGCCCCCTCCTGTCAATATTACAATTGTCTTCTTCATATTTTATAGTGCTATATTTTACAATAACGAAGTTAAGTAATAATCTAAATTTTACCTAAATTTGTCTTTAGACTATAATGGATTCCAATAGACTTAATAAGATAAAAGAGAGAATCTCTCAGCTTGTTACAGAGATTGAGAGACACAATACTCTCTATTATCTTGACAATGCTCCTGAAATCACCGACTTCGAGTACGATTTGCTTCTTATGGAGCTTCAAAGCCTTGAAGAGAGATATCCTCAATTTAGATTGGAGCACTCCCCTACTCTAAAAGTTGGTAGTGACCTCACCACTCAAAGAGAGAGTGGCGACCCCCACTTTAAACAGGTGCGCCACCGTGAGGCTATGCTCTCCCTTAGCAATACCTATTTTCCAGAAGAGCTCTACTCTTTTAGTGAGAGAGTAGAGAGGTTGGCAGGCGAACCATTAGAGTATGTATGTGAGTTAAAGATAGATGGATCGGCTATCTCAATAATCTATAATGATGGTCTCATTACAAGAGCAGTTACGCGTGGCGATGGAGCTGTTGGAGACGATGTTACCCAAAATGTGATGAAGATAGCGGGAATACCACACAGCTTGCCCTATGAGGCTCCCGGTGAAGTGGAGTTGAGAGGAGAGATATTTATGAGCTGGGAGGTATTCAACTCTATAAATAGTGAACGGGAGGAGGATGAAGAGCCTCTCCTTTCAAATCCAAGAAATGCAGCGGCAGGCGCTCTAAAATTGATAGATTCTAAAGAGAGTGCAAAACGAAAATTGAGTGCTCTTTTCTATTCACTCTCGGGTAGCTCCCTCTCTCTTCCTACACACTCATCCTCTTTGGAGTGGTTGGCAAAGATGGGAGTTCCCGTTTCGCCACACTATAAAGTTTGCAACACTATAGAGCAGGTGATTGAGTATCTGGAATATTGGGATAGCCATAGAGGCTCTTTGTCTTTTCCCACAGATGGTGTGGTTATAAAAGTGAATAATATTGCTCTACAGCAAAAATTGGGCGCAACTTCAAAATCGCCAAGATGGGCAACTGCATTTAAATTTAAGGCAGAGCAAGCTATAACTACTCTTTTATCGGTAGATTATCAAGTGGGTAGAACCGGTGCTATCACTCCTGTAGCCAATTTGGTGCCTGTACCCCTTTCTGGAAGTGTTATAAAGCGAGCTTCACTTCATAATAAAGATCAGATGAAGCTTTTAGATATCCATATTGGGGATACCCTATATATAGAGAAGGGTGGAGAGATTATTCCCAAGATTGTTGGTGTTGACCTCTCTAAGAGAGAGAGTGACTCTATCCCACCCCTCTTCCCTACCCACTGTCCCGATTGCGGAACTCTATTAGAAAGAGAGGAGGGGGAGGCCAAGTACTACTGTCCAAACAGTTGGGGGTGCCCAACTCAGGTAAAGGGGGCCTTTTTGCACTTCTGCAGTAGGAAGGCAATGAATATACTTGCCGGTGAAGCTACTATCGATCAGCTTTACAGCTTGGGTTATATTAGAAAACTTTCTGATCTCTACAGCTTAGATGAAGCTCTACTCTCTAATATGGAGGGGTGGAAAAAACGTTCGATTGAACGCTTTTTAAAGAGTTTAAATTCATCTCTTACAACACCGTTTGAGCGGGTTTTATATGCATTGGGCATTAGATTTGTAGGTGAGAGTACTGCAAAGGGATTGGCTCTCTATTTTGGCTCTATAGACTCTCTTATTGCCGCATCTAAGGAGGAGCTGCTTTTAGTAGAGGATGTGGGAGAGAAAGTTGCCAACTCTATTGTTGAATATATGGGAGAGGAGCGCAATAGAGAGGTAATTGAAAAGCTTAAAGAGGCAGGGCTCAATTTTTCGGTAGCCAAAAGGGCAATTTTATCCACTATCTTAAAAGATAAAACGGTAGTAGTTTCAGGTGCCTTTTCACTACCGAGAGATGAGATTAAGGCTCTTATAGCTCTCCATTCGGGTAGAGTTGGCACCTCTATAAGCAAAGGAACCTCCCTTTTAGTTGCCGGAGAGAGGGTTGGACCCTCTAAATTGGCAAAAGCCAATAGTTTGGAGATAGAAGTTATAGATGAGAGAGAGTTCTTCGACCTTATTGGGAGAAAGGATAATTAGTTAACTTTACAATATCAAATTTTAATAGATAGAGAATGAAAAATATTAAAGTGACCGATAGGGTCTATTATGTTGGTGTAAATGATCGTAAAAAACATCTTTTTGAGAACAACTGGCCTTTACCAAACGGGGTGTCGTACAACTCCTATCTTATTAAAGATGAAAAGAATGCCTTAGTAGACTCTTTGGAATTTGGCTCTAAAGAGGAGTACCTTACTCAGATAGATGAAATTTTAGAGGGTAAAGAACTCCACTACCTTATAGTAAATCATATGGAACCCGACCACTCCAGTATGGTTGGAATTTTATTAAAATTTTATCCCAATCTTAAAATAGTTGCAAATAGCAAAGCATTTAAAATGTTAGAGGGTTACTATGGAGTACCTTCAAGCAATATATATGAGGTAAAGGATGGTGATATGTTAGATTTAGGGTATCACAAACTTAAATTTGTAATGGCGCCAATGGTACATTGGCCAGAAACGATGTTTACCTATGATACCACCAATCATATACTCTTCTCTTGCGACGCTTTTGGCACTTTTGGCACTTTAGATGGTGCAATCTTCGACGATGAGATCAATTTTGATTTTTATGAAGATGAGATGAGGCGCTACTACTCCAATATTGTTGGAAAATATAGCCATATGGTGCAGAAAGCTTTTGCCAAACTTGAGGGGGTAAAGATAGAGTACATATGCCCTTCACACGGGCCTATTTGGCGTAAAGAGCCACAACGCGCAATAGCCCTTTACGATAAGTGGAGCCGCCACCTCTCCGATGAGGGTGTGGTAATAGCTTATGCCTCTATGTATGGAAACAATGAGAAAATTGCCGACTATGCTGCCCGTCTTATAAGTGAAGAGGGGATAAAAAATATTAGAATTTACGATGTTTCTAAGAGTCATGCCTCCTATATTTTAAGTGATATTTGGAAATATAAGGGGGTGTTGTTGGGCTCTTCGGCCTACAATGGTGTTATGCATCCAATGATGAGCCATCTCTGTAACGAATTGGAGATAATCAATCCTAAAAATAAAAACTACTCCCTCTTTGGTACCTATAGTTGGAGTGGTGGAGGTGTCAAGGGGTTGAGAGCTTTTGCAGAGAAGATGGAGTGGAGAGAGGTGGCCTCTGCGGTAGAGGTATTGGGAACTCCCAAATTGGAGCAGATGGAACCTTTGAAAGAAGTAGCAAAGAGGATACTTTCTTGATTTGGTAGGGTAAACAGGTATTGAAGATAGTAAGCAAGATAAAAGAGAGATACCATAGAGTCACTAAATTGCTTCTTAGTGATATATGGAGTGTAGAGGGGTTGGAAAGTATCTCTCTCCCCTCTACTATCATTGAGTATATTAAGGTCTTTTTAATTACCTTAGAAGAGTTTGCAACTCATAAAATTTCTCTTCAAGCAATAGCGTTGAGTTTTTTCTCTGCAATGTCGGTAGCACCATTTGTTGCTATCTCTTTTGCAGTTACCAATGGTTTTGGACTTGGGGTAAGATTAGAGGAGTTGCTCTATACCTACTTTGAAGGTAATGAAGAGATTATTGCCTACATTGTAACATTTGCCAACAATATTGTAAGTAGAGGCCAAAATGGACTATTTGGAGCAATTAGCCTCCTCTTTCTTCTCTCTACAATTGTATGGCTTATGCTACAGATAGAGAGGGCTTTCAATGAGATTTGGAAGGTAGAATCGGGGAGATCTTTTAAAAAGAGGGCTATCTACTACTTTACTCTTCTACTTGTTGCCCCCTTGGTAATTTTTCTCTTTCTCTCTCTCTCTTTAGTCTATACTAATCTGCTTGATAGTTTGACCATAAAACTAAAAATTATCTCTCCACTCTTCAACCTACTCTCTTGGGTTACAGCCTATCTATTTACAGCGGCTGTTTTTACTATAATGTATAAATTTATACCCAATATTAAGGTGAAGTTTTCTGCTGCACTTAAAAGCGGCTCAATCCTCTCCTTTGCCTTTATTGTAGTACAATTTTTGTATCTTAAGACACAGATAATGGTTACCGGGCTTAGCGCTGTATATGGCGTCTTTGCAGCCATTCCTCTTTTTATGGTGTGGATGAACATCAGCTGGACCTTAATACTTTTTGGAGCAGAACTTTCACAGGCATTTCAAAATGTCGATAATTATAACCGGATATAAATAAATATGTAAAGATGAATTACGATTTAACTAAAGGGGCAGTTGACTTTATAGACGATAAATTGCTACACTCTTTGATTGCAAACAGTAAAGAAGATCTCCATAGGGTTAGAGAGATCTTTGCAAAGAGTAAAAGCAAACAGCCTTTAACATTGGAGGAGACAGCAGCACTATTGGCTATAGAGTCTCAAGAGGGGCTACAGGAGCTCTTTGCCACCGCCGAAGAGTTAAAGAGAACAATCTATGGTAAACGGATTGTTCTTTTTGCTCCACTCTATATAGGAAACTACTGTGTGAACAATTGTCAATATTGTGGTTTTAGAACTTCACTGCGTAAAGCGGTAAGAAAAACTTTGAGTAGTGATGAGATTGTTTCGGAGGTTGAGCAGCTTGAGCGTGAGGGGCACAAAAGGTTAATTTTAGTTTTTGGAGAGCACCCCAAATATACTCCCGAATTTATTGCCGATGCCGTTAAAACCTGTTATGGAGTAAAGGTTGGGAATGGTGAAATTCGTAGAATAAATATCAATGCCGCCCCTTTAGATATAGAGGGTTTTAAAACTGTAAAAGAGGCTGGAATAGGAACTTTTCAAGTTTTTCAAGAGAGTTATCACCGTCCAACCTATGCCAATTACCATCCGGGACCTGGCCCAAAGAGCAACTATATGTGGCGGCTAAATGCTATGGATAGAGCTTTTGAAGCTGGAATAGACGATGTTGGAATAGGTGCTCTATTTGGATTGTACGATTGGAGATATGAGGTTTTGGGGCTAATCTCCCATTCGCTCCATCTTCAAGAGAGGTATGGAGTTGGGCCACACACTATTAGTTTTCCAAGAATTAAACCTGCCTACGGACAAAAATTAGAGCTCCCTTGGGAGGTGAGCGATCTCCATTTTAGACAGTTGGTTGCTGTCCTTAGACTGGCAGTCCCCTATACCGGTCTTATTATGACTGCGCGAGAGAGTGTTGCAATACGGAACGAGGTTATAAAATATGGAGTCTCTCAAATTGATGCCGGTACCCGTTTAGAGATAGGCAGTTATAAAGAGGAGAGAAAAGCTGAGCAGGAGCTCAATAGAGAGCAGTTTTTAATTGGCGACTCAAGAGAGTTGGACGATGTAATAAAATGGCTTTTGGGAGAGGGTTTTATACCAAGTTTTTGCACCTCATGCTATCGTTCGGGTAGAACCGGCGAACACTTTATGGAGTATGCTATTCCCGGATTTATCAGTAAATTTTGTACTCCCAATGCTCTTTTGACCTTAGCCGAATATTTAGAGGATTACGCCTCTGAAGAGACCAAAGCATTGGGCCGAGATTTAATTGCCAAAGAACTTACACTTATTAAAGAGGGGAATAGAAGAGCGGATCTATCCCAAAAGTTGGATTTGGTGAAAAGTGGTACAAGAGATCTTCTCTATTGATTAACTATGTTTAACCAAGAGGATAAGAGAAATATAGATAGGGAGTTTGAAATTCTCCGTTTGGCAGCAAAAAAAAGATGTGCCAACGAGGAGGAGTTTGAAATTGTCTTAAAGGCTTATGAGTTTGCCAGAGTAGCGCACAACGGTACAAGGCGCCGCTCCGGCGAACCCTATATCTTACACCCCATTGCGGTAGCCGGAATTGTGGTAGAGGAGATTGGGCTGGGATATAAATCTATTGTGGCAGCTCTAATTCACGATGTTGTAGAGGATACCGAATACTCAATAGAGGAGGTGGAGCACCTCTTTGGAGCCAAGATAGCCTCTTTGGTAGATGGATTGACAAAGATTAAGAGTGCTTTTGACTCACAGAGCTCTTCGCAGGCCGAAAACTTCAAACG
This sequence comes from uncultured Muribaculaceae bacterium, assembly GCA_964512295.1. Lineage (GTDB taxonomy): Bacteria > Bacteroidota > Bacteroidia > Bacteroidales > UBA932 > Bact-08. The sequence goes on from CAZEGL010000014.1 coordinate 37,864, forward strand.
AATTCTACTCACTCTAAACGACGATGTAAGAGTTATCCTCATAAAGCTTGCCGACCGTCTACACAATATGCGGACTTTAAGTTATATGCCCGAGCATAAGCGAGCAAAAGTTCTAAGTGAGACAATGTATATTTTTATCCCTTTAGCCCATAGATTGGGGCTCTATGGGATTAAAACCGAACTTGAAAATTTGTGGTTTTACTACACTTTTGAAGGGCGCTACCAAACCATAAAGGGACAGATAGTTAAGATAGAGCAGGAGAACGACCCCCTTATGGATAATTTTATAGCACCAATCTCTAATAAACTTGAACGGGCCGGCTATAAATTCACCATCTCTAAACGGGTAAAAAGCCCCTATTCGGTTTGGAAAAAGATGGAGGCAAAAGGACTCCCTTTTGAGCGTATTTATGATCTCTTTGCTGTAAGAATTGTCTTTGAGCCAAAAGAGGGACAATCTGAACGAATTCAATGTTGGCACATCTACTCTCTAATAACAGAGATGCACTTCTCCAAAACAGAGCGAATTAGAGATTGGGTAAGCAATCCCAAAATTAACGGTTATGAGGCGCTACACTGCACAGTAATGGGACCTCAAGGAAATTGGGTAGAGATACAAATCCGCAGCCGTAGGATGGACGATATAGCGGAGCGGGGAATAGCAGCCCATTGGAGCTATAAAAACAGCGACAGCCATTCCGAAAGAGAGATGGAGAATTGGTTGGATATGGTAAGAGATGTTTTGGAGAACCCCGACCTCAATGCCCTTGAGTTTTTAGATAAGTTTCATCACGATTTCCTCTCAAAAGAGATATATGTCTTTACTCCAAAGGGGGAGTCAAAAGCTCTTGCCAAAGGGTCTACAGCCTTAGACTACGCCTACTCTATCCACTCCGAAGTGGGTAATAAAGCAATTGCTGCCAAAGCAAATTATAAATTGGTTCCCCTCTCATATGTGTTGAGAAATGGAGATCAAATTGAGGTAATTACCACACAACAACAGAAACCACAAAGAGAGTGGTTAGATTTTGTTAAAACTCCAAGGGCAAAAACATTAATTATGAACGCCCTTAAATCGGAGGTGGTGAACCATCTGAAAGTGGGTCAAGAGAAATTAGACGAAAAACTGCTCTCTCTGGGTATCACACCACAAGTGAGAGTATATAGGAAGCTTGCCAAAGCCTACAACTTAAATAATAGACAGGAGCTCTTTAGTAAAATTGGAGCAGATCTTTTAGATATAGCAAATCTGGCAGAGATGGTGAAGCACAGCTCACCTAAGAAGAAGATTAAATTTTGGAATCTGCAACTTATTGGGTTGGGGGGGAGGGAAGAGTCCTCTACCGATGACGATGACGACGATACTGGAAGTGGTGAAGATGAGCTATCCGAGCAGCCCAATATCACTTTTGCTAAGGAGGCGGCGGTTATAAAAAAAGGGAAAGATTTTCTTCTCCAAGAAGATGTGGTTCAAAAGCGTCTCTCCTATGAGATAGCACCCTGCTGTAAACCGATACCGGGAGATGGCGTTATTGGTTTTATAGATGATCAGGGAGGAGTGGTTGTACACAAGAATAGTTGTCCTGAAGCTATCCAATTGGCTTCGATGCATGGCAATACAATAGTGAAGGTAAAGTGGACCAAACATCTTCTCTCCTCATTTTTAGCCCGTATAAGTTTGAGAGGAATTGATAGGATTGGTATTCTTAACGATCTCTCTCAATTTATAACTTTGGTGCTCAATGTAAATATTCGTAAGATTTTCATAGAGACACACGATGGTATATTTGAAGGTTTTATAGATCTCTATGTTCACAGTACCGAAGATTTATATAAGATTATTAAGCAGATGGAAGAGGTTGAAGGGGTTGAAGAGGTTGTCCGTTCAGAGTTAATTGATGCATAACAGTAGATGAGAGAGCTATATAGATTCTTTAAAATTTTTGTAATTGCCATTTTTCTTCCTCTCCTATTTCTCTTTTTATATGGAGGGTGTGCAAATACGGCAACTCCACCTTTAGGGGGAGTAAAAGATACTATTCCTCCTATACTTTTAAAATCATTACCGGATTCCAACACTATAAATTTCCCTCTCACTTCAGGAAAAATTACACTCCAATTTGATGAATATGTAGTAGTTAAAGAGGAGCAAAAAAATATCTATCTCTCCCCTCCCCAATCAAAACGCCCCATTGTAAAAATTAGAGGAAAGGGTATAGTTACAACCTTTCCGGAACCTTTAGATTCGGGGCGTACCTACACTCTCAACTTTGGAGAGTCTATTCAAGACAATAACGAGGGCAATAAATTTTACCAATATACATTTCCCTTCTCTACCGGTTCCATAATAGATAGTATGATGTTGGCAGGAACACTCTACTATGCAGAGACTCTTTTACCGGCACACAATGTGGTGGTAGCTGCATATGAAGATAGTGCCGACTCGCTTTTAACAACCCAACTCCCCGCTGCCGTAGCAAAGAGTGACGCTTTCGGCTATTTTATTTTGAGAAATCTTAAAAGAGCACCCTACTCTATCTATGCAATTGAGGATCTAAACTATAATTTTATGTATGACCCTCCAGCAGAGAGAGTTGCTTTTTTAGACTCTATCTTTATCCCCTCCACTCCTCTTGAAAAGGAGATGGCAGAGATGATAGCAGTAGATAGTAAAGATACCCTTTTGGCGCTTTCCCGCCCTTCGCATATAGAGCTATATCTCTTTAAAGAGAGGGAGGAGAGGCAATTTATTAAGGAGGCCCATAGGGAGGAGGAGCGTATGGCATTTCTCTCTTTTACAGGACCCAATCCCCAAATTTTAAAATTTGAGATTGAAGAGTTGGATTCCCTCTCTTATAGATTGGAGAGAAATATTGTAAAAGATAGTGTAGTGGTATGGGTTACCGACACCACTCTCTCTGCAATAGATACTCTTACACTCAATATCGAATATATGAAGAGCGACTCTCTTGGTGCCCTCTCTCCATTTGAGGAGCAGTTTGTGCTATCTCCTCCCAAAAAAAAGAGAGAGAAAGATGATAAAGAGCCTAAAGGTCCGGCAAAACCCCAAAAGAGAGAGGATCTATTGGAGTTTAAACTTGTTATAGAGCCCACTTTGGTTGAACAGACGGGGATCTCTCTTATCTTCAACTCTCCACTTTCAAAGATGGTTCAAGATTCAATACTCTTTACCGAAAAATCACCCAGAGGCGATATTGAAAAGTTGGAGTTTACCATTGAGAGCGATACCCTTTGGAGCAGAATAAACTATCTGAAACCTAAATCAAAATTTAGAGCGGGCTTCGACTACAACCTCCTACTTCCGCAAGGAGTATTTAAAGATATCTATCGCCACACCAACGACACTATCGAGAAGAGTTTTACTCTACCCAAAGATGACAAACTCTCTCTGCTCACATTGGAGATTGAAGAGGTGACAGGAGATTATATTGTTGAACTTACCAATGTTACACGCGATAAAATTTTTAGAAGCTACAGGGTAAACCGCGACACAACCCTCTCTTTTCCCTATTTGTCGAAGGGAGAATATTCGATTAAAATAGTTGAAGATTTAAATGGAAATGGAGTGATAGATAGCGGAAATCTCAAATTAAAAAAACAGCCCGAAAAGGTTCGTTTATATGCTCTTCCAGATGGCAATAGTGTAATAACTCTTCCCGAATCTGTTGAGATTTTACAAAGAGTAAATATTAAGGATATTTTTGGCAGATAACAATATGTTAAAGAGAGTTGTAGTAATATCATCTATATTTTTGTTATCGATTACAGGCCCTTTACATGCCCAATCGACCCTTCACTTAGTTGGTATTAAAAGCGGAATAACTTTAGCAGGGCTCAATACACACCCCGATTTAGAGTATAAGAGTGTAGCCTCTTTTGGAGGCTATGGAGTGGAATATACCTATTACCACACTCTTTGGGGAGATATTAAACTCTTTGGTCTAAAAACCGGTATATATAAAGATTTTGGTGGATATGTGCAGGAGGAGGGTGAGAATAGATTTGAGACAATCACCATTCCATTGATTTCGCAATTCCATTACGATTTTTGGAAAATGAGAGCCCTTGTAAATATTGGTGCCTTTGGAGGTGTAAGGCAAAATATGAGTTATTGGGATGGGAGAGGCTTTGATAATGAAGATAATAGAGTTGACTTGGGCTTTGTTGCAGGTGGAGGGTTAGCCTTTATCTTCTCTCCTTTTGAACTCCATATAGAGGGTAACTGGTTCTATTCATTGAGCTATATGCACTCACCCAACAAGTACGACGATATCTACTACCTCTTTACCCATCCCAAACGATTGGTTATAAGTGCTGCACTCTATCTACAATTTGGAAAAGGAAGAGGTGGAAAAAATTAAAGTATTTGTTGGCAATGTAGCTATTGGAGGAGGTTCACCGGTGGTAATCCAGAGTATGTGTAACAGCTCTACCGCCTCTGTAGAGAGCTCTTTTGAACAAGCTTATGCTTTGTCTAAAGAGGGAGCCCGCTTAATTAGATTAACCACCCCAACCCTTGCCGATCTAACTCACTTTGGAGAGATTAAAGAGAGGCTCCACAAGAGTGGAGTGACCACCCCTCTTGTTGCCGATGTCCATTTCTCCTATAGGGTGGCGCAAAAAGGGGCTCTAATTGCCGATAAGGTTCGTATAAATCCCGGTAATTTCGCTAAAGATAGGGAGGTTGCCCAACGGGAGTTCAAAAAGTTGATTGAGATATGTAAAGAGCGCGGTTGTGCTATAAGAATAGGGGTAAATCATGGCTCTTTAGGCAACTACTATACAACAAAATATGGCGATACCCCCTATGGGATGGCTATGGTGGCATGGGAGTGGCTTTCAATGGCAAAAGAGTCTAATTTCAACCAAATCGTTCTCTCTCTCAAGTCAAGTAACATTATTGTTATGTTAGAAGCCTATCGCCTAATTTACTCTATGATGGGCAAAGAGGGTACTCTCTACCCCTTACATCTTGGGGTTACCGAAGCGGGTAACGATTTAGAGGGGCGAATCAAATCGGCACTTGCTATATCTGCTCTTTTAAGGGAGGGTATTGGCGATACAATAAGGGTCTCCCTTACCGAAAATCCACTTAATGAAATTTCGGTGGCACGCGAAATTATTGACTATAGTAGAGTTGAAAAAGGGGGCGTTAGAGAGAAAAAGAGTCCAACCCTCTACAACTGCAGCTCTTTTGAGCAGTTTGTGGTAAGGGCCACCTGTGACTATGGCGAAGCACTTTTAAAGAGAGAGATAGATGATATTGCTATAAAGGGGTATATAGAGGGTAAG
>CAZEGL010000015.1:0-41831 GCA_964512295.1 uncultured Muribaculaceae bacterium
TCTAAAATCTTTAACCATTAGATGCAATTTATCCCACCAGATGGAACTCTTTAAAGAGACTCTTTTACAGGTAGCCCAAAGGAAATTTACTCGAGCAGAATATATTGCATGCCCCGGGTGTGGGAGAACTCTCTACAATATAGAGAGAGTTCTCAACAAGGTAAAAGAGAGAACCTCTCATCTTGTAGGCTATAAGATAGCTGTTATGGGGTGTATAGTTAATGGCCCCGGCGAGATGGCCGATGCCCACTACGGATATGTGGGGGCAGGAAGAGGTAAAGTTACCATCTATCGTGGCAAAGAGCCTGTTATTGTATCGGTAGATGAATCGGTTGCGATTGATCTCTTAGTAGAGCTTATTGAGAAGGATATTGACAGTGGAGTCGCCCCCCCTCAACTTTAATAACCTCTACAATATCTCCCAATTCAGCCATTCCCCTAACCATAATTGCATCGTACCACCTCCCACCAATCTCTACTTTTCCCGAAGGTCGCATAGCGCTCTTTACAACAGCCCTCTCCCCAACAACTCCCTCTAAACCCTCTGAACTGCTAACAAAGCCCTCTTGGTTGCTCAACACTGTCTGTAGCGAAATTTTTGAAAAAGAGCGTTTGGGAAGAAACTTTCCTGCAAGATAGAGAGAGCCCGCCAATGAGAAAAATAGAGCAGTTACTACTATGGATACCGGACGGACAAGTACTGCAAAATTGAAGGAGCCGTAACGATAGAAGAGATCATTCTCTACCATAGCAAATGAGAGTCCCAATATTATTAAAATAATCCCGCTTATTCCCGTTATTCCAAATCCGGGAATTACAAAAATTTCTATCAGTAGAAGTATCACCCCAAGTGCAAATAGTAGAATCTCCCAATATTGGGCTATCCCTTCCAAATAGAGAGGGGCAAAGTATAGAAAAGCGGCTGTCACTGCAGCTAAAGAGGGAAAACCTATTCCGGGGCTCTGCAGTTCAAAATAGATTCCTCCAACAATAACCATAAGTAGAATACCTTGTACAAAGGGGAGTAGAAGGGCTAGAATTACTCTATCTAAGAGAGTAATCTTCTCGCGCTCAATATTAAAATTGGTAGAAGCTGTAAATAGTTGGAGAGCCTCCTCTAAGGAGTCTGCTTCTGCTTCGCAGTAGTTGTGCTCTATCGCCTCCGAAGCGGTAAAACTAAGGACTTTGGTACTATCTATTAAACCCTTTATAGAGATGGTGGGATCTACCATTGCTTCGGCTATATTGGGGTCTCTTCCCTGCACCTGTGCGGTAGATCTCATAACTGCCCTCATAAAAGATTGGTACTTGTCGGGGGCGGGAGTGCCGGTTTGATCTACAACAGTTGCAGCTCCAATAGTACCACCCCCCTTCATATAGATACTGTCGCAGGCAATTGATATAAGAGCTCCTGCCGACACCGCCTGATTGTCTATATAGACGGCGGTAGGAATTTTTAAATTTAGCAACTTGGTTCGAATCGAATCGGCTGCATCTACTGCTCCCCCATATGTGTTGAGATGGAGCATAAGATAATCGACCTCCAATTTTAACGCCCGCTCTACCCCTTTAGAGAATTTTCTAAGTGAGGAGTTGTTGATCTCCTCTTTTATCTCCAATACAAAAATGGTAGGCGATTGGGCTGCTGCCATAGAGGCAATAAACAGAGCCAATAATAGGGAGATTCTTCTCATCTATACTCTTTAAATCTATTTAAAAGCTAAATATAGCTCAATATTTCTATTTTTGTGGGGATAACCCAATAAGTTGAAACGATATGAGAAAAATGCTCTTCACTACCCTCCTTCTAATTATTCACCTACTCCTCCCACACTACTCACTCCTCTATGGAAAAGAGTCTATTGTGCAATTTGATGAGAGTGAAAGTTGCACCTCAATAATGGTTGGTAAAAAAGCTTCAAAAGATGGCTCTGTAATTGTAGGGCACACCTGCGACGGCAACTATAGAACCTGGTTGAATGTTGTACCTTCACAACACTTTAAAGAGGGAGAGAAGGAGCCAATATTTTGGGGAAAATTACACAATGAAGAGCCCTGGGATATGCGTAATGTAGAGATTAAAGGATATATCCCTGCCCCTACCTCTACCCTCTCCTATTTAAACAGTGCCTACCCCTGTTTAAATGAGAAACAGCTTGCAATTGGTGAGACCACTATAACAGGCGATAAAAATTTAATAAATAGCGATGGCCTCTTTAAGATAGATGAGTTACAGAGGATAGCCCTACAACGCTGCTCTACAGCTAAGGATGCGGTAGTGCTTATAGGGAAGTTGGCACAAGAGTATGGCTACGGCGATGCCGGCGAATGCCTAACAATAGCAGATAAGAGTGAGATATGGCAACTTGAGATCTTTGGATCTGGAAAAGGCGACCCAAGTGCCATTTGGGTAGCCCAAAGAGTCCCAGACAACCATGTGGCAATCTCTGCCAATATTCCAAGAATTTCAAAAGTAGATTTTAACAGTAGCAATTTCCTCTACAGCAGCGATATTAGAGAGAGGTGTAAATCTATGGGATTGTGGGATGGTAAGGGCGATTTTATCTTTTGGAAAATAAATGGTGGCAGAAAACCCTTTGCCATTAGAGAGTTTTTTGTTTTAAACGCTTTAGCTCCCTCACTAAATCTCTCTTTTGATGCCCACGAACTCCCCTTCTCTGTTAAACCCGACAAATTGGTAGATGTACAGCAGGTATTGGCGCTATACAGAGAGTGTTATGAAGGTAGTGAGTGGGACCAAACCAAAGATCTGGTAGCTGAGATAAGTGGAGAAGATAGAGATGGAGTTGAGTATAAGAGGAGCGTTAAGCCTATCTCCAACTTTATGAGTGTAGAGATGAGAGCTCTACTTAATCAAATAAAACCGGGTATTACAGAGAGAACCCGCACCATAGCTGTTATTCAATGCTCTTACTCTCAAATTATCCAACTTAGAGATTGGCTCCCCGACGAAATTGGTGGGGTAGCGTGGTTCTCTTTCGACAATCCTGCCCAAAGTCCAAGGATTCCAATCTACGCCGGAACTACCAAGCTTCCTTCATCCTTTGAGGTGTGCGGCCAACACAGATACCGTAACGACGCTGCAATATGGAGTTTTAGAGAGACCAATAGGATCTCTACTATAAACTGGGATCGTTCGCGTGAAATTATTGAACCCGAAATAGAAAATTTTGAGCAGAGACTCTTTTGGGAGGCATCCAAAATTGAAGAGCGCGCTTTGGCTCTCTATGAGAGTGGTAAAAAAGACGAAGTTAGAGAACTCCTTACCAATTTTACCAACCATTTTGCAGCTTCTGCCATAGAGCGTTGGAGAGAACTTAAAGGAAAAGTTTTAGAGATTTTTATAAGAAGTATGTAATTGCCTCTCTCTTTTTTTTACCTTTGCCTGGTTTAGGGAGTTTTTTCCACTAAATATAAATATATAAAAAGAGGATGAAGAGGATGAACAGAAGCAACCCCAATCCGGCACACCTTAAATTGGCCAATGGATTGATATTTAATGGTTTCTCTTTTGGATACGACCAAGCCGTAAGTGGTGAGGTCGTTTTTTCTACCGCCATGGTAGGCTACCCGGAGAGTTTGACCGACCCCGCATACAGGGGAGAGATTCTATCTCTAACCTACCCTATCGTTGGCAATTATGGTATTCCGCCCAGTAGCGAAATAGTAGATGGAGTCTCCTCCTATTTCAATTCCAATAAGATACAGGCTAAAGGGTTGGTTCTTTTAGACTATTCTAACCAATATAGCCACTGGAATGGAATCAAAAGTTTAGATGAGTGGCTCGAAGAGCATAAAGTGAGTGCAATATGGGGAGTAGATAGCAGGGAATTAGCTCAAGTACTTAGAGATGAGGGTAGTATAAGAGGAGCAATTGTTCCAATGGGGTGTGAAGAGCCCCCTCTTATAGATATAGAAGCAATAAACTATGTAGCTCAAGTGAGTACTCAAAAGGTTCTCCATTACGGAAGTGGCTCTAAAAAAGTGGTTTTGGTAGATTGTGGAGTAAAGGATTCTCTAATTAGAAACCTGCTTCAACAAGGTATTGAGATTATCCGTACACCTTGGGACTTCAATTTCAATACAATAGAGAGTGATGCTGTCATCATTGCGGGAGGTCCCGGATCTCCTCTACACTGTAGAGAAACTATCGAACATATAAAGAGTGCAATAGAATCCAACCCTTCCAAACCTCTTCTGGGGCTCTCTCTTGGTGGAGTGATGGTAGCTATAGCTGCCGGTGCTATCCCATTTAAGATGAAGCGCCCCCATAGAGGCTCCAACCAGCCGGTTCAGCTCCACGGTAGCAGTAGAGCCTATATAACCTATCAAAATCACGGCTGGGGAGTAGACGACTCCACAATAGAGAAGGGATGGGAGAGATACTTCACCAACCTTAACGATCTCTCATGTGAGGGGGTAAAGCATCTTCAAAAGCCCTTTTATGCACTCCTCTTCTATCCAGAAGTGGAGAGTGCGCCAACAGATACACAATTTATTTTAGAAAACTTTTGTAATCTTCTCTAACTGAACTATGAAAAAATATGATAAGGTACTGCTCTTAGGTTCTGGAGCACTTAAAATAGGAGAGGCGGGAGAGTTCGACTACTCTGGTTCTCAAGCTCTAAAGGCTATGAAAGAGGAGGGGATTAAAACAGTTCTTATAAATCCCAATATAGCTACTATTCAAACTTCGGAAGAGATTGCCGACACAATCTATTTTTTACCCCTTACTCCATTTTTTGTTGAAGAGGTTATAAAAAAGGAGAAGCCTCAAGCTATCCTTTTAGCTTTTGGGGGGCAGACAGCACTCAATTGTGGTGTTGAACTATATAGAAGTGGAGCTTTAGAGAGATGGGGAGTAGAGGTGCTGGGAACCCCGGTAGAGGCAATTATTGCAACGGAAGATAGAGAGCTCTTTGTAAAGAAGTTAGATAGAATTGGGGTAAAAACTATAGAGAGTGAAGCTACCGATAGCGTAGAGGGGGCTCTTGCTGCTGCCGACAGATTGGGTTATCCTGTTATTATAAGAGCTGCCTACGCTTTAGGCGGATTGGGAAGTGGCTTCTGTAACAATGCAGAGGAGCTCTCACGATTAGCTATAAAATCTCTATCATACTCCTCTCAAATTTTAGTAGAAAAATCATTTAAGGGGTGGAAAGAGATTGAATATGAGGTTGTAAGAGACAGTTATGACAACTCTATTACAGTCTGTAATATGGAAAACTTTGATCCTCTGGGAATACACACTGGAGAGAGTATAGTTGTTGCACCCTCCCAAACTTTGAATGCCAAAGAGTTTCACCTTTTAAGGGAGCTCTCTATAAAGATTGTAAAAGATATAGGTGTTGTGGGGGAGTGTAATGTTCAATATGCCTTTGACCCCCACTCGGAAGATTATAGAGTTATTGAGGTGAATGCCCGGCTTAGCCGCTCTTCGGCTCTTGCCTCTAAGGCTACGGGGTATCCTTTAGCTTTTATAGCTGCAAAATTGAGTTTGGGTTATCCTCTCTACTCATTAACCAACTCAATTACCAAGAGGAGCTCTGCATTTTTTGAGCCTGCACTCGACTATATAGTGTGTAAAATTCCCCGTTGGGATCTCTCGAAGTTTCAGGGAGTCTCTCGTGAGATTGGCTCCAGCATGAAGAGTGTTGGAGAGGTTATGTCTATTGGAAGAAGCTTTGAAGAGGCTATCCAAAAGGGGTTGAGAATGATAGGCCAGGGAGCTCATGGCTTTGTGGCCAACAAAGAGATATTGGTAGAGGATATCGAGAGAGCCCTTCAAGAGCCCACAGATAACCGAATCTTTGTAATTTCCAAAGCTCTACAAAAGGGGTATACTATAGATAAGATACACAGCTTAACTAAAATAGACAAGTGGTTTCTAAGTAGGCTTCAAAAGATTGTAGATAGTGCCAAAGAGCTCTCCAAAATAGAGACTCTGCAAGAGCTTCCCCTCTCTCTTCTTAGAAGAGCCAAGAGTGAAGGCTTCTCCGACTTCCAAATAGGTCGATTGATATATAAAGATAGAGTAGATGTAGATGAGAGTTCGCTAATGGTGAGGAAGCATCGTATAGAGGCCGGTGTGATACCGGTAGTAAAGCAGATCGATACTCTTGCCGGTGAATATAAGGCAGAGGCCAACTACCTCTACTTAACCTACAATGGGAGTAAAAACGATATCCAATTTAAAGGGGATCAAAAGTCTATTATAGTATTGGGTTCGGGCGCTTATAGAATAGGAAGTTCTGTAGAGTTTGACTGGTGTTCGGTAAATGCATTGGAGAGTATCAAAAGATGTGGCTGGAGGGGAGTTATGATCAATTACAATCCCGAAACGGTCTCTACCGATTACGATATATGCGACAGGCTCTATTTTGATGAACTTACCTATGAACGGGTTATGGATATCTATCAGATAGAGAACCCACAAGGAATTATTCTATCGGTTGGGGGACAGATACCAAATAATTTGGCTATAAAGCTTGATAGTGCCGGTGTAAATATTTTAGGAACATCGGCAAAGAGTATTGATAGAGCAGAGAATCGCCATAAATTTTCGGCAATGTTGGACTCCCTTCAAGTAGACCAGCCCAGGTGGAAGGAGTTGAGCTCTATGGATGATATTTTCAATTTCACAAAAGAGGTTGGATACCCCCTATTGGTAAGACCCTCCTATGTTCTATCGGGGGCTGCTATGAATATCTGCTCAAACGATCGTGAACTTACACACTTTTTAAAGCTGGCAGCCAATCTTTCAAAGCGTCATCCCGTTGTAGTTTCTGAGTTTATAGAGTATGCTAAAGAGATTGAATTTGATGCTGTTGCAGACAAAGGTAAGATTATTGCCTATGCCATCTCTGAACATATAGAGTTTGCCGGGGTCCACTCCGGCGATGCAACAATACAGTTTCCCCCTCAAAAGATTTATATAGAGACTGTTAGAAGAGTGAAGAGGATAGCTCACAAAATTGCAAAGGAGTTGGATATATCGGGCCCGTTCAATATGCAATTCTTAGCTAAAGAGAACGATATAAAAGTTATAGAGTGTAACCTAAGGGCATCCAGAAGCTTCCCCTTTGTCTCAAAAGTTCTTAGAATTAACCTTATAGAGCTGGCTACAAAGGTGATGATTGATGCCCCCTACTCTATCCCCAATAAAAATGCATTTGATTTAGACTATGTTGGAATAAAGGCCTCACAGTTCTCCTTCTCCAGACTTCAGAAGGCCGATCCGGTTTTGGGTGTAGATATGGCCTCTACCGGAGAGGTTGGCTGTATTGGAGACGATACCAATGAGGCTGTTCTAAAATCTATGCTCTCTGTAGGATATAGAGTGCCTAAAAAAAATATCTTAATCTCTTCCGGAGCAGCCAAACAGAAGGCCGATCTTCTCTCCTCTGCTCGCCTATTGGCTCAAAAAGGATATAAAATCTATGCAACAGGAGGGTCGCACCGCTATCTTATGGAGAACAATATTCCCTCTACCAAAGTCTATTGGCCATCGGAACCAAATAAAGAGCCCCAGGCTTTAAAGCTCATAATGGAGAAATCTATAGAGTTGGTGATCAATATTCCCAAAAATCTAACCCTTATAGAGCTTGAAAATGGGTATAAGATCCGTAGAGCAGCAATCGATTATAATATTCCACTAATAACCAATGCCCGCTTGGCATCTGCTTTTGTAAATGCTTTTTGTTCTCTTGAGTTAAGAGAGATTCCAATTAAAAGTTGGGGAGAGTATCTAACATCCTAAATACTCTTTAATCTATAATTTTACCATTTAAAGGGGGTCTACGCCTCCTTTTTTTTATATTTGTAGTAGTAAAAGCTATTACTAAATATAATCTGCTCATTATGATTATAAATAAACAGGTTGGAATATTTTTAAATTTAGTCCATTTTCAGTTTAAAAAGTTTTTAAACTCTCTTTTTCAGAAACATGGATGCATTCTTACTCCAGAACAGTTTTTGGTAATGGATACTCTCTGGGATGAAGAGGGGGTTCTTTTTCAACAGCAAATTGCCGATATATTGATCAAAGATAAAAACTCTGTTGTAAAACTAATCGATGCATTAGAGGATAAAGGGTTGGTAACAAGGGTAGCAGACTTGGAAGATAAGAGACAAAAACAGATTCATCTCACCCAAAAGGCACTGGAACTGAAAGAGAGTGCAACCACTATTGCTCTCGCCTCTACAGATGCAATAATTGAAGGTATATCTAAAAGCGATCTCTTAATCTTTTTGAAAGTTTTAGAGGCTATGTCGTCAAATATCAATTCACATAGTGGAACTTTACTATGAGTAAAGAGTTTACATACCGTGTACTCATTATTGGTGGTGGAGTAGCAGCATTAAGGTGTGCCTCACTTTTGGAGGCAAAAAAAATAGAGTATCTCCTTTTAGAGAGAGAGAGTAAGGTTGGGGGGCATGTAGCCCAATGGAATACACTCTTTCCTGAGGGAATAGAGAGTGCCCAACTGATAAATTCGCCCTCTCTCTCAATAAATCCCAATAGAATTTCTACCAATAAGCGTGCAATCTCAATAAATAAGAGAGATGGGCAGCTCTTTGAGACAAAAACCGAATGTGGCCGCTCCTATCTCTCAAATAGCGTTATTGTGGCTACAGGTTTTGAACTGTTTGACGCCTCCTTAAAGGAGGAGTATGGTTACTCTCTCTTTCCGGGGGTAATCACCAACGCCAATTTAGAGGAGCTCTTTGTTAGGCCAAAAGAGCTTATGAGGATGGCTGGAGAGAAGATAGCTTTTCTTCACTGTGTAGGTTCTCGAGACTCCAAGTCTAATAATATGGGGTGCTCTAAAGTGTGCTGTATTACAGCAGTCAAGCAGGCTCTAAAGATTAAAGAGCTACTCCCCCACTCTTCCATTTGGCTCTTTTATATGGATCTTAGAATGTTTGGAAGGGGTTACGAAGAGCTCTATCTAAAGGCTCAAAAAGAGGGAGTTCGATTTGTAAGAGGGAGGGTCTCTGAGGTCTCCCAAAACCATAAAAGCGAGCTCACCATAAAAGCAGAAGATACACTTATATCAAAGCCAATTAAGTTGAGCGTAGATATGTTGGTGTTGATGAGTGGAATGGTTAGTGACAAGAGCAATCTGCCACTTTTAAAGTCGGCATCGGTAAAATTTGGTAAAGATGGTTTTATAGACTCCCCAAATCTCTACTCACTTCCATCACACACTTCGGTTGAAGGACTATTTTCGGTTGGAGCGGTGAATGGGCCAAAAACCATTCCTGAGCTGATGGGTGAAGCGGCGGCGGCAATATGTGAAGTAGAGAAATTTTTAAAAGAGAGATCTCTATGAGGGAAGATTTTGGATTTGAGATATATGTAGAAAAGAGAGTGACTATTGATCGCTCGAAAGGGAACCTTTTTGAGAAGTTGTCCCAAATTGAGCCCGATATTTTAAACTGTATTGGATGTGGCTCATGTAGTGCCACTTGTAGTGCTGCGCTATTTACCGGCTGTAGCTTTAGAGAGGCAATTCTTCTTCTTGAAAGAGATATGGAGAATGAGGCAAAAATGTTACTCTCTCCCTGTATGCTATGTGGAAAATGTACAATTGTCTGCCCGAGAGGAATAAATTGTAGAGCAATAATTTTCAATTTATTAAAGAGTTGAAAGAGAGATTTATTTTTGGTTTTGACTTTTTTGTACTACCCTTTACAGTTGGGATGGTCTTTGCACTGCTCTATCTATCTGTAGGGGCAGTAAAAATTATAATTTCTCTAACTCCCAAAGAGAGAAAAAAGTTCTTTATCTCTCTCCTTCCTCCCAAAATTTTTGGAACTATATGGGAAATTATAAGAGATGTTCTTCTTCATCTTAAAATCTTTAAGAAAAATCTCCTCTTAGGCTATATGCACGCCTCGATAGCTTTTGGATGGTTTCTATTAATTGTAATTGGCCATATAGAGGTGTTTCTCTATACTCCCCACAGAGGGGGAGTTCTCTACTACCCTATCTTCTTTAGATACTTTGTAGCCGAAGTAAACCACACACTTAAAGGGGCTTTTCTATTTTTTCTAATGGATTTCTTCCTTCTTATAGTGCTTAGTGGAGTTGCCTTGGCTATCTTTAAACGCTTTAAATCGAAGCGATTGGGAATGGTCCGAACTACTCGACACCCTTTGGGCGACAGAGTTGCCCTCTACTCTCTTTGGGCCATATTTCCGCTCCGACTTTTGGCAGAAAGCTTCACTGCAGAGATTAGCGGCGGAAGTTTTCTTACAAAATCGCTCAACAGCATGCTTGCCGGAATCCCCTTTTACAACAACATGATGGAGCTTTCATGGTGGCTATACTCTATAGCATTGGCACTCTTCTTCTTTACCCTTCCCCTCTCGCGCTATATGCATATTCCAACTGAAATTCTTCTAATACTCCTTAGAAGAGCCGGAATCACTTCTCAAACAAGTAGAGGCGGCTTTGCCGAAGCTCAAATATACTCCTGCTCTTCATGTGGTTTGTGTATAGATGGCTGCCCTCTCTGTTCGGCCGAAGGGAAAGAGCCTTTTACCGCTGTCTATTTTATACGCAAACTAAGAAGAGGCAGCCCCGATACCCCTCTCTTTGCTCAAGAGTGTCTCCTCTGCGGAAAATGCACCCAACTCTGTCCTGTAGAGATTGACTCTTCCCGTTTGAGGCTGCTAAAAAAAAGAGAGGAGAGTCCCCTCCCTACCGGTAGATACAGCTATCTTAGAGAGGCTCCAAATAACAATATGAGAGAGGGGGGGAGTGATAAAGTTTTATATTATAGTGGATGTATGGGCCATTTGACCCCCTCTATCTATAAATCGCTCTTAAATATTTTAGATAGAGCCTCGATAGATTACACTTTTTTTGATAGAGAGGGTTCTATCTGTTGTGGCCGCCCTCTCCAATTGTTGGGCGACAGAGAGGGGTTCCGTGAGATGATAGAGGTCAATAAGAGCCAAATAGAGAAGAGTGGAGCTAAGAGAGTTTTACTCTCCTGTCCAATCTGTTATAAAATTTTTAAAGAGGAGTATAACTTTACCAAAATTGAGGTGATTCACCATACACAATATCTAAAAAATCTACTAAATGAAGGGAAAATATCCTTAAAAAAGAGTGCTACTCTCTTCTCCTATCACGACCCCTGCGATTTGGGAAGAGGATCAAATATCTACAATCCCCCAAGAGAGATTCTATCGGCTATTGGTCAAGTTGTAGAGAGCGAGTGTGAGAGAGAGTTGAGTCACTGTTGCGGCGGCTCGTTGGCCAATCTCAATTTTACCTCCATTGAACGGGAGAAAATTACAAGAGAGGCTCTAAGAGCTTTAAACCCAAAGGGTAGCGCTCAAGCAATTGTAACTGCCTGTCCCCTATGTCTTAAAACCTTTACCACTTATAGCAGCTGTAGAGTTGCCGATATAGCACAAATTGTAAATGAACAGATGATATAATTTTTTTAACCTATGAAATCTTATCTAACCCCTCCCGAAATTCTTCAATTCACCTTAGAGACAGGCGAAAGGAAAGCCTCTTTACCTATAAAAAATACTCTACTTCTCTCCTTTTTAGCGGGACTTTTTATTGCATTGGCCTCTGTTGGGAGCAATATAATTTCGCACAATATTGGAGATATAGGGTTGGCAAAATACCTTTCGGGTTTAATCTTCCCAACAGGTCTTATACTTGTAGTGGTAGCTGGAGCCGAACTCTTTACCGGTAACAATCTTATCTCTGTTGCTGCCCTTGCCGGGCGGGTATCTCCAACTAAATTCATTAAAAATTTGACTATAGTATGGATAGGCAATTTGGTTGGAAGCCTCTTTGTAGCACTTCTAATATTCTATTCGGGCCATTTAGACTATTCAGAGGGGGTGCTGGGTGCCTACACTATAAAAGTGGGTGTTCATAAAACCTCTCTCTCCTATCTCAATCTCTTCTCCTCTGCAATATTATGTAATATTTTGGTCTGTCTTGCAGTGTGGATGGCATATGGAGCAACCGATATTGCCGGCAAGTCGCTTGCTATCTTCTTCCCAATTTGGCTATTTATTGCCTCTGGGTTTGAACATAGTGTGGCAAATATGTATTATATCTCTTCGGCACTTTTAGCCTCAACAACCCCCCATTTTGTAGATGTTGCAGTAGAAAAGTTGGGAGTTTTACCCAATAATTTACAAAATCTTACAATTTGGGGTATGTTTGTAAAAAACCTGCTACCTGTTACTTTAGGCAATTTGGTTGGCGGTGGAATCTTTGTTGGTGCTTGGTATTTTTGGAGTTATAAAGTTGTAAAGTAGATTTTTTTTAATATTATATATAGAGGAATGACCAATTATAAATTACAAAATGTAGCAACAGGAAGAGTTTTTGAAGATAGTGGGTGGCTTCTATCGGATCCTTTAGATAACAATCCTTCACTCATTAGAGCTATCTATAGCAATAGGCAGCTTAATCTCAAAGAGAGTTCGTTGGGCCTCTTTAGATATTCCGATTGGCTGCCTGTCAAAAGGAGTTTGAAAGGTTCCGGCGATACTATAACCTATCACAGTAAGAGGCTGGGAACCCATTTGGGGTTGGAGAATCTCTATATAAGTTTTAGCGGCTATTGGCCCCAAATTGGAGCAGCTATGGAGTCGTGCTCCTTTAAAGAGACCGAAGCCTATAGTGTATGTGGTAGATTGGAGAAAGATAATAACGATGTTTTGGTTGTAGCTTCGGCAGGCAATACTGCCCGCGCCTTTGCAAGGGTCTGTTCAGACAATAATATTCCACTTTTAGTTGTCATTCCCTACGACAATTTAGATGCTATGTGGTTTAAGGAGCCCATAGGCAATTGTGTAAAAATTATCTCTACTCCAACCGGAAGCGACTACTTCGATGCTATAGAGCTTGCCAATAGAATATGTGGGCATGAGGGCTTTTTTGAAGAGGGGGGAGCCAAAAATGTGGCAAGAAGAGATGGAATGGGAACCACAGTACTATCGGCGGTGACCACTATTGGAGAGATTCCGCAATACTATTTCCAAGCAATTGGAAGCGGTACCGGAACAATAGCAGCTTGGGAGGCCAATCTACGATTTCTTGAAGATGGAAGGTATGGAGATAGAAAAATGAAGCTTATTCCATCACAAAATAGACCCTTCACCCCTATCTATGATGCCTACAGAAATGGAAGTCGCCATATAACTTTCAAAAGTGAAGATGAGGCTCGTAAAGAGGCTCTTGAGATAGATGCAAAGGTCCTTTCCAATAGAAGGCCCCCATATGGGATATCGGGCGGGCTCTTTGATGCTCTTAAGGATAGCAACGGAGATGTAGAGGCTGTAGATAATGTAGAGTTGCGGGAGGCTGCTGCCCTTTTTAAAAAATTGGAGGGGATAGAT
The DNA here is from genome assembly GCA_964512295.1 of uncultured Muribaculaceae bacterium. Lineage (GTDB taxonomy): Bacteria > Bacteroidota > Bacteroidia > Bacteroidales > UBA932 > Bact-08. Next base: position 13,411 of record CAZEGL010000015.1, read on the forward strand.
ATCCATCCCGCTTCTGGGGTTGCTTTGGCGGGGATGATAAAATCGATTGAACGATTAAATATCAAGAGAGACTCTCTTATAATGCTAAATATTACCGGCGGTGGAGAGGAGCTATTCAAATCTCACAATAGGCTCCATTATCTGCAACCCAATATGGTGATTGAAAGCACTCAACTTACCGACTCTAAAGCTCAGGAGATTAGGAGTTTCTATTAAGTTATTTTAGAATTTATTGAGATGATAAATAAATTTGGCAGTTTGGCAAATTTCAAACCTGCTCTATTTACAATTTTAAGAAGTGGGAAATATTCTAAAGAGACCTTTATTTCCGACTTTATAGCAGGAGTTATTGTTGCCGTTATTGCCCTTCCACTTGCCATTGCTTTTGGAATTGCTTCGGGAGTTACTCCCCAACAGGGCTTAATTACAGCAATAGTCGCGGGAATTCTTACCTCACTCTTTGGAGGGTCAAAATTTCTTATTGGAGGACCTACCGGTGCATTTATAGTTATAATCTTTGGGATTGTCTCACAATATGGAATTACCGGCCTTATAACAGCCACATTAATAGCTGGAGTACTCCTTCTGCTTATGGGGCTCTTTAAGATGGGCTCAATAATCAAATTTATCCCCTATCCTATTGTTGTTGGATTTACCAGTGGAATTGCTTTAGTAATTTTTACCACTCAACTCAAAGATTTTTTTGGCTTTGCTATTGAGAGTGTTCCTGCCGATTTTATTCCTAAATGGGGAGCTTACTTTCAATATTTCTCTACTCTCCAAATTTCTGAATTTTTGCTGGCCCTCTCCTCACTTTTAATAATAATCTTTTGGCCCAAAGTTACCAAGATTGTACCAGGCTCGTTGATAGCTATTTTAGTGGGTACATTTGGTGCTCTTTTTATATCCTACTTCACTTCGGTAGAGTTTATAACAATAGGGAGCAGGTTTCCCGAGCTGGGTAGCGGAGTACCACTTCCCACACTCGCACTACCCAAGATAGATTTTGCGACTATTAGAACAATGTTTCAACCTGCCCTTACCATTGCCCTTCTTTGCGCAATAGAGTCTCTTTTGGCCGCTATGGTAGCAGATGGGGTTACCGGTAAGAGACACGATCCAAATACCGAACTGATAGGACAGGGGATAACAAATATTATAACACCACTATTTGGTGGAATCCCCTCTACGGGGGCGTTGGCCCGTACAATGGCCAATATCAATAATGGGGGCAAATCTCCTTTAGCCGGGATAGTGCACGGTGTAATACTTCTACTTATCTATCTCTTCTTGATGCCCTATGTGATATATATCCCACTTGCCACCCTCTCTGCCATATTGATTATAGTTGCATACAATATGAGTGAGTGGCGCACATTTACACAGATGCTTAAAGCAGAGAAGACCGATGTTATTGTACTTCTCACCACATTTTTCCTAACAGTACTGATAGATTTGACAGTGGCAATAGAGGTAGGAGTTATCTTGGCTGTTATTCTATTTGTTAAGCGAATCTCTGAAACTTCATCTATTAAAGTAATTGAACAGAGGAGTATAGAGGGGAGTGAAGAGGAGGAGCTCCCATACGAGGTAGATATGATTGAGATTCCCAATGGAGTTGAAGTTTACGAGATAGATGGACCCTTCTTCTTTGGCCTTGCCAGTAAGTTGGATGAGATAGATACTTCAACACACAAAGTGGTAAAAGTAAGGATTATACGAATGAGAAAAGTACCCTTTATTGATACTACCGGTATTAACAACTTAAAAAATCTATTTCTTCGTTCAAAACGAGAGAAGATAGAGATGATACTATCGGGGGTAAACGACGATGTTTACCAGTCGCTGTTAAATTCAGGGCTTATATATGAGATTGGACGAGAGAATATTTTCCCTCACATCTTAATGGCTATTGAGAGATCTAAGGAGATAATTGGCAGAGTGGAAAAAAGATCGGGTTTTGTCAATCAACCCGTTTAATAACCATTGCGCTCCCCATCCCTCCACCAATACAGAGTGATGCCAATCCCAAGCTCTTCTGCTCCCTTTCAAGTGAGTGTAGTAGAGTTACCAAAATACGATTTCCCGATGCCCCAATTGGATGGCCAAGGGCTATAGCACCCCCGTTGATATTGCATCGTTCATCAAAGAATTTTGTAGAGAGAGAGTGTTCGCCTATAAGCTCCTTCATTACACCCAAAGATTGTGCGGCAAAAGCTTCATTAAGTTCCAACAGCTCTATCTCTTCCAACTTCAAAGCTCCTCGTTTTAAAGCCTCTCTTATTGCAGGTATAGGACCCATTCCCATAATTTTAGGATCTACTCCCCCTTCGCCAAATGAGACTATCTCTGCTAAGGGTTTTAAACCATATTTTTCACACGCCTCTTGGGAGGCTAACATTACAAAAGAGGCTCCATCGTTTATTCCCGATGCGTTACCCGCCGTGACTGTACCGTTGGGTAAAAATGCAGGGGGCAATTTTGCCAATTTTTCGGCAGAGGTTGTACGGTTGGGGTACTCATCTCTATTGACAACTATTGTCTCACGCCTATTGGCAATCTCAATGGGTACAATCTCTTTATCAAAGAGCCCCCCATCTACCGAAGCTATTGCTTTTTTCTGCGACTCAAGGGCAAAGCTATCCTGTTCCTCTCTGGTAATAGAGTACTCTTTAGCAATATTTTCTGCGGTAACACCCATATGGTAGTTGTTGAAAACATCTGTAAGACCATCTACAACCATATGATCTAAAAGCTTGATGTTGCCCATCTTTACACCTCCGCGAATGGTTCCCGGTGCAACAAAGCCAGCCCCCGACATCACCTCTGTCCCCCCTGCTATCACTATTTGTGAGAACCCCAATGCAATCTCCATAACGCCATTAATTACGCTCTTCATCCCAGAACCACAAACCATATTGAGCGAGTAGGCAGGCACCTCAACCGGGATATTTGCCCCCAAAGAGCACTGTCTGGCAATGCCCTGACCCTGACCGGCTGAGAGTATATTTCCAACTATAACTCTATCAATATTGTTTGGTTCTACGCCGCTCTCTCTTATTATAGAGTCTATAACCTTGCCCCCTAACTCCCCTGGAGAGAGTGTAGATAGGGAGCCCATAAATTTTCCTATTGCACTGCGCTTTGCAGCCACTATCAATACCTTTTTCATAACTACCTTTTCATATCTATTAAATTTTCCGACACTATAAGCTCTGCTCCCGTTGCCTCCTGCACCTCTTCAAGGGTAAAGTAGGGGTTTATTTCGGTGAGGAGTAATCCCCTATCTATTACCTCTATAACCGCCATCTCTGTTATTATTAAATTGACTTCGCTATGTGCTGTAATAGGAAGGGTGCATCTCTCCAATATCTTTTGGCTCCCTTTGGCTCTATGCTCCATTGCAACAATTACCCTCTTGGCCCCAACTACCAAATCCATCGCTCCCCCCATCCCTGGTGTGCGTTTGCTTGGAATCATCCAGTTGGCTAAATTTCCCTCCCGGTCAACCTCCAACGCTCCAAGAATGGTTAGATCTACATGCCCTCCCCTTATGATAGCGAAGGAGATTGAAGAGTCGAAAGCAGAGGCTCCAGGAAAGTGGGAGATATAGCCTCCACCGGCATTTGTGAAGTTGGGATCCTCGCTCCCCTTTTGTGGTTCCGGCCCCATTCCCAACAATCCGTTCTCAGACTGAAGAGTTACATGTACCCCTTTAGGGAGATAGTTTGGAATAAGAGTAGGGAGTCCAATTCCCAAATTGACCACATCTCCATCTTTAAGTTCTAAAGCTGCCCTTCTGGCAATTGTCTCTCTAATCTCATCTCTATTATTCATCTTAAATCTATTTTAAAATATCTTTAATCGATCCTCTCTCTCCTTACAAACTCTTGTGCAGCATAAGAGGCAACATCACTTGCAAAGCTATTCATTCCAAAACCGGCATCATAGCCCAACTCTTTAGCTATATCGTCTGTAATACGGGCTCCGCCACAAATTAATATTACCCGATCCCTAATTCCTTCGGCCTCCAACAGCTCTACCAAATTGAGTAGGTTTTTTATGTGGATATCTTTCTGGGTTACAGTTTGCGAAACCAATATGATATCTGCCCCATGCTCCAGCGAACGGGCAATCAACTCCTCATTTTCTATTTGTGACCCCAAGTTATATACCTCAAACATCTCATAGCGCTCCAAACCATAATGGCCTGCAAAACCTTTCATATTCATAATGGCGTCTATTCCAACAGTGTGTGCATCACTCCCGGTACTTGCTCCAACAACAACAAGTGGCCTCCCAATATATTCTCTAATATAGCTGTCTGTCTGTTCCATATCCATTTTAGGGGTCTCAACCCCATTAATGGCAATCTTAGATATATCAACCCCTATTGAAGAGGAGCCGTAACAGTTGAAAAAAGTGTAGCCGGGCGTGAGCTCTTTATAGAAGACAACTTGAGGAGCTTCAAAACCCATCTCTCTTAAAAAACTCTTTGCAGCTTCAATCCCCTGTGCCGAAGCGGCAATAGGAAGGGTAAAACTAAGTTGTACTTTACCATCGTTTAAAGTATCGCCATAAGCCTTTATAATATTATTCTCCTGCATGATTTCAATCTTTTTTCATTATCTCTAAGAAGGGATTTAAATAGTTGCTCCCTCTCTCTACAACACCGTCCAACCCTTTGCCTCCCATTCTGCTCCGTTTAATATTTCCAAAAAATCCCCTCTCCAAAGCGCCAAATAGAGTCTCCTTCTCAATCTTCTCTAAAAGTGCAATTGCACTCTCCAAAACCTCTTTTGCCCTCTCTCTTATAACTCCTCCCTCTTTAAACTCTATCTCGCTACCCAAATCTCTCATATTGTTAAAAATATATTTGGCATTCTCAATAGAGAGGTACCTATCAGACATAAATGGAGTGTGAATAGCTTCCGTTGGCATTCCCAACAGCTGTATTCCCTGATTTGTAACTATTCCCGAAATATTGAATAGAGCATCTTGCAGATGCCCTTTAAATATATTGCCCGTCATATACTTGGTAGGGGGCATATATTTTATTGGAGATTTTGGGAATATATCTCTAATCATCTGGGCTTGAGCCAGCTCTAAAAGAAAACCATTCTCTATATTGGGATCTATTTCAAAAGCGTGTCCCAATCCTATCTGCTCTTGGGAAAGGCCGGCAAATAGCGCCAACTGCTCATTTACAAAATTGGAGGCTAAAACTGTATGAGCCTCTTCTACAGCATCTGCCGTAGTTAAATAGTTATCTTCGCCGGTATTGATTATAATGCCGGCAAACCCATTTATTACTCTTGAGAAGTATTGATCTATAAGAGTTCTCTGCATATTTATATCTCTAAAGAGAACTCCATATAGAGCATCGTTGAGCATAAGATCCAATCCTTCAAAAGCTCCCATTATTGCAATTTCGGGCATACAGAGTCCCGAACAGTAGTTGCAAAGCCTAATGTAACGCCCCAGCTTCTCTCCACATCTATCTAACGCCTCTCTCATAATTTTAAAATTCTCCTGAGTTGCATATGTTCCACCAAATCCTTCGGTGGTTGCACCATAGGGTACATAATCTAAGAGCGACTGGCCGGTAGTTCTTATAACAGCCACTATATCTGCTCCTTGGTTTGCAGCCGCCTCTGCTTGAATAACATCTTCGTAGATATTGCCTGTTGCAACAATAACATAAAGGTAGGGTCTGCTCCCCTCACCCAAACTCTCTATAAGGGAGGCTCTCCGCTCTCGCCTCTTTTTGATAATTTTTACACTCTTTTGGATTTCGCCCTCTAACGCTCTATCAATCTCCCCTTTGGAAGCGATAGTCAATTTTGTAATATCCAACTCCCCCTCTGCAATCCTCTTTGCTATCTCCATAGGTTTCAACTGTGTTGCCACCATGGCATTACCTAAAAAAAAGAGGGCTCCATGTTGTAGTAGAGAGGAGTTTGCAATGTGTTCTACTACCACATTTGGTAGTGGAACGCCCCTCTTATCTACACCATCAACTCCAACCAATCTACAAAGGGTCCTCTCTATAGATAGAGTGGTATACTCCTCAACAAACATTTGAACTTCAGAGGCTATTGAGAATGCCAATGAGCGGGCATACTCAACTCTCTCAAAATCTAATCCAATTTTGCTTTTCATCATTTTCTATTTTCTTAACTCTTTTTTTGCCCCCTCCAACCACTCTCTATCTACTCCCAGCATCTCTGCCACTTTAAGCGCTTCATAGGGGAACTCCCCCCTCTCAAATTTGAGCAGGGAGTAATCCATTTTACCATTATCAAGCCCTTTTACTCTTAATAGGTTGCACCCCCTTCCCTCAATTTTATAGTGTGTTGTAACTACACAAAAGAGCTCTCTATTAGAGAGTTGGGTAAGTAGTGAAGAGACTAATGCACTACCTTCAATAGGATTTGTAGCAGATGCAGGCTCATCTAAAAGAATTAAAACTCTTCCTGAACTTTTTGATTTAACTAAAATATTATTGATTCGTTCCATCTCTGCACCGAATGAAGAGAGTCCCCTCTCCCAATCTTCTGCAACACCCATTGAGTGCAACACTCCATTAAGTGGAGTTATTTTGGATTGGAGGGCAGCTATTCCAAAAGTGAATTGAAATAAAATTTGAGAGAGTGCCAAACTTTTAATTGTAACACTTTTTCCCCCCATATTTGACCCTACAATAAGAGTTGGTCTATCTGTATAGAGCTCTATATCTACCTTTTGATAGTTGTTCCCACCTCTTTTTAAGATCTCTTCAACTTCGGGGTTAAACAAACCCTTATAAGATATTTTGCCATCTCCAATTTGAGGAATTGTTAATCCAAGTTCATCTATCTGAACTGTTTTGGCTAAAATAATATCCAATTTTGCCAATGACTCTATAGCTTCAAATAGCAGAGGTAGGCTCTCTTTTAACTTCTCCGACAACTCCTTGCGTACCTCCTCTTCTATTCTCTGCTGAACTCTGAACAACTCTGGATCGAAGCTTTCACACTCTCTTATCTTTTCTCTAATACCCTTTAGTTGCGGAGAGTAAGAGTCGTATATATAAAATGAATTTATTGCAGCCCCTTCGGGGTCGAGTAGCGAAAGGGGAGTATCCAAATTGGGAAGAGTTATGCCTATAGAGTTAGTCTCTTCTAAAAGCTTAGATATCTTTTGATTAAGAAGAGAAAGCTCTTTTATCTCAAATAGAATAATGTCGTCGGCTACTCCCCCTTTAGAGATAAAGTGTAGTGAAGGGGCTATCCCTTTTAGCGATGAGAGCTCTCTTCTTAAACGGTGGGAGAGCTTCTCCAATGGTGCACCACTTCCAAAAAGGGAGCGAGATTGGCTCAATTCCAAATAACTTTGCTCTATCTCCTCCTTACTCTTGATAAATTTCTCTTCTAAAAGAATTGATCTGCTATAAGTAGAACTTACTTTTAAGTTATTGAAAACAAAGCGAATGCCACAAGGAATATCTAAAAAATCTTTAAACTTTAGATCCATTGCAGTTAACATTTAAAGATATCATAAACAGGTAGATTAGAGCTATATGAGAGCTCTTCTATAAGATCATTAGAGTTTAAGGAGTATCCGTTTGGTGCAACGGGATTAACACATAGAGCTACCAATCTACTACTCTCTACAACAGATAGGAGCCCCCCTTCTCTCTCAAAGAGTTGAACTATATTTGGAGAGAGAAAAATCTTAGTGAAGTCTCTAACAATAATCTCCTTACCGGCCAACTCTCTATCCTCTATAATAGCCTTTAATAGTGAGTCGGTTAGTGCTCCTGTCACAAAAATAATTTGATTGGGCTCAATCTCTACGCTCTCTTTGGTTAAATTGAATGCCGAAGGGTAGAGCAACAGCTCTTTTTTATCTACTGTAGAGTAGAGCCAGACCCCTCTCTCCTTCTCAAGAAGTGAAGTGCTTAGAACTCTTTTGCTCTTTGCCAAACCTATCAGTTTTAATGCAAAGAGAGTTTTTCTAACAACCTCATTAAGATTTAGCGAAAGAGCAGCTCCCGTTGTAAGAATCATAGATTGGGTAACTGTTGGAGAGGCATGGGAGGATCGCGATAGTGCCCCATCTACAATTGCCAAGTTTACACTATGACTCTCAGTTACGCTCTCTACCCACCTCTTAAGCATAGAGGTGGTTGTTGGTCCCGAAATAATAATATCCCCTTTAGAGAGAGCTTTGGCAGTAACCAATCTTCCGGTAGCTGTATACTCCTCGCCAACCTCCACTATCTCTGAATTGACCCTTCGGAGCCGATAGTGGCTTTCGCCGGTGGTAAAGAGTACCCCCTTGTTGAGTCTGATTTTGGGCTTTCTGCTTCCCACTAAAAAATCTTCAGCTTCACCATCTAAACCAATGGAGGTTATTGCAATTTCTCTATTTTTATATGACATTTGCCTAATGATATAGTTGAGACACTCCGTTTTACCCGTGTTCTTCTCAAGCCCAACTACAGATAACGAGGTGTAATCAATTATATCATCAATGAATGGCATTGGTCACTTAAATCTTTACTTACTATGTGATCTCAATTTCCGAGATAGTTGCGGTGGCTCTATTGCCAACTGTTGACCCTGTAATAGCGCTGCTACTCCCTCTATTTTCCCATTCTCTTTACAATCTGGACAGTTGCACTCATTTATGTAATTTTGTGGTTCGGTGTAGGTAGTTATTACACCTTCAAAATTTCTTAAGACAACTTTCCCGGGTGCCTGTGAAATTATGTAGGTGGGCATTATAGGGGTCTTTCCCCCTCCTCCGGGAGCATCAACCACAAAAGTTGGTACGGCAAAGCCCGAAGTGTGCCCTCTTAAACTCTCAATAATCTCTATACCTTTTGAGATTGGTGTTCGAAAATGTTCCAATCCTTGTGAGAGGTCGCACTGGTAAAGATAGTAGGGGCGTACTCTAATTTTTACCAACTGATGGACCAATCTCTTCATTATATGAGTACAGTCGTTGACTCCCTTTAAAAGTACCGACTGATTTCCTACCGGAATCCCTCCATCTACCATCCTTTCGCAAGCTGCTTTAGATTCTGGAGTAATTTCATCGGGGTGGTTGAAGTGGGTATTTACCCATATAGGGTGATATTTTTTCAACATATTTACCAACTCTTCTGTAACTCTTTGGGGGCACACCACCGGTACTCTTGTTCCTATCCTAATTATCTCTACATGTGGTATCTCTCTGAGCCTCTGAATTATAGACTCTAACATTGCATCAGATACCATTAGAGCATCGCCACCCGATAGAAGCACATCCCTTACTTGTGGTGTTCGTGCAATATACTCTATTGCCTGTTGTATATGTTTTGGAGAGCCTCCCCCATCGCGTTGGCCGGCAAATCTGCGTCTTGTACAGTGCCGGCAATACATAGAGCACATATCGGTTATTAGCAGCAAAACTCTATCGGGATAACGGTGGGTCAATCCCGGAACGGGAGAGTCTTCATCTTCATGCAAAGGATCCAATAGATCTGCAGAGGAGATATAGCTCTCCAATCCCAACGGAATAGCCTGTCTCTTAATTGGAGAGTGAGGATCCTGCGGATCAATTAGGGTGAGATAGTAGGGTGTTATAGCCATTCTAAAGAGTTGCAATGACTTAGCTATACCCTCCTCCTCTTCGGGCGTCAAAGGAATCAGCTCTTTTAATCTCTCTAAAGATTCAACTCTATTTTTAACTTGCCATCTCCAGTCGTTCCATTGGCTATCTGTAGCCTCGGGAAACAGCTGCAATCTCCTATCTCTTTCCATAAAAATGAACTATTTATTATGCATAAAGTTTAATAAAGAGCTCCCTAAGAGTTTTAGACTCTCTTAAAATTTGAAGAGTCGTCTCTGCATGCCCTTTAGTATAGCCGTTTCCTATTATCATAGTTATGTCTTTACCAACACCTTCTGCACCCAATGCCGCTTTGGTAAAATTTGTTGCCATCGAAAAAAAGTATAGTACCCCTCCCTCCTTTGTAGCAAGAATAGAGGCCATTTCGGTATCTTGTATATTTACATTGTTTATAACAACATCACACAGTTGGCCATTTGTAATTTCTTCTATCTTCTCCATTACCGGTACCGGCTCAGCTGCATTTGCAGAGAAAACATAATCGCACAACCCCAACTCTTTAATTCTATTGGTGCTCCTTTCGCTATGGGCCAATCCAATCACAGTACCGGTCACTCCTGCCCTTTTTCGTGCTTCGTAACAGCATAACATTCCAGATTTTCCCCCGGCACCAATAACCAAAACAGTATCTCCCGGTTTCACAAGTTTGGCAGTCTGTGCAGGAGCTCCAGCCACATCCAAGGCAGAGAGAGCTAAATTTTCGGGTAAATCTGAAGGTATCTTTGCATAAATACCACTCTCAAAGAGAATTGCTTCGCCAATAATATCAACTTGATCTATTTCGAGGCGAATCTCCAAAATTTTTTCAATTCGAAGTGGAGTTAATGAAAGAGAGACTAAAGTTGCTATTTTATCGCCCACTTTTAAATCTATTTTCCCTTCAAGAGCCTCCCCTATCTTTTTTACTACACCCAATAACATTCCACCTGAGCCGGTTACAGGGTTTCTATGCTTACCCTGCCTCTCTACAATATCTAACATTATTTGAGCTATCTTCTCTTTGTTGCCCTCTGCCTGCTCCTTTATCTGAGTGAAGCTGGCCGAATCGATATTTAAAGTTTTAACATCTATTAAAATTTCGTTGTCCCAAATTTTAGAGGTGTCGTTATCTATCTTATCGGCAGGTTGTGGCAAGTGGCCAATTGGAGCTATAACTCTATGAAGGCCATATCTGTTACCTTTTTGCATATTATCTACAATTTTTACTGTTATTTTACTCTATCTGCTCTTTAAGCCTAAAATCTCCCTCGCTTGGGAAGGAGTAGCTATTTGGCGGCCAAACTCATGCGCCAATCTAACAACTTTCTCTACCAATTCTCCATTCGATTTTGCCAATACCCCTTTAGAGAGATAGACATTATCTTCAAATCCAACCCTTACATGTCCCCCATCTATAATAGCGGCAACTGCCAATGGAAATTCAAATCTCCCTACTCCGGCCACGGTATAGGTTGCACCGGCGGGAAGACTCTCCCTAAGGAAGATGAAATCTCTCAACTCGCCGGTTATTCCACCATTTACCCCCATCACAATATCGAAATGCATGGGATCTTTGATTATACCCTTTCTATGTAACCTTAAAACCATATCTATCATACTCTTGTCAAAGACCTCAAGCTCAGGCTTTATTCCCCGCTCATACATCTGGTTTGCAAAGTAAATTATAGTATTTTCGGTATTTACAAAAATCTCATCTCCCCCAAAATTTAAAGTACCACAATCGAGAGTGGCCATCTCGGGGATAAGTTCGATAGGCTGCAATCTTTCGTCGTTAGACATTCCAACAGCACCTCCCGTGGAGGGTTGAATAATAACATCGGGGCAAACTTTATAGATAGCATCCATTATCTCTTTAAATCGCTCTCTATCTTGAGTAGGAGTACCGTCGTCATAACGAACATGCAGATGTATAATACTCGCTCCTGCATCGTAAGCAGATTTGGCTTCTCTAACACACTCTTCAACTGTGTATGGAACAGCGGGATTGTGCTCTTTTAAAACTTCAGCTCCGCAAATGGCAGCTGTTATAATCAATTTTTCCATTATAACTCTCTTATTTATTATCAACTCTTTGGTTCGCTTTGGGTGTAATACATACCCCAACAGCCTTACATACAACAATAGGTTCCTGCAGAAGATCGGCAGCCGAAGGCGATATATCGGGGCGTGGCGCAATAACTTTAGTAGCGGTAAAACTCATCTTCCTGGAACTCTTTCCCATAGAGACAATTTCTCCTGTAGCCTCTATAAAATCACCGCTATATACAGGGGCTAAAAAATCTATACTCTCATAAGCCCTAAAGAGCCCTTCATCGCCATCTTCTCTTATAAGGAGCTCTGTTGCAACATCTCCAAAAAGCTGAAGCACCCTTGCCCCATCTACTAAATTTCCTCCGTAATGAGCATCGTGAGAGCTCATTCGCACTCGAATCATCGCTTTGTTTGACATCTTACTCTTTTTTTTCGTTAATATAAATATGATCGACCAAAATAGAGGGTGTATGTACCTCTTCTGGTTTTATTTCACCCGCAGGTACCAAAAGATCACTTTCGGCAATTACCAAATCGGCTGCCATAGCCATTATAGGGTTAAAATTTCTACTATTCCCTTTATAGTATAGATTCCCGGAACTATCGGCTATAGAGCTCTTAATAAAGGCTATATCGGCCCTTAATGGAAGTTCTAAAATATAGCTTTTCCCCTCTACCTCAATTATCTTTTTTCCCCGCTCAACCACCGTACCTAAACCTGTTGGAGTTAAAACTCCCCCCAATCCTGCACCACCGCTTCTAATTCTTTCAACTAAAGTTCCTTGAGGCGAAAACTCAACATCCAATTGAAAGTTGTTCATCTGATCTACAGCATCTATATTGGTTCCCACATAAGATGTTATAATTCTCTTTACCTGTCGATTGCTAATAAGCTTTCCAAAGCTTTGGTTGGCATAGGCTGCGTCGTTGCAGACAAGTGTTATAGACTCTATTTTTGAGTTGGCTACATACTCCATTATTGTATTGGGCGAGCCATTGGTAAGAAAGCCGCCAACCATTATAGTTATCCCATTTTTAAGATATTGGTCGAGCTCTTTTAGCGCTATCAACTTAGACATAGTACTATTTTCAGTTATTGTGTCGTTTATGTGTCAAAAATAATCATTTTTCACACTTTAAACAATAGATAATAAACAACAATAACTAAAAATTTAAAAACTATAACTTATCTCAAAAGTTAATAGGTAATTTAGACACTACTTACCCTCTACTCTATTTTTATTTACCAAAGGATTGGCATAGATAGAGAGAAAAATATTTCTAAAATTCTCTTTTTCATTCTTATTGTCAATCTCTTTTAAGTAGGAGTTGAGATACTCTTCAAATTGGAGGTATCTATCTGCCGAATAGAGATGGGAGTATTGTGGCTCCTTTTGAAGCATATCGAAAGCAATCATGTTGTTATCCCAGATTTTGTAATTGCTCCATATTTTTTGATCAATGGCCCGCCCCAAAAGCTGAAATCTCTCGTTCCGCTCTCCTCTACTACATTCAAGCAACTCCTCTTCACTCAATCTATCGCATAGAGTTATATGAATATTCCCTTTATTGTTAAGAAGTCCCGCCAAAATGCTATTGAGATCTTCACCAGGCGACTTTATATACTTTTTAACTTGAGATATCATAAGCTCCCTTGCCTTAAAAAAATCGCACGGCTCAATTTGATAGGAGATAGCTATCGGAGTAATAGAGAGATTTGAAAAATTTTGATAGAAATCTCCACCTCCACTCATATTTAACATCTTCAGCACGCCCTGTTCGGTAATATCATCTCCATTTTTTGTCCGGCCATTCCTCTGTGCAATCCATACCGAAGAGCTTTGCGACTCAATTCGCTCTCTAATATAGTGTGAAAGGAGTATTGAATTATTATAAATCTCTTTAGGAGAGCCACTACGATTAACTTTTATCATCTTGTTGGAGCGCGCTACATCCTCTAAAAAAGGGTCGGTTACCAAATTGTCTCCAACAGCCATCTCCGATGTAGGGAGATGGTTAATATGTAAAAGCACTTGAGTCAAAGCAGAGTCGAGCATAATATCTCTATGGTTAGAGATTAATAGTCTCGATTTTAGATCTTTTAGCTTTTCAAACCCTGAATAGGAGAGCTTCTCTACACTATTTTCTACAATTTTCTCAATAGCAAAAAGCATCACTTGGGCTTGGAACTGATCTACACTCTCAAGAGAAGCAATTTTATCTCTAAGGAGGCTACTACTCTGGCCGGGATATAGATAGGCGGCAATATTGTCTAAAAGGGGATGAGAGGAGATTCTCTTAAGGGCAGCACCCTCTTCTGCTGCTCCACTATAGGGTCTAATTTCCCAAAATCTATCCTTCTCTTTCTCAATTTGCATATCTACTCTGCAATATTGAATTTATTAAAAATATCTTTCCCTTCTGGGGTAAAGGCAAATTGAATTTTCTCTTTATAGTGCTCCTCAACTTTATTTCTAACCATCTTCATTGTTGAGTTAATCATCCTATTTTGCTCTGTAAAGGGCTCTTCTGCTAGAATAAAAGTGACAGGAAGCCATCTCTCTTGATAGACCCCTTCAAATTCACCACCTTTTTTAAATTTGGAGATATCCCTTTGGACAGCCTCTACAAGCTCTCTCCCTTTAAGTTTAGTGCGATCGGCTACAATCACAGCAATAGTATAGGGAGATTGGTTATTGTAAAGCATTATTTGCTGTATAATAGATGAAGAGCCAACTATAGTCTCTTCAATTCCCTCTGGAGAGAACTTCTCTCCGTCGCTGGCAATAAGAAGAGATTTAAATCTACCCAACACATATAGGAAACCGTCACTATCCATATAACCCATATCGCCTGTGTAGAGCCATCCATCTCTAATTGTTTCGGCAGTACTGATTGGATTCTTCCAATATCCTGCCATCACATTCTCGCCTTTAATAACAATTTCACCCTTCTCACCTGTAGGTAACTCTCTACCTTGGTCATCTAAAATTTTCAACTCCATTGGAGAGACTAAAATACCCGAAGAACCCAATTTATGTCTTTGAGGGGTATTTGTAGAGATAACGGGAGTTGCTTCAGAAAGGCCATATCCTTGAAACATAGGAATTCCCAATGCATAGTAAAATTTCTGCATCTCAATATCCAAAAGGGCACCACCCCCAACAAAAAAGTCCAATTCTCCTCCCATTGCATTTCTAACCTTCTTAAATAGAAAGCTTTCTGCAAGTTTTACTATGGGCCAAAGAAGCCATGAGGCGCCGCTACCCCTATTGTATCCCTCTTTATTATATGCATAGGCAGCTTTCATTGATAGGTTAAAGATTTTTTCGGCACTCTTTCCACTTTTTTTCACCCCATTCTCAATATTTTTTCGAAAACTCTTGGCCAAAGCTGGTACAGAGAGCAAAATATTGGGTTTTATCTCCATTATATTGATTGGGATATTTTTTAAAGTATCTATAGGGCTCTTGCCGGGATCTACAGTTGCAACAATAGATCCTGTAGCTATCATTATATAGAACCCTACAACATGGGCAAAACAGTGGTCCAATGGTAGAATAATCAACATCCTTTTTTTTGGAGGAATAGAGATACAGGTTAACGACTGCTCTACATTGGCAGTATAGTTCCTATGGGTGAGAATCACCCCTTTAGGATCGGCAGTTGTACCAGAGGTATAGGTAATAGTTGCATAATCGTCATTCTTAATAGATTGAGCAATTTGATTAAAAGAGTCTGAGTTCTCCTTTAGATAGTTTCGCCCCCTTTCAATCAACTCGCCAACAAAGAGTTCACCCTCTTGATAACTCTCCATGCTATCAAATAGAATCACTTTTTTAAGATGCTCCAACTCTGCGCTAATTGCTCTAACTTTAGGGAGTTGTCTGCCGGAACAGAAGATAATTTCCACTTCGGCATGGTTGAAGCGGAATAGAAGATCATTGCTCTCTTCAAATTTAATAGTTACAGGCACATTTATTCCTCCGGCATAGAAGATTCCAAGTTCTCCCAAGATCCAGAGATTTCGCCCCTCCGAAAGAATAGAGGCATGAAATCCTTTATTAAAGCCAAGTGATGCTAACCCCGCCCCTATCTCTTTGGCAATCACCTGTGCATCTTGATAGGTAGTAGCTCTATACTCTCCCTCGCTCTTTTCCAACAGAAGAGTGTGTTGAGAATATTTCCCAACAGATTCTTCAAATAAATCGATGATTGTTCTCTTGTTCATAATCTCATTAGAATTTTGCCATTGGCAAATTTAACCAAATTTTAGAGATTCTCTATTTAGAGAAGAAATATAGCGTTATTGGATACTCTAAATAGGTATAGATAAACTACTGTAAACTGTTATTTTTCAATCTATTTAATCTTATTATCTAAACTAATCTTTAATAGCTTCGATCCCCCTATTTTTGTAGAGTATCGAACTATCGCCATAGCTTAAAAATCTAAAATTTCGCTCTATAGCAAAGTTGTAAAGCTCTCTCCACTCCTCACCTATAAATGCAGCAATTAAAAGTAGCAGTGTGCTGCCCGGCTGATGAAAGTTAGTTATTAAAATATCTACCACTTTAAATTGATAACCGGGTACAATCATGAGTTTAGTCTCTCTACTAAGAGTCTGAAGACCATTTCTCTCCATCCAATTGAGTAGGGCGCTTAAAGAGTGGTAGGCACTATATGTTGCCCCCTCGCTACACCACTCCCACTGCTCTACATTTGTGGGATGCTCTCCTTTTAAAACCTTGAGCCCAAGTAGATATAGAGATTCTAATGTACGAAGAGAGGTTGTTCCAACCGCAATAATGTCGCCTCCCTCTTCAATTTGCCCAACAACTCTCTTGAGAGCCTCTACAGAGATAGAGAGAGGCTCTTGATGCATCTGATGTTTCTCTATTGTAGGGGAACCAATGGGAAGAAAAGTTCCGGCTCCAACATGAAGCTGAAGTTCTTCAATGTTAATACCACTCTCAATCAATCTCTTAAAGATATTGGAAGTAAAGTGTAAGCCGGCAGTAGGGGCTGCTACCGAACCTTCTGCCCGAGCATAAACAGTCTGATATCTAAGCTTATCAATCTCTTCGCTCTCTCTTTTAAGATAGGGAGGGATAGGTACCTTCCCATACAACTCAATAATTTCTCCAAAGGTACGATTGCCCTCCCAGTTGAATTGGATTATTACCTTATCCTCTACTCTCCCCTCTATTTGTGCAGTCAACTTAGTTTGGGAGAGAGTATCACTCTCTATACCATCTAAATATATTGGCTCTCCTCTCCATCTTTTAATATTGCCAACAATAGAGATCCAGCTACAACTTCTCTTTGAAGAGAAGATTTGAGTGATTTCTATTGGGTTATAAGGTTTTAAGGTAAAGATTTCAACTTTGGCACCACTTGCTTTTCTAAAAAAGAGCCTTGCCGGAAAGACCTTACTGTTATTGAATATAGCCATTGACCCCTTTGGAAGCAGATTTGGAAGTTCCTTAAAGGTATGCTCTTCAATTGTATAGTTGCGCCAATAGAGAAGTTTGGATTGATCTCTTTCAAATAGAGGATAGTTGGCTACTAATTGGGGTGGGAGGGCATAGCTATATTTTGATAGATCAATTTTAGGTATCACACAAATAATTTAGATGGTACAAAAATATAAAGTTTTCAATACAATTCTATAATAGATGTCTAATTCACTTTTGTAAACCCCATAAAGATAGATTACAATTGTACTCAATAGTGGGAAGCTTCTACAACTGTAAAGAGGGGCAGATCAATAGAGGGAATCTATATTGGGCGTTAGGAATTAAAACCCAAGTAGTTATACTCTTTACCTTAAGTGAAAATTAAGTTGATTTGCATTATATATGTAATAATCCCTTTAAAAGAGTAATTTTAACTATTGAGTGATTATATATTAACCTTATTCTCAGTGATTAATAAAATATCACATTAAGTATCACTTTATATCCCTTCATAAATAGGATATAATGGACAATTGGCTAACTACTAATGACTCTATCCCCTCTTCGGTGCTATTTACAGATGTAATTAGCTCTTAGTTACAAATGTAATCTATAATATTGTTACATTTGTATCAGGTGTTAGTTTACAACTATGAAAGAAAGGTTACAACAATTTATGAGTGAGGAGGGACTCTCCCCCGCTCAACTTGCCGATATTTTAGAGATTCAGAGATCGGGGCTATCTCATATTCTTTCGGGGAGGAATAAGCCCAGCTACGATTTTATAAATAAATTGGTTACCAATTTTCCTAACATCAATATAATGTGGCTAATAACTGGTAATAATCAAGAGGTTGTGCCTCCTAAAGAGGGCAGAGCTTCTCTTTTTGAAAATAACGCATCATTGAAAATCAGTGAATTAGAGCCATATCCCTCTAAGAGTGAGATAAAAAAAGAGGAGAGGGTGGTTATAGGAGAAAATGAGAAGGTAGAGAAGATACTTGTTATATATAACGATGGCACTTTTGAAGAGATTAAAAGACGCCCTTAAAGCAGAAAGAGATCTTATATATAGATACAATTATTTCTCTCTCTCTTCTTTTATCTCTATTTTTGTAACAAAAGTGATCTATGTATAGAATATTAAGAGCTATCCTCTTTCTTCTCCCTCCAGAGAGCGCACACAATGTTGTAGCCACTCTTCTTAAGTGGACACCTAAATTACCTATTATCAATAGAGTAATCTCTCTTTTATACAATGTTAAGACCCCTAAATTGGAGCAGCAGCTTTTTGGTCTCCATTTTAGAAATCCTATAGGAATGGCTGCCGGATTCGATAAAGATTGCCTACTCTTTAACTCTTTAGACTCATTTGGCTTTAGCTTTGTAGAGGTGGGCTCTTTAACTCCCCTACCACAAATGGGCAATCCAAAACCGAGACTATTTAGGTTACCTAAGGATAGGGCTCTAATTAATCGTATGGGAATCAATAATAGAGGGGTAGATCATGGGGTAGAGAGATTGAAGCGAAGAAGATCTAAGATTGTTGTTGGTGCAAATATTATTAAGGGTACCGATACCCCCAATAACCTTGCATACAACGACTATAAAGAGTCTATGTTAAAACTCTACCCTTTTGTAGATTTTTTCACAATTAATATCTCTTGTCCTAATGTAAAAGATCTAACTCAATTACAGGAGATTGAATCACTTACAGATATTTTAGCCCAGCTAACGGCAATTCGGGATGGAGAGAGTACCTATCGTCCAATTTTAGTAAAGCTCTCGCCCGATTTAAGTAATAGAGAGTTG
This sequence comes from uncultured Muribaculaceae bacterium, assembly GCA_964512295.1. GTDB lineage: Bacteria > Bacteroidota > Bacteroidia > Bacteroidales > UBA932 > Bact-08. Next base: position 32,373 of record CAZEGL010000015.1, read on the forward strand.
GATGAGATTATAGAGAAGTTGCTTTTACTGAGAGTTGATGGTATTGTAGCTACAAACACCACCACCTCACGCGATAACCTCACCTCTTCCAAGGAGGAGTTGGAAAGTATAGGAGAGGGGGGATTGAGTGGGGCACCTCTTTTTGAAAAGAGCTTAGAGCGGGTTAAGTATATACGACAGAGAAGTGAAGGGAAGCTGCCAATTGTTGCGGTTGGAGGGATCTCTACTCCACAGCAGGCTCACCAAATGTTAGAGGCCGGCGCTTCGCTTATTCAAATCTACACCTCTTTTATCTATAATGGCCCCTCTTTTGTAAAAGAGGTGGTAAATTATCTAAATAGTCTAAAATGATAGAGGCATCTCTCTTAACAATTGGCGATGAGATATTAATTGGTCAAATAGTAGATTCCAATTCTGCATTCATCGCCCGCACCCTTAATACTATTGGTGTAAAAGTTGCCGAAATAGTATCAATTGGAGATGAGGGGGAAGAGATTATATCTGCTTTAGATAGATTGACATCTAATTATAAAATAGTTATAGTTACCGGGGGGTTGGGACCAACCAACGACGATATTACCAAAAAGACAATTTCAACTTTTTTTAACTGTAACAGCTTTATACTCGCTCAAGAGCAGTTGGATCAAATTGAGAGAATTTTTGCTTTGAGAGGGAGTGAGGTAACTCAATTGAACTATCAACAAGCTTTAGTTCCTGCCAATTGTGAAGTTATTGTAAACCACAAGGGTACAGCACCGGCAATGCTCTTTAAAACCGAAGGAGGAGGGGTTCTCTTCTCTCTACCTGGAGTTCCATATGAGATGGAGGCGCTCATGGATAAGGTAGTAGATATTATTAAAGGGCAATTTGAGCTCCCAAAAATATATCATAAGACAATTTCTACTTATGGTGTTGCAGAATCTCACCTTGCAGAGAGATTGGCACAATGGGAGAGTACCCTTCCCAATGGGCTAAAATTGGCCTATCTGCCAAATCCTTCAACCGGTATTAAGTTGAGACTCTCTCTATATAATGGAGGAGATGATGGTGAAGGGGGTAAGGTGGTGGAACAATATGGGAAGGAGTTAAAATCTATTCTCACCCCCTCTCTACAGTATGGCGAAGATTATGAAAGCCTCTCTACTGTGGTAATCAATTTGTTAAAAAAGGAAAATAAGACTCTCTCTATTGCGGAATCTTGTACCGGGGGTAGGATCTCCTCTACATTGACACAGATACCGGGAGTCTCCTCTATTTTGAAGGGAGGAGTGGTTGCCTACAGCAATAGCTCTAAAATAGAGCTTCTAAAAGTTGATCCTACAACTCTTGAGAGATATGGCGCTGTAAGTAGAGAGTGTGCAGAGGCAATGGCCATTGGGTGTAAAAGACTCTTCAATACCAATTTTGCTATAGCTACAACGGGAGTTGCCGGCCCCGATGGGGGTTCAATAGAAAAACCTATTGGAACCATCTGGATTGCAGTTGCTACACCAAAAAAAGTCTTCTCTTTTATAAAGAGATTAACGAACGACCGCGAGAGAAATATTATAAGAGGAAGCTCTGAAGCACTCAATCTACTCAGAAAGGTGATTTTAAATTTAGAGTAGCTCTGCTACAACAGCTTAAGAAGATTTTCTCCCAAAATCTTTTCAATTTCTGAGGTGGAGTATCCCCTCTCTTTAAGCTCTTTAGTAATAAGTGGCATCTGATGTATCCCCTTCATTCCTTCGGGAGTAACATCTATACCGTCAAAATCTGAACCGATACCTACATGGTTGACACCCACCAAATCAACAATATGGTCTATATGATCTACAGCAACTTTATAGGAGGGTGGGGCAATTTTAGAGATCTCCTTTGCAGCAGCTACTCTATCATCTGAAAATTTCTTAGAGATAGAGTGATATTTCTCTGAATAACTGCTCTCTAAAAATGGAGGATAAAAATTGACCTGCACCACTCCACCTGTTTTTGCTATTGCTTTAATCATATCGTCGGTCAAATTTCTGGGGTGATTTGCCAACGCTCTACAATTTGAATGGGAGGCAATAACCGGACGGGTCGAATATTTGATTACATCCCAAAATGCAAGGTCGGAAATATGGGAAACATCGGTCAAAATAGAGAGTCTCTCCATCTCTTTAATCACCTTTATACCAAATTTGCTCACTCCACCCCATCGCTTTACCGTTGTACCCGAAGAGTCGCAAATTTCGTTGTTTTCGTTATGAGAGAGTGTTATATATCTGATACCCATATCCCAGAATAGGCGTAATAGCCCTAAATCTTTTTGAAAAGGGGCACCATTCTCCATCCCCAAAAAGATAGAGATTACCCCCCTCTCCCTATTTAAAAGCGCCTCCTCCCTATCTACAGCCAAAGCCAATTTATCTGAGTTTGCCTCGATTGTATCGTAAGTACGGGCTATCATCTCTAAAGCTCTTCTGGTTGCTGCATCGGGCTCCAAAGTTGGGCAGGTGTAGATTGCAAAAAAGAGGGCATCTACCCCACCCTCTATCAATCTGGGTATATCTACATGCCCTCTCCTCAATCTTTTTCCCAAATTTACCCCCTCTAAAAGCATCATTGGAGTGTCGCAATGCGAATCTAAAACAAAGGCCTCTTGGTGTATCTTTTTATAACTCATCTCATATTATATTTTTAGTTTTCAACAATGCTATTCAATTTTATTGAAGGTAGAGAGTGGCGATATCTCTACTCTCCCTATATTTGGGGTGCCAATATACTCAATTGATGAACCTCCTACAACTTCTACCGATAAAGCGTTGAGGGCAGAGATTTTGATGTCGGAGAGTCCTGAAGCCATAATTTCAACTCTATCAACAGGATACTTAAGGGAGTTTACTACAGCAGCACCACTACTTTTAAGATCCATCCTCTCTCCACTCCCTTTGGTCAAAATAGTTTTTGAGGAGCCGGAAACTAATAGGGATAGTGCGCTACAGACCCCTTCAGCTAAAATCTCTGCTGCACCATCTGCCTCAATCTTCAACAAAGTGCAGCTATGTAAAATTGAGGCTTTGGCTACACCTCCAATCTTATAGTGGGCCTCCCCTACTCTCCCCTCTATATGAGATGAAGAGGCGCCGCTTAATTGAACCGCTAAGGTTTTAGTATCTATAGCGATACCACTTCTGAGTGAAGCGTTACCGTTAAGAGAAATTTTAGAGATCGTAGGGGTGTAGAGGGAGATGAATATCTCTCTTCCCTCTCTCTTCAACTCAAGAGGTGTAGAGCTCTTTAGAGATAGGATAAGGGTTTGCTCCTTAACCTCTACAGATATGTAGTTGCGTAACGGCTCCTCTACATCCAAAACTATTTTGCTTCTATCGCTTTCAAAAAGGGTAATATTAAAAGTGTTGCCCGCTACAATAGAGTTAAAATGAGGAATATTGCTCCCAACTCCTATATTTTGGCCTAAAAGAGCAAAACCATTCAAGAGAAAAAAAGGAAGAAGGAGTAGCCGTTTCATAATAGAAGATTGACAATTCCAACAAAGATAAACATTCGTCTCTAATTTTTATATGAGTGAGAACTTTCCTCTTTTAATTTTATTTTTAAAAGCAAAATGTTTAATTTTGTTTAAATTAGTTACACATTAAACCAAAATAGAATGAATAATTCAATTTACACTTTCGGGTTACCTCAAAATGAGCCAATAAAGGAGTATCTCAAAGGGAGTAGAGAGAGAGAAGAGTTGGATCAAGAGCTTGCTGCCCAATCTAAAGAGCTTTTGGAAATTCCTCTTATAATAGGTGGAGAGGAGGTTAAAACAGGTCAATTTGGTTATATTAGAGCTCCTCACAACCACTCTAAAGTTTTAGCAAAATTTCATAAAGCGGGAGAGAAGGAGGTAGAGATGGCCATTGAGGCAGCACTCAAGGCCCACAAGAGTTGGGCCGATACCCCTTGGAGTACTAGGGCTGCAATACTTCTAAGAGCCGCAGATCTTATTACAGATAAGTATAGAGGGGCTTTAAATGCCGCCACTATGTTGGGACAGAGTAAAAATATATATCAGTCCGAAATAGATGCCGTATGCGAAAGTGCCGATTTTATAAGGTTTAATGTTCACTTTGCCTCTCAAATATATTCAAATCAACCAATATCCTCACACAATCAGATTAATTCTCTTGAATATAGAGCATTAGAGGGATTTGTCTTTGCTGTTACCCCCTTCAATTTTACCTCTATTGCCGCCAATCTAAATCTTGCACCGGTAATGATGGGCAACACCACACTGTGGAAGCCCGCTTCAACAGCAGTATATTCCAACTACTACCTTATGAAAATTTTTATTGAAGCCGGGATTCCCAAAGGGGTAATAAACTTCCTTCCCGGCAGTGGAGCAGTTATAGGGAAAAAAGTACTCTCTTCTCCACATTTGGCGGGGATCCATTTTACAGGCTCCAACAATACCTTTAACTCACTATGGAGAGATGTAGCCTCCAACTTAGAGAGTTATAGAAGTTATCCCAGATTGGTTGGAGAGACAGGAGGAAAAGATTTCATTTTTGTACACCCCTCTGCAAATATAGATGAGGTGGTAAATGCAGCATATTGTGGTGCTTTTGAATATCAAGGACAAAAATGTTCGGCAGCTTCAAGAGTATATCTTCCACACTCTATGTGGGAGAGCTTTAGAGAGGGAATCTTACAGCTCCACTCCAAAATTAAGATGGGAGATGTTACAGAGTACAACAACTTTATAAATGCCGTAATAGACCAAAGCTCATTTGAAAAAATTGTGGGATATATCGAAGCTGCAAAAGAGTCCAATAGTAGCGAGATCATTTTTGGCGGCAAATACAATAGAGAGAAGGGATGGTTTATAGAACCTACCCTTATCCTTACAAAAGATCCTAAGTTTTTAACAATGGAAGAGGAGATTTTTGGCCCCGTGTTAACCCTCTACCTATACGAAGAGAATAAGATAGAGGAGACAGTTGAGCTGTGCGATAAAACTTCGCCATATGGTTTGACAGGAGCTATTTTTGGTAGAGATAGAGTTGCCCTTGAAGAGATCTCCCAGAAATTAAAGTATGCTGCCGGCAATTTCTATATCAATGATAAACCTACAGGGGCTGTTGTTGGAAAACAACCCTTTGGAGGCTCTAGAGCCTCCGGTACCAACGATAAGGCCGGTGGAATCTTCAATTTGGTTAGGTGGGTCTCTCCTAGAACCATCAAGGAGACTCTTTTGCCACCTACCGATTACCGATACTCATATATGAAATAGGTATGGAGAGGGAGTTGTTCTTTCTCTCACTTTTAAAGAGTGAAGTAAAGCCCGCATTGGGTTGTACCGAACCCATTGCAGTAGCTTTGGCTGTTGCTACAGCTGCCCAACTGTTAAAAACCAATGGGGAGATTCCTACCAAAATAGAGATAGAGGTTAGTGCCAATATCTTAAAAAATGGAATGGGAGTGGGAATCCCCGGTACAAAAGAGGTTGGACTTTTTGTCGCTTCTGCATTGGGAGCCATTTGTGGAGAGCCTTCACTCTCCCTTGAGCTTTTAAGGGGAGTGAACAACCATTGTATCGAAAAGGCTTTAGAGATGGTCAATCGAGAGTTGGTAACAATTAGTAAGGCCTCTTCAAACTCCAAAAAACTCTTTATAAAGGCTACCCTCTACTACAAAGAGAGTATTGCTACAGCTACTATTGAAGATAGACACGACAACATTAGCTCTCTAACTCTAAATGGGAAAAGGATACCCCCACCCTTAGCAACAGCTATAGAAGAGGAGGGGAGTATCAACGGCAACAACTCAAGAGAGAGCTATTTAAATATGGAGTCTATCTATTCATTTGCTAAAGAGGTTGAGTTTGAGAAGATTGAATTTATCTTAGAGAGTGTTAGGTTAAATACTCTCTTAGCTGAAGAGGGTTTGAGCGGTGAGTGGGGATTGGGAGTGGGGCGTAGTATAAATAGTGCCTCTAATAAGAGAATCTACGGCGATTCAATATTGAGAGAGGCTATGGCCTTAACTGCAGCAGCATCGGATGCCCGAATGTCTGGATCGACCCTCCCCGCTATGAGCAATTCGGGAAGTGGAAATCAAGGAATTACTGTAACACTGCCTGTTGCAGCTTATGCAAAAAAAATTGGAGCCAACTCCCAAAAGCTTGCCCGTGCACTTGTTATTGCACATTTGACAGCATCTCTTTTAAAGGTAGAACTGGGTAAATTGTCGGCTTTATGTGGCTGTGTTACAGCAGCTACAGGAGCCTCTTGCGCTATTGTCTATTTAGAGGGAGGAGCGCTTAAAGAGATTGAATATGCCATACATAATATGGTAGGCAATATAACCGGAATGGTGTGCGATGGAGCAAAACCCGGCTGTGCTCTCAAAGTGGCTACCGGAGTTGCAGCGGCAATAAAGAGTGCTACTTTAGCTTTAGAGGGGAGATCAATCACCAAAAATGAGGGAATTGTAACAGGGAGTGTAGAGGGGAGTATTCGAAACTTATCTAAGATTGGAAGCGAGGGAATGAACTATACCGACAAGCTCATTTTAGAGATGATGCTCAACAAATAACAATCCTGCCTATTTGTCATATAACTCCATAAGATTCCTCTTGGTACATCTTTTGATTTATCTCTATATAAATTTTATAAAAAAGAGATATTATGCAAAAAGGAACAATTGGAGTTACAACAGAGAATATATTTCCAATTATCAAGAAATTTCTCTATTCCGACCATGAAATTTTTCTAAGGGAGTTGGTCTCAAATGCTGTAGATGCTACCCAAAAATTGAAGGCTCTTGCCGGTACAGGTGAGTTTAAGGGGGAGTTGGGCGATTTGACCATACAAATCAAAGCCGACCCCAAAAAGGGAACTATCACCATAAGCGACAACGGTATTGGGATGAGTGAAGAGGAGGTGCAAAAATATATAAACCAAATTGCCCTATCGAGTGCCGGAGAGTTTATAGAGAAATATAAAGAGCAGATAGATAATATTATAGGACATTTTGGTCTTGGATTCTACTCCTCTTTTATGGTTGCAAAACGGGTAGAGATTCAAACCCTCTCATGGCAGGAGGGGGCAAAAGCGGTAAAATGGAGCTGTGATGGCGATCCAAACTACACAATAGGCGCAGGGAAGAGAAAAAAGAGAGGTACAGATATTATACTCTACTTAGACGATGAGTCGAAGGAGTATGCCGAAAACTCTAAAATTGAATATCTGCTCAATAAATATTGTAAATTTCTACCTGTAGAGATCTCCTTCGATGGAAAGGTGATAAATGAAACAGCACCTATCTGGACCAAAAAGCCTGTCGATTTAAAAGAGGAGGAGTACTTAGATTTCTATCGCAAACTCTATCCAATGTCGGAAGAGCCTCTATTTTACATACATCTAAATGTAGATTATCCATTTACACTCACCGGTATTCTCTATTTTCCCAAGATTAAAGAGAGTATGGATATCTCGCGAAATAAGATACAGCTCTTTAGCAACCAGGTTTTTATAACCGATTCTGTAGAGAATATTGTACCCGATTTCCTCACTCTACTACATGGGGTAATAGACTCCCCCGATATCCCTTTGAATGTCTCACGAAGCTATCTTCAATCAGATGCCAATGTTAAAAAGATCTCCAGCCATATAACTAAAAAGGTTGCCGACAGGTTGGAAGAGATCTTTAAAAATGAGAGAGAGCAGCTCGAAGAGCGTTGGGACAATCTCAAACTATTTATAGAGTATGGGATGTTGAGCGATGAGAAGTTTTATGATAGGGCCGAAAAGTTTACTCTTTTTAAAAATAGCGAGGGGCGCTACTTCAGTTTTGAAGAGTATAAAAAATTGATAGAGCCCAATCAAACCGATAAAAACAATAAACTTGTCTATCTCTACTCTACCGATTTAGAGAAAGAGTGGGGCTATGTAGAGAAGGCAAAATCAAAAGGGTACGATGTACTTTTGATGGATAGCCACTTAGACTCTCATTTTGTTAATCTATTGGAGTCTAAATTTAAAGAGAGCACCTTTGCCAGAGTCGACTCAGATACTATTGATAGACTGATACTCAAAGAGGAAGGCGAAAAGGTTGAACTTTCAACTATTGAATTGGAAGATATCTCTACAGCCTTTAAAACAGTAATGCCCCAAAAATATCACTACACTGTTGAAGTAGAGAGGTTGGGAGATGATGAGAATGCGCTATTGATTACTCAATCTGAGTTTACCCGAAGATATAGAGAGATGTCGGCAATGGGAGGTGGAATCAACTTCTATGGCTCCCTACCGGAACATTTCAATTTAGTCTTAAACTGGGATCATCCCCTTACCGCTAAAGTTGTAGAGAATCTTAATCTTTGGGAGAATAAAGAGAGAGAGAGTATCAATACTCAAATTGAGAGCTTAGAGAAGGAGCTTAAGGAGTTTAAAGAGAGTCAAGAGAAAGAGAAAAAGGAAGAGAAGGAGCATCAGCCCGATAGTGCTTCAATAGAGAGAGAAAATGAGCTCTCCAACTCTATAGAGAAGCTAAAGGCCGAAAGAGAGGAGAAGGTAAAAACTTTTGCAAAGGAGAACTCTCTAATACAACAACTTACAGACTTGGCACTGCTCTCAAAGGGTATGCTGCAGGGAGAGGAGCTCAACACCTTTATAAAGCGGAGCTTTGAGATGATTAAATAGTATTTAGAGCTTTATACGCTTAAAGATAGATCTGGGTAGTGCCCTTACAAACCATGAGAGCACTACCCATCTTTTTGTTACATAGGCAACATCTCTATCTCGTAGAACAGCTCTAACTATTTGTTTAGCTGCAACTTCAGGAGAGCATTGCCAAAAGGCTCCAGCTCCATTTCCCATATCGGTATCAACAAAGCCTGCTCTAATATCAGTTACCCCTATTTTTGCTTTAGAGGTGCAGCTCTTCTGGCGCAAACCCTCTAGATAGGTCATCTGAAACGATTTAGAGGCAGAATAGGAGGGCGAAAGAGCGAAACCCCGCAATCCGGCAAAAGAGCTTATTGCTGCAAGTGAGCCCCCTCCCCTACCCTCAAAATATCTATATGCCCAATTTAGAGATGCCACAAAGCCCTCTACATTGGTGGTTGTAGTAAGAAGCTCTATATCTAAATCGAGATTGTGGTTCCTTTTTCCCCAACCTGCCGAATGGAAAAAGTAGTCTACTCCACCCAACCTCTCTTCCAATCTATCTAAAGTTGGTGCTATCTTATCTATTTGGGTTACATCTAAGGTTTCCCAGTAGAGTACTCCATTAGTGGCACTCTCAATCTCTTTAAGCAGCTCCTCTCTCCGTCCTAAAATTCCAACTGAATAGCCCTGTGAAAGAAGGAGCTGTGCAATTGCCCTACCAATCCCGGAGGTTGCTCCAACAACTATAGCTTTTTTCTCTCTCTCCATCTCTTTTAATTTTTGCCAAACATAGTAAAAAATTGCTGTTTTTTTAGAAGCT
>CAZEGL010000016.1:0-39778 GCA_964512295.1 uncultured Muribaculaceae bacterium
GGCCCTCTTGCAAAAATCCACTTCAATCCCCAACCGGCCGATCTTTTCATACAAGACTTTCTCCCGTTTCTTGGCCTCTTCATTTGGAGTTTTAGTAGAGAAAATCTCCAGAATACGGGGTGGTCTAAATTTGCGGGACTATTATAGAGCTTCTAAGACACTTTATGATTGACCAATCAACAACAAATGACTATTTCAGAAATCTATTGGATAAGCAAGCCCCACGCTTTGTCGGCCGAGGCCACCATTATATTATAAAAAGATAAGTATGAGCAGTTGTGCAAATAGAACCCTAAGAAACATTGTTAAAGGGTAGACAGATGCATAAGCTACAGCCGGGTAATTATTTCCTGCAACTACACCGGCATATGAGAGGGCTGGAGGATCGGTAGTGCTACCGGCAATGAGCCCCATCAATGTGTAGAAATTGAGTTTAAAAAACTTTCTTGCTACCACTCCAACTATCAATAAAGGAAGTACGGTAATTATCACCCCATATAGAATCCAAATAGCTCCTCCCTGGTGAACAATTGTATCTACAAAATTCTCTCCCGCTCCAAGCCCCACACAAGCTAAAAAGAGAGCAATTCCAACCTCCCTCAACATTAAATTGGCACTTACAGTGGTATAGGTAATAAGATTAAATTTAGGGCCAAATCTGCTTATTAAAATAGCAACAATTAGAGGCCCTCCAGCCAACCCCAATTTTACCGGTTGTGGAATATTGGGAATAAAGAGAGGGATTGATCCAACCACAATCCCTAAAACTATACCAATAAAGATAGTAGCTAAATTTGGCTCCGAAAGGCGTTGGGGAGAGTTGCCCAAAAATTGTGAAGCACTCTTAATGCTCTCCTCTCTACCTACAACGGTAAGAGAGTCGCCCATCTGTAGTTTAAGATTGGGTTGAGCCACCAACTCCACACCGGAGCGGTTGATTCTGGTAACAGTTATACCAAAAGAGCTTCCCAAGTTGAGATCGGCAAGACTCTTTCCATTTACCCTATCTTTAGTAACAATCACTTTTGAAGGGATAATATTACTTTCAAGAGCACTCCATTCACGCTGGTCAAAAGGTATCTCCTTTCCAAAAAATGCCACCACCGCATCCCGCTCCCTTAGATTTGTTATAATCAATAGTCGTTCATCTTCTTCCAAAACGGTGGTAGCCCGTGCAATATCCATAGTACCGCTTTGGGATATTACTCTGGAGATTATAAAATCTCTATCTATAAGAGACTTTATTGCCATTATACTCTTACCAAAAACCGAGGGGTTTTGAACAACTACAGAGAGTTTTATAGAGTTCTCGTCACTCTGCCCAGCCCCCTCTTCAATCTCTTTAAGTTCCTTTTTAAAATCGATTCTAAAGAGCCCCTTAAGCACTAAAATAGAGAAGATTATCCCCAAAACACCCAATGGATAGGCAACAGCGTACCCCATAGCTATAGAGGGGTCTAAGGTACCATTCATATCCAAATAGGTCTGCTGTGCCGCCCCCAAACCGGGAGTATTGGTAATAGCTCCCGACATCACCCCCACCATAGTAGAGATTGGGAGTTGAGTAACAAAGTGCAGTACAACTGTAATCACTACCCCTAAAAAAACTACCATTAGGGCGAGCATATTTAACTTTATCCCCCCCTTTTTAAAAGAGGAGAAGAAGCCTGGGCCAACTTGTAATCCTATAGAAAATACAAATAGAATAAGGCCAAACTCTTTTATGAAATGTAAAATTCCGCTCTCTACCCGCAAGCCAAAATGGCTAATGGCAATACCTGCAAAGAGAATCCAAGTAATTCCAAACGAGATATTGGCTATCTTAATTTTTGAAAGCAGTAGACCCAATGCCACCGTTAAAGCAAGTAAGACTATAGATTGCGCTATACTCTCAACACTAAAAAGCTCACCTAACCACTCCATATTAATTTTGTCAAATTATTGATTATATATATATTTATCAAAATTTTAGAATAACAATTTAAACTTGCAACTATGAAATTTTTGGACGAATTTAAGGAATTTGCGTTAAAAGGCAATGTAGCCGATATGGCAGTAGGTATAATTATCGGTGGTGCTTTTGGAAAGATAGTCTCCTCTTTAGTGGCAGATGTAATTATGCCACCTATTGGACTGCTATTGGGAGGGGTAAATTTTACAGATCTTTCCATTACCCTTAAGCAGGCAACTATAGATGCAACAGGAGCAGCTGTAGAGGCTGTAACGCTTAATTGGGGAAACTTTATTCAGGAGGTATTTGATTTTATTATTATTGCTTTTGCCATATTTTCTGTAATTAAGTTTATCAATTCACTTAAAAAGAAAGAGATAGAGGCACCCATAGAGGAAGAGGCACCGGCAGCTATACCGGAAGATATTAAGCTCCTTACCGAAATTCGTGATCAACTAGCAAAAAAATAGAGATTGTTTTAATGGATAATTTCACCCTCTACAACCCCACAAAACTAATTTTCGGAAAAGATACAATCCCTTCTCTAAGAGAGGAGATACCCCAAGATAGTAGGGTGTTGGCCCTTTTTGGAGGCGGTAGTGTAAAGAAGAATGGAGTCTTTGAACAGGTTACCCAAGCTCTCTCCAACCACACTTGTCACCATTTTTGGGGAGTAGAACCCAACCCTTCGGTTGAAACTCTCCGTAATGCAATAGAGTTGGGGAGGGAGAAGGGGTGCAATTTTATTCTTGCGGTGGGTGGTGGCTCTGTCATTGATGGAGCCAAATTGGTAGCGGCCGCTATTCCATACTCTGGCGACCCTTGGGATTTGGTTCTAAAACGCAACTACACCCATAGTGAGACCCTCCCATTAGGCTGTGTGCTCACCCTTCCCGCCACCGGATCAGAGATGAATAGAGGTGCTGTAATAACCAATAAGGCTACTAAAGAGAAATTTGCTTTCTACTCCCATACACCCAAATTCTCTATCTTAGATCCACAAAGCTGCTACACCCTCTCACATTATCAGAAAGCTTGTGGTTTGGCCGATACATTTGTTCATGTTTTAGAACAATACCTTACCACTCCTGGGCAATCGCCATTGATGGATAGATGGGCCGAAGGGATATTGCTCACTCTATTGGAGATTGCACCAAAGGTGATGGAAGAGGGGGAGAATTACCAAGAGATGGCCTCCTTTATGCTGTCGGCAACAATGGGATTAAATGGCTTTATCGCTTTAGGTGTCAGCCAAGATTGGACTACCCACATGATTGGCCATGAGCTCTCTGCCCTACACAATCTTACACATGCCCACACTTTGGCAATTGTACTTCCCGGTACATTGAGAGTATTAAGAGAGGAGAAAGGAGATAAAATTGTACAGATGGCAAAAAGGGTATTTTCAATTGATGGAGGAGATAGAGATAGAGTAATTGAGAGTACCATAGAGGAGATTGAACAATTTTTTATCTCATTGGGGTTTAAAATAAGATTATCTCAGAGTGGAGTCCCAATTGAAACCATCTATGAGATTGAGAGAAGATTTGAGAGTCGTGGAGTTAAGCTGGGGGAGAACCGCGCTGTGGATAGTACTATAGTACGAAAAATTTTAGATAGTGTTATTTAAACCAAACTCTCAATTTACTGTTCTATCATATAATACACTTTTCAAACATTTATAAACAACTATTAAAAACAACAAATTATGAGTGAAGATCCAATCATCTGCAATTGTAACGAAATTTATAAGAGCGAGATTTTAAAAGCAATTAAGGAGCAGCAGCTAAAAACGGTAGAGGAGGTTGGTGATGTTACCACTGCGGGAACAGTTTGTGGAGGTTGCCAAGACGATATTCAAGATATTTTAGACGAATATTGGGAAGGTAAGTAGCACTGCAGCAATTAGTAAGAGAGGGTATCTTAACAAAGTCAAGATACCCTCTCTTTTTCTATTACAATAGTTCCACTTCTACCTCTTATTCCCTCTCAAATAGGTTTCGAAGAACCTCTCCTTCTCCCAAATTAGATGTAAAATATTCTCTATACCCCTATATCTATGTTTTTCGCGGGGGAGAATTACCATACGGACATCGGCTCCTTGTCCCTTCAAAGCTTGATAATATCTGTAGGTTTGAATAGTGTAGGTTCCAGTATTGTCATCCTCTTCGCCATGAACTAAAAGTAGAGGAGTCTTCATCTGTTGAGCAAAGTTGAAGGGCGACATCTCGCTATATAAATTGGTAGCACTCCAAAAGCTCCTACTCTCATTTTGAAAGCCGTAAGGGGTTAAAGTACGGTTGTAGGCTCCGGCAGAAGCTACGCCACATGCAAAAAGAGAGGTATGGCTCAATAGGTTGGCTGTCATAAAGGCACCATATGAGTGCCCTCCAACTCCAACTCTTGAGCGATCTATATACCCAAGCTTATCTACTGCATCTATAGCTGCTTTTGCATTCATAATCAACTGTTCAAGATAGCCGTCATTGGGCTCGGCTCCATCTTTGGAGACAATAGGGAACGAAGCAAGGTGGAGTACAGCATACCCCTTAGTAGCCCATATAGGAAATGAGATGTAAGAGGGTACGAAGTAATCATAAGGCGTAGTTCTTATTTGGCCGGCCAGCTGATCGTTCCCATACTCTCTGGGGTAAGCCCACAAAAGTAGGGGAAGCTTCTCCCCTTTTTTAAAATTGTAGTTGGAGGGGAGCAGAAGTGTAGCTGAAAGCTCCACCCCATCGGAACGGGTATAGCGGATAAGTTCTCTATGGAGCGAAGAGAGCTGTGGAATAGGATCGCCAAAATTTGTTAGAGGCTTCAGCTCTCCGGTGGTTATATTTTTATAGTAGTAGTTTGGATACTCTTTTTGAGATTCGATTGTTACTGTAATCTCTCCTTTTTCTAAATTGGAGATAGATTTGATACTCTCTTTCCTCTCTCTCTCTCCACTTTCATATACTCTTTCCCACTTTCCACTCTTTAGAGAGTATTTATCTACAAATGGTTTCTGACCATCATGGGAAAAACCCTCTCCAATAAAGAATATAGAGTTCTCTCTTACTCTTAAAATAGATTTACCCTCTCTATTCAAAGCTGTAACAATCTTACCCGGATTTTCATAAAGATCTTGCGAGAGCCACTCCTTAATTAAAATTGGAGCTTGATGAGGGTTTGAAGGATCAAATAGCTGTAGCCGCTCTTTTTTAAGTTTTGAGCGCGACCGTTCGGAGTAGATTGCAATTTTATCGCTTCTCCAATATATTTTTTGAAAAGAGAGTTTAGTTTTGGCAATAGAGTATGGTTTTTTATTGAATGGCGCATCCCATAAATTTAAACTGTTATAGAAACCCTTCTCACCTTTACTCCTATTCACTGTTGTTACAAAAAAGAGTGTAGAGGGCTTATCGCTACGCCACTCAATAGCTCTTCTAAACTCCTCTTTAGTAGTGGTATCTCTTTGATACTCTTTAAGCGACGAATGGTATATAGTTTTAATCTCTCTCCCCAATGTATCATAGATAGAGTACTTTTTAGGAAAGTAGCGCATTGGCAAAAAGAAAGAAAAAGGGCGCTGCAATGTTGTGATTAGATAGTAGTTTTGATCGGGAGAGAGAGAAACTTCAGTAACCATTTTTGCCTCTAACAACCTCTTAGAAGTACCATCGATATTGACTATATGGAGTTCCGATTTGGCCAACTCCTCAAAATTGTTCTCATCTATACTATTTTTTAAGAGATCTTGTGGGGTTTTAGTTACCACCTTATTTCCAAAATTTTGGGCAGTAATTGGCCCTTTGGGTATCTCTTTATAGTAATCCAATATTCTATTCTGCTCTTGAGGTACTACCCTCACCAATAGTGACTCACCTCCTCTAAGCCACTGGAAAGGCCTATTGAAGAGCGCATTTACCGGTAAATTGGTAAGTTTATGGGCATTAGCCTCTCCAACATTGAGTAGCCAAAGTTCAACACCATTTGGGGTGGTATGTGTAAAGGCAACAAATTCCCCGGTAGAGGATGTAGAGAGATTGGCAATCATAGGATTTTGTGGCAAACCGGTCACCTCTCTTTCAACCGAACTGCCGATAGGTTTAATAGTAATTTTATTTATATATCTCTGCCCTGTCTGAGTACGATTATTGGGGTTGACTCTTAAACCGGCCAATCTCAACTCGCTCTGCTCCATCTGTGCCAAAGTTAAAAATCTATCGCTATAGGTGAAGATTAAAGAGTTGTTTTTCCTATTGATTATCACCTCAGGAGGGAGCTTGGCAGAGACAATTGAGATTAACTCTTGGGAGGGCTCCTGGTAAGCTATTCTCTCTTGGGCCAGCCCCACAGTTGTGGAGAGAGGTAAAAGTAAAATAAGTGTTACCCACAATCTAAAAAGTATCGATTTTTTCATGAAATAAAAGATATAATGTAATGATTAAAGCGATTCACATCTTTCAAAGTTAGCAATATTCCCCTTCTCTCATATAATTATCATATATTTGGTTTAAAGAAAAGTGAAAATAGATATGAAATTTAATCAAATTGGTCTTCTAACAGCTGCTACACTTCTTCTAAGTTGCAGCAACAACAACAGTAGTCAAAAAGTTAAAATTCCCACACCAAAAATGGTTCAAGTCCCTGCATTGTACAACACCCAAGAAGAGGCAATAAACTATTTGGCCGAACACTTCTGGGATAGTACCAATCTAAATGACACCCTCTATCTTGAACGGCAGGAGAGCTTAGATAAATTTTTTATAGAGTATATAAAGCTACTATTGAGCAGCGACTCCACAACAGCTGTAACAGCAATTGAGAGGTGGGGTGGCAAAGTGGCAAATTACCCGCTAAAAATGAGACAATATCTTCTAAACTCTGCAGAAGATATACTCTTTAATCCCAACTCCCCTCTAAGGGAGGAGGCTCTCTATATCCCATTTTTAGAGGGGGTTTTAGCTCAAAATAGCATAGATTCCCTATATAGGCAAAGATATAGCAGAGAGCTCAATTTAGCCAAACAGAATCGGCCCGGCAATAGCGCAAACAACTTCTCCTTTATCACCTCTACCGGCAATAGGATGGAACTTAAAGAGTTCAAAGGGAGAAGCACCCTCCTACTCTTCTTTGAACCCGACTGCCCTCTTTGTAAGCAATCTGTAGAGCATCTAAATGGGATGGAACAGATAAAAAACTCCATGGCCAAAGTCAATTTTTTGGCAATCTATACAGGAACAAATATAGATGAGTGGGAGGAGTCGCTCGCCAACTTTCCCAACTATTGGAGCGTTGGAATAGATATAGAGAGAGAGATTGCCAAGAATGAGCTCTACGATAGGCGCCCCTCACCCTCTTTCTACTTTCTTGATCAATACGGTAAGGTGATTATCAAAGATGGAGCCATTGAACATATTGTTGCTCTAATTGAAGAGGGCCACTTCAAGTAGCCCTATCCTGCAATAGCAGATAACCTATAGATATAGATAGAGAGAGGCGAACCTTGTGGTTCGCCTCTCTCTATAATTTATTGGTGATTTACAAGTTTGAAACTAATCGTCTGCGGGGAAGCGCATACATCTAATTGTCGTACATGCAGCCCTCTTGACTCTATTGTCGGGATTGGCTGTTGTTACGGTAGTATTATAGTAGAGTGTTCTGGCATACATACCGGTTCTGGAAACTCCATCTAAAGTTACACTGTTGGTTGACGATCCTGAGGTAAAGATATAGGTATAGGATCTACCGTTGGTGATATTACCTGTAGTACTGCTTCTATAGCCGCAGAAGGGGAACCAGGCATCTCCATAGGTACGGCCTCTATTTACCAAATCTATAGGGAATGAACCGGGATTGATACCGTCGAAAGAGTTCCTTCTGGCCACCTTATACCCTTTAGGACATGGATCATATAGAGTTTTTACTGTATTTTGCCATAGAGTAGAGGTACCTCCACCAACGGGTGCCCACTGCCAATCGTAGAGTCCATCCTCTGGAGTTTCGCTACCGGAAGGGTCGGTACACCTAATAATAGTAGTTGGATTATTGACTGTAAAGGGTACATTGCCTGTTTCAGGGCTCTTTCCAACAACAGAGGGCCATACATAGTCGGTAGGTTCTGCCCCTTGTGTACCGCCATTTAGCCAATAGTCGTAATCTACCCCAATAATAGGATCTTTTCTACCCCACTGGAAATAGAATCCCAATGCGCCGGGGTCGCCTGGGAAGGCATTTTTGGCTCCCAAGTTCCTATCCATTATTTCGTATCCCTGTACTCCAGATGCATCTACCAATTGGCCATCATAATCTGAAACCCATACATGCCAACTCCATAGATAGTCGCCAACAGGTCTAAAGAAGGCATCTGCCTTTTTTATTCCAATAACTGCACTACCATATAGTTCAGAAGGCTTATAATTTACATTGACACCAATAAAATCACCGGTACCTGTACCGGTTGTTCTATCCGGTGAGAGCTCTATCAGTTGCATAGATCTATCTCTATAGTCAACATTTTTCCAAATCAATTCAGCTACCCAATTTGTCTGTACTCCAATTGAGTTGGAGGGGTTATTTCCAACACTATTGTTCCAAAACTCATTGACTCTTGTAACAGGTATCAAATATTGAATAGTTTCGCCATAACTATCGGGAGGTCTTACAAGATAACAGTTTTGCCCTTGAGGCAACTCTACAGAGGTAAGTTCGGGAACAATAAAGGACTCTTCATTAATTGTCAATGTGTGGGTATAGCTCTTGCCAGATTCGTAATAAAATCCGTCTGGGTCCTCAATAACAGTAGGGAAAAATAGATCTTGAACATCATTTTTAAGCAAAACAAAGGTTCCCGATCCCTTTGGCAGTAACATAGGGAATATAAGAAGTGAAATTTTATAGCTGCCTCCTGCAGGAACAACAACAGTATTAGAGAGCTCAACTTCCATAGATGATCGTTTTCCGGCAGCCAATGAGGCATCAAACTCCATCAAATTAAAATTGAAAACTCCATCGGTATAGAAGATATTGGTACCAAAAAGCGAAGCAAAAGAGGCTCCACTAATCTCCATAGATTGAGAAGCTTCATTTACAATATCGAAGTCAACTTTTGCAAGGAGAGATTGAAATTCGAGGGAAACCTTTGAGTTGTCTCTCGAATCTACAACCGAAGTTGCAGCGTAGAGGCAGTTGAGTTCGGCAATATGCTCCCCCGGGTTATCTACATTTTGAATCTGATCGGAAGGTAGAGTAAATAGAAGGTCATGAGCTAAAGCGCGCTTGGGGTCGTATGGGTAATAGGCGAAAATTTCTTTATCTTCCTTTGCCCATCCTTTAAAAGTTACAGCGTTCCCTGTAAAGGTAGCTTCTGTACTTTCGGCACCATCAACCAAAGTAAACTCTATATTGGAATTGTTTTTATAGAAGTTGCCCACTTTTTCAAAGAGGCCAAGGCGATCGCCTCTACTCCATTTGATTGAATTGTCTGCAGCGTTAATCCTGGTAGAGACAAAAGGAGAAACCTTAGCCTCTACAGTCAGCTTCATACCCAATTTATACACCGACGAATCATCTTTCTCGCATCCTGTAAAGAAAGAGAGGGCCAAGACAAGTGTCGAAAATGTCAAAAAGAGCTGAATTCTTCTCATAGTTAGATATTTAAATTATTATAGGTTGTGTCTAATATCAGAACAAGATAGTAAAAATTTATAAAAGAGCATAAATTTTAAAAAAAGAATTTATTTATTTATTTGCCCACATAGGAAAATCTCCTTAGAAATAATCTAATTTCTAAGGAGATAACTAAAATAAAAGAGTATTTTTTAATTAGAAAAGAGTTTCAATATTGAGCTCTCCACCACCTCCTCCACCACTTTTTTCTGCCTGTACAATATCGAACACTTTTGTAATTTGATTTCCTGTAACACCTGCAACAATTTGAATGGCTCCCTCTCTTTCCGATCCACTATTTTCTGCAATAGTTACAATAAGAGAGTTGCCGCTCTTTTCTGCAGATATCCATGCAGAGGCAGCACCCAATAGAGTAAAACCCCACTCACTCTTATTGGTAGTAATAGTTACAGTAAAAGTTGTCTCTTTGCTTTCAACCTCTTTGTGATTAGGGTCAAGTGTTAGAGTAGCAGCTGTTGCTCCCTCTTGAGTAACAGAGAGTAGTGCAGTAGCCATATTCTCTCCAACACCTGCACTTACCAAAATAGTAGCATCTCTTGAAGTGGTAAGAGTATTTTCTAAAGCTTGAAATTGTAAGCTGTTTCCGTTTTTATCTACTGTCAGCCATCCCTCCCCACCGGTTACGCGATAGCTCCACTCTACTTGATTGGTTGCGATAGCGATTGTCTCACTCCCCCCCTCTACACCAAAAGCGATAGAAGAGCTCTCGGGAACTACTGTTGCTATCTCATCTTTGGTGCAGGAGAGGGCAGAGAATAGTAGTACAATTAAAGGTAAAATTATCTTTTTCATCGTTTTTACTCTCTTAGTTTAATATTGTTGTACGCAACGGACAGAGGCACCCCACACGGCGTAATAGTTGTTGGTAGTAGCAACAGCAGTAGAGGTCATAGAGAAGAGGGTGGCAGCATAGGTGGTTTGATGTCTAAAGCTGGAGGTCCAAATCCAACTCGTACCCCCTTGTGTTGCCAATAGTCCGGTATTATTGTATCTACCCGAAAAAGGGTACCAGGTGGCAGCTCCAGAAGTTGTAGCACTTTGATAATATAGAAGCCTACCCTTTCCCGCTACACCGGTGCTATTGGAGGCAGTAACCCCTGTAAAGGTATTCCTGGGTGCAACCATCCACCCAACAGGACAGGGGTCGTAGATAGATTTTTGTGGTGTTCGAGGGTTGTTTGGAGAGCTCCCCCCTTCGGTACCATGCCAAAAACCGTAGGGGTTGCCCCATAGATAAAAACCTCTTACATCAATTCCGCCACCGCTCCCCTTTCCTACAAACCAATCATAGGGAGTCTTGGCTTCCGATGAGATAAAGAGGGTGGGATTTTGTATAGAATTTTCTATAGTACCAACTGCGGGTGAGGTGAGCTCAGTAGCAGGCCAACCATATATATTGCCATCAATATCGTAGGTGGTAGATAGAGTGGCAGTGGTACTAAGTGCATTGATCCCTATGAAGGGATCTTTTCTGCCAAACTGATAAGAGAGACCTATAGAGGCTATCTCCTCCTGGGAGGTGGTAGGAACACGATCCAACCCAATGGTAGCACCAAGGTTTCTATCCATCACCTCAAAAGAGTAGCCAACATCGTTAATGTAGGTTTGGGGCTCTCCTACATCTGTACACCAAATGTGCCAGCTCCAGAGAATATCCCCCCCACTATCTTTTACAGCTATAAGGGCATTCCCTTTAGTCTCGTCGCCCTTGGTAAAGTAAACCCTTCCGTCGGAGAGGGAAAGATCTGCAATAAGCGATGGGGCACTCTGCCACACCAACTCTACAGAGGTGGGGGAGATAGCGGGATTATCTGTGTGAAACTGAGTGGTAGAGGTAGGAAGTCCCAAAAGTCCAGCTTCGCCGTTTCCTATAACTGTTGCGTCAAAAGAGTAATCGCCCGGGTGCGAGACAATATAACTGTTTGATGTTCCGGAAAAGCTAAGATCTATTGGCTCTGCAGAGTTGGAGAAACTCCAAGAGCCTCCTTCATTAACTGGAATCACTTCGGTAAAGCGATGCACCTCTCCCGATTTAAAAGCCTCCGACGAGGAGCTTAAAGTTCTATTGTGGGAAACAATCCTACTTTCACTCCCGTCGGCACTCTCTAATAGATAATCTATTTTAACCGTTTGGCCCACCAATGAGATGGGTGCTACAACCATATAGGCAGACTCTGCCTCTGTAGAAGAAAGAGTTATACCGGTTGTGATATTTAAAGAGACCTTATTGTATTTTTTATCTAATGCACCTCCTAAAACAGAGAGCTCATGGGTAGTTGTATTAAATGAAGTTTCGCCTGCAATCCATCTCTCCTCTGGTGTAGTTAACGATATACTCTTAACTCTCCACCCCTCAAAACCCCCAGAACCCTCTTGTGCAGTAAGGTAAAACCATACGAAACTTGTTTTATGATCAAGGGTAAAATCAAAAGAGGGGTTATAATTGAGCAATGAAGAGGGGGTGGTAAAGGAGAGCGTTGAATAGCCAAAAGCGCCCGACTTCCCAATATGTTCACTATTAGAGGCTTTAGATTGGGTTTGAATAGATGGAATAGAGTGTTCAATTGCATATGAACCGGATCCGGCACGCTCGTAATAAGGGTAGTAGAGTTTCATAAAATATTGAGTTGAGGGTTCCAATGCTCCTACAACACTATTAAAACTCCCTTTAGAAAAACCGGGGCCCCTCCCTACTCCTATCTCTTTATCCAATAATGCAACAACATTTGATGTTATCATACTATTGAAATCGCTAAGATAGAGTCCAAGATGATCCCCCACCTTCCATAAAACAGGAATATGGGTGCTACTTGGGGTACCTAAGGAGGTTTTTGTTGTTTCGGTGCCAAATACACCTGTAAAATTTATCTTAGTACCCTTCTCATTTATACTAAACTCTCCACTCTCCTTTTCACAAGAGAGAATTAAGGATAAAGTGATTATAGCTGTTATAATAATATATACTCTTTTCATAACTTTCTCTATTTATGGAATTAGATCTTCCAATTCTTCAATCCATCCCAATTCGCCGGCATCGCCGCTTCCTCCCAAGATGTTTTGTTCAAATTGCAACTCTATAGTCTCAAATGTAGGAGAGCTGTAAAGTTTAGTTTTTGTAAAAATTATCTTTTTCATCGTTTTTACTCTCTTAGTTTAATATTGTTGTACGCAACGGACAGAGGCACCCCACACGGCGTAATAGTTGTTGGTAGTAGCAACAGCAGTAGAGGTCATAGAGAAGAGGGTGGCAGCATAGGTGGTTTGATGTCTAAAGCTGGAGGTCCAAATCCAACTCGTACCCCCTTGTGTTGCCAATAGTCCGGTATTATTGTATCTACCCGAAAAAGGGTACCAGGTGGCAGCTCCAGAAGTTGTAGCACTTTGATAATATAGAAGCCTACCCTTTCCCGCTACACCGGTGCTATTGGAGGCAGTAACCCCTGTAAAGGTATTCCTGGGTGCAACCATCCACCCAACAGGACAGGGGTCGTAGATAGATTTTTGTGGTGTTCGAGGGTTGTTTGGAGAGCTCCCCCCTTCGGTACCATGCCAAAAACCGTAGGGGTTGCCCCATAGATAAAAACCTCTTACATCAATTCCGCCACCGCTCCCCTTTCCTACAAACCAATCATAGGGAGTCTTGGCTTCCGATGAGATAAAGAGGGTGGGATTTTGTATAGAATTTTCTATAGTACCAACTGCGGGTGAGGTGAGCTCAGTAGCAGGCCAACCATATATATTGCCATCAATATCGTAGGTGGTAGATAGAGTGGCAGTGGTACTAAGTGCATTGATCCCTATGAAGGGATCTTTTCTGCCAAACTGATAAGAGAGACCTATAGAGGCTATCTCCTCCTGGGAGGTGGTAGGAACACGATCCAACCCAATGGTAGCACCAAGGTTTCTATCCATCACCTCAAAAGAGTAGCCAACATCGTTAATGTAGGTTTGGGGCTCTCCTACATCTGTACACCAAATGTGCCAGCTCCAGAGAATATCCCCCCCACTATCTTTTACAGCTATAAGGGCATTCCCTTTAGTCTCGTCGCCCTTGGTAAAGTAAACCCTTCCGTCGGAGAGGGAAAGATCTGCAATAAGCGATGGGGCACTCTGCCACACCAACTCTACAGAGGTGGGGGAGATAGCGGGATTATCTGTGTGAAACTGAGTGGTAGAGGTAGGAAGTCCCAAAAGTCCAGCTTCGCCGTTTCCTATAACTGTTGCGTCAAAAGAGTAATTCCCGGGAGTCGAAACAATATAGGAGTTGGCGGTGGCAAAGTGATCCAATGCAATTGCCACAGAGTTATCTACAAAACTCCAACCACTCCCTTCAGAGTTGGGTAACACTTCGTTAAAGATATGGGTGGTTCCACTTTTAAAAGCTTGAGAAGTAGCAGAGATCGTTCTATTGTGAATTATATTTTTGGTTTGAGAGCCATCTTTACTCTCTAAAAGGTACTTTATCTCAATCTCCTTACCGGCCAATTGAGTTGGGGCTACTACCATATAGGCTGTAGCAGGGGTAGCCGAAGAGATAGGAATACCCCCCGGAATATTTAGTGAAACAAAATTATGTTTTTGAGTAGAACTCTCATCTATAGCGTAAGTGTCGTCTTGTGAGTTGTATTTTGTAGCTCCACTCAAGTAGTACCCCTCGGGGGCAGTTACACTAATCTGCTTAATAATCCAATTGTTGTAGGATGCTTCATCTTCAGAAGTGATATCGAACCATAAATAACTGCTCTTATGCTCCAAAGTAAAGTATATTTCGGGAGCAAATTGGCTCAAATCGGATGGAGTGGTAAATGAAGCTGTAGCATATCCAAAATCGCCAGATAGACCAATATGTTCACTATTGGAACCGACCGATTGTGTCTGTAGAGAAAATATTCTATGCGATATAGTTGAAGCGTCGTCGCCGGCAAATTGGTAATGGGGATAATAGATTTTTAAGGAATATTGGCTGCTTGGAGTTATTGAAGTGAGTTTTAAGCTAAAAGAGCCTATTTTATGACCTGCCCCTTGAGAGGCCTCACGATTAATAACTGAGACAATATTGTTGCCCCAAGAGGGAATATTGCCACTATTTTCTACATAAACTCCTAAATTATCGCCACTTTTCCACAAAAAATTTACAACCTCTTCGCCGGGAACTCCAAAAGAAGTTTTGGTTTTATTGCCATCACTACTACCCAATAGCTTTATAGTAAAGCCCTCCTCTCTATTATCTTCCCTGCTAAGCTCCTCCTTTTGACAGGCAAAGAGTAAAATCAGTGGAAGTAGAAATATATATTTTTTAACTCTTTTCATCTCTAAAAATTTAAAATTGATGCTAATCCTCTCTTATTATTGGAGATGATCCGGCATTACCTTCGGGATCGTCGTCATTTTTTGTAGGTATAAATGTGCCTGAACCAAAACTGGACAATGGATATTTATTCTTTAAAAAGAGTTTAACAATAGGGTCGTTCAAATTGAAGGAGTGTTGCCCGTTTACAAAATATGAGAGGGTGATATTTCTATCGGCAATAAATAGAGTCATCCCTTTAAAATTTTGATTATTGCCGGTGTGCCAGATTATATCTCCCAACTCCTCATTTTTTTCAATAACAAAACCCAACGCTCTATAGATAGATTGCTTCTCTCTGCCAACTACAGCAGCAGCAACAAAGTTGCCATGGGCAGAGATCATCTCTTCATACTTTTCTCTACTTAAACCAACCCCCTTCATCATCGCTTTCATAAAGATGGTTATCTCTTCGGCATTAGTTCTCATAGTGTAGGCTACATTTCCATCTTTAGATATAGCACTACTGCTCCAAGGGTTCCACCCCCAAGAGCCACTATTTAAATAACCTCTTGCAGCTGTTGTCTCATACTCCGGCTTCCACACATAGCTGGTGTGTTCCATTCCAAGAGGAGTAAACACCTCTTCCTGAGCTATTTGATCTACCAATTTACCGGTAATATGCTCAACGGTTTTCTGCAGAAGATAGGTACCCGGGCCTGAGTAGCCATAAGTGCCGGGCTCTCTAACAAAAGAGATATTGGAATAAGTAGAGTTGTCAAGACCGGTAATATGGGTAAGAGCCATTCTTGCAGTCAACACTTTTGCCTTCTCTTGATTTTGTTGATCGCTAAACATCTCCAATAGGCCTGGATAATACTCCCAAAGGGGAGTATCTAAATCTATTATACCTCTATCGTTTAGCCTCATAACAGCATAAGCAAATACAATTTTACTAATCGATGCTGCTTGATATATAGTGTTGATTCCTATTGGGGCAACCTCTTGTACAGGAGCTGTTTGGTAGAAAGCTTCATTTACTACGGCAAAAGAGATATCTTGAGTATTGGAGCTATATTTAACCTGAATCGAAGGGATGTTTGCATAGACAATATAACCTTTAACAATCTCTTTATAATAATTGATATCTAAAGAGATCTCTTTAGATGACCATATTTGGGAATCAAAAAGTGCAGGGAACTCCTCATCGATAGTGTATAGGGTCCCCTTTTCAAAGGCAGTAGCAGAGGAGCTTACACTTCTAACCCTTTTAAGCTCAACTAAGCGATTCTCTAAGGGATTCTCTAAAGTATAGGTGAATATCAACTCCTTCCCCCTTACATCGGTTGGAAAAAGAGCCATATAGGCGTATTGCTTGGTAGTAGAAAGCACTATTGGCGACTCTATTTCCAGCGTTACACTATTTGTTTTAGACTCCCCATCCTTTAGGGTCAACTCATCACTACTGCTGTTATAGTTCATATTTCCAGAAAGGGGGATATCGGCTGGGGCAGCAATTGAGATAGTTTTAACTTTCCAACCACTATACTCTCCCGATTGCGCCCAAAGATTAAATTGAATATAGGCACTCTGATGTGTTAGAGTAAAGGATAGATCGGGAGAGAACCCCGCTAAAGATGCAGGTGTTGTAAAATCTACAACAGCAGAGGCAAACCCGCCGGCTTTTGTGAGATGCCTGCTATTGGAAGCTTCCGACTGTACTTGAAATGGGGAGAGTCGGTGGGCTATCTGCCCCGAAGAGTTGCCGGCATCTACGCTCCATGGGAAATAGAGGTTAAGATTGTAGTTATTATTCGGCTCTATATTTGAGAGAGTAGCCTCGAATCTTCCCAAGGGAGTGCCTGCACCGGTAGAACTGCCACCTGAAGAGAGGGTAGTTTTTAAATTTTCATTCAGGGGAACTGCTATATCATTTTGTGAGAGATAAATTCCAATCCTATCTCCCTCATCCCATAAAAAAGGAATTTTCCCGCCGTCAGGCTCACCAAAATAGAGCCTTGTCTCACTGGGCGCACTATTGATTCCTCTTAAAGTTACTTTAACCTTTGAGCCACTCTCTAAAAAAGTACTACCCTCTTTAGAGCAGCTGCCAAGAACCAAAAGAGCAACAATTGCGAGATATCTAAAAAGTTTCATAATATTTTACTTTTCTATTTTTTCTCTTTAGCATCTAAAAGGAGTTGAAGAAATCCCCAATATTGTGTAAAGAGAGTTTTTCTTCCATAGACAGAGTCTGTCTTGTGGGCTATTACCATATCTAATTTTGGAATTACAGTAATATATTGCCCTATTGCACCTCTTGCAGAGTAGGCCCCTTTTAACAATTCCGGAACATTTGGGCCATCCCATACCCACCACATATAGCCATATCCAAAATTCTGCTCTTTTCTAAAGGGTGGGTTCATTTGGCTGTTTGGAGTGTGGAGTGAGATACTCTCTTTAATCCACTCTTTAGATATAACTTCTCTATTTTTCCACTTTCCATTACGGAGCATTAGATAGCCAACCCGTGCCATATCTCTTGTAGAAAAGTGAAATGGATAGGCCATATGTATTGAACGCTTAGGATTCCCCTCTTTACTCTGTTGTGAAAGTTTAAAGTCTTGGAGTTCAATCTGAGAACCAATATCTTTAATAAAAGCTTCATAGATATCTTCGCCTGTAAGCTGCTCAAAAATGGTTCCTGCAACATTAAAATCCCAATTATTATAAAGATAATAGCTTCCAGGCTCTATAGAAGCTCTTTGGGGTGCGTACTCGGTATCGTCGCCGGGGTACGAAGCCTCATGGTAGATTCCCGAACGGGCCGATATAATATCCCTTATAGTAGCTTTTTTTTCAATGGGCAATAACCCACCAACATCATCGATTTTTAGATCGGCAAGGGTTCTATTAAGATCTATTGTGCCGTTTTCTACATATTTGCCGTACATCATAGAGAGAATACTCTTTCTACAAGAGGCTATATAACTTATCCGCTCCAAATTGCCATAGGAAAAAATCTGTTCGCCACCAACAATAACAGTCATTCCTGTTGTCTGCATATTTTGAGCGATATACTTTCTTGCCTCTTTAAGTTTCGCACTATTGAAACCATATTTTTCGGGAGATGCCACACTCCATTCAGTGTTGGGATAGATGAAATTTTGTGCTACTGCTTCTCCTTTGCCAAGGAGGACAAAAAGAAGCAATAGTGTAAGAAAATGTGCTAATTTTTTCATTGTAGAGTATCTTTTATATTTTTTCGACACCAATTCCCGGTAGATCGTTTAAAGTAATCTTGCCATCTACAATCTCCATCCCTTTAAAAGGATCGTTGCTAATTAGAAGATTGCCATCTAAGTCGGCAAAATCCATCATAGGGGCTATTTGAGCTGCAGCCGAAATAGCACATGAACTTTCTGAGGTGCATCCAATCATACGGTACATCCCATAGGCCTGAGCAGTTGCAATCATCTTATTCGCCTCCCTTAAACCGGTACATTTTATAAGTTTTAAATTTATACCGGTAAAAGCTCCATGCAGTTTTGGAACATCTACCAATCTTTGACACGACTCGTCGGCAATAGTAGGAAGGGGACTCCTCTCTGTAACCCAAGCCATGTCATCTATAATCTCTTTTGGCATAGGCTGTTCTACAAATAGAATACCCTTCTCGTGTAACCAATGAATCATCTCAAGAGCGTAATGTTTATCTTTCCACCCTTGATTGACATCTACCACCATAGGTTTGTCGGTTACCGAACGAACAGTATTTACCAACATCTTATCTGTAGCTTCATCTACTCCAAGCTTTACCTTCAATATATTAAAAGGTGCAGCTTCAAGTGTCTTCTCTCTAATAACCTCTTCGGTATCTATTCCAATAGTAAAGGAGGTAGATGGTGCCTTCTCTTTATTATAGCCCCATAGAAGATGTAAAGGCTTATCCAACAGTTTGCCCACCAAGTCGTGAAGAGCAATATCAAATGCAGCTTTTGCACAGGTATTGTTGGGTGCAATATTATCTACATAGGTAAGAATATCATCTATTAAAAATGGAGAGGAAAATTGTGAAAGATCAATCTGTTCTAAAAATTGTGTAGCGGTCTCTACTGTCTGCCCTACCATATATGGAGGAAGTCCAGCCTCTCCGTAACCGGTAATTCCATCGTAACTTATCTCTGCTAAAATGGCAGGGGTAGTATCCCGCGAAAAGCCCGAAATAGTAAAAGTATGTACCTGCTTTAAAAGGTGTGAAGAGATCTTTAAGGTCATCTTTTTATTATGACCGCTCTTTGTGTTGATATTAATGTTTTTACATGCGCTCAGTGGCCCAATTAAAGCACCGGCAGCTGCCAAAGCAGCCGAAGATTTAATAAAATCTCTTCTTGAGTAGTTTTTCATAATATATCTATTTTTAATTTATTTTAGCGTTAATAATCCTACCCAATAGAGTCCAGTATTTATCGGCATTGTTGTCATTGGTAGATGTCTTCTGCACCACCACCATATCCAAAGCTGGAAGTACCGTTATGAATTGACCACCGGCACCTATTGCTGTATAAGCACCCAAATAACCCTCTCTATTGGCATTACCGTCCCACACCCACCACATATATCCATATCCCCACAATGGATATTTTCCTCTGGGATTCATTTCGTCTACAGAAGTATAGGCAGAAGTTATTTGCTCTACCCACTCTTTAGAGATAATTTGTCGCTCCTTCCACTTCCCTTTTCTTAGCATAACATAGCCAATCCTTGCCATATCACGAGTAGAGAGATAGATGTGGTAGGCGGGGTATTGAGAAATTGAAAGAGTACCCCCCTTTCTTTGGGCATCTAAAGAGAAATCTTGAAACTCCAATGGGAGCGCAAGTTCGGTATATAGTGCCTGATATATGTTGCTTCCTGTAAGATTTTCGAATATTGTTCCGGCTATATTGAAATCCCAGTTGTTATATAAAAAATATTCTCCTGGGGTTTTGCTCCCTCTTGGGGGTGCGGAATCAGTGTCGTCTCCAGAATTTGAGGCGGGATGATAGACTCCCGAACGGGCAGTAATACAGTCTAAAATTGTTGCCTCTTTCTCTATTGGGAGTAATCCGCCCACATCATCCATACCCATCTCTTCTAATGTTAAAGAGAGATCTATAGTGCCGTTCTCTACGAACCTTCCCATCATCATAGCCAATATACTTTTACGACAAGAGGCAAGGTAGCTCAATTCGGTCAAATTGCCATAAGAGTGTATAACCTCTCCTCCAACAATCACCATCAATCCGGTTGTTGTCAATTGGGGTGTAGAGGCTATATAATTCTCTATAATCTCACCTAAATTGGCTTTAAAGCCATATTTTTCTGGTATAGCCACACTCCAGTCCTCATTGGGATAGATAAAATTTTGTGGTTCCTTCCCACCACCGTTGGGGGGTTGCTCTTCGCCGGGAGGGGTGGTGCCACCACCATTGGAGTTTTGCTTTTCACATGAAGCGAAGAGTACTATAAAGAAAAAGAGGAATAGATATATAAATTTTTTGTTCATCAAATGTTACTATTAAATGGCCTATTTATGGATTTTGGATAATATTGGGATTTGCATCGGTTTCGGAAGTTTTGGGTATTTTCCACTGCCATCTTGAGTCTCCCGGCTCCACCTCATATACAGCACCTGTCACAGAAGAGACACAATTGGTACCTGTGCGGTTCAATTTTTGGTCTAATCTTTTTAAGTCTATAAATCTGACTCCCTCCCCCCAAAGCTCCACCCTTCTTGCAACAAGAATCTCATTTACCAAGGCTGTACCACTCAGAGAAGATTTGAGATATAAGGGGTTGCGTGTTCTCATCAAATCGTATAGGGCGTCACGAGCCTCCTCTGTTTTATTGGCCTTGGCATATCCTTCTGCAGCAATCAAATACATTTCGGCCACCCTCATATAGGGAATAGAGCCTGCGCTGGATGTTTCAGATTCTCCCATAAATTTTTGATGCATATATGGAAATGTGACACCACCATCCGGTATAATCACTGTGCCGGGCTGGGGAGATGCTACCCATAATTTGGTTTTTCTTATATCGTTGTTTGAAATCTGATTATATAGAAGGATATTGATAACCCTTGGCGCCCCTTTAACCCCTCTACTAAAATAGTTGGCACCCATATAGGCGAAAAATGAACCGTAAGTTTGAGATTGATCATTGACCACCTTACTTCCCCACATCCACTCGGGATTGGTATAATCGTTATAGCCGGTAAAATGATCATTGGTAGACATAAAAGAGTAGTTGGTAGCTGCCTCCATTGCCATATCGGCTGCCTCTTCCCAATATTGTTGAGTTAAAAGTACTCTTGCCTTAATGCCTTGTGCCACAGATTTGTCTATATGCGATTTATTGATTCTGCTATAGCCGTCCAATAGTCCAATTGCTTCATCCAGATCGTTGTTGACAAGGTGATAAACCTCTTCTACACTATTTCTTGCCTTCGCCTCGGGAGATTCATATGTCATAATTGGTACCCCCAAGTTGGAGTTGTCTCCATCTTTAACATATCTCTTACCAAAAAGTTGCACCAACTTCCAATGGGCCCACGCCCTATAAGCCAAAGCTTCCCCTTTGATAATATTTTTGTCGGATTGAGTTCCTACAGCTTCATCTATACTACCTATTATATTATTGGCATTGGAGATTATTTTGTAGTAGAAGTCCCAAACAAATTTTGAGTAGTGGCCGGTTTCACTGGTATGGTCAAGCCATTGCAATTGAGCCACAAAATAACCATTTGCCCTTGCAGGCAATATTACATCCTCACCCATAACATCCAAACAGTGCATAATGCTTCCCTCTCCTCCATACCACTGGTCTCCCTGCCAATTGGTATACATCAATCTATGGATACCGTTCAAAGCTCCCCAACCATTATCTGTAGAGGTAAAGACCATTTGAACATCAAGACCGTCTGTTGGAAATGTCTCTAAAAAATCTTTTGAGCATGAGCTTAAAAAAGCTATCAAAATTGCTACTATATATATTCGTTTCATTTCTGTAAAGTTTTATAGATTCAATTTTAGACCTAAGGTTACAACTCTACTTGGAGTATATTGGCTTGATGTTACTCCATCAAAGCTCTCCATTGGGTTCAGACCCTTTCGAGCAGCAAATAGAAGAAGGTTTTCGCCACTTAAAGTAAATGAGCAGCTGTTTACCCCAATATTTTTTGCAACTTTATTGGGTAACTGATAAGAGATTGAGGCCATATTTAAACAGAGGTAGCTGGCATTGGTAAGAAATCTACTTGAGGAGACATTATATACAGATATCTTTGAGTCGTCCATGCGGGGCACATCGGTAATATCACCCTCCTTTTGCCATCTTCGGCTCATTTCATTGGATAATGAGTAACCGTAGTTTCCCGAAGAGCTCATTTGGGCAAGAAGAGAGTCGTAGGTCTCTCCTCCCAGTTGATATCCAAATTGCACTATTCCAGAAAAATTTCCAAAATGAAAAGAGGTGTAGAAATTGCCATAAAGTGATGGTATTGAAGTTCCTTTATAGTTGTACTTTGCATTGTTGTGTGAAGTTGTTACAATGGTACCGTCTTCCATTATCCTACAGGTGGCACTATCCCAATCCAACTCCTCGTCAAATAAAAAGAGAGCTGAACCGTCTCTTGGGTCTACACCATAATAGTCCCTCAACCAAAAATCATATAATGAGCGGCCAACCATTAATTTTTTAGTACCGCTTATCAATTCGGGATTGTCGTCGGGCATCTTAGTTATTCTGTTTTTTAGAGTAGATGCATTGATTCCTACTGTCCATAGATAGTTGTTGGATTTAAGAAAATCGTAGGCAAGATCTATTTCAAGCCCTCTATTTTTCATTGTTCCAATATTCTGATACTGAGAAGTTATACCTGTTGAAGCGGGTAAAATTACTCTAAAAAGGAGATCGTCGTTGGTCTTTGTAAAGAACTCTACGGCCCCTCTTAAACTATTTCTAAAAAAAGCAAAATCAACTCCTGCCGAAGTTTGTATCTGCTTCTCCCATGTTAGAGCCCTATTCCCTGCCGACACATCTTGTAGATAACCCGGTTCACTTTGGTTGTTGTTGTTTAAGATATAAAGATCTTGCCACGAATAGTTGCCAATTCCCTCAAGATTACCATTCACACCCGAAGATCCTCTTATTTTTAAAAGATTGATCCAGGCAACATCCTTTAGAAAATTTTCCCTCTCCATATTCCATCCTACACCCAAAGAGTAAAAGTTACCCCACCTAACATCTCTAAAGAACTTCGAACTGCCATCCCTTCTAAAAGAAGCTTCAATTACATATCGTCCTTTATCGTACGAGTAGTTTACACGAGATAGAAAGCCTTCAACTTTACTACCAACCGTATATGAGGTGGCCGACAATATATCGGTAAAATTGACCAATTCTATATTGCCATCCACAATCTGGCCACTCTTATTCATGGTATTGTAACGGGTTTCTGTTTCGTAGCTCTCATGACCAACAAGAGCGTCAATCTCATGTTTTCCAATAGTTTTACTATAAGAGATGAGCTGTTGGAAGGTGTTGGCCAAGTTTGTTCTATTGGTTCTGGAGGCTCTTCCCGAACCGGCATATGCCCCAACCTTATTGGATCTGTAAGAATAGCCCATATACATACTATTATCCAAATTGGCATTTACAGTCAACTTGAAATCTTTAAGAAAAGAGATTTCAAAGTATAGTTTAGACTGAAGTGTCCCTCTTCTATATTGCATATCGTCGGCAAGCAGTTCGGCCACCAAGTTTCTATTTCCGGCAATAAATGGGCGAATTGGGTATGTTATACCATCGATAGTTTGGCCGCCGGTATCAAATATCTTATTGCCATCGGAATCGGTTAAGTAAGCACCGGTAATAAGATCATGTAGATATACGGGATAGATCTGGCCCATCATCCTAGCCGTATATATAGGGTTTGTAGAGGAGGCTCCCGACCAATCTTGGTTATAGGAGTCAACAACACTACCTGAAAGGTTTACCCCAAGTTTAAGCCACTTTAAGGGTTGATAATTTACATTTCCCCTTATGGCATATCTTCTTGTAAAACTTCTCTTCATCCAGGCGTTATCATCCAAATATCCGAGAGAGGTGTAGTAGTCGCTCTTATCTGTTCCACCACTCATAGAGATAGAGGCGTCACTCCTTCTTCCCAATCTCATCATAGGCTTGTACCAATCTAAATCGTCGCCCCACTTTAATTTTGTAGCAGCAGAGTTTAAAGTTCCAGTTGCAGTGTCTATTATCTCATTATTGTCTATACCCTTAAAAGGATTGTACATCAATTCGTTATAGATACCGCTATAGAGTATGCCATTGTATAACCCTCCTCTACCGGCCAAGATATTTGCATCTGCAATATCTATGTTAGAGCCATATACAAGGGCATTCCTCTTAGCTTCAAACATCAGCTGATAATAGTCCTGTGGAGATACCCCTTCGTGAGGATCGATAAAACGGCTACTAATACCTACCGAACTGTTAACAGAGAGTCTCATCTTCTCTTTATTCCCCTTTTTTGTTGTAATCATAATGATACCATTTGCACCCCTACTTCCATAAATAGCTGTTGATGCGGCATCTTTCAATATAGTAAGTGTTTCAATATCATTGGGATTTATACTTCTCAAAGAGAGGTCAAAGACTGCACCATCAACTACAATAAGAGGAGAACTTGAGGAGTTTATGGTACCAAAACCTCGAATTCTAATATTGGGGGCATCACCCGGAATACCACTTGAAGAGGTTGCCATTACACCCGGGGCGGCACCATATAGTGCAGATGCTACAGATGTAATAGGCCTATCCTCAATTTTACTACTATTGATGGTATTTACCGAACCTACCAATGAAGATTTCTTTGTTGTACCATATCCAACCACAACAATCTCATCTAAGAGAGAAATTTCGGGTTGCATAGTAAAATTGGTTTCGGCATTGGAAACTACTTCAAAACTTTGAGAAGCAAAGCCTATAAACGATAGTTCAATAATATCGCCTATTGAGGCCGAAATTTTAAAGTTTCCGTTGAAATCTGTACCGCTTGCACTATTTTTACTCTTGTTATATAGAGAAACGCCTGTTAGAGGTTCGCCATTTGCCTCTATTACTCTTCCTGTAAGAGTAAAAGAGGATTGCTCTTCCCTTTTAATTGTGTGTAAAGAGAAGCGGTCGGCGGGATAGGCTATCTCTGGAGTACTCAATAAAACTTGACTCCTATCTACCTTATAGAGTATCCCTAAGGGAGGGAAAATCCTCTTAAAAAGATCTAATGGATTTTCATTTTTAGCCTCTATAGAGACAAGAGAGTCAACAATTTTTAGTGCATTGGAATATGCAAAATTGTAGTTGGATTGGTTAGAAATCTCTTTTAAGACACCTTTTAAAGGGGTGTTTTTAAAAGTAAAATTAAGGTTCTGGCCCCTCATTTGAACTGAAAAAAGTAGGCAAATGAAAACCAGAACAGATTTTGACAATAAAAGTTTTTTATTATCCATAGTCAAATGGTATTTATTATTTTCTTTTTTGTAAAGTAATGCTATTCTCATTTATGATATAATCTATTGGAGAACAGAATTTCACCATCTCCATTATCTCAATAATTGAGGCCGATTTAAAAGAGGCTGTAATTTTAAAATTTAATATTTCAGGATCATCTATATAGAATGTAGTACCATGCCATCTTGTCAAACTTTGAATAACTTTCTCAAAAGGGGTCTCCTCAAAAATAAGTTCACCCCGCCTCCATGCTGTCTGAGTGGAGACAACCTGTGAGTTTTTTATTAGCACAGAACTATTGTCTCCTTTAACAAGATAAGAATCGTTAGGCTGAAGATGAGCAACTTCTTCTTTATCTGCAATTTGAGTTCCTTTTATCAGAGTAAGAGCGCCCGATACCAATGAGGTTTGAATCTCATTGTCTACACTGTAGGCTCTAATATTAAAAGCGGTCCCCACTACCTCTACCCTCATATCAAAGTTTGTCTGTACAACAAAGGGAGTATCGGGTTTAGATACAACATCAAAGAAGAACTCTCCCGAACAAATTTTGACAACTCTCCTCTTACCAGAAAATTTATCGGGAAAAATTATTTTACTTCCGGAATTGAGCCATACTTTAGAGCTATCGGGTAATACGATATAGCCTTTTACTCCATTTTCGGTATAAAGAGTGTGATTATAGGAGTCGCCCTGGCCACTGGCAACTGCACTGTAACTATCGACATAATGGCGATTAAAGGGAATGAAATTAATAAATAGGTTCAGTAGTAATAAAATAGCTATTGAAGCGACCAACAGATATTTAGGTGCGAAAACTTTCCTCTCTCTACTCCTTATGCTCCCTTCTCTAATTGCCTTAAAGAGTTCTAACTCCTCTTTTGTATCGGCTCTTGAACCGGGTAATGTTTGTGAAAGGTATAACAGCTGCATGGAACTAAAGAGTCTTAGATTTTCATCACTCTCTTCAATCCATTTTTGAAGGGACTCCTGCTCCTCATTGGAGCAACCATTCATAAGATATTTAAATATAAGATCCTCCATTCTTTAGGGTAAATATTCTTTTAAACTTATTCTCAAAATTTTTAAAGCGGTAGAGATTCTCTTCTCTATAGCCTTTATTGAAACCCCCTCTATCTTTGCTATTTCATGATATTTCAGCTCTCTAAATCGGCTCATTATAAAGGTGTTTTTTACACTTTCGGGCATCTCCTCCAACGAATCATAAATAATCTGTTCCACCTCTTTAGAAAAGATATCCATAGAGCCTACAAATGAGAGTGATCTGTAATTCATCTCTAAAGCAGCCTTATTTGAGTTGTAGATACCCTTTTCGTAACTATTTCTCACTCTTAATCTTTTAAGTCTATTTAGGGAGCGGTGTTTTGTTATTGTCATTAAAAAAGGAACTATATCTTCAGAAAAATCGAGGCTATCGCGTCTTTCCCACAGTATTGTAAACACTTCCGAAGCTACATCATATGAGGCATTGGCATCGCCCAAATAGGTGTAGGCAAAACGCACCACTTTGTGTAGATGAGTTTTATAGCACTCCTCTACATATTGTGCGGTATAACTATTACTTCGACTCTCCTTTTTTCTTAACTTCATTAAATTATTCTGTAGAGAAAAGTTGGGGCTTAATTGTATGGAACCTGCTATTGATCTGCCTGCCACTCCATACACCTTATACTTACTGCATGTGCTCTACTTGCTCTATAATCGACATCAAGGGTATTGTTTCCATCGCCATTGTAGTAGTACATATTTCGTGCATAGTAGTTTAAGATACCATCAACTGTAAGCGTTGCCGAACCGGAAGACCAAACGGCATAACCATGGGTGCCTACATACATTAATTTTCCAACTTCACCTCTTATACAACCTGCTGCGGGATACCAGACATCTTGATATGCCCGTCCTCTATTCACTTCGTCAAATATAAAATTAGAGGAGTTTAATGAGGCCCAAGAGTTTCTGCTGGCCACTTTATACCCTTTAGGGCACGGGTCGTAAATTGTTTTTGAGCCATTGGTCCAAAGAGTACCAACATCTGCTATTAGCCAGTCGGATTTATGGGGGTTAAATGTTGTTCCATCTTCACTTGTGATAAATGTTGTTGGATGTTGTACAGCATACGGTACAGTGCCTCCTGTA
Source organism: uncultured Muribaculaceae bacterium (assembly GCA_964512295.1). Classification (GTDB taxonomy): domain Bacteria; phylum Bacteroidota; class Bacteroidia; order Bacteroidales; family UBA932; genus Bact-08. The sequence goes on from CAZEGL010000016.1 coordinate 27,627, forward strand.
CTATATGGGACAGGTGTGGGCCATATATGGGTAGTAGGAGCTGTGGTCATCTCTTCACCCTCTTCAAAAGAGGTTTGGGATGCTCCAATAAAAGGATCTTTTCTACCCCACTGATAAAGCAAACCAAAAGCGCCTACATCTCCCTTTATCTTATTTTTTGCTCCAAGATTTCTATCCATCAGTTTGAATCCATTTGTCCCCGAATAGTCGTCGGATTGGCCACTATAGTCGGAGATCCAAATATGCCAACTCCATAGATAGTTGCCTATAGGGTTGAAATTATCGTCGGCCTTTCTAATGCCTATTACTGCATTGCCATATCTTTCATTCTCTTTATAAGAGACTTTAAAACCTATAGAACCTGCGGGACCTACACCACTGCTCTTACCTTCTGTCAACTCAATAAGTTTCTCTTGACCATCTAAATCTACATCCTTCCAAATAATATCTGCAACCCAATTGGTATTGGAGGATATAAGATTGTCTGCAACATTTGCATTATCTACACCCCAATATATATTGGCTCTTGAGATAGGAAGTAAAAATTGAAATGATTGGCCGGGTTCAGTTGGAGGATTGATTATAAATGAGTTTTGATTGGCAGGAAGTGTTTGAGTGCCCGATTGGACAAATGAGTTCTCTGTCAAATTAATCTCCTCCACCAATTGTGATCCTGAGTTTAGGACTAAACCATTGGGATCTTCTATGAATTTATCTATCGATATCTCTTTTCTAGAGTTTTTTAGCACTATAGCAAGACCTGAATTTTGGACAACTTCTAATGGAAAAAGTAACATCGAAAGGGTATAACTCTCGCCAACAGCTATAGTTTTTGGAGAGTCTAAGGTAATAGAGAAATCAGATCGCGAATGGAGTGTAAGGGGATTAAAAGTACCCTCCCTCAAACTATACTCTCCTTCACTAATAAACAAATTGGAACCATCCATAGAGTTTAGAGATACTCCTTCCACATCGATAGATTCATTACTATTATTTGTGATTACAAAATCGATCTTTGAAAAGATAGAGGTAAAATGGAGAGTAGGTTCGGTGTTCACCCCTTCGGAAATAGAGAGGTACGAAATCATCGCATTATTATCGGATAGATGCTGCAACGGATTTTCAAGCGATTGTATCTGCTTGGAAGGGAGCGAAAATAAAATTTCGCTTGCCATCATCCTGTTCTTGTTATAAGGATAGTAGGCATAAAATTCTCTATCTCCTAACGACCAGCCCTCTTGAGGGTCGGCATACCCTTTAAAAGATGCCTCTTTATTGCCACTTCCCTCCTCTAAAGAAAATTTAACATTGGCATTCCGGTAAAGTGCTCCCTCTCTTTCAAAAAGGCCAAAATAGTCATTACTGCTCCATACAATTTCATTTCCATCGATATTGGAGCGTGTAAATGGAACAAAATTGTTACAAATGGCAGTCAATGTTATAGCTTCCCCTTTTAGAGTCCCATTTGGAGATGGTTCATTTTTGGAACACCCTATTAAAAATAGGAGAGCCATAAAGAGATAAAATGATTTTAAACTATTTTCCATAATTTGTTATAACTTATATTTGCAAATGAAGTAAAAAAATAACCCCCTCTATTAATAACACAATTTAATAGATAAATACCCTACCAAAAAAGAGAGATATCTATTACAATTTGTTAGTAAAAGAGTGATTTAATCTTTAAACAACAATGGAGAAGAGAGAAAATAGTAGGAGAAGAGGGGCTATCACCTCTCTTACAAGGTGGCTCCTATCAATTTTCATTCTATTTATATTGGTTGCGGCTCTCTTCATTGCCTTTAAGGATCTAAATCTCCCCTCTAACCATTATCAAAATTTTAGGGCAGAGGGACTCTCCTTAAAGGAGTCACTCCCATCGGCGCTACTCTATTTAAAAAAATATATTCATAAATCTTACCGAGCAAGCGACTCTACAGTAAGAGAGTTTAAAAAAGAGGGAGAAAAAATAGTAGAATTAGGAAGTAACGAAAGGAGAGAAATAGAGGGTAAAGAGTGGATAAGGCTCTCTTTTGTTGGCGATATTATGTGGATTCGCAACGGTTGGAATACATTTCTTTCGGACTCTTTACGCCAATATCTTCAAAGCTCGCATCTTCTTTTTGGCAATTTGGAGACCCCAATAGATACACTCTCACCCGTGCCCTTTATACTTCCAGACTATACCAAATATAACTCTCCGCCAAAATTACTCAGAAGTTTTAGAAGAGAGGATGGTACCAATCTCTTTACAGCACTATCGGTTGCCAATAACCACACTATTGATACCGGGATAGAGGGATTGGAGCGTACAATTGCCTTTTTAAAAAGCGAAAAGATAGAGTGTTGTGGTGCGGGCAGCGCCAAAGAGTATTTGATTATTGAAAAGGAGGGGATAAAGATTGGATTTTATGCCGCTTCATGGGGGCTAAACGAGCCGCAGAAGTTGCTGAGCAGAGATTTAAATTACAACCTACTTTCGGGAATAGCACCCTTAGATCGGGAGAAGATTAATATTGAGAAAGAGAAGAGGATAATCTCAGAGATAAAGAGAGAGGGTGCAGAAATTATTGTTTTCTACCTCCATTGGGGGTATGAGTTTGAATATTACCCCGATCCCCAGATAGTTAAATTGGGAAGAGCTCTTGCCCAAGAGGGGGTAGATATTATAATTGGATCACATCCACATGTAATTCAGCCCGATGAGCTCTATTATTACAAGGGTAGCGACGGTCAATTGTGCAGATCTTATATAGCCTACTCGCTTGGAAATTTTACTACTACAATGTACACCAAAGCGTGTAGAAGAGGGGCTATAAAGAGTTTTTATCTATATAGGGATACTCTTACAGGAAAAGTAATATGGACTATTCCAGAGAATCGATTGGTCTATAATCACTTTCCAATATTTTGGAGTAGAAGTAGAGTCTTAAGATTACTCCCAGATAGGTAGAGAGGATAGAGGAGATCACACCTCATCCCACTTCATACACCTCACGGTAGCTCCATGCGCCCTACTGGCAGAGTAGTCGACTGTAAGAGTTGTGTGGGTAAACCACAAATTTCTAGCATAATAGCTCTTAACACCAGAAGAGGAGGTAGAGATATTTGATGTAGCGATCCAAATTGAATAGCCGTGGGTTCCCACATATCTTAGCTCTCCCACCTCTCCTCTTATACATCCTGCAGCGGGATACCACACCAAGTTGTTTCCCCTACCCCTATTAAAGTAGTCAAACTGAAAATTTTCACTATTTAGTCCCGCCCATGAGTATCTATTTGCAACTTTAAAACCTTGAGGACAAGGGTCAAAAATGCTCTTTTCACTCTCCATCCATAGCGAAGCAATAGGCTCTTTTAGCCAATCGGCCCTATAGCTATTCTCTACACCATTAACAGTACTACAGACAAAAGTGGTAGGGTGTTTGACCGAGTACGACACAGTCCCCCCAATTGTAAAGGGTACAACAGTGGGATGAGCTTCGGCCGGGTGGGCGTAACTTACAGTCTCTCCATCAAAAAAAGCGATATCGGAGGCAGATATAAAGGGATCTTTTCTTCCCCATTGGTAATATAGACCCAAAGAGCCTACATCTCCCCTACCACTCGCTTTTGCTCCCAAATTCCTATCCATCAATTGGTAGCCCCTACCATTAGAATAATCCTGCAGAGTGCCGTCCCAATCTGTAAGCCAAATATGCCAACTCCATAGATACTCACCGGTAGGACGATACTGACTATCTGCCCTCTTTATCCCAATAAGCACATTGCCGGTAAAAACTCCATATATCTCCAATGGGCTGTCGCATATCTCAAAACCAATAACCCCATTTCCTCCCCGCCCTTGAGTTAATCCCTCCGAAAGTTTAAAAATGTTCAAAGTTTGGGAGAGATCAAAATCTTTCCAAATAACCTCTGCTACCCAATTTGTAGTTTCGGAAATTGGGGCACCTTCATTATGGGCATAGGGGGAGTTCCAAAATTGATTGACTCTATCTATAGGTATAAGATACCTATAAATTTTACCATCAAACCTTGGAGGTTGAACCATAAAAGAGTTTTGATTGGAAGGGAGGGTTGTGGTAACAATAGTAGGTTGTTGGCTGTCAAAAGGGGGATTTTCCCCCTTTTGACAGCCAAACAAAAGTTGGGCAGAGAGAAATATAAATAGTAGAGCTCTATCCATTACCCCTCCAAAGATTAAATGTTCCTCTCCTACTTAAGAAAGCGTTCCAACGCCTCTTCAAATGGCCCCTGTTTTTTACAGTTCATAAAGAACACATAACCAAAGTCTTTATCTTTATAGAATAGAAAACGGGATTGGAAGCGACCACCTCCATTGCTGCCATTATGATGGTACGAAGGGCCGTATGGAGTTTCGGTAAGCCTTAATCCTAAACACGATGTTGTACTTTTATTCACCTTCACTTGAGGTTCAGCCATACGATTAAAGGTGCTCCCGTCAATATGGCTCTCTTTGTTCATCATAATGATAAACTTGGAGTACTCTATAGCCTCTGTGCGAAGACCATGTGCAGGACGCGCTCTTGTATGCTTGCCTCTACCCGATACTGCTCCATTTTTATGACCTATAGTAGCATGTTTCTTAAGATAATCGTTTTCAACCATCGAGGAGTGCTCCATACCTATAGGGTCTAAAAGTTCCTCTCTCATAATTTGGTTCAAATCTTTTTTAAGTAGGTAGCTTACAACATCTCCCAAATATTCTATAGCCTCGCCGGAATAGGTATATTTTTCGCCTGGAGTATACTTCAGTTCAAGCTTGCCACCTTTGGGACGCCAATTGGGAAGACCTGTAGTGTGGTTAAGAACCATTCTTGCAGTGATTAGCTTATGCCTTTTGTCGTACTCCAATGCCTCTAACGGCTTATATTTATATAGAGGTGTATCTAAATCCAATACTCCCCTACCAATCAATTTATGCACCACATAGGCAAAGACAGGTTTGGTCATAGAGGCTGCCTCAAAAAGCGATTGATCGGTTACTTTAGAGTGTGTTTTAAGGCTCTTTTCACCTGTCGCCTTGTGATATACAACCTTGCCATCTTTTATTAGAGCTATAGAGAGTCCTACAATCTCTAACTCACTCATCTGCTTCTCTATAAACTTATCCATCTCCTTCTGGGAGATTTTTTTACCGCTCTGTGTGGTTATCTGACCAATTAGAGGGTTTACTGCAAAGAGTAGCAACAGTAAAAAGGAGAAAGTTAATTTTTTCATAAAAAAATTATTAATTACAATTAAAAATTGAAGAAAATTGAAGAGTTGCAAATTTAAATAAACTAATCGAAATAGGCCTCTTCTATTTGACTTTTAAAAATTACTTTGAGTAAATCGTAGTAGTTGCTGTGAACATTATCATTTGTAGCTGTCTTATGCGCAATTACCATATCTAAAGCGGGAAGCACGGTAATATATTGACCTCCCGCCCCCTTTGCAGTATATGCCCCTCTGTAAGGCCCTCTACTTGCCAATCCATCCCAAACCCACCACATATACCCATATCCCCAAGATTTTATTTTTCTTGAATCGGGGTTCATCTCATATACCCTTGTAAATGGTGCAGTTATAGTAGAGACCCACATTTTAGAGAGAATCTGAGACTCTTTCCATCTTCCCTCTCGTAACATCAGGTAGCCCAATCTGGCCATATCACGGGTAGAGAGGTAGAAATGGTAGGAGGGATATTGCGAAATTGATAGAGTTCCCCCCTTTTTTTGAGCAGATAAAGAGAAGTCTTGGAAGCCCAAAGGTTGGGCAAACTCCTCTTCAAAAGCGACATATATATTTTTAGCGGTTAAATTTTCAAAAATAGTACCCGCTATATTAAAGTCCCAATTGTTGTAAAGGTAGTATTGACCGGGAATTTGGGATCCCCTTTCGGGGGCATAAGCTCTATCGTCGCCGGTATTGGAGGCTATATGGTAGACCCCCGATCTCGCTGTTATACAATTGAGAATAGAGGCCTCCTTCTCTATAGGAAGCAGGCCTCCAACATCATCCATACCCATTTGGCCAACTGTAAGAGAGAGCTCTATAGTTCCATTCTCTACATAATTACCCATAAGCATAGCCAAAATGCTTTTTCTACAAGAGGCCAAATAGCTCAATTGGGTAAGATTGCCATATTGGTAGATAATTTCACCACCAACCACCACCACCAAGCCGGTGGTGGTCATATTGGCAGCAATAAAACTTTCAATCTCGTTGCCCATATCGTTACGATAGCCATATTTTTCGGGAGCAGCAACACTCCAACCATCTTGTGGGTAAATATTTCTCTCCCAGTTTAATGGGGGCGGCGTCTCAACACTATCGTCGTCGTTGGGGTGGCCATTTGGAACTTCCTTTTCACAAGCAATGAAAATGGTAAGAAACAAAAAAGGCAACAGCAATTTTAGATTGCAAAAAAAAGCACTCCTCATATTTAAATTGCTCTATAGAGATTATTTGGGCAGTATCTAATCGTCTTCGGCCCATCTCATGCACCTTACAGCTGCAGCTGCAGCGCGTCTTATTCTATAGTCGGTATTCATCTTATCTTTATAGAAATAGAGAGATCTGCCAAACATATTGGTAATACCATTTCTGGCAGTGGTGTAGGAGGGTTGCGAAGTCCAAACATAGCCGTATGTTCTTGCACCGGTAAGGGCGCCGGATGTACTTCTTTTAAAGCCATTCATAGGGAACCATACATCTTCACCATAAACTCTTCCTAGATAATTCTCTTCACTTGGGTAGGGTAAAAAGTTGTCATTATTCAGAGCGCTGAATGCATATCGGTTTGCAACCTTATAACCTTTGGGACATGGGTCAAAAATTGTTTTCCTACTATTTTGCCAAAGGGTAGACATCCTTCCCCCATATGGATCTTTTTGCCAATCGGTACCATTAAAATTATCGATCCCCTTTTCAACTTCACTTTTTACAAAAGAGGTGGGATTTTCTACCGTATAGGCCATAGTTCCACCATCTCTATATGGAACCACTTTTGAACTCCATGTCCCTACTATAGTAGAGGAGCGTAAAGAGTTTTTTCCCTTTCCCAACCAATAGTTGTCTGTTCCTCCAATAAAGGGATCTTTTCTTCCCCACTGATATAGGAGCCCTACCGAACCTGGGTCGCCTTTAATACTATTTCGGGCACCTAAATTTCTATCCATAAGTTTAATGCCACGGCCACCAGAAACATCTTGAAGTTCACCGCTATAGTCTGAAACCCAAATGTGCCAACTCCATAAATAGTCGCCAACAGGGTTATATTTGCCGTCGGCCATCTTAATGCCTATAACTGCATTGCCGTAGCGCTCTTGAGGATCATATTTAACTTCAATTTCAATATATTGGTTGGGTCCCACCCCTTTAGCACCGGCAGGGGTTATTGAGATTAACTCCAATCCTCCCTTAACATCTACATCTTTCCAAATAATTTCTGCTACCCATTTGCTCTTTTTCTTAAGCATATTGGAGCGTTTAAACTCATATCCGGAACTCCAAAATTGATTCACTCTACTTACCGGAATAAGATATTTTGCAGATTCTCCTTGAGTGGCAGGTGGATTAATTATAAAACAGTTCTGATTTTCAGGAAGCAAAATCGAATTTTTATCGGTTTTTTGAGAGTATCCCACAACACTCGAAGAAAAAAGTAGAATTGCTACAATAAAAAGTGACTTGAGATAGTTGTTTTCTTTAAACATAATTTGTTTTAATTTTTTTTAAAATGTCAATTTGTCTATTTTAAATTATAAAGTGTAACACACATAGAGTGTGCGCTATAACAAAAAATCTACTCCAATAGGAGTCTATTGGAGTAGATTTAGTGCTGTTTAATCGACCTCCGGCCACTCCATACACCTTGCAGATATTGCTGTTGAGCGGCTTACAGTTGCATAAGTTGCGGTAAATGATGTATTGGTAAAGGATCTGGCCCGCACATACTGCGTTCTTTGTCCAGTCTGAGCATTGGCAGTATTGGCCTGAGAGGTAGAAGTAGTATGTAAATAGCAGCGGGTTCTAAAGTTATTTAAAGAGCCGGTAGCAGATGAGAGATAGCCGTTGAAGGGGAACCAAACTTCATTGTTGTAGAGTCTTCCAAATGGTGTACCGGGAGGGAAAAGAGGAGAGTCCTCCTCTTCCGACATCACTTTAAAAGCGCCTCCGTCAGCATCTCCTGTAGCCATTTTAAACCCTTTTGGACAGGGGTCAAAAATTGTCTTTTCGTCGGCTTCCCATAGGGTTGTAATTCTGGTTCCATTAACCCATTCTGAACCGTTATAACTGGAGTTGCCCGCTTCGTCTTGAGGTAGGATAAAAGAGGTGGGATGCTGTACCGCAAAGGCAACAGAACCGCCGGAAGGTGCGTCGTTGTAGAAGAGTCTCAACCCCTCCCAAGTTCCATCGAGTGTTGTTGCAAGCCAAGTGTTGGAGCCTCCTCCAAGCCAATAGGCATACTCTGCCCCAACAAAAGGATCTTTTCTACCCCACTGATAGAGAAGCCCCATAGAGCCGGGGTGCCCCCAAATACCACTTCTTGCACCCAAGTTTCTATCCATAACCTTATTATATTCACCGTTGGATAGGTCAAAGAGTTCTCCGTTATAATCGGAAATCCAGATATGCCAACTCCAAAGATAGTCTCCAACAGGGTTATAGTTGTCATCGGCTTTTTTAATAGCAATAAGAGCGTTGCCATAAGGCTCCTCTAAGTCGCAATTTACCTCAATTTGCATCATAGCATCGGGGCCAATCCCCGTAGCACCTTTAGAGGTAAAACTTATTAGATCTATATCGCCATCAATATCTACATCTTTCCATAAAATTTCTGCTATCCATTTGGTATCGGCATCAATAACATTAGCTGGATCGCCGTGGGAGTTCTCTCCCCAAAACTCATTTACACGAGAGATAGGAAGAAGGTAGCGCATAGAGGTACCATCTACAGTTGGTGGATTAATCAGATGGCAGTTGGTATCACCGGGCAGCTCTTCAACTCCCAAAAGACCAAATATCTCTTCTGTAATATCAAGCTCTTCAACATAAATTTCGGCAGGTTTCATCTGAAACCCTTTGAGAAAATTGGCCGGGACAATAACAGGCTTTCGAGAGGTACCCACCTCAAAAACCAAATCGGCACCATTCTCCAAATTTAAAGGATAGAGGAATAGAGGTATCTCTTCACCCTCTTCCGGTTGTAATGATATAGGCTCCTTTAAATTTACGGTAAAATCGGGCGACAGCTCTGCAAAAGCAGAAATCAACTGCATTTCGGGAAGGTTAAGAGAGGCCTCCTTGGGAAATATTGAGGAGTTGTCTGAACACTTAACCTTAACATAAAAGAGTTCGAATGGCTCTTCGGTTTTATTTTCAACATAAAGAGTAATTGGAGAGAGCAACGAATTGAAGTTTAGAGTAATTTCATCGGCGGGGTCTGTAGAGGAGAGTTCCGCTTTGGCAATCATAATATTGGAGGCATTAAGATGCTCAATTGGATTTTGGGAATCATACTCTATTTCAACAGGTAGCGACATTGGAAGTGCCTTAGCCATAACACTGCCCGGCTGATAGGGGTAGTAGGCATATATTGTTCTTTCCCCAGTAGACCATTTTGTGTCAAGCTCCGAATTGGAGCTAAATTTACCGGTTGCTTCTCCTACACCCTCTTCCAATACAAAGCGGATATTACCGTTTTGTCTGGTAGAGCCCACAAATTCAAATAGGCCAATCCTATCAAATTCGTCCCAAGTAACAGCTCCATTTTCACCAACTGTTGCACGGCTCTCCTCTTCAAAGGGAGCACAAATTGCGTTAATGATCATTCCATTTTCTCCCGGATCAACTATGGCGGGGTCATTGGGATCGGGTTCGTCAATAGGTGGTTCTTCCTTACTACATGCAGCCAACGAAAGCAGGGCCACACTTAAAAGTAGAGATAAAAATTGGTAGATCGTTTTCTTCATAATAATATAATTTAGTATTTAGTGCATATTTAGGTGGTCACGAGTCGTCGGGCCAAGCCATACATCTTACTGCCGAAGCAGCGGCCCTCTTAACTCTCAGATCGGTTGAGAGATCGGTTGCTTTGAAATGGAGCGATCTCCCCCAGTGGGTGGCTACCCCTTTATTGGTTGCATAGGAAGAGGTAGAGGTCCACACATAGAGAAGAGTACGCACTCCACTTAATTTTCCGGTAGAGCTTGAGCGCACACCATTGAATGGGAACCAGACATCATTACCATAAAGGCGCCCTTTCGGATTCTCATCATCGGGGAATAGAGTAAAGTTATCTTTATTCAAAGAGGCAAAAGCATACCTTCGGGCAACCTTAAATCCTTTTGGGCAGGGATCGAAGATCGTTTTCTTCCCATTTTGCCAAAGTGTAGAGAGACTACCTCCATAGGATTCCTGTTGCCATTCGGAATTATTGAAATTATTCTTCTCTCCATCTTGACTCTTAATAAAAGTTGTAGGGTTATTTACAGCATACTCCAAAGTGCCCCCTTTTGTATATGGGACAACCCTTGAAGACCACGAACCTGCAAGTGTTGTTGCCCTATAAGCGTTGGTACCTCCATTGAGCCAAAATTTGTCGGAACCACTTACAAAGGGATCTTTTCTACCCCATTGATAGAGAAGCCCCATGGAGCCGGGGTCGCCTATAGTATTATTTTTTGCTCCTAAGTTTCTATCCATCAACAAAATACCCCTTCCACCGGAGATATCTTGCAGTTGGCCGTCATAGTCGCTAATCCATATATGCCAACTCCAAAGATAGTCGCTCTTTGGATTGTATTTCTCATCTGCCATCTTTATTCCAATTACGGCATTTCCAAAGGGCTCGGAAGGGTCGAAGCGAAGTTCGAATTCAATAAAGGAATCGGGGCCTACACCCTTAGAGCCCGATGCAGTTAGAGAAATAAGATCGATCTCTCCCTTAATATCTACATCTTTCCATATAATATCTGCAACCCATTTACTCTTCTTCTTTATAACATTAGATCTCTTATACTCATAATCGGAGACCCAAAATTGGTTGACCCGGGAGATGGGAAGCTTATAGCGCACCACTTCACCCTCATTGGGAGAGGGGAGTATAAAGGAATTTTGGTTGGAAGGCAATATTATTGCTCCACCCTCTTGCGAGAAAAGGTGCGAGATAGAGAGAAGAGTTATAATTGAAAGAGAGATTATTTTATAAAATTTTTTTCTGTCCATAACAATTGATTTAACTATTACATTAAACTACCTATCGGCCTCCCATACAATACAGCGGGCGGCCATAGCTGTAGCCCTCTGATAATCTCCATAATATCCTGTAAAGTCGGCGGTCGTTTGGAATCTAAAACATCTTACATATTGTGACTGAGTATCCCCCGAACCACTTGTAGCTCTTGTAACAGAGGTAATATAACTATTGCTTCGAACGCCATTTAGTGTACCGTTAGAGCCAGCCAAATAGCCGGTTGTTGGGAACCAAATATCGGGCTCCACCATCCTTCCTCTTGGCTCCTCTGCAGGGTAGAGAAGGAGATTATCTTCGTTCAATGCTCCAAATGCACTAACAGCAGAGCCGTTAGAAGGCAATTTATACCCTTTGGGACAGGGGTCATATATTGTTTTGATATTGGCATCCCATAGATTGCCACTTGATTGAAGCAACCAGTTTGTAGCACTATAGTTGGGATTATTAGCTGTTGAAACATGTGATGTAGGATGCCCTACTGCCCACTCTACAGTACCGCCCTCAGGTGCGTCGGCTCTCTTTTCAGTCCAAGTTCCCTCAATAGTGGTGGCCATAAAGGTATTGGAACCGCCACCCAACCAATATTCATAGTTGCCACTTACAAAAGGATCCTTCCTGCCCCACTGGTAGAGCAGCCCCATTGTAGAGGGATCCCCTATAATATTACTTCTGGCGCCAAGGTTTCTATCCATAATAAGTTGGGGAGTATCGCTACCTACCGAAAGATCGTGGGTTTGGCCGGCGTAGTCGCTTAACCAAATATGCCAACTCCATAGGTAATCGCCTACGGGATTGAAGTTTTCGTCGGCAAGTCTAATTCCAATTAGAGCGTTGCCATAGGGATATTCAGCCTGATAATCTACCTTAAACTCAACCATTGCATCGGGGC
>CAZEGL010000017.1:0-15521 GCA_964512295.1 uncultured Muribaculaceae bacterium
TGTTGCTTCGCCATATGCGTAAAGCAGTTTTGCGCCGTGGGCTATAATACCGCCATACTCCTGTTGGGTGCCGGGGAGGAAGCCGGGAACATCTACCAAAGTTACTATTGGAATATTGAAGGCGTCGCAAAATCTAACGAAGCGGGCCGCCTTTCTGGAGGCATTGTTATCCAACACTCCAGCCAAAACTTTAGGCTGATTGGCAACTATCCCCACCGAAACTTCATTGAAGCGGGCAAAACCTACAATAATATTGGTAGCATAATCTTTGTGTACCTCTAAAAATCTTCCATCATCTACTATATTTCCAATCACCTCATACATATCGTAAGGTTTATTGGGACTATCGGGGATAATCTCGTTTAAGGCATCCTCCATTCTATCAATGGTATCTGTTGTGGGATAGAGCGGTGTCTCCTCTAAATTGTTTTGGGGTAGAAAAGAGAGCAGGTCCCTAATAACTTTTACCCCATCCTCTTCAGACTCCACAGAGAAATGTACTACACCGCTCTTAGAGGCGTGTACAGAGGCTCCTCCCAACTGCTCTTGAGTTACATCTTCACCGGTCACTGTCTTTACAACCTTTGGCCCGGTAAGGAACATATAACTTGAGTTTTGAACCATTACATTAAAGTCTGTGAGAGCGGGGGAGTAGACTGCCCCACCTGCACAAGGGCCAAAAATTGCCGAAATTTGAGGAATGACGCCAGAAGCCAAAATATTTCTTTGAAAGATTTCGGCATATCCTGCCAATGCGTTTACCCCCTCTTGAATTCTTGCTCCACCCGAATCATTTATACCTATGAGTGGTGCACCCATCTTCATTGCCTGATCCATAACCTTACAGATCTTCATGGCCATACTCTCCGATAGTGAGCCTCCAAAAATTGTAAAATCTTGGGCAAATAGATAAACTAAACGCCCTTCGATTGTTCCATACCCTGTAACAACTCCATCTCCAAGGAAGGTGTTTTTCTCCATTCCAAAATTGGTACAACGGTGTGTTACAAACATGTCGTACTCCTCAAAGCTCCCTTCGTCTAAAAGCATCTCAATTCTTTCACGGGCGGTATATTTCCCTTTTTGATGTTGTGCATCAATTCTCCTCTGCCCACCACCTAAGCGTGCTTTATCACGAAGCTCAATTAGCTCTTTTACCTGTTTTAGCTGCTGGCTCATTATTGTTTGATATTAAAAATTAATTATTTGGTTTCATTGGGATGTTCACAAAGTTCCATTAAAACACCCGAAGTAGATTTGGGATGTAAAAAGGCAATATCCAAACCTTCGGCCCCTTTGCGGGGAGTTTGATCTATCAGTCTGATACCTTGATTGGAGAGCTTTTTTAGATCTTCTACTATATTATCTGTAGCAAAAGCAAGATGATGTACCCCCTCTCCCCGTTTTTCAATAAACTGGCCAATAGGCCCGGTAGGGTCGGTACTCTCAAGTAGTTCAATCTTGGTCTCTCCAACTTTAAAAAAAGCCGTTTTAACCTTTTGATCTACAACCTCTTCTATAGCATAACATTTAATTCCTAAAAGATTTTCGTAGAGAGGAATGGCGCTATCAAGCGACTTTACAGCTATGCCGATATGTTCAATGTGGGAAATTTTCATAAGTAGATATAATTTATTAAAATTTTCAAACAACTTAAAGACAAAGATATAACTTTGTCTCTCTATAAGCAATTGAGATTAATTGGCCAAGGTGTGGTAAACATTTTGTACATCCTCGTCGTTCTCAAATCTCTCTATCAGTTTTTCTACTTCGGCTCTCTCTTGACTATTTAGCTCTTTAAGCTCTACTGTGGGAATACGATCAAACCCACCACTTATCAAGGAGTAACCCTGCTCTTCAATAAATTTTTGGATTGAGCCGTAAGCCTCGAATGCCCCATAGATTATCACCTCCCCTCCCTCTTCAAAAAGCTCCTCTACACCATAATCTATGGCGTTGAGTTCTAACTCTTCCAAATCGAGTCGTTCCTCTTTAACAATTTTAAATAGTGAAGTGTGGTGGAATTGAAACTCTACACTGCCGGCGGTTCCTAAGGTTCCCCCAAATTTATTGAAGTAGCTTCTAATATTTGCTACGGTACGGGTGGGGTTATCGGTTGCACACTCAATTAAGAAGGCTACCCCGTGTGGCCCGTACCCCTCATAGGTGATCTCTTTAAGGTCTGAGGTCTCTTTTTCGGCTGCTCTCTTTATAGCCCTTTCGATATTATCTTTAGGCATATTTTCTGCCCTTGCGGTAGAGATTAGTGCCCTAAGTCTGGGATTGGTGTCGGGATCGGAGCCACCACTTTTTGCCGCTATAGTAATCTCTTTGCCAAGCTTGGTAAAGAGTTTAGACATATTGCTCCACCGTTTAAACTTCCTCTCTTTCCTATACTCGAAAGCCCTTCCCATAATATCAGACTACCAAACCTATTTAAGTAACATTTCTGCTCTTGCGATATATTTGTCTATATCGGCCCCTTCAACTGTTTTAGAGTATTTTTCTTTTATCTTCTTATATAGAGCTAAAGCAGATTTGTACTCTTTAAGCTCTTCATGTACTATGGCTGCTTTCATAAGATAACCGGCCACATAGTCGTTCTGGGAAAAAGATGCAGCTTTATGAAAATAGGAGAGTGCAGATTTATAATCTGAGAGTGCTACATAAGCATCTCCAATTCCGGCTAAAGCGCGGGCTTGAAGCACCGGCTCTTTACTCTTATATTTTTTTAGAATATCTATAGCTTCCTGATAATTGCCCAACTGTAGGTGGCTGGCCCCTGCATAGAGATAGATTGAGTGGGGAGAGGTGGTGGGATACTCCTTTATAATTTGAGCAAACCCCAAGTTATTGCCATCTCCCTCAAGGGCAACTTGAAAATTGCCGCTATTGAAAGCCTCTTCGGCAGGATAGAGTTGTGCAAGAGCCTCCTCTTTGCGCGGAGCCCTATATAACATTTGGATTGCAACAAATAGAAGAACAATAGAAGCCAAAGCTCCTAAGGAGAGAGTTATACTTTTTTTGTTTTTTTGTAAAAAAAGTTCAGTTGCACTCAGCGCCTTCTCTACATTTTCGCCACTTTCGACAATATTCAATTTCTTAGCCATTTATAGTTGATTTAACCCATGCAAATTTACAATAAAATATAGAATTACAAAGAGTAGATAGATAAAATTTGGTAACTTCGCCCAATAAAGAGTTGGAAATGTATCTCTCTAAACTATCGGTTTTAAATTATAAAAATATAGTAAATCTCGATCTCCAATTTATTCCCAGGATCAACTGCTTTACCGGAATGAATGGTGCAGGAAAGAGTAATCTCTTAGATGCCATCTATTCACTATCGATGACAAAAAGTTATTTTTCACATTTAGAGTGGCGTTCTGTCAATTACAATGCTCCAAAAGCATCCCTTGAAGGGCAATATATCCGCCCGGATGGGGGGAGTGAGACTATCTCTCTCCAAATTGATCGGGAGGGGGGTAAGTTGATGAGAAGAAACTCAAAACCGTACAAGCGATTTGGAGAGCATATTGGGCTGATACCTATAGTTATGATCTCACCTTACGATTCGGTTTTGGTGAATGGTTCGGGCGAAGAGCGAAGGCGTTTTTTAAACTCTATACTCTCTCAATTGGATGTAGAGTATCTTCGAAATATGCAAAATTACAATAGGCTACTTGCTCAAAGAAATAGATTGTTGAAAAGTGATTTAAACAATAGTGAACTATTAGATATATTGTCGCAACAGATGACAAGTTGTGCCACTCCAATTTTTCAAAAAAGGGGTCACTTTATTACCCATCTAACCCCTGTTGTACAACAATATTACGAGAAGGTATCCGGCGGTAAAGAGAAGATTTCAATAGAATACCAATCTGACCTATACAGTGGCGATCTCTACACGCTCCATAAAAAATCGACTGCGCAGGATAGAGCAGTAAGACATACTACAACAGGCATTCATAGAGACGAACTACTCTTTTCGATGAATGGAGTTCAAATTAAATTTGGCGGCTCACAAGGGCAACAAAAATCTTTTCTCCTCTCTTTAAAGTTTGCCCAATTTGAGATAATGAGAGAGCTCTTTGGTAAATCTCCTATTCTCCTATTAGATGACCTATTCGACAAGTTGGATCTCAAAAGGGTTGAAGCTCTCTTAGAAATTGTCTCCTCTCAGCTATTTAGCCAGGTTTTTATAACCGACAGTAATAAGGTTAGGGTGTCGGAACTCCTTAAATTGAACGGACACGATGCTGCACTCTTTAAAATTGAGAATGGGGCAGCTATTTTAGAGTAAATAGAAGTATGAAAAGAGAGGAACCCCGCCCGATAGGCAATATTTTAAAAACCTTTTTAGAGAGTTATGGGTTGAGTGACGGCATAAAAAGAGAGGAGATCTATAATGCATTTGATGCAATAGTGGGAGAGAGAAATTTAAGATATATCGCAAAAAGAGAATTTTTCAACGGCAAAATATTTTGTAGTGTAACCTCTTCTGTTGTTAGGACTACTCTTATACACCATAGAGAGAGGATTTTGAAAGAGATAAATGGATCTCTTGGTAAAGAGTTGGTAAAAGAGATAATTTTTAGATGAGTATAAAAAGGGCCTCTATAGTTGCAGATAGCGATATTCCCTTCTTAAAGGGAGTGCTTGAGCCTTACTGTAACATTAGTTACTATAATGGATCTGAAATTGATAGAGATAAAATTGAGGGGGCCGATGCTCTTATAGTTAGAACCAGAACTCGTTGTAATAAAGAACTACTACAAGGAAGTGGTATTAAGGCAATATTTTCTGCTACAATTGGAGTTGATCACATAGATATTCACTATTGTAAAGAGGCGGGAATAGAGCTTTTTAATGCGCCCGGCTCCAATGCCCAAGGTGTGGTCCAATATATTCTCTCCTCAATATTTATACTATCTGCGCTTAGCAATAGAACTCTTTTAGAAATGAGAGTGGGGGTGGTTGGAGCTGGAAATGTAGGTGAAGCTCTCTCTCAATTTCTCGAAAATATAGGGGTAGAGGTACTTAGATGCGACCCTCCCAGGAGTGAAGTGGAGGGTAGAGAGAGATTTTATCGATTAGAGGAGCTATTGGATAGGTCCCATATTATCTCTTTAAATGTTCCTTTAAATGAGAGTAGTTACAATTTGGCATCTCACAATTTTTTTAAGAGAGTTAAAGAGGGGGCCATTTTTATCAACACTTCAAGAGGCGAGGTGGTAGACGAGGGGGCTCTTATGGCCCATAGAGAGAGATTGGGAGGCTTGGCATTAGATGTGTGGCGCAATGAGCCGCTTATTAACCGCCCGTTGGTAGAGATGTGCGATATTGCAACCCCCCATATTGCAGGATACTCCTTTGAGGGGAAGATGAAAGCAACAGAGATTGTTATTGCCCATGTTGCCAATTTCTTTAATCTCCCCCAACTTATAGAGTATAGGGTGCCACACTCCAATAGAGATAAAATAAGGGGAGGCGAAAGGGGGCCTTTTAGCAATGTTGAACTCCCTTTTACACCTTTACAAAAGAAGAGTGGAGAGGGGAGGGTAGCTGAGCTGATGAATAGAGAGTTTAACCTTTGGGGTACTTCAATCGATTTCAAAAAGAGGAGTGACTATTTTGAAGAGATTAGAAGAGATTTTTACTATAGAGATCAATTTTCTATATCTATGGCAGATAGAGTCAATGAGATATTAGATGGAGCGGCCCGCGAGATTCTGCTATTAAAATTGCCACTTGTTGGCGATAGGGTGGCAGATCAGATAAGGAGAAAGGGGATAACACCACAAGAGCTGTTAAATCAGATTGGTCTCTTTAAAAGGGGATTTGCCGCCCCCAAGGTGGTTGCAGCTGCAACTCTTTCCAACTCTATTAAAAATTTCAATGAATTAGAGAGAGAACAATATATCTCCATAGCAAAGAGCTACAACAATAGCGTTGCCAAGTTTATTCCAGCTTCCGGAGCTGCCACCCGAATGTTTAAAGAGTTGATTGAGGGGTACCAAATTGTATTGAGAGGGAAGCTCTCTACAGAGGTGAGAAGATTTTGTGAAAATTTAGATAAATTTCCCTTCTATCCACTTCTTCCCCCGCCCTTAAAGGAGTGGTGGCAGAGTTCAAAAAAGAAGAGGTTTAAGGAGCTCTCTCTCCCAAAAGTTAAAGAGCTTCTCTCTTACATCCTATTTAAGATAGGATTTGATTATCTCTCAACTCCAAAGGGGGTTATTCCCTTTCATCTCTATGGAGAGAGGGGGCATACACCATTGGAGGAGCATCTATATGAGGGGGCTCTGCTCTCTAAGAGCTTGGGAACCAATGTAGCCCTTCACTTCTCTCTCTCTCATCACTTTTTTACCCAATTTAAAAATTTGGGTAAAGAGCTTCAGATCTCAGTAGAGAGAGAGGTTGGTGGGAGGGTCGAACTTAATTTCACTCTTCAGAGTGAGAGTAGCGACACTATAGCTGTAGATTTAGAGAACAATCCAATAACCAATGAAGATGGTACGCTACTTTTTAGACCGGGAGGGCATGGGGCTCTTTTAGAGAATCTCAACGGAGTGGAGCAGGATATTCTCTTTATTGGTAATATAGATAATGTTGGTAGAGTTGAGGCGATGTGGGAGCGAATTTACTATAGAGAGGTGATGCTGGGGGTACTACTCTCTGTTAGAGAGAGACTCTTTGCCCTTAGAGAGCAAATAGAGAGCAAAGGGTGGAGCGGCACTATAAAGAAGGAGGCGGTCTCTCTTTTGCAAAGCTGTTTCTCCATTACCTTTCCCCCCAACTGCAAGTTAGAAAAAAAGGATATTCTCTCCTATTTAGATAGACCAATTAGAGTGTGTGGAGTTGTAAAAAATGAAGGGGAGCCGGGTGGGGGGCCATTCCTTGTAGAGGGAGCCGATGGAACACTCTCTCCTCAAATTTTAGAGAGTGCAGAACTCAAATTGGAGGAGAGTGAGATAAGGGAGATAGCAGCAACTTCTACCCACTTCAATCCTGTAGAGATGGTCTGTTCTCTAAAAGATTATAGAGGTAACAGATACAATCTAATCGATTATAGCGATCCTAAATCTGGAATAATTTCTATAAAGAGCGAAAGGGGAGCAACAATAAAAGTGGTTGAAAAACCGGGGCTGTGGAACGGTTCAATGCGCCACTGGAACACTCTATTTGTAGAGATTCCACTCTCAATTTTTACTCCGGTCAAAACTCTATTTGACTTGTTAAGAGCAGAACATCAGCCTAAATAACAATATTGTATCTTCCATATTGGTTCTAATAATCTCTACATAGCCCTGCATAAATTCTACCGCCGAGGTGGTACCGATTAGAATTTACTATTTTACATTTAGATTTACTACATTTGTCACACTTACAACTATTATAAATCTCTCCTATTAAATTTGTATATGTTTAATAATGTTGTAGTTGAAAAGCTACTTAGATATAAGACCCCTTTCTACTATTACGACACCTCTCTTTTAGAGAAAACGCTCGAACTCTACACTTCGGAGTTGAAGAGATATGGATTTGAGGGCCACTATGCTCTTAAAGCCAATGCCAATGACCACATTGTAAAGCGAATCAAGAGCTACAGCTTGGGAGTAGACTGTGTTAGTGGTGGTGAGCTGAAATTGGCAATTGACCATAACTTCGATAGAGAAAAAATAGTCTTTGCAGGAGTTGGAAAGAGAGATTGGGAGATAGAGCTGGCCATTGGAGAGGCTATCTTCTCAATAAATTGTGAATCTATACCCGAATTGAAGGTTGTAGAGAGCATTGCGGCCAAGATGAATAGAAGAGCTGCAGTTTCACTACGAATCAATCCCGATATTGAAGTAGATACTCACCACTACATAACTACCGGCAGGGCTCAGAATAAATTTGGGATTGTATTGCCACATCTCCCCCAAGCAATAGAGGTACTTAAAGAGTCTCCCAATCTCGATTTTATAGGGTTACATTTTCATATAGGATCGCAAATTTGTAACCTTTCGACCTTTGAAAGATTGATTGAAAAAGTTAATGAGATAGTGCAACTTTTTAAAAACAACTCTTTAACGGTAAGGGAACTCAATATGGGAGGGGGGTTAGGGGTAGATTATAACGACCCTCATCTCAATCCTATTGCCAACTTTAGCTCCTATTTTTCACTCTTTAATAAAAAGCTTAAGCGTGAAGCGCATCAGAGGGTACACTTTGAGCCTGGAAGAGCTATAGTTGCACAGTCGGGTTCGCTAATCTCTCGAATCCTTTTTGTCAAGAAGGGAATCCAAAGAGATTTTATTATATTAGATGCCGGTATGAACGATTTTATGCGTGTTGCACTCTATCAGTCGCATCATCAGATTTTGAATTTAAGTTCTAAAGAGCCTCATGTAGAGTATGATGTAGCGGGCCCTGTGTGTGAATCGAGTGACCTCTTTGGTACTTCTATCTCACTGCCCCAAAGTAGTAGAGGCGATCTTATTGCAATCCGTTCAACCGGGGCATATGGCCAAGTTATGGCAATGGAGTACAATATGAGAGAGAGAGCTCCCGAAATTTATTCCCATTTAATTTTATAGATATGGCTAGAACAAGTTCAAGAGAACAATACATCTCAAGATTATACGAACTATTTCGTATAAAGGGATTAAAGATGACAGTAGACGAGATTGCAGAACACCTTAAGGTGACAAAAAAAACTCTATACAACAATTTTGAAAGTAAAGAGAATCTTATGAGGGTTGTGATGCAGTACACATTGGAAGATGTTGAATTTAGAATTAATATCTCGCTCACTCAAGGGGAAAATGCTATTGAGGCTCTTTATAATACCAGTGGCATGATGAACAATAAATTAGAGGAGATAGGGCCTCTACTTTTGAATGATACTTCAAATCTTCTGCCCGATCTAAATTTGCTCAACCACAACAACAGGCTAAGCTTCTACTCTAAAATAATTTCTGAAAATTTAGAGCGGGGGTGTTCAGAGGGGCTCTATAGAGAGGGATTGAATAGAACTCTTATTACCCTCTTTTTTACCTCTGCGATGGCTAAAATTTACTCCTGGGATGGTGCCTACACCTATTTAAGAGACCCTTATCTTTTTCATTCAGAACTAATAAGGTATCATTTAGAGGCAATAGTAAATGATAAAGGGAGAGAGATCCTTTATAGCTTCATTCAAAATAGTTAACTTTGCAACTTAATCTATTTCGATGTTTGAAAATTTAATTGAGAGAATTGAGAGCTCCTTTAAACTTCTTAAAGGAGAGGGTAGAATTACAGAGATCAATGTTGCCGAGACCTTAAAAGAGATTAGAAAAGCTCTTGTTGAGGCCGATGTGAGCTATAAGATAGCAAAAGAGTTCTGCGATCAGGTAAAGGAGAAGGCATTAGGTCAAAATGTACTTAAAGCGGTTCGTCCGGGAGAGATGCTTACCAAAATAGTACATGATGAGCTGGTGGCTTTGATGGGGGGAGAGAGCGCTACAACTAACCTAAAGGGTAAGCCTGCTATTGTTTTGGTTGCAGGGTTACAGGGTTCGGGTAAAACAACCTTCTCTGCAAAGCTGGCGCTCCATGCCAAAAAGAGGTTTGGACTAAAGGCTATGTTGGTAGCGTGTGATGTCTATAGGCCTGCAGCGATTGAGCAGCTTAAGGTGCTGGGAGAGACAGTGGATACTTTTGTCTATTCCGAAGAGGAGTCAAAAAATCCTCTCGCCATAGCCAAAAATGGGATAGCCAAAGCTAAGAGTGAGGGCTATTCGCTTGTTATAGTAGATACTGCCGGTAGATTGGCTGTAGATGATGCGATGATGGATGAGATCTCCCTTATTAAAAAGGGGATAAATCCAACCGAAACCCTCTTTGTAGTAGACTCTATGACCGGCCAAGATGCCGTAGAGACAGCAAAAGCTTTCAACGAGAGATTGTCCTTTGACGGTGTGGTGCTTACCAAACTTGATGGCGACACTCGGGGAGGTGCCGCTCTCTCTATTAGAGCTGTTGTAGATAAGCCTATCAAATTTGTCTCTGCCGGAGAGAAGATGGAGAGTTTAGAGCTTTTCCATCCGGCTAGAATAGCCGATCGTATTTTGGGAATGGGTGATGTGGTTACTTTGGTTGAGAAGGCCCAAGAGCAGTTTGACGAAGAGGAGGCACGAAAACTAAAGAAGAAGTTGGCAAAAAACCAATTCAATTTTAGCGACTACTACAATCAAATTCAGCAGATAAAAAAGATGGGCAACATCAAAGATCTTGCCTCTATGATTCCCGGAATGGGAAAAGCACTAAAAGATGTAGAGATGGACAACTCCTCTTTTAAATCTATAGAGGCTATTATTATGTCTATGACTCTTAGGGAGCGTGAGAGCCCCGAAATTATCAATGGAAGTAGAAGGAGGAGAATTGCCAATGGAAGTGGCACCACTGTAGCCGAAGTGAATCGTCTTATAAAGCAGTTTGACGAAAGCCGAAAAATGATTAAGAACTTTGCCGGAGGGGGAGGAACTGCCAAAGCAATGAGAGCTATGGGCGGTATGAGAGGTAGATTTTAAAAGATTATGAGATATGGAGATAAATATTTTAGATGGAAAAGGGACGGCAGCCTCTATTGAGCAGGAGATAACCAACGAGGTTAACAAAATAGTTGATAGTGGGAAGAGGCGCCCAAATTTGGTAGCTATTTTAGTAGGAGAAGATGGTGCTTCTCAAACTTATGTAGGGCATAAAGAGAGAACTTGTAAGGCGGTTGGATTCGATTCTACTGTTATTAGATTGCAAGAGAGTATTTCGGAAGAGGCACTTTTAGAGGAGATAGCAAAAATAAATGGGGATAGTTCGGTAGATGGCTTAATTGTACAGCTTCCACTACCAAAGCATATAGCTGAACAGAGAGTTATTGAGGCAATAGATCCTGTGAAAGATGTAGATGGCTTTCACCCTGTAAATATTGGCAAGATGGTGCTTGCTCTTCCTGCCTATCTTCCTGCAACCCCTGCAGGCATAATGGAGCTACTCAAACGATATAATATTGAAACCGATGGTAAGGAGTGTGTTATCATTGGGAGAAGCAATATTGTTGGGAAGCCCTTGGCCAATCTATTGTTACAAAAAAGCACTCCAGGAAATTCAACTGTAACAGTGTGCCATAGCAGAACAAAGAATCTAAAAGAGATTGTTAAGAGAGGCGATATTGTAATTGCTGCATTGGGGGTTCCCAATTTTCTAAAAGGAGATATGGTTAAAAGTGGAGCGGTAGTGATTGATGTAGGTATTACCCGTGTTGAAGCTCCAACCAAAAGCGGTTTTAAGTTGGTGGGAGATGTAGATTGGGAGGAGGTTGCTCCAAAAGCTTCCTACATCACACCCGTACCCGGAGGAGTTGGGCCCATGACAATAGTCTCTCTGCTCTCAAATACACTCAAGGCATATTTGGCACAACACAATAGTCATTAAGAGATGGGGGCCATTTTAGAAAAATTTTTAAAATGGAGAGTCTCTCTTCTCCTTTCTGCTCTTCTTACCCTCTGCTCCATATCGCCACTCAAAGCTCAGGCGATTGGAGTTGAGATAGACTCTCTCCGCTCCTATCTCACATTTTTAGCAGGGGAGAGGCTTCAAGGAAGATTTCCCGGTACACCACACGACTCTATTGCAGCCCACTATATTGCAGAGAAGATGGCTCAAAGCGGTTTAGTACCCCTATTTGGCAACTCATACCTACTTCCATTCAATTTTATTATAGAGAGAAAAATTTTAGAGAGTTCACTAAAATTTGATAGTATCACACTTAAAAAGGGGAGAGATTACAGCTTCTCTCCACTCTCTCCCACAACCTCCTTTAAAGGAGAGCTACTCTCTGTTGCAGAAGTTGTAAAGGGGAGAAATCCTCTGTTGCTTCTAAATATAGCCCACGACTCTCTTAAATATATTGTTACAAAAGAGATGGAGCGGGGGTATAGAGCAATATTAAATTTGGATCCTTCGGGTAAAGTGATTGTAGAGGAGGGAATTAAGGGGAGCCCCTTCCCTATACCGGTAATCTCTATCTCCTCTTCGCTTTACAGCCAATTTCTCAACTCCCCCAATGGAGAGGTTGAAGTTGAAGTAAAAACAGCACCTATAGAGATAACTACCTATAATGTTGCGGGCAGGAGGGTGCCCACAGAGGGGGAGCTCTCTATACTTGTAGGAGCCCACTACGACCATCTTGGAGTAAAAGAGAGTGCCCACTCCACAACTGTAGAGAGAGAGATTTTTTATGGAGCCGACGACAATGCCAGCGGCGTTGCCGCTCTCTTAGAGTTAATAAGAGTATCTCAACAAAAGAGTAGGAATCAACCCTCTCTCTCTACCGGATGGAACCCAATTTTCGTTGCTTTTGGAGCTGAAGAACAAGGTGTTATTGGCTCTACTCACTTGGCCGATACCTTAGATGCCTTAGGGGCGCTCCCAAAGATAATGTTAAATTTAGATATGGTGGGGCGGTTGCGTAAAGAGGCTCTTTTTGTAGAGGGAGTTGGAACCTTCAAAGAGGCAGAAGCTCTATTGGATAAAGCCAACAGCTCTTGTCAACTCAATATCAAAGGGATGAGTATAGGAAGTGGAGGTTCCGATCACACCTCATTTAATGTAAAGAGAGTACCGCTTTTGAGCCTCTCCACCGGTGCACATCCCCA
The DNA here is from genome assembly GCA_964512295.1 of uncultured Muribaculaceae bacterium. Classification (GTDB taxonomy): domain Bacteria; phylum Bacteroidota; class Bacteroidia; order Bacteroidales; family UBA932; genus Bact-08. The sequence continues at coordinate 12,684 of CAZEGL010000017.1, forward strand.
ATATCATTCGCCTGCAGATTCGGTGGGTTCTATTAATTTTGTTGGGTTAGAGAGGGTTACAAATTTTGCACTACAATTGATTGATGCTATAGACTCTTTAGATATAGAGCCCCAATTTATAGAACAAAAGAGCGGTTCAATGTCGCCTCAACATAACCCTAAAGGCGAAGGAAAAAGAGTCACTCTCGGTTTAATTCCAGATTTTACCTATGAGGTGGGAGATGGTTTTAGAATAGGTTCTGTGATCCAAGGCAAGAGTGCCCATGATGGAGGGTTACAGGAGGGAGATATAATTGTAAAAATAGGTGAGAGAACAATTAATAATATTTATGACTATATGGGAATTATGGCCCACCTTAAAAGCGGAGAGAGTGTGGTGATTCACTTTATCAGAGAAGGTGAGAGGCTCATTTCCACTGTAGTTCCACAATAATTTTATCTACTCTTATTATGAAAAGATTATTTGCCTGGTCTATTGCAATAGTTATTACCCTTTCTGCTGTAATATATCAGCGGATAAGTGGCCCAACCAATCCATTAAAAAATAGTGTAGAGATAGATGGAGAGAGCTATTCGTTTAAGCTCTATAGAAGCATGGAGCGCTCGTTACCATACAATTTCGAATTGGGAGAGAGCGATCCCTTTATAGAGAGTTTTGAAATTAAAATGAAACCCTCAAATGAAAAGATAAGAGTGCTCCTCATGTGGAAACGATATAAGAGCGATCATCCCCTTACTATTGTTGAGGGGGTAGAGAAGGGTGGCCTTTATTCCTTTGAGCTCCCTGCGCAACCTCCAGCCGGGAAAATAAGTTACCTGGTAACTTTTATAAAGGATGATAGAAGTTTTAGACCAAACAATAACCACCCTGTACTCCTGCGCTTTAAAGATAGGGTTTCGCCTCTACTGTTGATTGTTCATATCTTATTGATGTTTAGTGCAATGCTACTCTCTACCTATACAGCAGCAGCAGCTCTATTTAAATTGAATAGTGCAAAAAGAGCGGCAATCTTTACGGTATTAACTCTATTTGTTGGAGGATTGGTATTGGGACCTTTCGTTCAAAAAGCTGCTTTTGGAGAGTGGTGGAGCGGATGGCCACTTGGTGGCGATTTAACAGATACCAAAACATTAATAGCTCTGTTAGTATGGGTTGTGGCAATTGTATTTAATAGAAAGAGAGAGAGGGGCTATCTATGGGTTGTAGCAGCTGTGGTTCTACTCTTAATATATACTATCCCCCACAGTGCGGCAGGTAGTGAATTTGATTGGGATAAAGGAGTTGTAAGTACATCAACACGCATCGAATAACAAAAATATGGAGAGAAGGGAATTTCTTAAAGGGGCTTTGCTTTTGAGCGTAGGTGGAGTTGTTAAAGCAAAAGAGGGCTCTCTCTTTGCTGCAGCTCCTAAGGAGATAGGGAAAAATAACGATTTGGTTGCCGTTATGGGAGGCGAACCTCAAGAGTTATACAGCAAAGCTATAGAGCTTATGGGGGGACTCTCAAAATATATAAAGAGAGGCTATAGAGTTGTTGTAAAACCAAACATCGGTTGGGATAAAACCCCTGAGTATGGCGCCAATACCAATCCACAATTGGTAGAGGCTATAGTTAGAGATTGCTTTCGAGTGGGTGCATCTCAAGTTACCGTTTTTGACCACACTTGCGACGAATGGCGAGCCTGCTACAAAAATAGTGGCATTGAGGAGGCTGCAAAAAGAGGAGGGGCAAAGATTGCCTTTGCCCACGACGAAAAATATTATCGTACCGTTCAGTTGCCAAAAGCTCTCTCAATGAAGCAGGTGAAGATACATGAAGCTATTGTGGAGTGTGACGCATGGATTAATGTTCCGGTATTGAAAAACCACGGCGGAGCTAAAATGACCATCTCAATGAAAAACTTTATGGGTATTGTGTGGGATAGGCGCTTTATGCATGCCAATAATTTACAACAATCTATAGCAGATTGTTCAACCTACGAGAAGATGCCTGTACTCAATATTGTAGATGCCTATCGTATTATGGTAAAAAATGGTCCTAAAGGGCGTACAGTAGAGGATGTAGAAACTCCAAAGGCGCTCTTCATCTCTACCAATGTTGTATCTGCCGATACCGCTGCCATTAAGTTTTTTTCTCAATTTGTACCGGTAGAACTTGACGATGTTCACCATATTGCCCTTGCCGAAAAGATGGGGATAGGTTCTACAAATTTGGATCAACTTAAAATTGAGAGAGTTAAATTGGGATGAATAGATATACTTTGTTAAAGAGAGGAAGAGTTATTATTTCGCTATTGCTTCTATTTTTGATTACCCTCTCATTTATCGTTAGCAGCTCTCTCTCATACTCCTTTATCTCTAAAATTTTAAAGATTGAGTTTATTCCATCACTCCTCTCAATCATGAGTGGCGGGGCAATAACCTTTCTTTTTATCACTCTCCTTACCCTTCTATTTGGCCGTCTATACTGCTCTACTCTCTGCCCCTTGGGAATCTATCAAGATATAGTGATTAATGTGGCCAATAGGATTAAACCTAAGCGAAAAAGAAAGTTCTATTTTGAAAAAGGGAGAAAAATCAGATACTATATAGTTGCTTCTCTCCTTTTAGCATTTGCAGTGGGATGGCTCTCTCCACTAACAATTTTAGAGCCCTACTCCATTTGGGGAAGAGTTTCCAACACTTTTATTGTTCGAGGAGCCATCTCTCTTCATAATTTAATGGCCTCTATCTTTCCTGCTACTCTCTACATTAAGAGTTTCTCTTCTATAACTCTCTCTACACTTTTATTAGCCTCTACCCTCCTTATTACCGTTACTCTTCTCTCCATCTTTAAG
>CAZEGL010000017.1:15531-39579 GCA_964512295.1 uncultured Muribaculaceae bacterium
AGGAGCACCATAGAAACCTCAGAGCAGCCTTGTCAAGGGAAGGCTATATTGTAATATAATCTGTCCGGTGGGTACTCTTTTGGGAATGCTCTCTAAATTTTCGCTCTACAAACCGACAATAGAAGAGGAGGCGTGTATCTCATGTTATAGGTGCTCTATTGTCTGCAAAGCAAATTGTATAGATATAGAGAGTAAAAGTATAGACTCTTCAAGATGTATCTTATGCTTCAACTGTATGGTAAGTTGTCCCAAAGGGGGAATTGGCCTCTCCTCTTCTCTTTTGAAAGGGGGCTCAAAGAGCTCTAAAAGAGAGCTCTCCTTAGAGCGTAGAAGAGTACTGTTGGGCTTGGGAGCGGCAGGCGGAGCTATTGCTACAAACTTTGCACTTAAAAGACCCCTTCTCGCCTCTACTCCCGGCAAAAGTGGAATTGCACCTCCGGGAGCTATTTCGGTCAATCACCTAAAACTAAATTGTACTGCATGCCACGCCTGTGTTGCAGCATGTCCGGCAACAATTATAAAACCCTCTTTGGGCGAGTATGGTTTCGATGCCCCTTTCTTGCCACTGTTGAATTTTGACAACCACTACTGCTCATTTGAGTGTACCCGTTGTAGCGAGGTGTGCCCCAATGGCGCCCTACTTCCTCTCACTAAAGAGAAGAAACAGATTACAGCTATTGCAAAGGCTAAATTTTCTCTAAGGGAGTGTATTGTCTATACCGATAAGACAGATTGTGGTGCCTGCGAGGAGCACTGTCCAACAAAGGCTATAAATATGGTCTCTTACAAAGGTACCGCACTTATGATCCCCCATATAAATAAAAAAGAGTGTATAGGGTGTGGCGCTTGTCAATATATCTGCCCTGCAACGCCAATTAAAGCAATGAAGGTGGTGGCCCTACAAGAACACCAAGAGATTACCCCCCGTAAAGAGCAAAAAGAGGAGAAAAAAGAGATAGAGAGCTTTGGATTTTAATAGCTCTACCTTCAACTCTCCATTTGGGAGTTATCTTCATCGTTTAGTAGATTGGGACGAAGTTTTTGAGTTCTCTCTAACGCCTCTTTCTCCTCCCACTCTCTAATCAACTTCTCATTCCCGCTTAAAAGTACCTCTGGAACCTGCCACCCTTTAAAATTAGAGGGGCGAGTATAGATAGGCGGTGCGAGCAGATTGTCTTGGAAAGAGTCGGTCAAAGCAGAAGTTTCATCTCCTATTGCACCCGGTATAACTCTTATTATAGCATCACAAAGAAGTGCCGCCGGTATCTCTCCTCCACTTAGAACAAAGTTGCCAATAGAGATTTCATGTGTGACAAGATGCTCTCTTATACGGTGGTCTATTCCTTTATAGTGACCACAAATAATAATTATATTTTTCAAGAGAGAGAGACGATTTACCATTTTTTGATCTAAAGGGTGGCCATCGGGGCTCATATAGATAATTTTGTCGTACTCTCTCTCCTTTTTTAGTTTCTCAATTAGATTATAAACAGGTTCAATCATCATTACCATTCCGGCTCCTCCACCATAGGGGTAGTGGTCAACTTGCCTATAGTTGCCAATTCCCCAATCTCTAAGATTGTGAATATGGATTGAAGCCAATCCCCGCTCTTGAGCCCTCTGAACGATAGAGTGGCTTAAGGGGCTTTGAAGCAGCTCCGGTAGAAGGGTTATTATATCTACTCTTATCATAGTGCAAATTTAGCCAAAAGATAAGTTTAGCAAACATTTTTTGTATATTTGCCAGTTATAAATAGTGTTGTTATAGAGTTATGACCCAAGAAAAGAGAGATTCGTCCGAGGAGCAAATTGAGAGTGGCCGCAAGGAAGATTTTGGAGGGAAGAGTTTAAGCGAACTGGTCAATATTTTTCAAGAGTTGATTGAGAAGGGAGATCAGCAGGAGATGTATAAATATGCCGATCTGCTTAAAAGTTCCTTCTATAAAAGATTAAAACGGGAGATGGCCTCCCACCTTTCAACCAACTCTTCTATGGAGGGGGAGGCAAACTTGCCCATAAATAGAGAGGGAGAAGATGAGGTATCAACCAACCCCTTTGCAGAATTGGAGAGAGGGTTTAAAGAGCTCTACGGACGCTATAAATTGGAGCGGAGAGTCTATATAGAGAAGTTGGAGCAGCTCAAAGAGGAGAACCTTAAAACAAAGAACGATATTATTGAAGAGTTGAAGGAGCTCCTTGAAAAACAAGAAGATCTACATTATACATTCCCAACTTTTAGAAAACTGCAAAGCAGATGGAGAGAAACCGGACCTGTTCCAATAGCTCACAATAGAGACCTTTGGGATCGTTATCAACATTTTGTAGAGAGATTCTACGATTATGTAAAGATTAACAATGAGCTTAAAGAGTTGGATTTAAAGAAAAATCTTGCGGTTAAAATTAAAATTTGTGAAAAGGCCGAAGCATTACTCTCTTTAGAAAATGTTGTTGAAGCGTTTCGTAAACTACAAACACTTCATGAAGATTGGAGAGAGGTGGGGCCTGTTCCTCAAGAGGTGAGAGAAGAGACATGGAATCGCTTTAGAGAAGCTTCAAGAGAGATTAATAAAAGGCAACAGCTATATTTTGAAAATATTAAAGCTCAACATAAAGCCAATTTGGAACGCAAGAGGGCGATATGTGAAAAGATAGAGAAGCTCTTGGAGGAGGAGAAAGAGAGTTGGAATTTCTCTAAATTGAGTAAAGAGATAACTGCGCTACAGAGCGAGTGGCGATCTATTGGCTTTGCCACTAAAAAGGAGAACCAAAAAATATATGATCGTTTTAGAGCCTCCTGTGATAAATTTTATAGCGAAAAGAGGGAGTTCTATTCAAAGCAGAGGAAGCAATTTGAAGATAATTTAAAGAGCAAGGAAGAACTTTGCCTCTTGGTTGAATCTCTACAAGAGAGCCAAGAGTGGAAAAAGAGCACAGATCAGATTATTGCGGCCCAAAAGCAGTGGAGAGAGATTGGCCCTGTTCCCAGAAAAGAGTCCGATGCCATATGGGCCAGGTTTCGTAAGGGATGCGACTATTTTTTTAGTAGAAAAGAGGAGCACTTTGCACACAACAAAAAGGATATGTCCGATAATTTAAAGAGGAAGGAGGATATTATCACAGAGGTTAGGGAACTTGAAGGTTTAGATGGTAAAATAGAGGCAAAAAAATCTAAAATTAAAGAGATTAAGGATCGCTGGGGAGTGATAGGATTTGTTCCTATGAGGGATAAAGAGAGGGTAGAGGAGGAGTTTATCGAGGCCATGAAGGAGAAGTTTCCATCCCACTTCAACGAAGAGGAGTATCTGAAGAGGTCTAAATTCAAACAGCAGTTGGATAGAGCTGCAACTAGAGGTGAAAGGGGAGTGAAGTATGAGAGAGATAGATTGGTACAGAGGTTTAGAACGATTGAGCAGGATATCTCTTTGTGGGAAAATAATATAGGTTTTTTTGCCAAATCAAAAAAGGCAGATTCTATTATAAAAGAGATAAATCAGAAAATAGCTGCAGCTAAGGAGGAGATGGGGCAGATAGAGGCTAAAATTAAAATTATAGACAATCAATAAGATTAGAAGATGAATAAAAACTCTTTGCTTGGCTTTGTACTAATCGGGGCCATTTTAATAGGTTTTAGCTGGTATAATGCAAGATTGGCTCAGAACGAAGAGCTCCTAAAAGCGGAAGAGGATTCCCTAAAAATTACACAACTACAAGAGAGCAGCACCCCCGAAAAACTCTCTAAAGAGCTCCAGGAGAGCTATTTGGAACAACACTCTACCACCTCTACAGAGAGTAGTGTAGAGTTGCAATCGCAACTATATAGTAGTGAATCTTTAGCAAGTGCCAGCAGAGCTGAAGAGTCGTTTACGAGATTGGAAAACAGCAAAATTGCCGTAGAGTTCTCTAATATAGGGGCAAAGCCTATCTCTGTTGTTATAAAAGATTATAGTAGATTTGATGGCAAGGAGCTAAAACTTTTTGGAGAAGAGGGGGTAAATTTTAATCTTCAACTCTTTGCAGGCCAAACTATTTCAACCTCCTATTTTGGATTTCAACTAATCTCATCAAGCGATAGTGAACTACTCTATCGCCTTAATATAGACTCTCTCTCTTATATACAATATAGCTATAGACTTCTACCAGATAGCTATCTGGTAGATATGGATGTCACCTTAGTGGGGATGGATAGATACACTCCCAGGAATCAAACAGCTGTAGATCTTGAGTGGGAGGTAGATATGGCTCGCCAAGAGAGGGGATATGCCAATGAAAAAAATTACTCTACAGTTGTTTACAACTATCCCAATTCAACTTCGGTCAATAATTTAGGTTTAAGAAAGGAGAGCTCCTCTGCCAACCTTAAGGTTAAGGTAAATTGGGTAGCATTTCAACAACAGTTCTTTTCGGCTATTTTAATTGCCAAAGAACATTTCAACTATGGAGATCTTGCATTCCACTTCTATCCCGAAGGAGATGCCAACTTAATGCACTGTAGTGCAAAGATGAATTTGAACCACTCCGGAGGAGAGAGTGCCAATATCCCATTGCAATTCTATTTTGGCCCAAACCACTTTAAAACACTCAAATCGTATAATCAAAACTTTGAGAAGATTGTCCCACTTGGAGGGTCGCTTATAGGGTGGATCAATAGATATATAATAATCAATGTCTTTGATTTGTTGAGTCGCTTTATAAATAGCTATGGACTCATTATTCTTCTTCTCACTCTACTAATTAAATTGGTTATCTCCCCCTTAACAATCAAATCCTATATCTCATCGGCAAAAATGAGAGTTTTAAAGCCCGAGATAGATAAGATAAATGCCAAATATCCCAAGAAGGACGATGCTATGAAGAAGCAGCAGGAGACTATGGCACTCTACAATAAGGCTGGGGTTAGTATGTTTGGGGGGTGCCTTCCAATGTTGTTGCAATTTCCTATACTATTTGCAATGTTTCGCTTCTTCCCCGCCTCCTTTGAATTGCGCCAGGAGGGCTTTCTATGGGTAAAAGATTTAAGTACCTACGACTCTATTTTAGATCTCCCCTTTTCAATTCCTCTTTATGGAAGCCATGTGAGTCTTCTTGCTATTTTAATGGCACTATCTATGTTTTTCTACTCCCGTATGAATGCTCAGCAGATGGAGGGTAATCCTCAGATGGCGGGGATGAAATTTATGTCGCTCTACTTTATGCCTCTATTTCTACTCTTTTTAGGAAATAACTTCTCAAGCGGACTCTGCTACTACTACTTTCTTTCCAACCTTATAACTATGATCCAAACTTGGGCAATTAGAAGATTTGTTGTAGATGAAGAGGAGATCATTAAGCAGTTGAAGAGTAAATCGGTGGCACCTAAAAAGAGATCTAAATTTCAAGAGCGTTTAGATGCCGCATATAAAGCTCAACAGGAGCAGTTAAAACAGAGAAAATGACACCTTTTAAAAGTTCCAGTTCCATATCTAAACTTAAAGAGTTTAAGGCTGCTCTACCTAAAGGGGTCAATTTGGTAGTTGTCTCAAAATTTAGAAGTTCCCAAGAGATTATGGATCTTTATAGAGCAGGGCAGAGAGACTTTGGAGAGAATAGAGCTCAAGAGCTAAAAGTTAAAATTGAAGAACTTCCCAACGATATCCGTTGGCACTTTATTGGACCACTACAAACCAACAAGATAAAGATGTTTATAGAGAGAGTACATCTTATACACTCAATAGATAGCGAGAGGCTTTTAAGAGCGGTAGATAGAGAGGCTCAAAAGCGTAATATAGTTGTAGATTGCCTTTTACAGCTTCATATTGCCCGCGAAGAGAGTAAGCAGGGATTGACTCGCCGGGAGCTTCTCTCCTTAGTAGAGCAGAGAGAGAGTTTTCACAACATTAGAGTTAGAGGAGTTATGGGAATGGCCTCTTTTATTGATGATAAAGAGGTTGTCTCTGCAGAGTTTGCTTCTCTTAAAGAGCTATACGATACAATTTTAGAGCTCTACCCTTCTATTGAAACCAATTTTAATCAACTCTCGATGGGTATGTCTGGAGATTGGCAATTGGCTGTGGAGCAGGGAAGTACTATGGTTAGAGTTGGCTCTGCAATTTTTTAACCCTCTCTCTATTACCACTCTATAGGCTTATCTCCCATCGAACGCAGAATATTGTTGGTTTGAGAGAAGTGTCTTGAACCAAAAAAAGCTCCCTGAGCAAGAGGAGAGGGGTGTGCTGCAACTAAAATATGGTGCTTGGAGCTATCTATAAGCTCACTCTTCCTCTTGGCAAAAGCGCCCCATAAAAGGAAAACAATCCCCTCTTTCTCTTGTGATAGAGTAGAAATTACTGAATCTGTAAAGTGTTGCCACCCTATTTTGGAGTGAGATGCGGGTTCGCCAGCCCGCACCGTAAGAGTGGCGTTTAGAAGTAAAACCCCCTGCTTTGCCCACCGTTCCAAATTACCGGAGAGGGAGGGGGCGACTCCCAAATCATCGTGAAGCTCTCTATATATATTTTTAAGAGATGGGGGGAGTCTAACCCCATCGGGAACAGAGAAAGCGAGACCGTGAGCTTGGCCATAACGGTGGTAGGGATCTTGACCAATCAACACTACTCTAACTCTATTTAATGGAGTGAGCCAAAAGGCTTTGAAAATATCACTCCCCGGGGGATAGATCTTTACCCCCCGAGAGAGCTCCTCTTTAATGGTATCTACAATAGAGTGGAAGTACTCTTTAGAAAACTCCTCTTTAAGGAGCTGTTTCCAACTCTCTTCAATTTTAACTTCCATTGTTACAGACTCTTAAAGCAGGTAGCTCAATACCTCTGGAATAGTGTTAAAGTATTGGAATTCCAATCCTTTTACATAGATCTCCTTTATCTCATCTATATCCCTCTTATTCTCTTTGGGAAGAATAATAGTAGATACACCTGCTCTCTTTGCTGCCAAAATTTTCTCCTTTATCCCCCCAACAGGAAGAATTTTTCCCCTTAAGGTAATCTCTCCAGTCATTGCAACTCCCTTTTTAACCTTTTTCTCTAAAAAGGCCGACGCTATTGCAGAGACCATAGAGATACCGGCCGAAGGTCCATCTTTTGGAATAGCCCCTTCCGGAACATGTATATGGATATCTTTTTGGGTAAAGACTTTATCGGTTATATTGATAAGTTTGGGGTGTGCCTTTAGATATTTGTAGGCTATTGTTGCCGACTCTTTCATCACATCTCCAAGGTTTCCAGTTGTAGAGAGTTTTCCACTTCCTTTACTTAAACTACACTCTAAGAAAAGAATATCGCCACCGGTTCTGGTCCAAGCCAAGCCGGTAACAACACCCGGCGCCTCATTCCCTTTTTGCATATCTCTGCTATAGAGTGGAGATCCTAAAATTTTGGCCACTTCACTTTTTCCAATAGAGAGTGGTCTCTTCTCTCCCAACGCAATTCGTTTGGCTGTAACACGGGCTACTTTTGCTATTCTCTTATCGAGCTCTCTCACACCCGATTCTCGGGTATAATTGGCAATTATACTCTCAATTCCAGCTTTAGTAATATTGAGCTCCCTTCTCTTCAATCCATGAGCCGATGCCTCTTTTGGGATTAGATGATCTTTGGCAATAAAGAACTTCTCTTCTGCCAAATATCCACTTACATCTATCATCTCCATTCTATCGCGTAGTGCGGGATGGATAGATGAGGTGGTGTTGGCTGTGGTGATAAAGAGCACATTGGATAGATCGTAATCCAAATCTAAGTAGTTGTCGTGGAACGAAGAATTTTGTTCCGGGTCAAGAACCTCCAATAGTGCAGAGGCGGGGTCGCCTCTAAAGTCGCTACTCACCTTATCTATCTCATCTAAGACAATAAGCGGATTTGAGGTACCTGCTTTTCGGATGGTAGCGATAATTCTACCCGGCATTGCACCTATATAGGTTCTACGGTGCCCCCGGATCTCCGACTCATCATGTAGCCCACCAAGAGATATTCGTCCATACTCCCTACCTAAGGCATCTGCAATAGATTTGCCTAAAGAGGTTTTACCAACGCCGGGAGGACCATAGAGACAAAGAATTGGAGATTTAAGATCACCTTTCAATTTTAGAACTGCAAGATGCTCTATAATCCTCTCTTTAACCTTTTCAAGTCCATAGTGGTCTCTATCCAATATCTTTTTGGCATTATTGAGATCTAAATTGTCTTCACTTTTTTCACTCCATGGGAGTTCGAGTAAAAACTTAATATAACCATATTGAATATTGTAGTCGGGGGCATTGGGGTTAGAGCGTTCCAATCGCTGTAGCTCCTTTTCAAAAGCTTCTGCAACATATTGAGGCCACTCTTTCTTCTTTCCCTCTTCCCTCAACTCCATAAATTCCTGATTGCTCCCCGATATTCCCAACTCCTCCTGAATAGTTTTCAGTTGATGGTTGAGATAATACTCCAACTGCTGCTGATCTATTTTAGTTCGAACCTTCTGCTGTATATCATCTTTAAGCTTAAGAAGTTCAATCTGTCTATTCAATAGTTCCATCAACTTTAGAGCTCTCTCTTTAAGAGAAGAGATTCTCAAAAGCGATATCTTATCTTCGATACTCTCAGATTCAAATGTAGAGGAGACAAAATTTATTAAAAAATTGATTCCCTCTATATTCTTTATAGCAAAAGAGGCTTCGGGAGGATAGGAAGAGGAGAGTTTAATAATCTCTAATGCCAACTCTTTTATAGAGGCGGTAATTGCATCGTGCTCTTTGCTCTCTTCTGCTACCTTCTCCTCCTCCAAGTATTTGACAGTTGCCAAAAAGTAGGGTGAACTACTAATATAGTCTACTACAGAAAAACGCCTTATACCCTGCAAGATAATAGTGATTCCACCGGCAGGCATCTCTATAATTTTTATAACCTTAGCCAGCGTCCCTATTTCGTAAAGCTCTTCTGAAGTGGGATCGTCTACTTGTGCGTCGCGTTGGGTTACTGCCCCTAATATTTTACCCTTTTTGTGGATAGATTTAACCAACTTAATAGATTTTTCTCTACCTACAGCTATGGGTATAATAGTCTCTGGAAAGAGCACCGCGTTTCGTAATGCTAAAATAGGGAGTGTTTCGGGTAAATTTTTCTCCTCAATATCGCTCCCCTCCTCTAAAGCCATCATAGGAATAATATTGATTGAATCGGCTCCACTCTGCTGTAATATATAATCTTCTATCTTTTTCATATCTTATATAGTGTCATTTTGTCACCCTCTCTTTAGAATAAAAGAGAAGGTTCTCTATCACTACTATTGGTCAATCTCTATGCCAAAGTACCAAATGGGTAAAAATTTTAAATATTTCCCACATTATTACCTAATTATATGAAAAATGGAGCGATGTTTGCATAATTAAATAATTAAATGCTAAATTTGTTTTTCATTAGAGATTAACCAATTAATAATTATTATTATGACAAAAGCTGACATTGTAAATGAAGTAGCTAAAACAACAGGAATGGAGAAAGTAGCCGTTCAGAATGTTATCGAGAGCTTTATGGAGACTGTTAAAGACTCTTTGACTAAAGATAAAAATGTTTATCTCCGCGGATTCGGTAGTTTTATAGTTAAGAAGCGTGCCCAGAAGACTGCACGAAACATTTCGAAAAACACTACTATTATTATTCCAGAACATTTTATTCCCTCATTTAAGCCTGCAAAATCCTTTATGACGGCTGTAAGAGAGAATGTTAAGTAATTATAATTTTTAGAATATGCCTTGCGGAAAAAAACGAAAAAGACACAAAATGTCTACTCACAAAAGAAAGAAGCGTCTGCGTAAAAATAGACATAAAAAGAAGTAGATAAATTGTGTAGTTTAATCTAAAGCAGATCGAAAGATTTGCTTTAGATTCTTTATAGAGATAGTGTTGATGGATAAAGATTTGGTAATTGAAGTAACTCCCTCTAAAGTTTCAATTGCTCTCTTGGAAGAGGGTAGATTAGTTGAATATAACGAAGAGCAGAGTGGCGATAATTTTTCAATTGGCAATGTCTTTCTGGGTAAGGTTAAGCGGGTGATGCCGGCATTAAATGCCGCCTTTGTTGATATAGGGGCAAAAAAAGATGCCTTTATTCACTACTCCGACTTGGGCCACTCCTACAAATCATTCGACTACTTTCTAAGACATATAAACCAAAATCGAAAAAAACTAAAATCATTCTACAATTCTGTTAGAATTACCGGCCAGTTGGATAAAGATGGAAAGATAGAGGGCTTCCTTAAGCCTGGACAAAACATCTTAGTATCTATAGAAAAAGAGCCCATCTCAACTAAGGGATCGCGACTCTCAGGAGAGATCTCCATTGCCGGAAGGAACATTGTACTTCTCCCATTTTCGGATAAGGTCAATATCTCCTCTAAAATAAGCGACAAGAGTGAGAGGAATAGGTTAGAGAGATTGGTTTATAGTATTTTACCTCCAAATTACGGAGTGATAATAAGAACTGTAGCACAAGGTAAAAAGGCTGCAGTGTTAGATGCCGAGCTAAAATCCCATATAGAGAAGTGGGAGAGTTCATGGTCTAGGCTTGTCAATGCCCACCCCCCAAAACTTCTCTTTACCGAGAGTGATAGAAGCACCATAATAGTTAGAGATCGTCTAAACGACTCCTTCACCAATATCGTCACCAATGACGCTTCTATGGGTGAAGCCCTTAGGGATTATGTTGCAGAGATAGCACCAGAAAAAGAGAAGATTGTAAAAATTCATAAAGGATCGGAATCGCTTTTCGACCACTTAGGTATTACCAAACAGTTAAAAGGGGCATTTGGAAAAGTTATCCCATTAAAACATGGAGCCTATCTTATTATCGAACATACCGAAGCACTCACCGCTATAGATGTAAATAGTGGAATAAGAGCTAAGAATGGCGTTGAACAGGAGGAGAATGTCTTTGAGGTAAATATGATTGCTGCAGAGGAGATTGCCCGGCAGCTTAGGCTCAGAGATATTGGCGGAATAATTGTGATAGACTTTATTGATATGCATTCGGCAGAAAATAGAGCTGCTTTGCATAAAAAGATGTTTGGTTTTATGGAGAGAGATAGAGCCCGTCATAAAATTTTGCCTTTAACCCGTTTTGGCCTTATGGAGATAACCCGTGAGAGAGTGCGCCCTGCAACTATGATAAATACCAATGAGAAATGTCCCTCCTGTAATGGTACGGGGCAAGTCTCGTCAACTGCGGCTATAGATGAGACGATTGAACGGGAGCTTGCCTATTTTGTTGAAAATAAAGGGTATAAGAAGCTCTATTTACAAGTAAATCCTATTATTAAGAGCTACTTGACCAAAGGGGTATTTACAATTGTAAGAGGATGGAATAGAAAGTACAACTCCTCTCTCAAAGTTATAGCCTCCAATGACAACGCCTTTTTGGAGATGGTGTGGTTAGATGAGAAGATGGAAAAAATCTCTTAGGTAGAGATGGATTCTAAAGAGTATTTGCATAGAGCTAAGAGTTGGCTCTCAACTTCATTTGACCCGGAGAGCCGGAATGAGGTTCAACTCCTTATAGATAGAGGAGGAGATGAGCTTCAAGACTCTTTTTATAAAAATTTAGAGTTTGGAACCGGTGGCCTTAGGGCCCGTATGGGTGTCGGCACCAATAGAATCAACCGTTATACGGTAGGAATGGTTACACAAGGGATAGCCAACTACCTTAAAGAGAAGTTCCAAGAGCAGAGAGAGCTATCTGTAGCTATAGCATTTGATAGCAGAGAAAATAGTCCCCTTTTTGCCCAAGTGACTGCAGAGGTCTTTGCTGCCAATGGATTTAAAGTATTTCTCTACACCCATATTAGACCTACCCCCCAATTGAGCTTTACTGTAAGAGTGTTAAAGTGTAGTGTGGGGGTGATGGTTACCGCCTCCCATAATCCCAAAGAGTACAACGGGTATAAACTCTACTGGAGTGACGGTGCTCAAGTATTGCCCCCCTACGATCAGGAGATTATAAGGAGAGTTGATAGAATAACAGAGCCTCAACAGGTTAAGTGGAGTGGGGGAGAGAAGAACATTACACTGTTAGATGGAGAGATTGATCGCGCCTATTTAGACCAACTCTCAAAGCTTATCTTAAATAAAAGAGGGGGTGGAGAGAGCATCTCTATTGTCTATACCCCCCTTCATGGGGCAGGAGTAGAGATGGTACCTCGATTTCTTAAAAGAGCCGGCTTTAGAGAACTCCATATAGTAGAGGAGCAGACCACCCTTGATGGCACCTTTGCCACCCTACAATACCCAAATCCAGAGGAGCCTACCGCTCTAAAAATGGCTTTAGAACTTGCCCACAAAGTTGATGCAGATTTGGTTCTTGCTACAGATCCCGACTGCGATAGAGTTGGTGCCGCATCTAAGGAGAGGGGAGGGGGGTATCGTATTTTTAACGGAAACGAAATTGCAACGCTTCTTATCTACTATATTTTAGAGAGATTGCAACATCAGGGGAGATTAAATAAGGGTAATAAACGGGGCTATCTTGTAAAGACAATTGTAACTACCGATTTGATTCGCTCACTTGGAGCCTACTATAATGTAGAGGTGATAGAGGTGCTTACAGGCTTTAAATATATTGCTCAAATTGTGGCCCAATTGGAGGGAAAAAAAGAGTTTATAGCGGGGGCAGAGGAGAGTCACGGCTTTAATGTAGGGGAGGCTGTTAGAGATAAAGATGGAGTTATAGCTTCGGCACTGCTTGCAGAGGTTGCAGAGTGGGCTAAAGAGAGCAGAAAAACTCTTTCGGAACTTCTCAATGGGCTATATCTCAAATTTGGCCTATATAGAGAGGAGCTCTTCTCAATTCCACTCATGGGTATTGAAGCAAAAGAGAGAAGCACCGTACTATTGGAGCAGCTGAGAGCAACTCCTCCACTCTCTATTGCCGGAGAGAAGACACTTCTTATTCACGACTATTTGGCCCAAGAGAGTGTAGATTTATTAAGTGATTTGCGCTACTCTATAGAGTTGCCAAAATCCAATGTATTGCAATATATCACCTCTCAAAATAGTATAATCACTGTTAGAGCTTCTGGAACTGAACCCAAATTGAAACTCTATATAGGGGTAAAAGAGTCCCTTCGCTCTATTGAGCAGATAGAGATGGTAGAGAAGGTAGCATTAGAGAGGATTGAGCGTCTTTCAACCTACTTTATAAACCACTTTAGGAGATAGAGTACCACATTAAATAGTATATATAGAATCATCCCATTCATTATAGCAAGAGGGAGATTGCGGCTAAAAATAAGCGAGATAGCAATAACTAAAATTAAAAGAGCAGCAAATAAGATTAAAACTCTCTTGGCGGAACCTCCCCCCCGTTCAATCTTAAGTGAGAACATTGGAATTTGGGAGAGTAGGAGAGATGAGAGCACTATAGAGAGAAGTGGGTAGAACCACCATTTACTGTAGAGAGGATAAAGAGAAGGGGTAGAGGAGAGAGTTAAAACTGTAGCGCATATCATTATTGCATTGGCAGGAGTGGGAAGGCCTAAGAAAGATGTGTGCTGCCGCTCATCTACATTGAATATAGCCAACCTTAAAGCCGAAGCGGCTACTACTATAAGTGGGAAATAGCCCAACAGAAGAGTTGCGGTGGTAGAAAAGTACAGTTGGTAGTTGCTATCTAAAAGTGCTCTATAGTCAAAGAGTAAGAGTAGGGTAGGCGCCATTCCAAAAGTTATTAGATCGGCCAAAGAGTCCAACTCCTTCCCAATGGTACTTTTTACATTTAAGAGGCGTGCAGAAAAACCGTCTAAGAAATCAAAAAGTGCACCCAATATTATAAAGGCAACTGCAGCCAACTTCAGACCTTCAAAAATCAATAGAGTGGCAATAGAGCCCGAAAGTAGATTTAGAAGAGTGATGGAGTTGGGTATAGACTCTTTTATTTTCATATTCCCAGATCTCTTCTTATATGTGAAGGGATAGAGGCTTTATTGACCATAATAGAGATACTCTTTGCCCTAACATAACTGTCTGATATATAGAGATAGCCCCCATAAGGATTTCGATCTTTACCCCATGAGTTTTTTGTAATGTAGTATTGTGTTCCATTTTGATCTTTTGCAATCCCCACCATATGCATTAGATGGTCGTCTGTTGTGACAAAGGAGTTATACCCCTCTTGTCTAAGTTCTTGATCTACTTTCTGTTCGGGAAAAGGGCGTTCAAATTTATAAACTTCGGCATATCTTTCGGCAATGGATAGCTTTTCAAAGCGTTCCCGATCTGCACCTACCATACTCTCTACCTCCTCAATAAAAGGATTGACAGCCACTCCGTTGGTATGTGAAAAACCCCTCTCGCTAACATCGCCATCCCAACAGATTGTGTAGCCATTTGAGAGGGCATGCTCTATTACCTCCATAAATTGATCTAAAGGGAGGTTATAAAATTGGGCATGGTCCCAATTGTCGGGTACCTCTAAGGGGAATTGGGAATAGAAAGGCTTGTGTGAGAAGCTTGTAAGCTCTACAAAGCTGTTTAAATCCAACTCTAAAGAGTTTAGAAAACTTTTTGGAGAGTACTCCTCTCCTCTGTAGAAAAAGCTGGAGGGAACCTCTCCTAGATAGCTATCTAAAATAGACTCTATTATTTTATAATACTCAGGTGACCGTTTTTTAATAGATACCGAAGCGTTTGCAACCGATTTTAGGTAGAGATTGAGCTCTCTGTGATTGTTTACTTTAGAGTTGTAATTTATACCGTTATAGCTCTCTTGTGGTATTGCTCCCCACTCTTGGGTAACTTTTAGAGCCATATGGGCAAGGCTCCCCTCTCCCAAATTGCCAGCTCCTCTTCTTAGATAGTTATCCTCTATTCTATTTAGGTAGTTCCCCCTAACAATAAACATTTCGGAGAGGTCATGCTCTCCTTTACCAACTCTAAGCAGTTCGCTTTCAAGAAAGGAGACAAATGCATAGCACCAACAGGTACCGCTGTTGGCTTGGTTTTTAACAGGGGTAGTTTCATTTCTAACAATTTCGGTAAATTTATACCCTTGAGAGAAGCTTAGTGTCGCTAAAAAGATGAAAATAGCGAGCGAAAGAGTAACTTTTAAGATTGAATTTTTCATAATAATAGACTATTTGATTCCCAATTTAGCTCTAATCTCTTTAGGAATGGCATTTTTATGAATAACAATATTGGTGCTCTTATACATCACAAAATTTTTAGATACATACCAGAATCCTTTATAGTTGCCAACCTCACCCCATGAGTTTTTTACCATATAGTAGGGAGAGCCGTTTTGATCTTTAGCAATTCCAACAATGTGCATTCCATGGTCGTCTGTGGTAAGGCCATTATCGAACTCAAGTTGCCTTAGCTCTTGGGTAATCTTCTTTTCTGGGAGAATTTCGCTCATATTTTGAAGTGCGCTACTCATTTTTTGAGGCGATCTCCCTATCCACTTCTCTTGATCGGAGCCCGACATATTGGCCTGATCGGTTTCAACAGCCACCCCTATTCCTTTACGAGAAAAACCATTTTCGCTAATATCGGAGGCCCACAAAACAGTGTATCCGTTCTCTATGGCATAGTCGAAGAGTGATATAAATTCATCCAATGGTAGATTGTATGAGAGTTCCCACCTCCAATTGTCGGGTACCTCAATTGCAAACTGAGTATAAAAGGGGTGATGTGTAAATGAAGTTATCGAGATGTAGTTGTCGGGATCCAATCCCAACATATTAGAGAAGCTTTGTGGGGTGTACTCCTTCTCTTTATAGATAAAACTATCGGGACTCTTTCCCAAATAGGCATCCAATATTCCTTGATATCCCTCTCTCCAGACAGGTGAAAATTTCCCATTGGGATTTTTTACCAACGCCTTTATATAACCGGCCAAAGTTGCATCCAATTCGCCATGTACATGCCTCTCTTCTCCATAATTGAGTCCACTCATAGCCTCTTCGGGAACCATACCGTAACTTCTCCAGACAGAGAATACATCTCCAAAAGAGCTCCCGGGCGAAAAGTTTATATGGCCGGAAGTTCTAATATATTTTTCACCTTTATCTTTGTAGGCATTTGATACAATAAACATTTCGGAGAGATCAAACTCCCCCTTTCCCTCTCTAAGGAGTTCAGATTCAATAAAAGAGATAGCTGCAAAACTCCAACAGGTACTAGAACGGTTTTGGTTTTTGATTGGAGTTGTGGGCAACTCCTTTACCGTTTCAAATTTATAGGCCACTTCGCTTTCGGATGGGTGAGCGTGTGCTACCTGCCCCTTAAGGGGGGATGAAAAAAGGGCAATAGTAAGCAGTAGGAAGAGATTATTTTTAATCATATCTGAATTAATGGGTTTGACTATTAAAGTTAATTTATATTATTGACAATTATGGGATATCAAGATAGTTGTGAGTTTGAAGGGAGAGTCTCCAATATGGGTTCTCTTTAATGTAACCTACAACCATTTTGGCAACCTCCTCTCTTTTACTCCACTCGGGCTGCAGATAGACTCTTGTACTCTCCGGCACCAATCTTCTATTCTCCTCTGCCCATAAAAAATCCTCTTTACCTTCGATAACCACTTTTAACTCAGAGGCTTTTTTAAGATTCTCCAACAGTGGAGGCTTCCATTTTTTTGGCGAAATTGTTATCCAGTCGAAGTGACCCAAGAGAGGATAGGCGCCACTACTTTCAAGATAGGTGTAGTAGCCTCTCTCTTTTAATGTAGTAGTCAGAGGGAGCAAGTTGTATAGGGTAGGCTCTCCTCCCGTTATAACTACCTCTTTAGAGTGGTGTAAAGAGATTTTTGAAATAATCTCTTCAATAGAGATAAGAGGATAGCTCTCCCTATTCCAACTCTCTTTAGAGTCACACCAGCTACATTGAATATCGCATCCTGCCAGGCGGATAAAATGTAGAGCTCTACCAAAGTTATATCCTTCTCCCTGTAGAGAATAAAAAATCTCAACCAATGGGAGAGACTCTCCACTTTTCAATCTACTATTCATTGCTACAAAGTTAAAAAGATTTTAAAATGTCTATTTGACAGTTTTTACAATTTGGCAAATTTGTTGTAATTAAATTGATAAAGAGTAATGAGATGAGAGAAGAAAAGAGTAGTATATTGGAAAATTATGCCGTCAATCTTAACGATAGGGCCAAGCGGGCCAATTTAGACCCTGTTATTGGTAGAGATGAAGAGATTAGAAGGGTTCTTCAAATTTTAAGTAGAAGAACCAAAAATAACCCTATACTTATTGGTGAGCCCGGAGTAGGGAAGACAGCTATAGCCGAAGGGATAGCACAACGGATAGCAAGGGGCGATGTTCCGGACAATTTAAAGAGCAAGGTGGTCTACTCATTAGATATGGGAGCTCTTATAGCAGGGGCAAAGTATAAAGGGGAGTTTGAAGAGCGACTCAAAGGTGTGGTGCAGGAGGTTATTGAGAGTGAAGGAGAGATTATTCTCTTTATTGATGAGATACATACACTTGTGGGAGCCGGACGCTCCGACGGGGCGATGGATGCTGCCAATATTTTAAAGCCCGCATTGGCGCGTGGCGAATTGAAAGCTGTTGGATCGACTACCCTTGACGAGTATCAAAAATACTTTGAAAAAGATAAGGCACTCGAGAGGCGCTTTCAAAGTGTGATGGTAGATGAGCCAACTCCGGCAGAAGCGCTCTCTATCTTAAGAGGTCTTAAGGAGAGGTATGAGAATCACCACAAAGTTCAAATCAAAGATGAGGCATTAGTTGCCGCTGTAGATCTTTCGCATAGATATATCACCTCCCGCTATCTTCCCGATAAAGCTATAGATCTAATAGATGAGGCCGCTTCCAAGTTAAAGTTGGAGATTAACTCCCTACCCGAACCGTTAGACGAACTCAATAGAAAGATACAGCAGCTTGAGATAGAGAGGGAGGCGATAAAGCGTGAAGGTGAGGGGGGGAAGAGTGAGGCTATCTCTACAGAGCTCAATAAGCTTGTTAGGGAGCAGAGTTCAATGAGGGAGCGGTGGTTATTGGAGAAGTCGTTATTGGAGCAGATTCAAAAAAGAAAGGAGGAGTTGGAACAGCTTAAACTTCAAGCAGATGAAGCTGAACGAGCCGGTAATTATGGGAAGGTGGCAGAGATAAGATATGGTAAAATAACAGCTATTGAGGGTGAGGTGACAAAGTTGAAAGAGCAGAAGGAGAGTGTTGCAGATCACTTGATAAACGAGTCTGTAGATAGCGAACTGGTTGCAGAAGTTGTATCGCGTTGGACCGGAATACCTGTTTCAAGAATGGTTGAGAGTGAGCGCGACAAGCTATTGAGAATGGAAGAGGAGCTACACCGTAGGGTAATAGGACAAGAGGAGGCTATCTCTGCAATTTCCAATGCCGTTAGAAGAAGTAGAGCGGGCATGCAGGATCCTCTCCGCCCCATTGGCTCCTTTCTATTTTTAGGAAGCACCGGAGTTGGTAAGACAGAGTTGGCAAAATCGTTGGCCGAATTTCTATTTAACGACCAACATATGATTACTCGAATAGATATGAGCGAGTATCAAGAGCGCCACTCTGTTTCAAGATTGGTAGGAGCTCCTCCGGGCTATATTGGCTACGACGAAGGGGGGCAGCTTACCGAAGCGGTAAGAAGGAAACCCTATTCTGTTCTATTATTAGATGAGATGGAGAAGGCGCACCCCGATGTATATAATATTTTGCTTCAAGTTTTGGATGATGGGCGTCTTACCGATAATAAGGGGAGGGTAGTAGATTTTAAAAATACCATACTTATAATGACCTCCAATATTGGTTCGGGATTGATTAGAGAGCGGTTGGCACAAGGGGAGATAGAGGAGAGCAGAGAGTTGTTCGAAAGGAGTAAAGAGGAGGTAATGGAGCTCTTAAAATCTACCATCTCTCCCGAATTTCTAAATAGAATTGATGAAATAGTTATGTTTCATCCATTGACTATCAGTAACATAAAAGATATATTAAAACTTCAGATAGCAGAGCTGGCAGAGAGGGTAGAGCCGTTAATGCAGGAACTCCATTTTTCGGAATCGGCAATAGAGTATCTTGCCCAAAAGGGATTTGATCCAATATTTGGAGCACGCCCTATAAAGCGACTTTTGCAGAGAGAGGTGAGCAATCCCATAGCAAAGGCGCTTTTAGAGGGTGAACTGGCCAAGGGTGGTAGGATAATGGTAGAGAGGGGAAGAGAGGGGATTGAAATAGAAATATTGCAATAATTGCCCCCTTTTACTACTTTTGTAGAGAATGGCCAATATATTAAAATGTTTTTAAAAGAGTTTTTTAGAAAGAGGGCTTTAAGCAAACTTGACCAGAGGAGGGATAGAGAGTATCTCCCCCTCAATAAGATAAAGAGTGCCATTGTGCTATATAATCCCTCCCAACCCAATAGTAAAGAGATACCGGCCCATCTATCTACCCTTTACGGTAACTATAATATAAGATATAAGTTATTGGCTATTTGTCATTTAGATAGAAAAAAAATAGTAACTCCACCACCTGCAGTAATACCTCTGTTAGATAAAAGTAGATGCTATTATGGAGGGGTGCCTAAAGCTCAAGAGATAGATACTCTATTGGAAGAGAGATTTGATCTTTTGATAGATATGTCGCAAAAGTATCTATACACCAACCACTATATGGCAAAGGCGTTGGATGCCTCCTTTAAGGTGGGTAGAATCAGATATCACAACACCCCCTTCGACTTAGTACTATTTGATAGAGAGAGTAGCCATGAAGGTTTTTTAAAAGCTCTATTACACTATTTATCAACTATTAATTCAATTTGATGCACACTCTTTTTTGGGGCGATTCCATAGATCGATTTGGTAATAAAGAGACCTCTCAATTGGTATCGTACTTTACCAAAGCCTACCTTAATGGAGACCTCAATGGACAAAATTTTACAGAGAGAGAGTTTATCTCTGCAATTATAGGGTTGCATCTCTTTGAAGAGTATAGACCCTATCACGACGAATTTCTATTCACCCTCTACAGTATGGGATATGATCAGCATCCCCAATCGGAGTATCTACTTGTGGGCTTTATTGAGGCTCTTATAGAGAGAGACGATCTCTTTATGGCACATTCGATGTTGGATCAAAAATTTGGAATCTACCCTATAGATGATAATTTTAAGATACTATTTCTCTACTCGCGCCTCTATGCAAAAATGGGTGACGACCGTTGTATAGATTATCTCACACAATTTTTCGACCAGCTACCGGAAGAGGAAGAGTCCCTACAATTTTTTTTAGAACTTTTTCAAATTATTCTCAATGAGATGGTTGGGGGTACCGAACAGTTTGAGAATGCACTTCAACTTCTTGAAGAGATTGAAGGCTCAAAGGAGCTTCAAGAAGATTATACTCTCATCTCCTGTTTAGCCTTCTGTTACGATAAAGTTGGCGACTATTCAAAAAGTATCCAACATAACAATACTCTTTTGGATAGAGAGCCCTTAGATAGTGAAAGATGGTTTAAAGTTGGAAGAGTCTACTCTCAAATAGGAGATCTTACAAAAGGATTGGAGGCTTTCGATTATGCCATTGCATTAGATGCAGAGAGCCCTTTGACATACTATTATAAAGCTCTTTTACTATTCGATTTCTCTCTCTATAGCGAGGCTTTAGAGACAACTAAAGAGTATTTAGAGTTTGAACCCAACGCCGCAGAGGGGCTTGCCCTTCTATCGGATTGCTATTTAAAGCTAAATGAGTACCACAACAGTAGAGATTATGCATTGGATGCCTATCAGCTGGGAGATTCCGGCAATAGGGCAGATCTACTACTCTCTCTATTGAATATTAAGGTGGGTAAATACGGTGCAGCTCTCTATCATCTGAAAAGAGCAGTTGTAAAGTTCAACGGCAATCTATCCGAAATTGAAGAGGAGTTGTGGGAAGGATATCTCCTCTCTAAAGAGGAACGCTTTCTTATATACTATCTTTTAACTCTCTATCGCAGAGAGGCTTTCGATAAATTTTACCTTAATATCGGCAAATTGGTAGAGTTGGGCAGTGGCCCCCTTAAGGAGCTCTATTCGTTCGAACCCTCATTAGAGGGAGATCTATTTATTGCAAGTTATATTGAGTCGCTGGGGGAGAGTAGAGAGAATAAAAATAGTTGATGAGGAGATATATTTTTACCCTTTTGAAAGGGGCAGCTATGGGGGCTGCCGATGTTATCCCCGGCGTTTCGGGAGGTACAGTTGCATTTTTATCGGGGATTTACCACGAGTTGGTAGAGTCACTCCGTTCAATAAATATAGACTCTCTTTCTCTCTTGTTTAGAGGTCGTCTAAAAGAGTTTTGGGAGAGGATTAATGGCAACTTTCTTCTCTCGTTATTTGTAGGGGTAGCTGTCAGCATCTTCTCTTTAGCACCCGTGATGCACTACCTTTTGTTAGAGCATCCGATAGCTCTTTGGTCATTTTTCTTTGCTCTTATCTCTGCCTCCTCAATTATTATACTAAAAGAGGTAGATTTTTTAAAATTTAAAAATAGCAGCTCTCTTCTAATAGGAGTTTTAATGGCACTCTTTATCTCTTTGGCAACCCCTGCAGAGAGTAGCGAAGCACTTTGGTTTATCTTTCTAAGTGGAGTGATTGCAATTTGTGCAATGATTCTACCCGGAATATCGGGGAGTTTTATCCTTCTTTTGATGGGAAAATATAGCTATATGATTGCTGCACTTAAAGAGCTGAACATATCTGTCATAGTTGTTTTTGGATTGGGTGCGGCCCTTGGTCTAATTCTCTTTTCAAGATTTCTATCGTGGCTCTTAAAGAGCTACTATCAACAGACAATATCTGCATTGGCCGGATTTATGGTTGGCTCTTTGGTTAAAGTTTGGCCATGGAGGGTGGGGAGAGGAGGGGTAATAGATGGATTTGATTATCCCGCTCTACCTAAGCAATATAGCGAAGCAACCGGCAACAATCCGCAACTCTTGGCAGCTCTACTCTTTTTTCTTTTAGGTTTACTTTTGGTTTATGGGGTAGAAGTGGCAAGAAAAAAGAGGGAAACTAAATAAATATTGTATATTTGCAGCTACAAAAATGGTTCGGTAGCTCAGTTGGATAGAGCAACAGCCTTCTAAGCTGTGGGTCGTGGGTTCGAATCCCGCCCGAATCACTCTCAAAATAAAGCACTTGCTAAAGAAACATAGCAAGTGCTTCTTTTTTTTCACTCTTCAAATGTGTGTAGCTAAGGTGTGGCAAAGGGCTATCTGTAACTATAGAAGCCCACTCCACTTTTTCTCCCAAGTTTTCCAGCTCTAACCATCTTCTTTAAAAGTGGATGAGCTCTATATTTATCCTCTCCAAGTTCCTCTTGTAGTACCTCCATAATGGCAAGACAGACATCGTTGCCTATAAGATCGGCAAGTGCCAATGGTCCAATGGGGTGGTTGGCCCCACTCTTCATAGCCTCATCTATCTCTTGTGCCGAAGCTACCCCTTCTGCCAAAAGGGCTACAGCCTCATTTATCATAGGAATTAAGACTCTATTTACTACAAACCCTGCAGATTCATTAACAAAAATGGGGGTTTTACCTATCTCCTTTGCCAAATCATAGACAAACTGGGCTGTTGTGTTGCTCGTGTGCTCACCTTTAATAACCTCAACCAACTTCATTATTGGGGCAGGATTGAAAAAGTGCATTCCAACCACTTGAGAAGGGCGTGAGGTGGCTGCTGCCAATTGGGTAATTGAGAGAGATGAGGTGTTGCTTGCTAAAATTGTGGTGGGGGAGGCTATCTTATCTATATGTGAAAAGATCTCCTTTTTTAACTCTATCTGCTCTATGACAACCTCTAAAATAAGGGCAGAATCTTTAATGGCAGAGTACTCTATCGTTGGTGTTATTAGAGAGAGAGCTCTCTCCTTTTCAGAAACTGTGATACTGTTTTTCTCTACAAGCCAGGAGAGACTCTTTAAAATCATATTAGAGCCCCTATCCAACTCGCTTTGGTTCTCCCCCTTCATAACAACAGCCACACCCGCTTGTGCAAAAGTTTGTACAATCCCACTACCCATTGTACCTGTTCCAATTACCGAAATTTTCATATTTAACCTATTTTAAAATTTGCCTCTCTCTTCTCTATAAATGCCTCCATCCCCTCTCTTTGGTCGCTATAGGCAAAAGAGAGAGAGAAGTAGTTGTTTTCTAATCTAATAGCATCATCTATAGAGAGAGAGCCACCAATATTTATAGCCTCTTTTGAGAAGCGTACCGCAACCGGAGAGTTCTTGGCAATAGCTGCAGCTATCTCCCTTGCCCTATTGAGCAGCTCTTCGGGCTCTACAACTTCATTTAGAAGGCCAATCTCCAATGCCTCTTGGGACCCTATCACCTTTCCAGTATAGATAAGCTCTTTAGCTTTGGCAACTCCTACAACCTTAGGTAATCTAACGGTAGCAGAGAAGCCGGGGGTGATACCAAGTGTAACTTCGGGTTGTCCCATTTTAGCCTTAGAAGAGGCTATACGAATATCGCAAGCTAAGGCGAGTTCGCACCCTCCTCCCAAAGCGTAGCCATTGATAGCAGCAATAACAGGCTGTGGCAGCTGCTCTATTTTTCTAAAAAGAGTGGCCCCCTTCATACCAAATTGTGCCGCCTCATTAGGATCCATTTTTGACATAGCTTTGATATCTGCTCCCGCAACAAAGGCCTTTCCACTTCCCGAGATAATTAGAACCACTATTTCGTTATCTTTTTCAACACTATCTACAACATCTAAAAGTTGCTCTATTAGCAAGTTGTCTAAAGCATTTAAAGTGGCCGGACTCTCAATAACAAGGTGAGCTACTCCACCCTCTTTAATAATTTTTACTCTCTTCTCTTCCATATATTGATTTTTATATATCGGTTTATAAAAAGTTAAATATAACCTTTTTTACTCTATTGAAGCTTCTAAAAAAACAGCTCAATTGTTAATTAAATAACAAAGTTGCTACAATATAAATATTGCTGATTAAATTAGCACTAAAATAAAACAAAATGAATACGGAAAGGTCAAAAGCACAAGGATTATATAGCCCTGATTATGAGCATGATAATTGCGG
>CAZEGL010000018.1:0-32303 GCA_964512295.1 uncultured Muribaculaceae bacterium
GCTCCTTCTGCTTCTTCTGCTCTTCTGCTCTCTTTTGCTCCTCTGCCTCTTTTTGAGCTCTCTCTCTCTCCTCTTCTTCCTTAGCCTCCTTTTGAGCTCTCTCTCTCTCTCTTATTTCGGTTGCAGTGGGAAGAGAAGCAGAGGTAGTGGAGCCCTTAATTGAAGGTTCCTCTTGGGGCTGAACTTCTTTAGCTGTTTGAGCGGTATCTTCTACACGAATTGTAATCTCTTTAGATCTCTCTTTGAGAATCACCTCTTTGCCAAACTCTTTAGCAATCAAATCGTACTCTACAGATGATATTTGTGTTCCCGGAGAAGACTCTATCTCAATCTTTTTACTATTCAGAAACTCTACCAAAGTGCCCAAACCAATATTGAACTCTTTAAGTACTTTTGAAACTCTTATCTTCTTATCCATTCTTAAATCTTCTCCCATCTTTGATAATAACGCTCTATTCAAACTCCTCTCTCAATATTCGTTGCACTTCGATAACTGTCTCCTCTTCCAAATCTGCCCTTTGAACTATCTCTGCAACAGGAATGGCCAATACACTTTTTGCCGTATCGCACCCCATACCCTGTAAAGCTTCAATAACCCACTCCTCTATTTCGTCGCTAAATTGACTAAGCAGCACATCCTCTTCATCCTCCTCCTCTTCTCTAAAGACATCTATCTCCATTCCTATAAGCAATCCGGCCAATTTAATATTACTTCCCCCTTTCCCAATTGCCAAAGAGACATCGCCCGGTTTTAAATAGACACTAACACGATTCTCTTCACCTACTTTGATAGATTGAATTTTGGCAGGATTGAGTGCTCTCTGTATTAATAGCTGTAGATTGGAAGTCCAGTTGATTATATCTATATTTTCGTTTCTCAACTCCCTCACTATTCCGTGAATTCGGGAGCCCTTAACCCCAACGCATGCCCCAACAGGATCAACTCTTTCGTCATAAGATTCTACTGCCACTTTTGCCCTTTCGCCCGGAATTCTCACTATCTTCTTAATGGTTATAAGACCGTCAAAAATTTCGGGGACCTCCTGTTCAAACAATCTCTCTAAAAATAGAGGGGAAGTTCTTGAGAGGGTGATTATTGGAGTGTTATTTCTCATCTCTACAGATAGAATTATAGCACGGATTGAATCTCCCTTCTTAAAGAAATCGTTGGGTATCTGTTCGCTTTTTGGCAAGATTAGCTCGTTGTCGTCGTCATCTAAGATTAGCATCTCTTTTTTCCAAATCTGATAGACTTCACCAACTACAATCTCTCCTATTCTATCTTTATATTTCCCATATAGATTGCTCTTCTCTATATCCATAATTATACCAGAGAGGTTTTGTCTAAGATTTAAAATACCTCTTCGGCTAAAATCTGTAAACTTTACCTCATCTACATACTCCTCTCCAATGTCGTACGAGTCGTCTATTTTTGATACCTCCTCTAAGGAGATTTGAGTATTGGGATCCTCTACCACCTCTACCACCTCTCGGTTACGCCAAATTTCAAGGTCTCCTTTATCGATATTGATTATAATATCAAAATTATCGGCAGTACCATACATTTTGGCAAGCTGATTTTTAAAAACATCCTCCAAGACCCGCATCATTGTTGGCCGATCTATATTCTTGAGCTCTTTAAACTCGGCGAATGTGCTTATTAAATTTAATCCTTCCATCTCATTAAAGAGTATTTTATTTGCTCTATTTAAACTTAATTACCAGTTGTGCACTCTTAATATCTTTATATTCCAACTGTTCAATTTCAAACTCCTGTGGCCCCCCTTTTTTAGTTCTTTTAACCTCTCTCTCAATAGAGATTGAATCTTGATTGGCAGAGAGTAGAGTAGCCTTAAATTTTTCGCCACTCTTTAAAATAATCTCTATCTCCCTTGTTAGATTCTTCTGATAGTGCTCTACCATCTTAAAAGGAGAACTCAATCCGTGAGAGGTTACAGTAATGGAGAAATTCTCTAAACTCTTTTCCAACTCTCTCTCTATTAGCCGGCTAACCTCTTCACACTGCCATATAGCCACACTCTCCATAGAATCTATCGAAACGGTAATATCGTCTTTGTTACTCCATACCACCTCTACAATAAAGAGAGACTCTTTTTCTAAATAGTGAGCAACAGCTTCATATATTCTCTCCTTAGTTGGCCTACTCATCCCCTTCTACTTTTATAATAGATAAGGGGACAATTTTGTCCCCTTAACCTCTTCGTTCCAAATAACGGTTGCAAAGATAGCAATTAATTAAATAAGAGCAAAAAATTGTACCTTTGAATAAATTATGAGAGAAATTTACAAAATAGTAAATGATCCCGTACACGGATTCATTCAGATTCCTTCGGGCCTTCTATCCAAAATATTTGAACATCCTTGGATAGAGAGGCTTAGAGGGATAAAGCAGTTGGGATTGACCCATCTGGTCTATCCCGGCGCCACCCACTCCAGATTTTCTCACGCTTTGGGTTCTATGCATCTAATGAGAGAGGCTATAGTTACCCTCCGTCTTAAAGGGGAGTCTATCTCACCCCAAGAGGAGGAGGCTTCAATGGCAGCAATGCTCCTACACGATATAGGGCACTCCCCTTTTAGCCACTCTCTAGAATATAATCTTATACCCGGACTCTCTCATGAAGAGCTCTCCCTCTCACTTATGGAGAGTTTAAATCGGGAGTTTAAAGGGGAGTTAGATAGAGCTATCTCTATCTTCAAAGGCAACTACCCAAAACAATTTCTCCATCAGTTGGTTTCGAGCCAATTGGATAGCGACAGATTGGACTACCTTGTAAGAGATAGTTTTTTTTCTGGAGTTGTAGAGGGGATGTTTGGATTGGAGCGCATTATAAAAATGGTTACCATCTCACAAGGCAATTTGGCAGTTGAGATAAAAGGGATCCATTCGGTAGAGAAGTTTCTAATAGCACGAAGAATGATGTATTGGCAGGTCTATCTTCATAAAACAGTGGTTGCTGCCAATCAGCTTCTTCGCTCTATTATTAGAAGAGCAGTAGATCTGGCTCAAGAGGGGGTGGCTCTTGGGTGTGGAGAGCCTCTCTGCTATCTGTTGACAAACAGAGGCGAAGCACCAAAATCTGTAGATTACAGAGCGCAATCATATTTTCTTCAATTAGACGACTCCGATCTCTTCTCTGCAATTAAAGGGTGGCAACTTTCTCCAGATCCAACCTTAGCGCTACTATCTAAGATGCTTGTTACTAGAAACCTGCCCAAAATCGAACTCTTTAACACTCCACCTACAAAAGAGATAGTAGAACAAAAAAGAGAAATGGCAATAGAATCTCTTAGTAAAGAGGGGGTTAGAGATATCGAGAGTTCATACCTTATTAGTGAAGGGGAGATTGGTAATGTAGGATATGACAGCAGAGAGGGTGAAATTTCTATAGCGGTTGGAGCAGGAGAAAAGAGAGACCTCTTCTCTCTTTCCGACACCATTTCATTCGACTCATTTTCGCAAATGACAAATAAATATTTCCTTTGTACACTTTTACCAAAGAAGAGCCGATGGAATACAGAGTACAATATATAGCCCAATATTTAGGTGGCGAAGTGGTTGGAGATGGGGATCTAAAAATTAGTAAGGTCTCTAAAATTGAGAGTGCTAAAGAGGGTTCAGTCACCTTTTTAGGCAATTTAAAATATGAGAGTTATCTCTATGGAAATAGAGCCTCTGCAATTATAATAGAACGCAACTTCTTACCTAAAGAGGGCAACTATCCAACCCTTATAAAGGTAGATGACCCCTATGCCGCCGTTACATCACTTTTAGAACTTTTTGAAGAGAGTAGAGAGAGAAAGAGTGGGTTTATACAATATATTACAAGATATTTTCGTTCCGGTATATCATGGAGAGCAAAAATTGAGCGGGGGGTAGAGCTCTCTAAAGGGGTTGTAGTGGAGCGGGGAGCCAAAATAGGTAGGGGAGCGGTGCTCTACCCCCAAGTATTTATTGGAAGGGGAGCTCTTATTGGAAGAGGCGCCATACTCTACCCGGGTGTAAAAGTATATAAAGGGTGCGTTGTAGGAGAAGAGAGCATAATTCACTCTAACGCTGTAATAGGCGCCGATGGATTTGGCTTTCTTCCACAACCCAACGGCAGCTATAGAAAAATTCCACAGAGTGGGAATGTGATAATAGGGAAGAGATGTGAAATTGGAGCAAATAGCTCAATAGACAGAGCTACAATGGGCTCTACTATAATAGGCGATGGGGTTAAATTAGACAATCTTATTCAAGTTGCTCACAATTGTGAAATAGGCAATAATACAGTTATTGCAGCCCAAAGCGGCCTTTCGGGCTCTGTAAAAATTGGTTCCAACTGCGTTATTGGGGGGCAAGTAGGCTTTGCAGACCATATCACAATTGCAGCCGGTACCAAAATTGGAGCACAATCCGGTATTATCTCCACCATTAAAGAGGAGGGTAAAAGCTATCTTGGCAGCCCTGCTATGGAGGCAAAGGAGTATCTGAGAGCTTACGCTATCTTTAGAAAATTGCATAAAAGAGATTAAATATATGGGTGGATACCAACAGACATTAAGCGAAAAGATTGAAATTTCGGGCAAAGGACTCCACACCGGCCAAATTGTAACAATTGTACTAAAATCTGCCCCTATAAATAGTGGGATTAAATTTCGTAGAGTAGATATTGAGGGGTGCCCCACTATAGATGCTTTGGTAAGTAATGTTACATTTACAGAGAGGGGGACTCTCTTAACTCAAAATGGATTCTCTATCTCTACCGTAGAGCATCTTCTCTCTGCTCTTTTCGCTTATGGAATAGATAATGCAATAATTGATGTAGATGGGGGAGAGATTCCAATTTTAGATGGCAGCTCTTTACAGTTTGCCTCCCTTATTGCAAATAAAATTAAGAGCCAGAGAGGCGGAAGAAAAAAGTGGCTTGAAATTAAAGAGCCACTTCATATTAAAGATTCCAAAAGTGGCTCATCTATCTCAATCTATCCCAACAGCTCTTTTGAAGTGGAAGTGGTGGTAGATTTTAACTCTAAAGTGATTGCTCCGCAGAGTGCTACATATAGTGAAAAAATAGATTATTTTAGAGAGATTGCCCCTGCCCGTACCTTTATCTTTGCACACGATTTGATTCCTCTTCTTAAAGCGGGTCTAATTAAAGGTGGAGAGTGGGATAATGCTGTGGTGATTGCCGAAAGGGAGATAGAGGGAGAGGAGTTGGAGCAGTTAAAGCAACTTTTTGATTCCAAAAATTTATTGGAGAGGATAGAGCGGGGTTTTGTAAATGTAGATTCGTTCCATTTTGAAAATGAGCTTGCAAGACACAAACTATTAGATCTATTGGGCGACTTTGCTCTTTTAGGTAGAGCAATTAAGGGTAGAGTGGTGGCCTACAAACCGGGACATAAAATTAATACAGATATAACTAAAAAATTATTAGAGATGGTAAAGACGAATGAACAAAATTTTTCAATTCCAAAGTATGACCCCAATGAACCCGCTGTGGTAGATATTAATGGGATTAAAGATTTGCTTCCTCATCGCCCTCCCTTTTTAATGGTTGATAGAATCATATCAATGGAGAGAGAGAGAGTAGTGGGTATTAAAACAGTAGGAATTAATGAAGGCTTTTTTATTGGTCATTTCCCCGATGAGCCTGTGATGCCGGGTGTACTTATAATAGAGGCGATGGCACAAGTTGGTGGTATTTTAGTGCTCTCCGATATAGAGGAGCCAGAAAAGCACTCTACCTATTTTGCCAAAATCGATAATGCCAAATTTAAAAGAAAAGTGGTTCCCGGCGATGTTTTAACAATTGTTCTTGAGATAACTATGCCCCTCAGAAGATCGATTGTTGCTATGAAAGGTAGAACTTATGTGGGCGACACTTTGGCTTGCGAGGCCGACTTGGTTGCCCAAGTGATTAAAAATAGATAGCGATGAATAATTCATACATTCACCCCAACGCCAAAATAGGCAAGGGAGTTGAGATAGCCCCTTTTTGCTATATAGCAGCCAATGTAGAGATTGGCGATGGTTGCAAATTGGGCCCCAATGTAACTATATTAGATTATGTAAAAATAGGCGATAGGTGCCGGATACACTCCGGTGCCATCATTGGCGGAGAGCCTCAAGATACCAAATTTGCAGGAGAGGAGACCTTCGTTGAGATAGGTAACGACAATATTATTCGCGAATATGTGACAATCAATAGAGGAACATTAAGTGGCCGAGGTGTTACCAAAGTTGGAAATGGATGTATGATTATGTCATATGCCCACATTGCCCACGATGCTATTATTGAGGATAATGTAGTATTGGTAAGCTATGTAGGTATTGCAGGAATGTGCCAGGTAGGTGAGTATGCTATTATTGGAGGACACTCTGCCATTCACCAATTTACCCGCATAGGGGCTCATACAATGCTTTCTGGAGGCTCTGTTCTTTCAAAGGATGTGCCTCCCTTCGTTGTTGTTGGACGCCGCCCCGTCTCTTTTGGTGGAGTAAACTTAATTGGATTGCGCAGAAGAGGCTTCTCACACGAGAGGATAGATACTATCCGCTCTATCTATAAAGAGATCTACTACGGTTCACTCAATACCAGCGACGCTTGTAGAGCTGTAGAGAGAGATTTTCCCGAAAGTGAAGAGAAGAGAGTGATATTGGACTTTATAGCCCAATCAAAACGGGGAATAGTGAAGAGTGTAACCGATAAAATTGATGAGTAGTCAATTTAACTACACTCTACTCTCTACAGCCTATCTACCGCCTATAGATTATTTTAGAGCAATAAAGAGCTCTTCGCACTGGAGGTTGGAGCGGCACGAGAGCTACACCAAACAGAGTTATCGAAATCGCTCCTTTATCTATAGTGCCAATGGCCCCCTTGCCCTACATATTCCAATTGTAAGAGAGCCAAAGAGCGCCTCTAAACTCATCCCACTGCAAGAGATCGATTATAGCTATAATTGGCAAATCAACCATTGGAGAGCATTAGTGTCGGCTTACAACTCCACACCCTTTTTTCTCTACTATAAAGATGAACTACACCATTTTTATACTACGCACTACCCAACTCTTTTTGAGTTCAACACTAAACTCTTAGAGCTGCTTCTATCGCTACTGGGTTTTTCTACAACTATAATTATGAGCGATAGCTATCTTAAAGAGGGCAACTTCTTAGATTTTCGCAACTCTATCCACCCAAAGAGAGGCTCTCCATTAGATATAGAGCAGAGAGAGTACCATCAACATTTTAAGCATAAGATGGGCTTTAAGAAAAATCTCTCTATAGTAGATCTTCTATTTAATGAGGGGAGCAGCGCTCCCCTTTATCTATAAGAGAGTTAGAAACGGACTCCAAATGAGATTAGTGCCTTCCATCCCTTAAGGAGAGTAGCTCCAATAGGAGCTTCAATAGCTCCGTAATCGGGGTAGAGCGAAAAGAACTCTTCGTTTTGTACCCTCTTTTGGAAGGCCAAATCTAAAAAGCCACCGGAACTAAATGTGAAACCTACTCCACCGGAAAGAAAATGAAGGTGATGGCCAATCTCCCTTTCGGGATTACCATAAAAAGAGTATCCTCCTCTTAAGGAGAGATTTGGCATAACTCTTATCTCTACTCCAGCTCTAAGATTGTGACCCACTTGAAAATTTTGTGCAATCTCTTCATTTGCATCACGGAATGTATATCTACTCCCCGATTGGCTAAGCATTGAGATTTCTGAATAGTCTGCCCCTTCATAATCTATAGCTATAAAGCCAAATTGACCAAAAAGATAGGAGAGTCCCAAATTCCATCTAAAAGGAGTATTTACCCTATAGTTGTACTCTCCAAGAGGGCTCTCCAACTCTTTTGTATAACCGTCGCTAAAATGGGCATAGATCTGTTCGTCCCAATTATCTCTAATAAAGAGCCATGTTGGAGTTGATATAGATGCCCCCAACCGTAACTGATCAGTAGGGAGATAGATCATACCCGCTTTAAGATTTACACCTACCCCATCTGAATTGAGCCGGAAAGTGTGTGAAAAATTGGAAAACTGAGAATCAAATTGGTATGGATATAGGGCACTTTCGCTATATTTTTCATATTCAAAGTATTCAACCGACTCTATTCCCAAATTAAAACCAACAAAAAAGCGATTCGAAAAGTTGGCACTCATATTTAGCACCAACTCATTTTTACCCCCCTTCTGCTCTCTAAAGTGCTCCTGTTTCAACCCTCCGGGAACAAAAATAGAACTGCCGTCAAAGTTTTCGGTAGCTGCAATATATTGGTCGTCGTATAGAAGAGGATCCAATAAATTGGAGTTCCACGCCAATATTGCCCTCCAGGGGGCATCGCCACTCTCTAAAAATGGATTTCGACTATCTGTAATATCTAAATAGGAGTTGTTTATCCCATCCAAATTGCTTGCTACTGCTCCCAACCAACTGCTCATACTTGTGCTCCCGGTAGAGTGGCTTCTTGCCGAAAAGTTAGAGAGCTTATTTAGAGCCAATCCCAATGAAAAAGAGCTCAATCCTGCAATGGAACTATAGCCCTTAACCGGAGAGATAATCCCTATAGATGATACCCCAAAACGGTTCCACTTCTCGCTCTCAATATTTCCAAGATAGTTGCTCTCTCTAATTTCGGAGGTGAGAGAGGGGGTTATAGAGAAGATTGAATTTTGGAGTATGGCCGAAGAGGCGGGATTTATACTCATGGAGTAGGGGTCTCCACCGAGTGAGGTAAATGCATTGCCTAAAGCAATAGTTCGTGCACTTCCCTCATATATATTTTGAGAAAATCTCAAAGCATCCAATGCCCCTTGAGCCGATAGTGTAAAAGTTAAAGAGAGCGTTGCTGCCAATAGGAGTGTTCTTTTCATACTTATTTTTATTTCAAAAATTACCTTCTATGAGTAGAGCCACCTCTTGAAGAAGAGGTTGAACCGGATGAGGAACTTCCGGAAGAGCGGGAAGTACCCCCAGAGTAGGTTGAAGCGGAAGTGGTTGTACTCCTTCTTGTAGTGGTAGATGAACCGGTAGAGGTTGTGGTAGTTCCGGTAGTAGTGCCCTCTCTTCTTACAGTTGTACGACTTGATGTGGAGCCCCCTGTAGAGGAGGAACGGGTTGTAGTAGATTGTCTATATTGTGGAGTGGTGGTTCTACTGCCTGTTGAAGTAGTTGTAGCCGGAGTGCGGGTTGTAGTGGTTGTGCGCACAGGTGTACCGGTTGTAGTGGTTCTACGCACCGGAGTACCGGTTGTAGTAGTTGTCGCTGGAGTGCGGGTTGTGCGCACAGGTGTACCGGTTGTAGTGGTCCCGGAAGTGCTCCTTGTGGTAGAACTGCTCCCTTGAGTTTGTGTAGTAGAGCTGCTGCCTGTTGGAGGAGCTACTCTGGAGCTCTCTCTACGATATATACTCTCTGAAGAGCGGCCACTCTCGCTGCCGGTTGCCACTCCTACCGATCCCCCTCTAATTTGGGTAGTTTGTAGATCTCTACGGTTGTATGATCCTCCCGAAAGCGAACCTCTACCACTACTGCCGGAAGATTGATAGGGAGTCTGCGATGCTACCCTCTTGCCATAGAAGCGATCCCGGCTACTTATACCATAAGAGTAGTAGGGGATATAACCATTGTGATACCAGTAGTTGGGATAGTAGGGATTCCATGAGTAGTACCCCCAAGAGTGGTAGGGCGAGTAGTAGGGCGAATAATAAGGGCTATAGTAGATAGAGTGGTAAGGGTGCCATCCATACCAAGGGTCGTATGCTCTCCACCTGTAGTAGCTGTTCCAACGCCAGAAGCTATTGTAGAAAGGGGAGTAGGGATAGCCCCAATCCCATAAAGTACGGTAAGGATCGCTATAGTTGATATTTATAGTATAGGTTGGAGAGTCGAATTTGGTAAGGCGCTCTTCAAAACTCTCTCCGGGGTTGAGTATAATATAGGTAGTTTCGGGCTCTAAATTTAAGTTTACTTCACCTTTTGAAGTGGCATAAACACCCTCTACCACCTTTCCATCTACCACCATACGAGTACTTTGAACTGTTCTCTCTTGGAGGGAATTTAAATCCCTCTCCCTCTCTACTATTATAGAGGTATTATAACCCGGTTTTGCGTATATATCATCCCGGTAGGCAGATGTTGTGTATCGATTACTTGTGGCACAAGAGCTCAATATTGTCACAATTGCTGCTAAAGCTATTAATCTAATCTTTTTCATCTTCTACCTCCTCTTTATAAATTATTTAGTAATTTTGGGGCCTTATAACTAATAAAAAGCAAAAATCATTCCAAGAAGCTTTTATTAATAAAAGTACAATAATAAAACAATAATTCAAAAGTAGAGCAGATGGCAAAAGAGATTACAGAGAGAGAAGATAATTATTCCCTTTGGTATAACAATTTGGTTGTGAAGTCGGGATTGGCCGAAAATTCGGCGGTAAGAGGCTGTATGGTTATAAAACCATATGGTTATGCCATTTGGGAGAAGATGCAGGCGCAGTTGGATAAGATGTTTAAAGAGAGCGGACACTCAAACGCCTACTTCCCCCTATTTATTCCAAAATCCTTCTTAAGCAAAGAGGCAGAACATATAGATGGCTTTGCCAAAGAGTGTGCAGTAGTTACCCACCACAGGCTCATGTCTAACCCCGATGGCAGTGGAGTTGTGGTAGATCCCGATGCAAAATTGGAAGAGGAGTTGATAGTTCGACCAACATCGGAGACTATCATTTGGAGCAGCTACAAAAATTGGATAAAATCGTATAGAGATTTGCCACTGCTGTTGAACCAATGGGCCAATGTAGTTCGGTGGGAGATGCGTACCCGTCTCTTCTTAAGAACTACCGAATTTTTATGGCAGGAGGGACATACTGCACATGCCACTCGCCAAGAGGCAATTGAAGAGGCAGAAATGATGGTTCATCTATACGAAGAGTTTGCCAAAGAGTATATGGCTCTTCCGGTAGTTGTGGGGCGTAAAAGTGCCGGCGAACGCTTTGCAGGAGCTGTAGATACATACTCTATAGAGGCTCTAATGCAAGATGGTAAAGCTCTTCAGGCGGGAACCTCGCACTTTCTTGGTCAAAATTTTGCTAAAGCTTTTGATGTTCAATTTACAACCAAAGAGGGCAAATTGGAGTATGTGTGGGCTACCTCTTGGGGGGTCTCTACCCGTCTAATGGGAGCTCTTGTTATGGCACATAGCGACAACAACGGCTTGGTTTTACCTCCTAAATTAGCTCCTATACATGTAGTTATGGTGCCAATCTTTAAAGGAGAGGAGGAGTTGAAGAGAGTTGTAGAGAAGATGGAAATTTTAAAATTAGAGCTTAAAGAGAGAGGTGTTGTAGCCAAAATAGATGATAGAGACAACTTGAGAAGCGGCTTTAAGTTTGCCGAATGGGAACTTAAAGGGGTTCCGGTAAGAGTAGTATTGGGGCCTAAAGATCTTCAAAATGGGACAGTAGAGATTGCACGAAGGGATACCCTCACTAAAGAGCAGAGAGTATTTGAAGGGGTAGAGGAGTATATCCCCCAACTATTAGACGAGATTCAGAAGAGTATCTACAACAAAGCCCTCTCATACAGAGAAGCCAATAGTTATTCAGTAGACGACTACGCCACTTTTAAAGAAAAAGTAGAGGAGGGAGGATTTATATATGCCCATTGGGATGGTACGGCAGAAACCGAAGAGCAGATAAAGATAGAGACAAAGGCTACTATTCGTTGTATCCCTATGGAAGATAAAGTTGAAGAGGGAAGATGTATATATAGTGGCAAACCCTCTCAAGGGAGGGTAATCTTCGCCAAAGCCTATTGATTTTTGTTATTTCAAATAAACTCAAAATATATTAATTGGATAATTTTATAAAGTATATGCAAAGATTTTTATTCACCCTTCTTTTAGCCTCTCTATCTCCTATATTTCTATATAGTCAAGAGCAAACCGTTGAGTTTGATCTCTCTAAACTATCTGAGGCAGAAAAGATTGCTCTCTCTGTAGCCTCAAAGGTGAAGCTTCCCCCCTCTCTATTGAAACTTCTTCCTACCAAAGATAGCCTCCCCGCTATAGATGATACAGTGCAACAGAGCAGATGGAGTGGAGGGACTCATCTGCAGGTTGGGTTTTCGCAACTTTCACTTACCAATTGGGCAGCAGGGGGTAATAATAGCATTGCCTTAAATGGTAGGCTCAATATCTATCGCAACTGTGAAATTAGCGATGAGATGTTTTGGGAAAACAGGCTACAATTGGGGTATGGCTTTATTCAAGCCTTTGGCGAGCACTTCAAGAAGAGCGACGACCAAATTATCTTAGATAGCAAATGGGGCTATAAGGCTATCAAGAATCTATTTGCCTCTGCCCTCTTCAATTTTAGAAGTCAGATGACAAACGGCTACTCCTATCCAAGCGGCAGCGATCCCATTTTAATTTCGGGCCCTTTTGCCCCTGCCTACTTCTCTCTTGGGGTGGGTATGGATTGGAAACCCATTAAACAGTTTTCACTCAACTTTTCGCCACTCACCGGAAACTTGGTGGTTATTGCCAATGAGGAGTTGAGAACCAAATATGGAAATAGGGTAGATCAGTTGGCAAAATTGGAGTTGGGAGCCCAATTGAAATTGGATTATCAACACCAAATAAGCAAAAGATTGACTATCAATTCGGCACTCAATCTCTTTTCGGACTATCTAAACAACCCACAACGGATAAAGGTCTATTGGGATCTCTTTTTAGATTCCAAAATAAACAGATACTTCTCATTCAATATTAAAACCAACCTAATTTACGACCATAATATTTTAATTGAAAATAGTGAAGGAGTTGCCGCTCCAAGAGTACAATTTAAAGAGATGCTTTCGGTAGGTTTCTCCTATACATTCGGCAATTTTAAAAAGTGATGCTCTTAAAATTTAAAGAGTCTCTAAAAAGATTGATTGGGCTCGATTTTGAGCTTATTCCCAGCGCCCACGCCCCAACCATTTTGATTGCTGTAAGTGGGGGTATAGATTCCATATGTATGGGCAATCTTTTTATTGAGAGCGGCTATCCCAATTTAGTTGCAGCTACTGTAAATTTTTCACTTAGAGGTACCGAAAGCGATGGCGACGAAGCCTTTGTAAAAGAGTGGAGCCACTCCCACGGTATCAAGTGCCACTCCACAAAATTTGATACCACAACATACGCTGCCCAGAAAGGGCTCTCTATACAGATGGCTGCACGCCAGTTGCGTTATGGGTGGTTTGAACAACTCTCCAAAGAGAACGGGTATAGCTATATTGCCCTTGCCCACAACTTGAACGACTCTGTTGAAACCTTCTTTATAAACCTTTTAAGGGGAAGTGGAATAAAAGGGATGAGAGGTATCCCCCAAAAAAATGGCGCTATTGTCCGCCCCTTACTCATCTTTAGTAGAGAGGAGATAGAGCGCTATGTAGAGCGGCAAAAGCTATTTTATAGAGAAGATAGAAGCAATTTAGAGAACTACTACTCAAGGAATAGATTGCGAAATATAATTTTCCCACAATTTAAATCTATCAACCCCAATTTTTTACAAAATATTGAAGAGAGTATAGAGAGGGTAGGGGAGGCTAACCAAGTTTTAGACGATCTCTTTAACGAGAGAGAGAGGCTCTTTTACGACAAGAGCAGATCAAAAATCTCTATTCAAGAGATTCTCAATAGTGGAAACAGTAGGTTCTGGCTCTATAAAATATTAGAACCATTTGGTTTTAAGGGGACTATTATCTCACAAATAGAACGCTCTTTAGAGGGAGAGTCGGGGCGCTTTTTTCACTCCCCTACCCATACCATTCTAAAAGATAGAGAATGGCTCATTATTAAGCCTATAGAAGAAGAGAACCAAAGTGGCCCTCCTCAACAAAAGATTGAACTACTATCTATTGCAGGAGAGGGTATGCAAATTCTCTTTTACCACCGCTATTACCATCTCTCAATTATCTCTAAAGAGAACTCTCCCGCCTCTTTAGACTCTTTTAAAGAGGAGGCAAAGCGCTCTCCCGCCCCATTCGCTACCCTCTATTTAGATTTTGAGAAGGTGAGGGTCGCTGCCAAAGAGTACTCCACCGTGACTACCATTCGCAGCTGGAGTGCAGGCGATAAATTTCACCCCTTGGGGATGAAGGGGAAAAAGAGAGTTAGCGATCTATTTATAGATCTAAAATTAGACAATATTACAAAAGAGAGGGTTCCAATAATGGCCATTGGCAATAAAGTTGTGGCCATCTTGGGGTATAGAATAGATGCCTCCTTTAAAATAGATAGAGGAAGCCAAACTATTTTAAAAATTGAGTGTGTAGAAGAGTAAATATCAATCCAACAGAAGATTGAAGGGTACTCTTGCCATCATGAGCGCCTTCTGATTAGAGAGCATATCGCTATACTCCTTATTTAATGTTTCAAAAGGGTGGGAGAGTGCTTGAACAGACTTTTTTGCCATTCCCAACATCTCCATAACCATTTCAATACCACTTTTTTGAATAGGATACTCAACTATTCGATAGCTCTTAATCTCTGCAATTGATGCAGCACCCTCTATAGCATTGTAGAGCCCCCCTATCTCATCTACAAGTTGGATTCCAAAGGCATCTTCACCCGACCAAACTCTCCCCTGTGCTACTCTATCTACCTCCTGGCGCGACAATCCCCTCCCTTGGGCAACTAACTCTATAAATTGGTCGTAAATCTTCTCTACCGTGAGCTGCAGCCATCTTCTCTCTTCATTGCTTAAAGCTCTATAGAGCGAAAGAAAGTCGCTGTTTTTGTGTGAGTTTACACTTTGGGGAGTAAGGTGAAGTTGACTCTTTAAACTCTTTTGTAGATTAGGTATCATAGAAAAGACACCAATAGAACCGGTGAGCGTTGTGCTATTGGAGTAGATTTTATCGCCTTTGGCGGCAATCCAATACCCTCCTGAGGCGGCATAATCGCCCATACTCACTATAACCGGTTTCTCTTTTCCAAGAAGCTCCAACTCTCTCTCAATAGCGTCGGCACTCTGAGCAGAGCCCCCCGGTGAATTTACTCTTAAAACAACAGCTTTAATTGTACTATCCTTTCTAATCCTTGAGATCTGCTCTATATATGTGTCAGAGGCTATATTGTTGTTAGAACGCCCCATAACAATATCGCCTTGGGCGTAGAGAATAGCTACCTTCTTCTTCTCTTTAATATTGGGTCTATTTACACTCTTAATATAGTTTACCATCGGCACCATCTTTAGATCCTTCTCCTTCTCAACACCAAAAAGAGAGAGAAGCTTCTCTAAAACCTCATCTTTGTAGAGTAGCTCATCTACCAGCCCCTCCTCTAAAGCATCCGAAGCTGTACCTATAAGAAGGTTGTCGGTCAAAAAATCTATCCGTTCAAGATCTACCCTTCGGGAAGAGGAGATTTGTGTAGCCCATGTATGCCAAACGGTATTGACATAAGCTTGTAACTGCTCTCGATTCTCTTCACTCATCTTGTTGAATAGAAGCTGTTCGGCTGCAGCTTTAAATTTGCCATGACGCACAAGCTCAACCTCAACCCCAAATCTATCCAACAGCTCTTTAAAAAAGAGAGAGGTTATCCCAACTCCACTAAGAGGAAGCATTCCTGTGGGATTGAGATAGATTTTATCGGCTGTTGTAGCAATATAGTAGGAGAGTTGAGTATAGTTGTCGGCATAGGCAACAATAGCCTTTCCACTCTTGTGAAACCTCTTCAATGCAGCAACAACCTCTTCGGCATGGGTAATTCCCGATTTATAATCGGTAAGGTTCATATAGATAAATTTTATTGAGTTGTCTTCTGCAGC
Source organism: uncultured Muribaculaceae bacterium (assembly GCA_964512295.1). GTDB lineage: Bacteria > Bacteroidota > Bacteroidia > Bacteroidales > UBA932 > Bact-08. The sequence goes on from CAZEGL010000018.1 coordinate 15,823, forward strand.
TGCATCAATAGCATTTATCAAACTATAGAGCCCAATACTTTTCAAATCCGAAAGATTGGAATAAGAGATAGAGGTAAAAGGATCGTCGTTGGAGCGCTCTCCAATTGGATCGCTAAAGTTCAAACTCAATATGGCACTCTTAGGAACTGCAGGAGCAGATTCACTAAGCGAAAGAATGGAACCGGCTATACCAAAAATCAAAAAGAGTCCAATAAGAAGGGCTAAGATTGTCCCTACAAAAGAGCCCAATACTATTTTAAAAAAATTTTTCATATAGAGTATCAAATTTAATATTCATCTAACCATCTTCTCAAAATTACAAAAAAACCCTATATTTGCACTATGAAATTTAGGGAGTTCACTAAAGGGGTAATTTCTCTTCTTCTGCTTTTCAGTTATCTGATAGGCTCAGTTGGTTTCGCTCTACACATATGTAGTTCGGAAGAGAGTATAGAGCTTATACTGTTCAATAGCGGCACGGAGTGTAATGAACTTCACCAAGAGTCTCATCTACACCACTCCTGTTGCTCCACTGCCCATAATTCGCAATGTGCAGAGCACAACTCCATAGATAGTGAAGAGAGAGAGAGCTTCAACTGCTGCGATACTAAGCTCTTCCATTTGATAGAAGAGGCAGAGCTCCCCTTTACCTTAGGAAAGGGTACAATCTACTCTCCGTTACAGATTGCTCTTTTACCATCTTTTTGGTCTCGCCCCAACTCTCTACCTTCAGTTTTACCCAAATCACTCTTGCTCTCCTACGAAGATGGCGATGCTTGGGCAAGGGATCTGTTAGATATTTTAGCCCACAACTCACAATGGCGTTTATAGTATAGTAGATAAACTATCTTGGCCTTTTGGTCACAATTTACAATTTATCAACTAAAACGCTTTTAAAAATGATTAGATTAAAATATCTAACCCTTTTATTATCAATATTTCAAATAGTAATAGTTAACACCCCTTTAAAGGGAGAGAGGGTAACCGGGGTTGTCCATCTGCAAAATTCCAATGGAACAAAAGAGCCTCTTCCCTATGCCTCTGTATATTGGATTGAACGCAGCAAACTATTTACCACCAATAGTGATGGAACTTTCTCATTCGACAGAGAAGAGGAGGAGAGAGTATCTTTAGTCGCCTCTTTTATAGGCTATACTCAAGACACTGTTATTTTAGGCAATGGCGATAAGGAAGTTCAATTTACCATTAGAGAGGGGATGGAACTTCAAGCTGCAACAATAGTAAACAAGCAGCAGGGAAGCTATATCTCAAAAATAACGCCTGTTAAAACAGAGGTTATCACCGCTGCCGGCCTGTGCAAAATGGCCTGCTGCAACTTGGCAGAGAGTTTCGAAAATTCCGCCAGTGTTACAGTAGGGTACGCCGATGCCATTACCGGTGCAAGACAAATTAGACTATTGGGTCTTTCGGGAATCTATACTCAGATGTTAGATGAAAATCGCCCTATAATGAGGGGGATAGCCTCTCCTTTTGGCCTCTCCTATGTTCCGGGACAGTGGTTGGAGAGTATTCAAATTGCCAAAGGACCAGCCTCTGTTATCAATGGAATTGAGGCCATTTCGGGGCAGATAAACTTGGAGCATAGAAAACCTACCGCCGAACAGCCACTCTTCTTCAACCTATTCTTAAGCGATGTACTACGAAACGAGGCCAATATAGCCTCATCGCTACAGCTAAACGACAGGTGGAGTACTGTAACTATGGCACACTACTCCTACGATCCAATAGAGCATGATGGTAATGGCGACGGTTTTAGAGATGAACCAAATGGAGTTCAATTAAACCTCTCTAACCGTTGGCTCTATATGGCCCAAAATAATCTACAGGTACGCTTTGGATTCAAGGCCTTTAGCGACGATAGAGTGGCCGGCCAAATGGGATACAACAAAGAGACGCCACTCTCTACCTCTATTTGGGGATCGCATATTAAAAATAGTGGCCTAAACGGCTATTTTAAAATTGGGATTCCTCTAAATAGCGACAACTCACAAAATATAGCAGCCGTTGCCGACTACTCCTACTATAAAATGGAGTCTAACTTTGGACTTAAAGAGTATAACGCATCTCAAAACTCCTTATTTTTTAATCTAATATATCAAAATGAGGTAAATGAAGAGCATAAATATTCTCTGGGGTTGAGTTATCACGACGACAAGATTGACGAGCATCTTAAAGATTATTATCAAGGTAGCTACAACTCTCTCTATCCCGGCCGTTACGAAAGTGCAGCGAGTCTCTTTGGAGAGTACACCTTTACAAAAGATGATAAAATCTCTTTAGTAGCAGGAGTTAGAGGAGATTATAACAACCTATATGGATGGCTCTTTACCCCAAGAGTCAACTTAAAGTACTCCTTTAGCGATCATATGGTCTTTAGAGCATTGGCAGGTAGGGGGTATAGAAGTGCCAATGTAATAACAGACAATTTGGGGATACTCTCTACCGCCCGTAAAATTGAGGCGTGGGGAGCCCTAAAGGTAGAAGATGCATGGACCTATGGTGCCAATTTAACCGGCTACTTCCATTTGGGTCAAGAGGAGGCCTCTTTGAGCTTCGACTACTTTAGAACACAATTTTCCAACCAAGTTGTAGTAGATCAAGAGTTCGACCTCTCAAAAATTGAAATTTACAATTCAGTTGGACCCTCCTATACAAACACCTATCAGGTAGATTTTAATTTAGAGCCAATAGAGCGACTTACCCTATTGGCCACCTTTAGATATACCGACTCTAAAGTTACCCTACAGGGGCAGGGATTGGTAGAGAAGCCATTGGTGAGCCGCTATAAGGGGGTTTTTAATATACAGTATGCAACTCGTATGAATATCTGGACATTCGATGCAACTGCCCAGCTCAATGGCCCTGCAAGGCTTCCTCTTTTTGCCGGTTTTGGGGAGTATTCTCCCTCATACCCCATCTTTTTTGCCCAGATAACAAAAAAGTTTAAAAATGTAGAACTCTATGGTGGAGTAGAAAATATTGGAAATTATCGTCAAAACCAGGCAATAATAGAGGCTGCAAATCCATATGACGACAATTTTAATGCTTCAATAATATGGGGGCCACTTATGGGCCGCAAGTTCTATATAGGGTTGAGATACACTTTATGGAAATAGAGAGAAACAATTCATAAATAAATTAGATACCATGAAAAATATTGTAAAAGCGGCAGCGCTAATTTTCACACTTCTTTTAACCTTCTCTTGGGCAGGAGCCCAAACACAAGAGGGGAAAAATAAGAACGAATCCCAGGTTCTCTTTTCGGTAGAGATAGATTGCGCAAGCTGTAAACAAAAATTAGAGGCAAAACTCCCTTTTGAAAAGGGGGTTAAAGATCTCAAAATAGACCTTGAAGAGCAAACCGTATGGTTTCTTTACGACAATCGTAAAAGTAGTAAAGAGGCATTGGTTTTAGCACTCAAAAAACTTGGCTATAGTGCCAAAGAGCTAAAGCCTAAAGGAGAGGCTACCGGGGTAGAGAAGAGATAGCTATTTTGCCTGCGGTTGTTGTAGAGGGGGGAGTGGGTAAGTAAAACTCTTTTCATATCTTTGTTCTTTTAATAGAATAGCAAGAAGATGTTTCCAATAGTTCAAAAGAGAGTTTTAACTCCACAAATAGTATTGATGGATGTAGAGGCTCCCAGAATGGCAGCCTCAGCCAAACCGGGGCAATTTTTAATTGTTAGGGTACACGATAAGGGGGAGAGAATCCCCCTTACTATTTGTGACTACAGTAAAGAAAAAGGCACTGTAACAATTGTTACTCAGGTGGTTGGGGCATCCAGTCGCCAAATATTCCATATGGAAGAGGGAGACTCCTTTTCGGCATTTGCCGGCCCACTTGGCCAAGAGGCCCAGTTTGTAAAGCTGCCCGATAGCGAACTAAAAGGGAAGCGTTATCTTTTTATAGCGGGTGGATTGGGTGCTGCACCGGTCTATCCCCAGGTGAAGTATCTCCATTCAAAAGGGGTTAAGATAGATGTGATTGTGGGAGCCAAAAGTAAAGAGTTGGTAATATTTGAAGAGGAGTTTCGCCATTTGTGCGATAATCTCTATATCTATACAGACGACGGCTCATACGGCACCAAAGGGTTGGTAACAGAGGGTATTAAGATGCTACTCGATAGAGGAGAAAAGTATGATCACGCCGTTGCTATTGGCCCAATGATTATGATGAAATTTGTTACACTTACCACCAAACCATATAATTTGCCTTTGACTGTGAGCCTAAATACCCTAATGGTAGATGGTACCGGAATGTGTGGTGCCTGTAGAGTATCGATTGGTGGAGAGACCAAATTTGCCTGTGTAGATGGTCCCGAATTTGATGCCTATTTGGTAAATTTCGATGAAGCGATGAGTCGCCAGGGAATGTACAAAACCTTGGAGAGCGAAGCAGATCACAAATGCCGTATTGGTTTAACCAAATAAATTAGGTAGTAATGGCAAACAAAATTCCACGAATAGAGGCGAAGGCACAAGAGCCTTCAGTTAGAATAAAAAACTTTAACGAAGTCTCTTTGGGTTTCAGTAGCGAAGAGGCTATTTTAGAGGCCTCCAGATGCATTGAGTGTAAAAATCCCAGATGTGTTCCAGCCTGTCCGGTAAATATTCAGATACCCCAATTTATTAAAGCTCTTAAAGAGGGCGATGTAGCAACAGCAGCTTCCATTATCTCTCAAGATAGCTCTCTTCCCGCCATATGTGGTAGAGTGTGTCCACAAGAAATTCAGTGCGAAGGGGCCTGTATTTTAGGTATCAAAGGTGAAGCGGTGTCGATAGGCAAACTTGAACGCTACACTGCCGATAAAAGTAGAGAGATGGGGCTTAAATTTACCAATCGTAAAGAGGATAATGGCCACAAGGTTGCAATTGTTGGTAGCGGCCCTGCAGGCTTGGCATGCGCAACAGATCTGGCCAAGTTGGGATACCAAGTGACAATTTTTGAAGCTCTGCACGAACCGGGAGGAGTTCTACAATATGGTATTCCAGAATTTAGACTACCCAAAGAGAGTGTAGTAAAAGAGGAGATAGATAATCTGCGAGAGCTGGGTGTAACCATAGAGACCAATGTAATTGTTGGGCGTACTGTAACCATAGACTCTCTTTTTGAGAATGAGAATTTTTTGGCTATTTTTATTGGATCGGGTGCAGGATTGCCACTCTTTTTGGGTATTCCCGGCGAAAATCTAAATGGAGTACTTTCGGCCAACGAATTTCTCACTCGAACCAACTTGATGAGAGCATACGATAGCCAATATGAGACCCCAGTATATGTTGGTGAGAAGGTGGTTGTAGTTGGAGGGGGGAATGTGGCAATGGATGCTGCCCGTTCTGCTAAAAGATTGGGCGCAGAAGTGACTATACTCTATCGTAGAACCCAAAAGGAACTTCCGGCGCGCATCGAAGAGGTTCATCACGCACAAGAGGAGGGGATTGAATTTAAAATGCTCTCGAGCCCTATTGAAATTATTGGAGATGAGAGAGGGTGGGTTAAAAAAGTGCTCTCTCAAAAGATGGAGTTGGGAGAACCCGACAGTAGTGGAAGAGCGAGACCAATTCCCATTGCCGGATCACAATTTGAAGTGGAGTGCAACACCGTAATAGTAGCTTTAGGCACTTCACCCAACCCTCTGTTGGCCTCTACAACTCCCGGACTAAAGGCAGATGGGCGCAATCGTATTGTGGCAGATGAGTGGGGTGTTACCGCCCGCAAGGGAGTATTTGCTGGAGGTGATGCTGTAACAGGTTCAGCTACTGTAATTTTAGCAATGGGAGCAGGAAGAAAAGCGGCCGTTGCAATTGACAACTATATTAAAAATGAGTTATAAAGCTTCTACACCTAAGGGAACAAGAGATTTTGGGCCAATTGAGATGGCCCGAAGAGACTACATATTCAACACAATAAGAGACTCCTTTAAACTCTATGGCTACTCTCCAATTGAGACTCCTGCTATGGAAAATCTCTCTACCCTCCTTGGCAAATATGGCGAAGAGGGCGATAGACTTCTCTTTAAAGTACTCAACTCTGGAGAACCTTTTTCAAAAATTGCACCCGAAGAGTTGGAAGATAGTAATGCCCTCTCACTCAGAGTTTGTGAAAAGGGGTTGCGTTACGATTTGACTGTACCCCTTGCACGCTTTGTTGTACAGCATAGAAACAATATAACCTTCCCCTTTAAACGATATCAGATTCAACCGGTATGGCGTGCCGATAGACCTCAAAAAGGGCGTTATAGAGAATTTTACCAATGCGATATAGATGTTATTGGAAGCGATTCACTACTCAATGAGTTGGAGATGGTACAAATTGCTCAAGAGATCTTCAAAAAATTGGGAGTTGCCATAACCATCAAAATAAACAACCGTAAAGTTTTAGTTGCCCTTTCTCAATATATTGGACACCCCGATAAACTTATTGCCATTACCACCGCTATAGATAAGATAGAGAAGGTGGGATTTAATAACGCCAAAAGTGAGCTTGTTGCAGCAGGTATTAGTGAAGAAGGGGTTGAGATGCTTCGCCCTATACTATCGCTTTCTGGAAGCAACACCCAAAAAATAGCCTTTTTAAAAGAGATTTTATCGTCGTCAACCGTAGGATTGGAAGGAGTTTCCGAATTAGAGGAGCTTTTTAATCTAATAGAGAGTGCCGGTGTTGGAGAGAGTGTAGAGATCGATTTATCACTTGCCCGGGGGTTAAATTACTATACAGGAGCAATTTTTGAAGTTAAAGCTGCCCAAGTAGAGATAGGGAGTATTTGTGGCGGAGGAAGATATGACAACCTCACAGGAATTTTTGGCCTTCCCGGCCTCTCTGGTGTTGGAATATCCTTTGGAGCAGATCGTATCTACGATGTGCTACTTGCAACCAACACCTTTCCACCTGCTACAAATCTATCTACCCAGATACTCTTTGCCAATATGGGCGGCGAAGGGGTACAAGCCACCCTTCCCCTCCTCTCCAAACTACGATCAATGGATATTACCGTGGAACTTTTCCCTAACAACGATAGATTAAGAAAACAGTTCGATTACGCCTCTAAGAGAGCAATCCCCTATATTGCCTTTGTTGGGAGTAGAGAGATAGAGGATGGAGAGATCTCTCTAAAAAATTTAAAAACGGGGAGTGAGATAAAACTCCCTATTGAGGAGTTGGATAGTATAAAGGAGAAAATAGAGCTTCTCAATTTGTAGAATGAGTAAATAATTACTATATTTGCACTCTATACCGCGGAGTGGAGCAGTTGGTAGCTCGTCGGGCTCATAACCCGAAGGTCAGAGGTTCGAATCCTCTCTCCGCTACTAAAAAGAGCCAATTGAATTTCAATTGGCTCTTTTTCTTTTTAATCCTTTACGCAGCGGACCGAATAGCCCCCCTCTTTTTTAGTACTGGAAACAAATTCTACATCGCTGTCAAGGTACGACAACCCTAAATAGTAGGGATGACCGCTTGCATTAGTTGTAGCGGTAGTCAAATAAAACGAACTTTCTCTATTAGCCTGCCCGGTTGATGCATGAACATAATATGCAGGTATAATATTAAATCCAGACCTATTTTGATATTGGGGATAGCTATCTTTTGCGGGCCCTCCCTCCTTAAGGTTCCTACCACCAGTAGAAAAATTGGCCCACCTCTCATAAGGGGCTGCAAGCGCCTTTGCCAATTTTTTCCCCAACTCACCCCCTATGCTGCCATCGTAGTTGTAGCCGTTATCGTTTAGATACCTTAATAACTCCTCCCATTCGCTTAAGCTTGGCAGGTGCCACCCTTGGGGGCACGCTCCCTGTACACCGCTGGGGTTGCTATTGCTCTGCTCTGCACCACCCATTGCAGCAGGCCAGTTGTAGATAACTCCATATTTATTATAGCTCTCTTTCTCTTTTGCCTCCTCTACACTTGAACCACGATAATAACCACTAACATAGTATCTTGGCTCCGAGGCGCTTAAGCCATACTGATCGGTAGCAAATACTTGAGGTAGATATCTAAGATTTTCTGCCATCCACAACTGCTCTCCAATTTTAACAGTTTTGTAGATATTTTGGTCTCTACTATCTGTAAAGCTCCCTGCCGGCGGTGGAGTTACAGGAGGCTCTTGGGTGTTTGGGTCATCTATATTTGGATCATCTGTGTTTGGATCTCCCCCCTCTTTGGAGCAGGCGGCAGTTAAAAAGAGCGACAGTAGAACTCCCCAGAAAAGTTTTGTAAAAAAAATCTCTCTTCTCATAATCTCTTTGTTTTAATCTTTTACGCAGCGTACCGATATGCCCAATCCTTTGTTGGCACTTTCAGAAAATCCTGCATTGTTGTTTGTGAAATATATGTACATACGATAGGGATTACCGCTCTCTCCAATTGTAGCGGAATAAAAATAGGAATTCGTTTGTAAATTTATTTGCCCGTTTGATGCATTAACAAAATCTGCAGGTATAATATTAAATCCAGACCTATTTTGATATTGGGGGTAGCTATCTTCTAGGGGTGCCCCATCGGAAATATTGATAACTCCAGGGATACTAAAATTGCTCAAGAGATCATAAGGGGCTGCAAGCGCCTTTGCCAATTTTTCCCCCAATTCACCCCCTATGCTGCCATCGTAGTTGTAGCCGTTATCGTTTAGATACCTTAATAACTCCTCCCATTCGCTTAAGCTTGGCAGGTGCCACCCTTGGGGGCACGCTCCCTGTACACCGCTGGGGTTGCTATTGCTCTGCTCTGCACCACCCATTGCAGCAGGCCAGTTGTAGATAACTCCATATTTATTATAGCTCTCTTTCTCTTTTGCCTCCTCTACACTTGAACCACGATAATAACCACTAACATAGTATCTTGGCTCCGAGGCGCTTAAGCCATACTGATCGGTAGCAAATACTTGAGGTAGATATCTAAGATTTTCTGCCATCCACAACTGCTCTCCAATTTTAACAGTTTTGTAGATATTTTGGTCTCTACTATCTGTAAAGCTCCCTGCCGGCGGTGGAGTTACAGGAGGCTCTTGGGTGTTTGGATCATCTGTGTTTGGATCTCCCCCCTCTTTGGAGCAGGCGGCAGTTAAAAAGAGCGACAGTAGAACTCCCCAGAAAAGTTTTGTAAAAAAAATCTCTCTCTTCATAAAATTTAGTTTAAGTTGTAATAATAATTTCAATTACTACAAAAAACTTAATTAAATTTATTTGAATTTATCGCCATTTACATCGCAACTCTCTTTGAGATAGCAACCCATACATTTTGTTGGATTGGGGCTCTTAAAGGCTGTCACTACAGTTTTGACAATTTCATATAAAGAGAGTGCCACAACTATAACTAAAATTATATATACAATCGATAACTGCAACATTTGTAATCTCCTTTTTATACTTATGTAACAAATAATGAACCTATATTGTTGAGTAAAAAAGCTAAGAGCCAGGCAAGAATTGTAGTGTATAGTAGGGCAAAGAGTGCCCAGCGCCAATTAGACTCTTTTGCAATAGAGGCTATTGTGGCTATACAGGGGAAGTAAACCAATATAAAGAGCATAAACCCAAATGCCACCAAAGGGGTAAAGACTCTCTTGCCTGCATTTGGCCCCGAGCGGTGCACCTGTAATCTAAGTTGTTCTATAAGAGATTCGGTACCGGTAGCATCTGAAGCTTGATAGAGTACACTCATTGAGCTTACTACAATCTCTTTGGCAGGCAAGCCGCTAATGATACTCACACCCATCTTCCAGTCAAAGCCTAAAGGGGCTATTATTGGCTCAATGGAGTGACCCAACCTCCCAATATAGGAGTTCTCCATTCTCTTAGACTCTAACTCCCCTTGTAGCTCTTTTATAGCAATACTCTTTTCATTTTTGCTTAGGGTGCCACTCTCTTGTAGATTGGCTATTCTATTCTCTATAGCTGTCTTCTCTTGAAAATCGCGAGGAAAATAACCCAATGCCCAAATAATTATAGAGGCAATCAATATAATAGAGCCCATTTTTTTTACATATTGCTGAGCTTTATTCCACATATGGCGCAAGGTGCTCTTAAGAGTAGGAATCCTATAGGGGGGGAGCTCCATAACAAATGGGACATCTCTCTTTTTAAAAGCAACTCTCTTTAATATAAGTGCAGAAAAAATAGCAATTACAATTCCTATGGAGTATATAGCAAAGAGCACTAAACCTTGATTTTTAGGAAAAAAAGCAGAAATTAGAAGAACATAGAGGGGTAATTTGGCACTGCAGGAGATAAACGGAATTAAGAGCATAGTAAGAATACGGTCGTTTCTACTCTCTAAAGTTCGGGTTGCCATAACAGCAGGTACATTACATCCAAAACCCATAATTAAAGGGATAAAAGATTTTCCATGAAGCCCCACTTTGTGCATCACCTTATCCATTATAAAGGCTGCTCTGGCCATATAGCCGCTATCCTCCATAAAAGAGATAAAGAAAAAGAGTATCAAAATGTTTGGAAGAAAGACAATAACTCCCCCTACACCCTCTATCACCCCATCTACTATTAGATCGCGTAGGGGGCCTTCACTTAAAATATTGGACATTAGGGAACCCAATGATGCTACCCCTGCCTCTATCAGCTCCATAGGATATTCGCCTAATGTGAAGGTAGCCTGGAACATTAGCCACATAAAGAAGATAAAAATAGGGAGTCCAAACTTCTTATGGGTTAGAAGATCGTCTAAGTTTGCAATCTTTCTTCCCCCTCTCTCTTTATGAGTGATACACTCTTTTAGAGCCCCCTCAATAAAACCATATTTGGCATCGGTAAGGGCCGATTCGGAACTCTCTTTAAATTGCTCTTCAACTCTCTCTACCAGTTTATTAGAAAGTGCCTCTATTTTACTGTATTGGCTGCTCTTCTCTAATAGGGCTCTTACTACTAAATCTTTTTCAATCAGCTTTACAGCTAAGTATCTGTTAGAAATATTGGGCAATGGCTCCTCTACACTATCCAACAACTCTACCAACTCCTCAATAGCACTCTCTAAAATATGGCCATGATTTACCTCAATCTCTCTAATACTCTCCTCTCTTCCTTCATACACCTCTACAACTTTCTCAAGTAGAGCATTGGTACCAAATCCCTTGGATGCAATGGTTGGTACCATTGGAATCCCCATTAACTCTCCCAATTTTTGATAATTGAGTTTAACCCCTTTAGCCTTGAGTTCATCAAACATATTGAGAGCTATTACGGTGGTAGCTCCCATATCTATAAGTTGAGTTGTAAGGTATAGGTTTCTCTCTAAATTAGAAGAGTCGATTACATTTATTACAATATCGGGTTTATCTTCAAAGAGCCAGTTTCTAACATAGAGCTCTTCGGGAGTATATTCGGTAATTGAGTAGGTGCCGGGAAGGTCTACAAAATCAAAAGTATAGCCTAAGCGCTCAATTTTGCCCCGTTTAGCCTCTACCGTAACCCCTCCATAATTGCCTACCCTCTCATGTGAACCTGTAATTTTATTGAATAGGGTGGTCTTCCCGCTGTTTGGATTTCCTACTAAAGCTATGTGGATACAGCGGTTACCTCTACCTTTACCACTCCCATCCATTCTACGCTCGCCTGCATATGGGCACTCTTCGCTCTCTACCTCTCTTCTCTTTATACCTCTTCCTCTCCCTTTTCCCATACCTGCCCCCATTCCACATCTGCGACCCTCTCTTCTTCTTCCTCTCAAATCTACATTTACAATCTCTTCAAAGAGTTGCTGGTCGGCTACCTCTATAAGTTTTGCCTCACTTTTTCGTAGAGAGATATTGTATCCCATTATTTGATACTCCATTGGGTCGTTGAGTGGCGCCTGCTTTATTACATCTACCCTCTTACCCTTAATAAAACCCATCTCTACAATTCGTTTACGGAAAGCGCCATACCCCTCAATCCTTAATATATAACCGCTCTCTCCGGGTTTTAAATCCGATAGATATCTCTTTTTTCCTTTGCTCATCTATTCAATGGTGGTAAATTTAGGGGCAAAGGTAACTCAAACCGTTGCGCTTTACAATCCCACAATTTGGGGATTTATCTTCTCTTTTATCATTAGAAGTGGCTATATAACACAATTTGGATGTGTGATAATATGGTTGCCCTATCTTGAAAGAGATAGCTACTTACCTAATTTCCATCTGAAAAATTGAGTCGTTGCCCCTTCTCCCTTCAACAAAAAGAGTGGGTTCTAACGAGGTAAAGAGCTCTATCTCCTCCATAGGAAACGATTCGTTGTTGTAATTGAGTATAAGCTCTTTTATCTGAAACTCCTTCATTATATCGAAGGGAAGGGCATCTGCCCCCCACTCGAAGTATTTGGCATTATTGGTGTGGCCATTTATATCTATATCGGAGTAGCTTACCCTATGTATAGAGTTAAACTTCAAATTGGCAGGAGCTCTAAGTTTTGGAGCGGGTAGTACAACTGCATCTCTCTTTAGACCACTACGGTGGTAATCTTTTAGAGCACTCTCTATATTCTGTATTTTTCTACTTTTGTGGTCAATAATTAGCCAGGATGAGGTGGCATTGATAACAGTCTCTCCCTTGCTATCTGTAACTCTAAAATCTCTGAGGCCAAAAAGCCTGTTCGACCCTTTGTGCCAAGTTTCGAAGCAGAGCCTCTCCTGCCACTTGGGCACTCTTATAAATTGGATATAAAAGCGCGAAAGAACCCAAATAAAATTGGAGGCTATTAAATTGCCATATCCAAATCCAAGGCAATTTGCATGCAAATTGGCCAATTCCTGTGCCTTATTTAAGAAAGCAAAAGGCTTATATAGTCCATTTGGAGCACTCTCCCAATTTTTTACAACCCCCTCTTCACTATAAATTTCCATTACTTTTTATAACTATAACTGCGAATATAGCTACTTTTATCCTATATTTGTAGTTTTAATTTTGAGGAGGGTACTGAGCTATGGAGGTCAAATATATTTTTGTTTTGGGAGGTGTAACCTCTTCACTTGGAAAGGGAATTATAGCCGCTTCTGTGGCAAAACTCTTACGCTCACGAGGACTCTCTGTTGCTATACAGAAGTTTGACCCCTATATAAATGTAGATTCCGGAACATTAAATCCCTACGAGCATGGCGAATGTTATGTAACAGAAGATGGAGCCGAGTGCGATTTAGATTTAGGACACTATGAGCGATTTTTAAATACCTATACAAGTAAAATAAATAATGTCTCTACCGGTAGAATTTACCGAAAAGTTATTGAGAAGGAGAGACAAGGGGCCTATTTGGGCAAAACGGTACAGGTAGTACCACATATTACCGACGAAATAAAGCGAATGATGCTTCAGATGGGCAAATCGGGTAGATACGATATTGTAATCACAGAGCTTGGTGGTACAGTTGGAGATATTGAATCTCTCCCCTTTGTAGAGGCTGTTCGCCAGCTACAGTGGGAGTTGGATCCCGAACTCTGCATGGTAATCCACCTAACCTATATCCCATATTTAAGTGCTGCCAAAGAGCTTAAAACCAAGCCCACACAACATTCGGTAAGGGTGCTGCAACAAAATGGTGTACACCCCGATGTTATAGTATGTAGAACAGAATATCCTCTTCCGGAAGAGATTAGAAAAAAAGTTGCCCTCTTCTGTAATGTAAAGCTAAATGCAGTTATAGAGTCTATAGATGCCGATAGTATTTATCAAGTACCTCTTCTTATGTTAAAAGAAAGATTGGATGAGTTGGTATTGAAAAAATTTAATTTCAATATAGAGGAGCATCCCTCCAACCTCACCCTTTGGCGCTCTTTTCTCTCTCGCCTCTTCAACCCCAAATGGGAGATAGATGTTGCGCTAATAGGTAAATATACCGAACTACAAGATGCCTATAAATCAATTTTAGAATCTTTTATTCACGCCGGTGCCGAAAATGAGTGTAGAGTAAATGTTCACCTTATTCAAAGCGAAAATTTAACTAACCAAAATATAGAAGAGAGGCTAAAAGAGATGAGTGCCATTTTAGTAGCCCCAGGCTTTGGAGAGAGGGGGGCAGAGGGTAAAATTGTTTCAGTCAAATTTGCAAGGGAGCAGGGAATCCCTTTTTTGGGAATTAGCTATGGGATGCAGATGGCAATAATTGAGTTTGCCCAAAATGTGCTGATGCTGGAAGATGCTATGAGTACAGAGGTGAAAGAGAATGCCAAAGAGCCGGTTGTCTCTCTAATGGAGGAGCAGAAGTCGTTGGACTCTAAAGGAGGGACAATGAGATTGGGGGCATATGACTGTAAGATAGAGAAGGGCTCTTTGGCCCACTCAATTTATAGAAAAGAGATGATTTCCGAAAGACATCGCCACCGGTACGAATTTAACTCCAAATATATAGATCTTTATGCACAAAAGGGGATGGTTGCTTCTGGTGTAAATCCCAATACCTCTTTGGTGGAGATAATTGAACTTAAAGGTCACCCCTTCTTTTTGGGAGTCCAGTTTTTACCCGAACTAAAGAGTACCCCCGAAGAGCCTCACCCCATATTTGTTGCCCTTGTAAAAAAGGCAATGGAGTTTCGTAGTACCAAAATAGAGTAAAGTGTATGAGAATGATAAAGTGGGGATTGGCTATTGTTGGAGCACTCCTTCTTTCACTCTCCCTCTTCTCTTCAAAAGAGAATGATGTAGAGAGTTTTAAAGCAACAGTTGTAGAGCGGTTCCCCCATTGGGATCGCGCCTATACCCAAGGGCTATTTTTCTATAATGGCTCTTTGTACGAAAGTTCCGGCGAATATGGCAAATCATTTTTCCGTGAGGTAGATTTAGAAAAAGGGAGTACAGTAAGGAGCTTTAATTTAGAACCTACACTATTTGCAGAGGGTGCTACGGTGTTAAATGACGAACTTTTTCTATTGACCTGGAGAGAGAACTCTGTATTGGTCTATGATATAGAAAATTTCAAATTAAAGCGTAAACTCTTCAACCCAAATGAGGGCTGGGGTCTTACAACAGATGGAAAGGAGCTTATTGCAAGCGATGGAAGTTCTAAACTCTACTTTTATAACGCCACTAATTTCGCACCTGTTTCGGAAATAGAGGTCACTTTAAATGGTAAAAAGGTAGAACTGCTCAATGAGTTGGAGTACATAAATAAAGAGGTGTGGGCAAATATTTATGGTAGCGAAACTATTGTTATTATAAATCCCAAATCGGGGAAAGTAAGAGCTACGGTAGATTGTTCTGAACTTTTGCCTATCTATATGCGCACTCCAAAAACCGATGTACTAAATGGCATAGCATATAATAGAATCGACAGATCAATCTATTTAACCGGGAAAAATTGGCCTATGCTCTTTAAAATAGAGCTGCTAAAGGTTAAATGAGCCTTTAGTCGCTACAGTTATCTCCCTCTTCCCCTTTGGCCCGGCTACCCGTTCTACTTTTAATCCTACCCGCTCCATTGCACGCCTCACCTCTCCCTTAGAGGAGTAGGTTACTAGGAGCGCGCGCTCTGCCATCCTGTTAAATATAAATCTAAAAAGTTGCACACTCCATAGTTGTGGCGATACCTTAGGCGAAAAGGGGTCGAAGTAGATAAGATGAAACTCTCTCTCCAAAAGAGTTCTCTCTATCTCTTTGGGGAGCGCCAAGATATCTCCTTCAAGGGGGGTGAGCCTAAACTCTCTCTCAATCAAACTTTCGCTATTCCAAGGGGCAGAGTAGATTTTTTGTGCAGAGGGTTTAAATTTTGGAGTAAATAGTTGAGTATGATTTAAAGAGAGAAGTACCTTCTCATCTATTGGAGTGCTCTCTATGGCAAAATAGTTTACTCTATATCTCAAATCACTACTCTCTTTAATTTGAGAGAGATGGTGTGCAGTGGCAAGACAATTTAGTGCAGTGCCATACCCTACTTCTAATATGTTAAGTGGATTGTACCCCAAGGGGAGCACTTTTTTTAACCCATTCTCAATAAAAATATGGTGAGTTTCGGCTAAAGCACCATGTTTGGAGTGGTACCCCTCTCCCAATGAGTTATTGTA
Organism: uncultured Muribaculaceae bacterium; assembly: GCA_964512295.1. Classification (GTDB taxonomy): domain Bacteria; phylum Bacteroidota; class Bacteroidia; order Bacteroidales; family UBA932; genus Bact-08. The sequence goes on from CAZEGL010000018.1 coordinate 31,816, forward strand.
GAGAGTTAGAGTTCCATCTTCGCTCTCCATTATCTCTATACCCATTCTATAGCTGTTTTGAATCAATTTTAAATTTCAAATTGTCTATATTTGTAATATTTTTCTACCGCACCATTAAGGGTTAACAACAATGATACTATTTGCAAATTTATTTAGAAAGCTTTTTGGCACCAAATCGGAACGAGATATTAAAGCTATCTCTCCCTTGGTAGATAAAAGTAAGAGAGCTTATGAGAGAGTAGATTCCCTTTCGCATGATGCCCTTCGCCAAGAGAGCTTGATGCTCAAAGAGAAAATTGCTGCACATATAGCAGAAGAGGAGTCTCTACAGGGCCAGTTGAGAGAGAGGTTGGAGGATCCTCTATTAGATGTAGAAGAGAAAGAGGAGATTGCCAATCGCTACGACAAGCTTACCAAGCAGATAGATGACAAAATAGAGGAGATACTGCTGCAGCTCCTTCCTCAAGCTTTTGCTATTATGAAGTCAA
>CAZEGL010000019.1:0-31738 GCA_964512295.1 uncultured Muribaculaceae bacterium
GGAAAAATAAAAGCATTGACTTTTAAGCATATAAGAGGAAAGGTTCACCGACCTCCCTCTCCGCAAGCCAAAACAAAATAAGCGCCCGTAAGGGCGTTTATTATTTATAGAGCTGTGTCGAAAGCTTGCTTTCAAGGCACAGCACATAAATAATAAAAGGAGTGCAACGCACTCTTATTTTGTTTTGGCTTAAGCCCCCCCCCTTCAGGGATCAGCGCAGCTAATCCCGTGGGGGGAAGCCGGCAGTTTTGATTAGCCCCCTTAGGGATCAGCGAGCGTAAGCGAAGCTAATCCCGTGGGGGGAGGGGCTGTCAGTTTCATTCTATAGAGCTGTGTCGAAAGCTTGCTTTCAAGGCACAGCGCATAAATAATAAATAGCGCATAGCGCCTTATTTTGTTTTGGCTTAAGCCCCCCCCCTTAGGGATCAGCGAGCGTCAGCGAAGCTAATCCCGAAGGGGGAAGAGCTGTCAGTTTTATCCAGGAATTTATTAATAAGCAACTCTTTCAGATCACTACTATCGTCTGAATTGAACTCTCTAAACCACCTCTATTTTAAAAGCAGTGTACTTATATTTTCCAGTGATGAAACTCATCTATGTTGTATCGTCATAGAATTACGCATAACTATTTAGTAGCTTGGCGAAGACGGGGGTACTACTGCTTGCACGAAGCGCAAATGTTGATATTTCCACTACCTTTCCGATAAGCTTAATCCCCGCTTGCGCCAAGCCGTTCGTTATAGCCAATGGTAGGACAACACTACGAACATTGAAACAGCGACCAAAACTAAAATAAAAAGTAAACCATTTTGACAGGTGACCAAGGAGATAAAAACGATATAACAAACGGACAAAGAGTAAGCCGATACTCAATGCCTGCTCTACCCAAAACCAAAAGAGTTATTTTTTGCCACCTCAACAAAAACAATTTTACGACTTAAATTCGTAATTTAGAAACCTGAAAATAAACGAAAAGAGCAATACGAAATGAGCATAAATACACAATTACTGCAACCCGTTATCAACTTCCTTTGGACAGTGGCAGATGATGTTTTGGTAAATACCTACCAAAAGGGAAAATATAAAGATGTTATCCTGCCAATGGTGGTTATTCGCAGATTAGACTTGCTTTTGGAACCCACAAAAGAACAGGTTTTAAAGACTTTCAATGAATACAAATCCAAACTTCAAAACTTAGACAGTTTGCTGACCAATAGCAAACATGGTTCAGGTTTGGCATTTTATAATACTTCAAGGTTTACCTTAAAAAAACTGTTGGATGACCCAAGAAACCTGAGAAGTAATTTTGAAAACTACCTGAATGGTTATTCCGAAAATGTACTGGATATTATCAACAAATTCAAATTCAGAAATGAAATTGAAACCCTTGATGAAGCACAAATATTATTTTCATTGATTGAAAAATTCTGTTCTCCAAAAGTGGAATTACACCCCGACAAGTTGCCACCATTGGCAATGGGCTATGTGTATGAAGATTTGGTGAGGCGATTTAACGAAGAAAACAATGAAGAAGCAGGAGAACACTTTACCCCACGGGAAATCATTGATTTGATGACGCACCTTGTTTTTCTGCCGGTGAAAGATAAAATTAAGCAAGGCACCTATTTGATTTACGACCCTTGTGTGGGTAGTGGCGGAATGCTCACTATTGCCAAAAACTTCTTGCTCAACCCGGATGGATTGATTAAAAGCAATGCCACCGTGCATTTATACGGACAGGAAAGTACGCCTTTCATTTATGCGACTTGCAAAAGCGATATGCTGATAAAAGGGGAAGACCCCGATAAAATTGCCTATGGCAGCACCTTGAGTGCATATGGCTTCGATAAGGATTTAAAGTTTGACTTCATGCTCACCAATCCGCCTTACGGGAAGACCTGGGCACCTGACAAAAAAGCATTGAGTGTTGGTCCAAAAGGAGCGATTATCGACAAACGCTTTATTCTTGAAAACAGCTATAAAACAGAAGCAGTTACCAGTCGTGTGAATGACGGGCAGTTGATGTTTGTGTTGCACATGCTCAGTAAAATGAAAGATACCGAACTCGGCAGTCGTATAGCTTCGGTTCACAATGGTTCGGCATTGTTTACAGGCGATGCCGGACAAGGCGAAAGTGAAATTCGCAAATACATTATTGAAAACGATTTGTTGGAAGCTATTGTAGCCTTGCCCAACGATATGTTTTACAATACCGGTATCCCTACTTATATTTTCCTTTTCAGCAACCGGAAAGCAAAGGATAGAAAAGGCAAAGTGCAATTGATAAATGCCACTTCCGAACAGTTTTACAATAAAATGCGAAAGTCGTTAGGCAAAAAAAGAGTAGAGTTTTTACCGGAACACATTGATGCTATTGAAAAAATGTTCCTGAATTTTGAAGAGAATGAATACAGCAAAATATTTGATAATGAAGATTTTGGTTATGCACAAATCATTGTTAACCGGCCATTGAGAGATGAAGATGGCAAAATCGTAACCGACAGCAAGAAAAAACCAAAACCCAACCCCAAATTAAAAGACACCGAAAACATTCCATTGAAAGAAGATATACAAGAATTTTTTGAAAGGGAAGTGTTGCCTTTTATGCCCGACTCGTGGTGGCTTGAAAAAGACACTAAAATTGGCTATGAAATCAATTTTGCAAAATATTTCTACAAACATCAACCACCACGCCCATTGAGCGAAATAGCCAAAGACATTTTAGCCATTGAGCAGGAAACCGATGGTTTATTGAAAGAAATTATTGAATGATGAAACTAAGAAAAGAGTTAAATATAAAAATACGTTTGTACTGTGGTCGCAATTGAAAGAGAAACTGATAGGTTATTAAAAGAAAATATATGGAGCTTAAAAAAGGACTGATTGAGAAAATACAAAGCATTATATCCTATTCAAGAGAAAAGGCTATTCGTTCTGTGGATACAGAGCGAGTGCTTATGTATTGGCAAATTGGTAAAGCCATTTTTGAAGAAGAGCAACAAGGTGAGGACCGGGCAACTTATGGCACGTTCCTGATTAAATCTATATCCGATACCTTTCAACCACAGTTTGGATCCGGATTTTCGGTTAGGCAATTGGAGATGAACAGGCAGTTTTACAGAACTTTTCCAAATACGAACGCACTGCGTTCGCAATTGAGTTGGACACATTACAGAACCATTATACGCATTGATAATCAAGATAAAAGAGAATTTTATATTGCCGAGGCTTCTAAAAATAATTGGACGGCAAGGCAATTAGAAAGACAAATTAACAGTCAACTTTTTGAAAGATTATTAGTGAGCAATGATGTTCAATCTGTATTAGCCGTAGCAAGGGAGGAGAAATTACCTTCCAATGCCAAAGAAATTATCAAAGATCCGATGGTATTGGAATTTTTGGGACTGAAAAGAGAAAGTACTTATTATGAAAAAGACTTAGAAACAGCTATTATCTCTCATTTGCAAGATTTTTTGTTGGAAATAGGCAATGGATTTTCTTTTGTGGCACGCCAAAAGCGTATTCATATTGATGGAGACGAGTTTTTTTTGACCTTGTCTTTTACAATCGATTGCTGCAGTGCTTTGTCTTGTTCGAGATAAAAACCGACAAACTCACCCATCAGGATATTGGACAATTGCAAATGTATGTGAACTACTACGACCGATTTGAGAAGCAGGAATTTGAAAATCCCACTATTGGTATTTTGCTTTGTGCTGATAAAAACGATGCTATGGTAAAAATTACTTTACCTAAAAATAATAAAACTATTGTTGCCAGCAAATATCAATTGTACCTACCTACTGAACAGCAATTGATTGATGAAGTGATGAAAGAAATTAAAAAGTTAGACCAAAATAGTAGTGAAGCATGACAACAACTGCAATAACATATAAAAAAACAGGCTTGGATTGGATGCCCGAAATACCGGAACATTGGGAGTGTAATCAGCAAACTTAAAACCGACAATTTTTCGCAAAATTTTGATCTGCTCTAACACTATATCAACTGTTAGTTTACAATCAACTTGTAATTAGTGCTTCTTCCACCGGCTGCTTCTTTTTGAAGGATGCCTTTGTCAATCAACTCTTGTATATCCCGTATGGCAGTATCCTGTGAACATTTTGCTATTTTAGCCCACTTGGAAGAGGTGAGCTTACCCTCAAAGCGGTCGAACAATTTATTAAGCATCAATCGTTGACGGTCATTTAGTTGTGTTTGACTCTGTTGCTCCCAAAATTTTGCTTTTACAAGAACAGCCTCCAATATCTCACTACTGTTTATCAGAGCACGCTCAAGACAAGATAAAAACCACTCCAACCATTCTGTTATGTCGCCATTGCTCTGCTGTGTTTTTTCCAATATTTCGTAGTACTTTTTACGCTCGGTAACTATTTGATTTGACATACTATAAAAGCGTTGTGAACTTTTATCACTACGAGAAAGTTGCAGATCTGTTATTGCACGGGCTATACGGCCATTGCCGTCATCAAATGGGTGAATAGTGATAAACCAAAAGTGAGCCACTGCCGCTTTTAACACAGGATCTATATCTGAACCATTATTAAACCATTTCAGAAAGTGGTTCATCTCTGTTTTGACTACATTCGCTTTCGGAGCTTCATAAAGGACTTTCTCTTTCCCCATTGCACCCGAAATCACCTGCATACCTCCACTTCGGTACTTAGCAACTATCTACATATAGATAAAGTTACACCTTGTACTTTCTTAAAATAGTTAATTTCTGGTGGTATCGTCGGGTACATTTTCTGCCTCTGCAACACGATCCTTCAACCTACCAAAGTTGAATCTTAGCGAAACTCCAACAATGCGCCCCAAATGCTCGCGGGTTGAAATAGTTCTAAAGTTAGAGCCGGCAATCTCCTCCCGTAGAGTAGAACGCGACTCGAAAGGGTTTGCTACAGTAAGTGAAGCCGAAATTTTGTTCTTTATTATAGATTGGTCTAATCTAAAAGTAAAATTGTGTAGATACCCGGTTTTTTGAGATTGCGAAAGATTGTGGGAAGAGAGCAGATTGTAGGTTAACCTTAGAGTACCACTGCTCCATGCCCTACCCGATAAAACTGCTATACAGTCAAAACCCCCGGTACGATTATGGCCCAAGTTTGGATCGGGGCTGTCAAAAACAATAAAACTATAGCCTACAAAATATTGTAAAGCAACATTTTTACTGAAAGGAATTACTCCATTGTCAAAGCCAATTCTATACTGTTTTCTCTGCCCTATATTACGGTAGGTGGTTAGAGTGGCACCATTGTCGGTGGCCATGGTTACCCGTTCAATAGCATTGGGAATTAAACTGAATGAGAGCGACATCTCTATGCTGCCGCCAAGTTTGCCAAAGCGTCTGCTTAGCGACAAAGAGGTGGAGTGTCTCGTCTCTGGGCGCAGATCCGGGTTTCCACGATAGATGTTTTTTGGGTCGCTGTCATCTTCATACGGGTTGAGCATATTCATATTGGGGCGGATAGTACCCATTGAATAGCCGGTTCTAAAAAAATATTTTTTCGCCCTCCATGTAAGAGATAGGCTGGGAGCAAATTGCCAGTGGCTATGTTGTAAAGGGGTATTGGTGTTGCGAAAAAGCCCTCTATTACCCTCATACTGCCCACCAAGGGTGGCCGCTGCTGCAATGTTTCTTATTCTATAGCTATATGCTCCCGACAGACTTACAACCTGCTGATTATATTGCACTCCTCCACTCTCTTCAATCTCTTCAACGCTTGGTTCGTTGGGGTCGTCGGGGTCGGGGGAGTAATAGTAGTATGTGTATTGTGTAAGGTCGTCATATTGGCGGTTGGTATAGAGGCTTCTTATAGTCAATGAATGTCCCCTACCAAGAGTTAGCATATCGAATGTTTGCGCCGTATGTACCTTGGAGTAATTTTCTCTTATAGACTCTCTTGAAGAGGCGAGAGTCTCATCTGCCGGGGATACATTGGTAAGGTTGGTAAGGTTGGTGTACTCTGTACGATTATCGGCATAGTTATATGTTATATATGCAAATCTTTTGCGCGTCCTTTCAAAAGTAAATTTGATATCGCCACTCACTGTTGGGATGTTCCTAAAACTGCTGTGGAAGAGGGTGTGCTCCTGCCCTTGGCTATTGCTACTTGTATGTATGGCATTATTATAGGAGTCCGAGCCGCCAAAAGAGGTTTTAATACCAAAATTCAACTTGTTCTTACCCAATGTTGTGCTTGCACGAAATTTAAGCTCTTGTCTATCCATTCTGCTCCACGCTTCGGTATTGGTGCGGCGTTCAAAGGGGGGAGAATTCTCTATAAAACTTTCGTAGATAGTTTCTGAGTTAAGCTTTGGTCTCTCCTGCCCCGAAGCCCCATATCCGATTCTAAAAACAAACTTGTCCCTTATTTTAGAGACAAAGTCTATGTTGCCCTCTAAAGATTTATTGGTTTTTCAGGCAGCTGTTATCTCTGCAGCAAAGCCGTTTGGCAGGGGCCTTGAAGTGATAATGTTAATTATGGTTACGCTATTGTTATACTGCGGGGAGCCGGGAGGTATCACCTCTATCTGCGCCATAACATCGCCTCGAATGTGGTTCATTGGGAATTGGGTAGCTGCATTTATAAATTCATTATCCTCTCCATCTATATAGATACGCCCCACCGGTAACCCGGAATGTTCCAATTTGCCGGTAGAAAAGTTGATATTTGGAATCTTTTCCAATATTCCTGTCATTCGCACACGCCGAGCATCGGGGTCGCGGGTAACATCATAGACCATACGGTCGCTGTGTTGTTCCAGTAGGGGCCGTTCGGCAACTACTGTAGCCTCTTTTAAAAGCTGCTGTTCAGATATATCCAACCCCGGCTCTATTGCTATGGTACCCAAATCCAATCCCACTGCCTCCACCTCTACCATAAGCGAGTCTGCTTTGAAACCGTACGACCTGATGATAAATTTATATCTCTTCCCTGCCGGCAGGGTCATTTCAAAGGTGCCATCGTTTTTGGTATATTGGACTCTAAGCAGTTTAGCCGCTTCACCTGTATCATGGCACCATAGAGAGACTCCCGAAAGAGGATTTTCTGTAGCTTTTTCTACAACTCTACCCTTTACTATAACTCCATTTCTAATATTTTGGCCATATAAGCCGGCCGACAGCAGAGCAATTGCCATAAACGCAACTCCCCTCTTTAATTTTTGAGTAAAATCGATAATCATCTCTTATATGCCAATTTATGGAGTTACCTTGGTAAAGATAGTAATTTACTATAGTTATTGCCATTTATTTAAAATAGTGGAAACTATTCTATAACCCTTTGATAAACAATTAAAATTAAATATATTTGTTAACTTTTCAACTTTTGATTATGAAAAACTTCATTAAAAAATTATCTATTGTAGCATTACTGCTTATAGGGCTGTTGCTACAACTCTCCTGCAAAAAGGAGCCAAGATCTTCACAATTTACCAACGAATTCATTTTCGATGGAGTTCACTATCCAATTGATATGGCAGCAGGCGACGATATCAATTATAGACTCTTCCCCAATGCTCTGCCGGATGCCTTTCCTGGCGTAGATGGGTACCAGTTTGAAATAACCACAACCAGATTAGGGGCGGCAACTGGTATGTTAAAAGTTAACTTTTCTATACTTGAGAACTATTTTAAGAAGAGTGTAACTCTTAAAGAGAGTGGGCGTGAAATGGTTTGGAAGATAGTATTCGAAGCTGAACTCAGCCACTTGGATTATTTCTATTACGAAGGGCAATCGGATAATATTGGTGATATTAAATCGGGAACAGCTTTTGTAAAAATGTTGCCGGGAGAGGTTGTAGAACTTAATCTCTCTCTAAGGTTTGCCGATACAAAAACATTGAAAGTGAGCTATAAAGGCCAAATAAGGGCTATAGCTGCATTAGATTAGTAAAATAAAAAATAGATCTCTATAAATAATTATAAAATAAGATAGTATGAAAAAGTTATCATTAATTACATCACTGCCGCTTCTCTCTATCCTACTTCTATTTTCGGCAGCTACCCTCTCCTGCCAAAAGGATAATAATGAAGAGTTCCAATACAACAATATGCTATTTGTAGATGGTTTGGAGTTACCAATAGAAGATGTACAACACTACACTTTTGAAGAGGAGGATGGTGGTGAAGTTTACACTTATCATAACTTCCATTTTGAGATATCATCTTCACAATACAGCTATAGGCTCGACTTTTCTATGGCAGAAAGCTCTTTAGGCACCACTATCCCTTTTGAACTTACCACCAACCCCATAAATTTTGGGATTTTTACATGTGGTGGAAATCACCCCAAAGTTCAGATTTGAGGGAGGCTTATGGAATATTTCTTGATATGGGCCCTATAGTAAATGGAACACTCTACCTTTACACATACGACCGCAATAGTGTAGAGTTTATACTCTCTGTCACTTTAGACGACGGCACAAAAGTAGAGGCAAACTATCGAGGAAGGTATAGAGAACGACCTAACCTACACTAAACAGATAGAGGGTAAAGGAGATGAAAGCGATCTTATCTATAGATGGTGGCGGGGTAAGAGGTATCCTCCCCGCCTCCATTGTTGCACATATAGAGCGAAGAGTGCAGCAGAAGAGCGGCAACTCTAATGCACGCATTGCCTACTGCTTCGATCTATTTGGCGGCACTTCGGCTGGGGGTATCTTAACAGCCCTTTACCTTACCCCCTCTTCGCCCACGAGTAAAACCCCCAAATATAGCGCTACTCAAATCTTGGAACTCTATAGTCAAATGGCGCCACAAATCTTCTCTAAGAAAATAGAGTATAGGCTCCGTTCAGGATTTGGTCTTTTTGGGAGCCGTTACAACAAAGAGACTCTTTACCGCTTATCTAAAGAGATTATAGGAGACTCTCTCTTATCGGAGGCGCTGGCCGAATCTCTTATTACCGCATACGATCTTAGCAATAGAAAAGCCCTTCTATTTACCAAAAATTCTACAAGAAAATATGGCGATATGGCAGATTATCGCCTGAGAGATATAGCGTGTGCCACCTCTGCCGCACCAAGCTACTTTGCACCGGCCAATATCAAGGCAAAAGATGGGGGAAAGCGCCATCTTATAGATGGAGGAATCTATGCAAGCAACCCCACCATGTGTACCTTGGTAGATGCATTTAAAATATGGCCCAATACAGGTTTAGATCAAATCTACCTACTCTCTTTAGGGTGTGGAAAAGTTGTAAAACCTTACCATCCACACAGAACAAAGCGGTTTGGCTATATCCATTGGCTCAATCCTGTTTTAGATCTCTTAATCTCTTCAGTTGCAGAGACAACAGACCACCAGGTGATGCAACTCTTTAGGCTTGCACACTCTTCCCAAAACTATATAAGAGTAGAACCCTCTATCCTTAACGCCTCTTCCCGTATAGACAATGCAAAGCCCGAAAACATGAGGCGCCTTTTGGCTGCAGCGGGCAATTGGATAGATCATAATGGAGTTTTAATAGAGGAGATATCTAACACTTTGGTAGAAAAGTTGTCGAAAAAAGAGCTATATTCGTAGTTTATAGTCAATAATCCTCTTATCTTACTTAGTATGGAGTTTACAAAACCCCTATATATTGCTGTAGACTTTGATGGTACAATTGTAGAGCACCGCTACCCCGAAATTGGTCCCGAAATTCCCTTTGCAATAGATACCTTAAAACTTATACAATCGGAACTAAAGCACTCTCTTATTCTATGGACAGTTCGAGAGGGGCAGGAGTTGGAAGATGCGGTAAATTTTTGCAAGGAGAGAGGGCTTCACTTTTACGCTGTAAATAGTAACTATCCAAGAGAGAAACCGCTCAAAGAGCCCCGAAAATTGTTGGCCGATCTCTTTATAGATGACCGCAACTTTGGAGGTATGCCCGATTGGGGATTTATTTTCAACTCTTTAAAGCATCACCCTCAAAAGTGTCTCTCTCAAGATATTTATCGAACCCATACGGGCGATTCAAAACCAAAAAAATGGAGACTTTTCAAATGAGAGGAATTGTTTTGGCCGGCGGGGCGGGAACCCGTCTCTACCCTATTACCAAAGGGGTCTCTAAGCAGCTCTTGCCAATTTGGGACAAACCTATGATATACTACCCTTTGTCGGTACTTTTTTTGGCAGGAATCAGAGAGATTTTAATAATATCTACCCCACAAGATCTACCCGCTTTTGAACGGATGTTGGGCGACGGCTCAAATTACGGAGTTAAATTTGAGTATGCAGAGCAGCCTTCGCCCGACGGTTTGGCACAAGCGTTAATTATTGGTGAAAAATTTATTGGAAACCACTCTGTTGCATTGGTGTTGGGCGACAATATCTTCTATGGCAACTACTTCTCAACTATGCTCACAAGAGCAGTAGAGGCGGCCGAACAAAATAGCCAAGCTACTATTTTTGGCTACTTTGTAAACGACCCCCAAAGATATGGAGTAGTGGAGTTCGACTCCTCAAAAAAGGCAATTTCATTAGAGGAGAAGCCCCAAAATCCTAAAAGCAACTATGCTGTTGTGGGGCTCTATTTCTACCCCAATAGTGCAGTAGAGTTAGCAAAGAGGGTAAAGCCCTCTGCCCGTGGCGAATTGGAGATAACCTCTCTTAACCGGCTCTTCTTAGAGCAAGAGGCTCTAAGAGTAGAACTCTTTGGAAGAGGCTTCGCCTGGTTGGATACCGGCACCCACGACTCCTTAAGCCAAGCCTCCTCTTTTGTAGAAATTATAGAGAAGAGGCAGGGGTTAAAGATTGCCTGTCTTGAAGAGATAGCCTACAGTAGGGGGTGGTTAGATGCTCAAAAATTGAGAGAGATCTCTGCCTCTATGGGTAACAACCAATATGGCAACTATCTACTCTCCCTTATAAAATAACAGCACTATACTGCACTATATGAAAGTTACACCCACTGAGATACCCGATATACTTCTTTTAGAGCCTCGCCTCTTTTACGACGAAAGAGGATATTTTATGGAGTTTTTTTCTCAAAGAAAATTGGAAGCTCTTCTGCCTAATATCCACTTTGTGCAAGAGAACCAATCTTTATCGGGGTATGGGGTTTTAAGAGGTCTGCACTACCAACTACCCCCTTTTGCACAGAGCAAATTGGTGAGGGTGGTACTGGGTAGCGCCTTAGATGTAGCTGTAGATATAAGAGAGGGCTCTCCAACTTTTGGCAAATATGTTGCTACACTACTCTCTAAAGAGAACCATCTTATGATGTATATACCAAGAGGCTTTGCCCACGGTTTTCTTGCTTTGGAGCCCAACACTATTTTTCAATACAAATGCGACAACTACTACTCTCCAGATCATGAAGCCTCTATAGCTTGGGACGATCCAACTATTGGGGTAGAGTGGGGGATGGCCCGTTCCAAGTTGATTGTAAGCGATAAAGATAAAAATCTCCCCTCTCTAATGGAGGCTCCACACTTTTTAAAAGATCAAAAACTATATTAAGATGGGGCTACTTCCCAATAGTACAATTTTAATTACAGGCTCCCATGGGCAGTTGGGAAGCGAGTTGGCTCAACTTCTAAAAGATGAAGTGGCAGAGGAGAGACTCCTTCTTACCAATAGAGATCAGTTAGATATAACCTCTTGGGAAGAGGTAGATAGCTTTTTTAGTGGAAAGAAGATAGATATAGTAATAAACTGTGCAGCCTACAACTATGTAGAGAGGGCTCAACAAGAGCCTCAGCCCGCTTTGGCAGTCAACAGAGATGGTGCAGCCAATTTGGCCAAAGCGGCAGAGAGGAGCGGAGCACTTCTACTACACTTCTCTACAGACTATGTTTTTGACGGTACTGCCTCTACCCCATATAGTGAAGAGAGTAGCCCCAACCCACTCTCTATATACGGTAAAAGCAAAGAGCTTGGAGAGAGGGCACTGTTGCAATCTAAAGCTTGCCATATTATTATTAGAACCTCTTGGCTCTACTCCCAACATGGTTCCAATTTTGTTAAAAGTATAATTAGAGCAGCCTCTAATAATCCCAAGATAGAGGTGGTATTCGATCAAATTGGAACTCCTACATATGCTGCCGATCTTGCCCAAATGGTTGTTAGGCTCTGCAAGAGCTATCTCTCTACACCAGAAGAGAAGAGAGAACTACTCTACGGCATCTACCACTACTCAAACGAAGGGGTAGCATCGTGGTACGACTTTGCACAACAGATTGTAACCTCTCTTGGAATAAAGTGTAAAGTTTTACCTGTAAGAAGTTTTCAATACCCCTCCAAAGTTGAAAGGCCAAATTATTCGGTATTGGACAAATCTAAAATAAAGAGTCTTATTAATATAGAAATTCCCCATTGGAGAGAGTCGTTAGAGCTCTGTTTAAAAGAGCTCTCAAAGGGGGAGTAACAACAGAGATATTTGCTATGAAGAGAGTATTGATTACAGGTGGGGCAGGCTTTATAGGATCGCATGTGGTGAGGCGTTTTGTAGAGCATTACCCGGAGTATGAAATTTTTAATTTAGACAAGCTCACCTACGCCGGCAACTTAGAGAATCTAACAGATTTGGAGTCAAAGAGCAACTACACCTTTATAAAGGACGATATTTGTAATTACAACTCCATTGAGAAGATTGTAGCAGAGAATAGGATAGATACTATTATACATCTTGCTGCCGAATCGCATGTAGATCGCTCAATATTAGATCCTTTTGAATTTGCCCGCACCAATGTTATGGGTACCCTCTCACTATTGGAGGCAGCAAGGAAATATTGGAACTCTCCACAAGGGGGTGGTTTTAGAGGAAAACTCTTCTTCCATATCTCTACAGATGAGGTTTACGGCTCATTGGAAAACGACGGTTCACTCTTTAGCGAAGAGCATCCATACGACCCCCATTCGCCATATTCAGCCTCTAAAGCCTCCAGCGACCACTTTGTGAGGGCCTACCACGACACCTATCGGCTGCCTATTTTAATCTCCAACTGCTCAAACAACTATGGCCCTTTTCAATTCCCCGAAAAGTTGATTCCTCTCTTTATCAATAATATAAAAGAGCAACGCCCCCTTCCAATATATGGCAAAGGTCTAAATGTACGCGATTGGCTCTATGTAGAGGATCATGCAGCGGCAATAGATTTAATTGTACATAAAGGTGAGATTGGCCAAACCTACAATATTGGTGGATTCAACGAGTGGAAAAACATAGATTTGGTAAAGCTCCTAATAGAGATTACAGATCGGGAGTTGGGGCGTCCTAAAGGGTTTAGTACACCACTTATCACTTTTGTTACAGATAGGGCAGGGCACGATTTGCGTTATGCCATAGACTCCTCAAAACTACACACTCAACTTGGTTGGTCTCCAACTCTTCAGCTTGAAGAGGGGCTCACCAAGACAGTAAAATGGTATCTTAAAAATAGTGGCTGGTTGGAGAGGGTAACCTCTGGAAGCTATATGGAGTATTATAGAGAGATGTACGAAGGGCGTTGATTTTTGTTGCTCTTCCTATATTTTCCCTATCTTTGGCTCTAAGTAAAAAGAGAATCTTGTGAAAAATTTTGCACTTATTGGGGCTGCCGGTTTTGTTGCCCCCCGTCATATGAAGGCAATAAAAGAGAGTGGAAATCATCTAAATGCCGCATATGATCCGTTCGATTCGGTAGGCTTTATAGACTCCTACTTTCCCAACTGCTCATTCTTCTCTCAATTTGAGCTGTTTGAGCGCCACCTTTCCAAGGTGGGAGACAAATTGCACTATGTAACAGTATGCACTCCCAACTATCTTCACGATGCACATATACGCTTTGGACTCAGAAGCGGCTCCGATGTTATTTGCGAAAAGCCTACTGTTCTGAATCCTTGGAATATAGAGTCTTTAGAGAGGGTAGAAAAAGAGAGCGGTCAGCGGGTTTACAACATTTTACAACTAAGGCTCCACCCCTCAATTGTTGAGTTGAAGAGGAGGGTTGATGCAGCCCCTGCCGATAAAATTTTTGATATAGATTTGACCTATATCACCTCACGAGGGAAATGGTACTATACCAGCTGGAAGGGCGATGTTAGAAAGAGTGGGGGGGTAGCTACCAATATAGGAGTACATTTCTACGATATGTTGGCTTGGATTTTTGGACCGGTAAAGGAGAATATTGTACATCTCTCGTCACACGACAGGGTGGCCGGCTTTTTAGGGCTTAAACGGGCCAATGTAAGATACTTTCTGAGCATTAACTCATCTACCCTTCCCAAGCAGGCTGTAGAAGAGGGAAAAAGAACCTATCGCTCCCTTATGATGGAGGGCGAAGAGATAGAGTTTTCAGATGGATTTACAGACCTACACACCCACTCCTACAACCAAATTTTAGAGGGTAAAGGTTTTCCGTTAAAGGAGGTGAGAGACTCTATAGAGATAGTGCACACCATTAGAAACTCAAAGCCTATAGGGTTAAAGGGGGAGTATCACCCCTATGCAAAAAAAGAGTTGTCGCCTCACCCTTTCGGTTGGGAATAATTATTTTCTCAAAGAGTACAATCTTTACTATCTTTGAAAATTGATTAAAAAGCAAAGAGATTGAATAGAGTTAGAGAGTTTGCCCTTATGGGGGCTGCGGGATATATAGCTCCCCGTCACTTTAAGGCTATAAAAGAGACAGGTAATAACCTTATGGCGGCAGTCGATCCCTTCGATAGCGTGGGTATAATGGACAATTTTTTTCCCGACTGCTCTTTTTTTAAAGAGTTTGAGCTTTTTGACCGCCACCTCTCC
Source organism: uncultured Muribaculaceae bacterium (assembly GCA_964512295.1). GTDB lineage: Bacteria > Bacteroidota > Bacteroidia > Bacteroidales > UBA932 > Bact-08. Next base: position 14,739 of record CAZEGL010000019.1, read on the forward strand.
AAAGCAAAATCAGAAAATAGAGGGATAGATTACCTTTCGGTATGCTCCCCCGACTATATGCACGACGCCCATATCCGCTATGGTCTCAAGTTGGGTGTAGATGTTATCTCCGAAAAACCATTGGTGCTCAATCCATGGAACTTAGATGCCTTAGAGAAGGCAGAAGGGGAGAGTGGTCGCCGTGTTTACTCTATTTTACAGATGCGCTACCATCAATCTATCTTAGAATTGAAGCGGATGGTAGATGAGGGGCCCGCCGATAAGGTTTACGATATGGATCTTACCTATATAACATCAAGAGGATATTGGTTTTTAACCAGTTGGAAGGGAGATATAAACCGTAGCGGTGGAATTGCAACCAATATTGGAATACACTTCTTTGATATGCTCAACTGGATTTTTGGCGATGTAGAGAAGAGCGTTGTACATATCAACACCTTCGATCGTGTAGCGGGGCTGCTGATACTTAAAAGGGCAAGAGTGCGCTATTTCTTAAGTATAAACGACGCCACCCTCCCCCAAGAGATCTCCTCTAAGGGGCAGAGAATCTACCGTTCATTCAATATAGATGGGAAAGAGGTTGAATTTACCGATGGCTTTACAGACCTTCACAATGTATCGTACCAAAAGATTATAGATGGCGAAGGATTTGGTATAGATGTGGCAAGAAACTCTATAGATATAGTTTACAATATTAGAAACGCAAAAGCTGTTGGCCTTAAAGGAGATTATCACCCCTTTGCAGCCAAACCTACCGTTCCCCACCCATTCGGGTGGAGATAGTTATAGTTTTACCCTTCCCAGTCTCAAGCTGTTGGTAACTACCGATACCGAACTGAAAGCCATTGCAGCGGCAGCAATCATTGGATTGAGCATAGTTCCTGTAACGGGATAGAGTATCCCTGCTGCAATTGGAATTGCAATTAAATTGTAGATAAATGCCCAGAAGAGATTTTGATGTATTAGCTTGACAGTTTTACGAGACAGCTCTATAGCTTTAGGTATCAGTGCTATATCTGGTGAAATTAGAGTGGCCATTGCAACATCCATTGCTATATCGGAACCCTTGCCCATTGCTATACTCACATTGGCTCTACTCAATGCCTGAGAGTCGTTAATTCCGTCTCCCACCATTGCCACAACTCTCCCTTTCGATTGCAGCTGAGTTATATAATCCTCTTTCTCTTGAGGAAGCACTTCTCCCTTATAGTGTACAATTCCCACCTTTCGTGCCACATGGGTTGCATTAGAGTTGTTGTCGCCGGTGAGAAGGTGTACCTCTACCCCCATCTTATTGAGCCTATCTACAGCCTTTGCCGAACTGCTACGAATTGTGTCGCTAACTCCAATGAGTAGAATAGGGGTACCCTCTTTTGCAACAACTACCACACTTCGTCCCTCTAAAAGCTTTAACCTCTGCTCTATCTCTTTACTCTCTACCCCCAAACCTTTATAACTTCCCAAGTAGTATCTTTCACCTTCAAATTGTGCCTCAACACCCACCCCTGTAATACTTTTAAAGTTTGAGACCTCTACTCTCTCCCCCTTTCCGGCAAGGGCGATATGGGCTATTATAGCCTCTGCCAACGGATGTTCCGAAAGTGCCTCAATGGAGTAGATTATTTTATTTAGCCAATCCCTCCTCTCCTCTTCAACCGTATCTAACCATATCCAATCGCTTACGGTGGGTTCCCCTTTGGTGATGGTACCGGTTTTATCCAAAACTACTGTATCTACTCTCTTCATCTGCTCCAATGCGGTGGCATCTTTTATCAAGATATGTTCCCTGGCACCCTTCCCCATCCCAACCATAATAGCTGTTGGGGTTGCCAACCCTAAGGCGCAGGGGCAGGCAATAACCAACACCGAAACGGTGGCAAGAAGTGCATGTGAAACCATCGCCTTACCTCCAAAAATAAGCCATACGCTCAAGGTAATTATTGCAATTACAATAACGGTTGGGACAAAAATTGCAGCAACCTTATCTACAATCTTCTGTACCGGCGCTTTACTCCCTTGAGCATCTTTAACAGCCTTTACAATTTGCCCCAAAAGGGTATCACCCCCAACCTTCTCTACTTTAAAATCTAAACTTCCCTTCTGATTTATAGTACCGGCAAAGAGCTTTTCTCCATTTACCTTAAGCACCGCAACAGACTCTCCGGTAATGGTACTCTCATCTACATAGGAGTTGCCACTCACCACGCTGCCATCTACAGCTATCTGCTCTCCGGGCTTTACTCTAACTATATTGCCCGGAACCAAAGAGGAGATTGGAACCACCTTGCCGGCTCCACTCTCATCTACCAAAGTTGCCTCTTTAGGCTGTAGTGCCATAAGTTTCTTAATGGCCGATGTTGTATTTCCTTTAGCTTTCTCTTCCAATAGCCTTCCTAAAAGGACAAAGGCAATAATCATAGTGGCAGCTTCGAAATAGAGATCCGCTTCCAACCCTCTGGAGCCCCAGAAGTGTGGAAAAATAAGATTGAATGTGCTAAAAATAAAGGCAATTGAGGTACTAAGGGCCACTAAAGTATCCATTCCCACTCCCCCTTTGCCAATCCCTTTAAACCCTTTTATAAAGAAATCTCTTCCAAAAATTGCCACAACAGGTATAGTAAGAAGAAAAACAACATATTGAAGAGCTCTATGCTCCATAAAAAACATAGAGATAACCATTACCGGAAGTGCAAAGAGCCAACTCATTATTGTATTGTGCCTTAGGCTCCGATAATACTTTTGCTCACGCTCTTCAGATGCCTCTTCAGTTAAGCCGTACTCCTCTATTATAAGATCGTACCCTGCCTCTTGTACACTCTGTTTAAGTTTGGCGGTATCGGTAACAGATGGGTCGAACTCCACCATTATACTCTTATTGGCAAAGTTTACGGCGGCACTCTTTACCCCACTACTCCCCGCTACTTTTTTCTCTACCCCCACCGCGCATCCGGCACAACTCATACCGGTTACAGGTAGCTCCAACTTAATCACATCTATCTTTTGCTTCTTATTTTCCATTATCTGCAATTTTAACCCTATAAAACTCTATTTAGAAAATACCCTATTACTGCAAAACAACTCTACAATACTATAAGTTCAAAAAAGGGCTGCCCCTTATGGAACAGTCCCTTAAAGTTTAGCCAAAAATTAAGAACGGGTTGCAACATACATCCAAACCAACTTCTCCTGCTCTCTAATATAGTCGCTCATAAGGGCCTCCGAAGCTTCGTCTCCAACTTCGGCAGCTACCTCCATTACCTTTTTCTCTTGTGCTATAAGAATCTTCAATCCTTCCAACACCTTGTCTATAGACTCCTCTGCACCCGAAACATTGCTCACCTCGGGAACATTGGCAATCTTAACATACTCGCTAAATCTATTTTCGGGGGTCTCTCCCAACATTAGCATTCTTTCGGCAATTTCGTCTGCCTTCTCGTTTACATCGTCGTAGAGCTCTTCAAACTTCTCATGTAGTTTAAAAAACTGCTTTCCAACAATATTCCAATGGAACCCACGAAGATTGGTGTAAAAAATTTGGATATCGGCCAACAGTTGTGCCAACTCTTTAGAAACTTTCTTTGCCCCTTCGGGGTGAACTCCTGTAAAATTTAATGTTTTCATTTTCTAATTTATATTTAAAATTAATATTTCTTTGTGCTATTATTTCCATAACAAAGATAAAGATAATAATAGCCAAAATCAAATAGAGAGTATCGATAACTCAATAAACTGAACCAATATCGCTATTGAAAAAAGAGCTTTATTTTTTCCCCTTCGCTGCGTGGGCAAACAAGGAGCTCTCCGTCGCTCTCTACCACTATTAAATTATCAACTCCAATTAGAGAGACCCTCTTTATCCCATCTCCTATTACAATATTGTTTTTAGATTCAATCTCCCTTAAAGCAACTCCCTTAGAAACAGAGCCGCTACCCTCTTTTTTAAAAATATTGGAGAGCGCCTCGTAGCTACCAATATCGCTCCACCCCAAGTGGCAGGGAATCACTTTAATATTGTTATACTTCTCCATAATTCCATAATCTATAGAGATTCTCTCAAACTCATTAAAGAGGAGCCGAACTCTTTCCCCCTCATCTGCTCCAAGTTTTGATATCTTTAGAAGTGTAGCGTAGTGTAAGGGAAGCAGATTCCTATAGGCCTCCCACATAACGGCGCTACGAAAAATAAAGATTCCTCCATTCCAAAGGTAGTTGCCACTCTTTAAAAAGCTTTCGGCCTTAGTGAGGTTGGGCTTTTCGCAAAAGCCGGCGACCTTTAGCGGAGCCTCGCACCCCTTACTGCTCTCCAATTTCTGCTCCAATTCAATGTAACCGTATCCCGTTGCAGGGTAGGTGGGGGCTATACCTATTGTAACTATTGCACCCTCCTCTTCTGCACACTCGAACCCACTTTGGAGTACACTTCTAAAGAGCCTCTCTCTCTCTATCAGATGGTCTGAAGGGAGCACCGCCACGCTACAGCCCGGGAAGAGTCTCTCAATTTGAGTGAGTGAATATCCTATTGCTGCAGCCGTATCTCTAAATAGGGGTTCTACTATAATATTTTGTTGGGGAAATTCTTTAAATTCCTCTCTTACAGCCTTTTCTTGAATTTTATTTGTAGCTATAAAGATCTTTTCTTTTGCCACCAAGGGAGCTATCCGATCTACGGTAATCCTTAAAAGAGATCTTTGTGGGTCGATCAACTTTAGAAGCTGTTTGGGTCTCTCTTTGGTAGAGAGTGGCCAGAAGCGCTCTCCTGCTCCTCCGGCCATTATTAGAACTGTTCTCACACCTCTCTTCGCCTCATCTTTTACCATATCTTCTTCTCATTTTATCAACTGTAAATTTACCAAAAAAATATGGTATATTCGTAGCTATAATTAAATGAAGAAAACTTAAACTATTAAAAAATGAAATTTTTTATAGATACAGCAAATTTAAGCCAGATTAGAGAGGCAAGCGAACTGGGAATAATTGATGGGGTAACTACCAACCCCTCTCTAATGGCCAAAGAGGGGATAGTAGGAGAGGAGAATATCAAAAACCACTATGTAGATATCTGCAATTTGGTAGAGGGCGATGTAAGTGCAGAAGTTATTGCAACAGATTATGAGGGGATGGTTGAAGAGGGTGTAGAGCTTAGTGCCTTACATAAACAGATAGTGGTAAAGATACCCTGTACCTTAGAGGGGATTAAGGCTATCCGCTACTTTAGCGAAAATGGAATTAGGAGTAACTGTACTTTAGTCTTCTCTGTTGGGCAGGCACTCCTTGCAGCCAAAGCGAATGCTACCTACCTCTCTCCCTTTATTGGGCGGTTGGACGATATCTCTACTAATGGTATCCAACTTATTAGAGATATAGTTGCCATCTATAAGAGATACAATTTCAAGACTCAGGTTTTAGCAGCCTCAATTCGCCATACTATGCACATTATTGAATCTTTGGAGGCGGGCGCAGATGTTGCCACCTGTCCATTGGATGCCATTAAGGGGCTTATAAAACACCCCCTTACCGATTTGGGATTGGAGAAATTTCTCTCAGACTATAGAAAACTTAACGGATAGAGCAAAGGAGCTATGGCTACTGCAAAAAAATATGGAACTTTTGGTGGAGTTTTTACCCCATCACTCCTTACCATCTTAGGGGTTATAATGTATTTGAGGCTGCCCTGGATTGTTGGGCATGCAGGTCTCTGGACCACTATCGGAATCATCTTGGTTGCACATGTTATCTCTATCTCTTCGGGGTTGAGCGTTGCCTCTATTGCAACCGACAAAAAGGTGGGTTCGGGTGGAAGCTATTACATTATCTCGCGCAGTTTGGGACTCCCCATTGGGGGAACTTTGGGGTGGGCACTTTTTGCAGGGCTCTCATTGAGTATCAGTCTATATATTATAGGTTTTACCGATGTTCTTTTAGGAGCAGTTGGAGTTGAAGCCACCATTGAAAATATTCGTCTTTGGGGCTCCATTTTTCTCTTTGGAGTGTTGGTGATCACTCTTATCAGCACCTCTCTTACCATTAAAACTCAATATCTTATTTTAGCGATTGTTTTAATTTCGCTCCTTTCGCTTTTTCTTGGAAAACACTCCTTCACCCCCTCTGCTCCACAACTTTCGTCGCTACCCGACTCCCCCTCTTGGATCACCCTATTTGCCATTTTCTTTCCCGCTGCTACAGGTTTTCAGGCCGGTATCTCTATGTCGGGCGATCTTAAAAACCCCGGTAGGGCAATTCCACTCGGCACCATTCTCTCTATAGTAGTTGCAATGGCAATATATCTTGGGCTTGCAATATTTTTTGCCCTCACCGTAGATCGTGTCGAACTTGTAAACAACCCTAAAATTATTTTCGAGACAGCTCTCTCCCCACAGTTGGTTATTGCCGGTGTATTGGGAACAACCCTCTCCAGTGCATTGGGCTCTATCCTTGCCGCTCCCCGTATTCTACAGGCTGTTGCAAAAGATCGTATAGCCCCTTCTCTTTTTGCTAAAGGGTATGGCAACTCCAATGAGCCCCGTAATGCCCTAATCTTCTCATACCTAATAGCGCAGGGAGGAGTTTTAATTGGAGAACTCAACGAAGTAGCAAGGGTAGTCTCTATCTTTTTTATAATCTCCTACGGATTCTTAAATCTCACATATGCAATTGAGAGTTGGGCCAGCAGCGACTTTAGACCCTCTTTTAAGATACCCCGCTCAATAAGTATTGTTGGAGCTCTCTTCTCGTTGGTCCTTATGATACAATTGGATCTCCCTTCGCTTCTACTCGCTGCCGCTCTATTGGCAGCTCTATTTTTCTATTTTCGCAGTAAAGATTACTCGCTCAGTAGCGGAGACTCCCAAATGAGCCTTTGGCTCTCTGTAGTAAAATCGGGGCTACTAAAGTTGGCCAAAGGAGATATGAAGAGCAGAAATTGGCGCCCCAATATTATACTCTTCAGTGGTGGTGCCCAAAAGAGACCCCATCTGCCTCGTCTTGCGTTAGATATGGTGGGTAGATTGGGCATTTTTACCAATTTTGAGATTCTCTCAGATCCCTCTATCAAGAGCAGTGCCGAAATATATTTAGATAAAGTTTACGAAGAGGGGGGATTTATAACCCGCAGGCACCGTTCCAAAGATCTATATGAGGGGATTGGTCTAATAAGTAGCATCTATGGATTTTCGGGATTTCAGCCCAATACTCTAATGTTGGGTTGGCCCAAGGAACCTCTATCAAACCCCTCTTTTATTACACTTCTTCACAACTTAAATAGACACGATTTCAATATAGCCCTTCTAAAGTACAATGCGGCCAAAGATTTTGGCAACCATAGGCTAATAGATTTTTGGTGGCGTGGGGGGATAGAGAGTTTTACATTGGCTCTCCATCTGATTCGTTTTTTAACAGCCTCTACCAATTGGCGAAGATCGGAAGTTAGATTTTTAGCGATATCTCCACGAGCAACCCTCAATAGCCGTTATCAGAGCACCCTTGAGTCTATTTTAAGGGAGTATAGGGTTAAAGCTACAGTGAAAATTGTAAACTCTTTAGAGCACACCTCTGAACACTCTACTATTGCCGGCCACTCCTCACAAAGAGATCTCACTATTGTAGATATCCCATTTATTGGCAAAGAGACCAAAGAGATTGTTTCTCAGATAGACAATCTTGCATCTCACCTTGGCACCACTCTCTTTATAAATGGACAATCTTCACTTGAGAAGATTACTCCGCTTAAGAGCCTTCTTTCAATAGATCATCTACAAAATGTTTCTGCCAATAGATTTCAAGAGAGAGAAAAAGAGGGATCTCCCTCCCCTCTGCTCACTATTGAAATTCCGCTTGAAGAGAGGCTAAAAGATCTGCTCTATCAAACTATTATTCAAATAGATAAAGGGGTAGAGGAGCTCTATTCGGCTACTTTTCAGGAGCTTACGCTTAAATTCAATACCTATTTCAAAAAGATTGAAGAGGAGCTCTCTACTCCAACCAAAGAGGGCCATTTAGATTTTGGCTCTTTGAACAACACCTACCCGGAGTTGATAGAGCCCTCTATTGCCGAATTGGAGAGAGGCTTTGTAAACTATCTGGCAACTATAGAGAGTGCTATAGTTCAGCTACCTCTAAAGAGAGAGATCTCCACTATTCTACAGAGAGAGATAGAGACCATCTCTCACTTATATAGAGGATATAGAGAGCATTTTATTCAATTCATAGAGCTTTTACGGGAGATAATAGAGAGCAGTCTCAAAGGGGTGGGTGAAGAGCCAATCTCTACCATTGTAAATAGTAGGGTAGAAGATTTTTACAAATGTGCAGAGGAGAGTAGAGACTCTCTCCGCTCTACTCTCTGTGAGAGTCTAAACCAAATTGTTGTAGCTCTTGGCAGCTCTAAATCTAAAATGGTCAAGAGTAGAAATAGAAGAGGGAGAAGAAATCTTACTCTAACCAATAGAGTTGAACAGCTTTCGCAAGAGTTTTTACAATTTGGCCAAGAGCAGTGGTCTCTCTTTGAGTACGATCTGCTCTATATAGAGTTGAAGCTAAAAATAGCTACCCATATCAACCATTTTGGCAGCTCCATCAAAGAGCGCCTTCAAGGGGGGATATTAAAACAGATTGCAGAAATCGAACAACATATTGCCCACAATAGCTCTCCACAAAATATAAGCAACTTCCCACTCTCCTTCAATATTCAAAATGTAGAGAACCCCTACGCCTCACTTGGTAAATCTATCTCAACACTATTAGATTCTCTGCCAGACTCTATTGTAGTAGTAGAGGGGGGTGAAGAGAAGAGGCTCTATATCAAAAAGCCGGCAACCTACCATATAGAGAATGAACTTTTGGGTAGAGTGGCACGCCACTCCAACACACTTGTTGGGGTTATTGGCGAAACCCTTCAAAAATTAAGAAACTTACAGAAACTTTCTGCCTTCTATACCAAATCTTCAGAGGAGGTGGAGGCAAATAACGGCGTGGCGCATCAGAGAGATAAAGAGCTAATTACAAATATTTTAGAGGGATTTAGAAGAGGTAGGGAAGAGATAGAGACAGAACTTGCCCACAACCTCTCAAGCCTTCGTAAAGGTTTAAACCTTGCCTTTGAGGCACTTTTTAACAGAGATGGAGCAAAAGAGAGCTCTAAAATTAGAGATAAGGAGCATGGCGGTAGAGTACTCTTTAAACGGTTTAGAGATATTTGGGAAGCTCTTTTAGAGAAGGGAAGATTGCAGCTTGCCAAGCTCCTCTATAATACCAGTGAAGGTTCTATTAAGATTGCTTTAGCCGAAAGAGGAAGGGAGAAAAGCCCTTTAGAGGGGGCTCGCTTCGACAGAGAGATATTAGAGCTCCTCCCATTCTTCTACCTAAATCTATTTAGAGACCATTGGGGGGTAAATAGGGAGTTTTGGGTTGATCTCAAAGGAAAACTGCAAGAGGGGAATAGAGCCATCGAGCGGTTTATGTTTGGAAGAAAGGGGGCTATTTTAATTTCGGGAGAGAGGGGTGCAGGTAAATCGAGTTTGGCAAAGCAGCTTACAGAGCTGAACTTTACCCCCAACCGGCTTATTAGAATCTTACCCCAACGAGAGGCCACCTCTCAAGTTTCCCTCTTTGAAGAGCTTCTTTTTGAGGCCCTTCGAGCAAAAGTTAACTATGGCCCCAACTCTCCTACAAAATATCAGGGTGGCGAGAGTTTAGAGGCACTATTGGCAGAGAACAAAGAGCGTTTGGTTGTAGTTATAGAAGATTTAGAGATGTGGTGGGAGAGGCGTCCATCGGGAGCGGCAGTAGTTGAGAGATTGGTGGAACTGATTCAAATTTATGGAAAAGAGCTGCTCTTTGTTGTAACTGTAAATAGTCACGCCCTAAAAGTGATCGACTCCATTACCTCTATCGGTTCGTGGCTCTCTCTCCACATAGAAGCTCCTCCCTTTTCTGCCAGAATGTTAAAAGAGTTGATACTCGCCAGACACAAGGCGGGAGGGTTAAAATTGGTGATGGAGGGAAAGGGCGAAGGGCAGATGAGAGAGTGGGATTGGGCCAGACTCTTCAACAGGCTCTTTAAACTATCGGAGGGGAATCCCAAAGAGGCAATTAACTTGTGGCTTGCCTCAATCAACAATGTAGCCGGAGAGACAATTTTCTTAGACCCGCCTACCCCCTTTAGAGAAGAGCAGATAGCAACTGTTGGTAGAGAAGAGGGATTAATCCTCTATCAGCTTGTGCTCCATAGAAGATTCTCTATACAACACCTCTCCTCTATACTCTTAACAGATAGTGCCACCCTCTCTTCCAAACTAAAAGAGTTGGCTCAGAGAGAAATTTTAATAGAAGAGAGTCCAGCCATCTACTCTATCAATCCAACTCTCTACCACTCATTGGTAAAAAAGCTTGTTGCACTTAGATTACTCTAACCTATCTACTCAAAAATATGATACTTTTTATATATCTACTTGGTGCAACTCTTCTCTATTTTGCACTTAACTATTTGGAACTCTTGGTCACCCTCTTGGTTGGTAAGGGCAACTCCAAAAGTATCCGCTATAAATTTTGGCCTCTATTTGAAGGAGTTGTCTGGCTTCTCTTTTTTTTGGCGATAGCCTTAAACGCCAACTCTCGGGCCCTCTTCTCCTCCAGAATGAGTGTTGCTGCCACAGCGGCACTACTACTACTCTTTGGCTGGTATTTTCTAAGAGATTATATAGCCGGTTTAATTATAAAGGTGGAGAGTGGCTTTGAACCCGGCCTGCAGATTAAAGTAAACTCTTTTCAGGGGAGCATAGCAAAAGTTGGGTACCGCTCCATTACACTTCTATTGCCTCAAAGTGAACAGATAACGATCCCCTACAGTACTATTGGCAGTTACTCTATAACCTCTGTCAATCAAGCTTTAGAGAGGCAGGAGCACCATATTGAACTCCACTTCCACTCCCATTTGGAACCTTCGCAATTGAGCCGGATGGTTAAAAAGAGAGTGTTGGAATTGCCTTGGATAACAGGGGAGCAAGATTTTAAAGTTGAACTCTCCTCTCCCGCTAAAGGAAGCTATCTCTTAGAGGTTACGCTCTATACCACCTCTACAGATATTGCCCTTAAGAGCAAATCTGCAATAGCCACCTATATAGATGAGGAGTTCCCTCAACAACCTCTCTAAAGCCCTATTTGCCAATCTGATAGAGATGAAATCCTATCTTTCTAATCTCTTTGGCATTAAGAATATTGCGTCCATCAAAGATAAAGGCGGGTTTCTTCATTGAATCGTAAATTCTCTTCCAATCGTACTTCACAAATTGATCCCATTCGGTGAGAATAGCAATGGCTTGGGCCCCCTCAACTGCTTTATAAGGCTCTTTTTGTATCTTAATATTGTCGCTAAAATTGCCATCTGAGTGCATTTGAAGATCTGCCAAAATTTGAGCTTCAGATACTTTTGGATCAAAAACTTCAATAGATGCCAAATCTTCCAATAGAGTGAGTGCCACATATATTGCAGCACTTTCACGACTGTCGTTGGTCTCTTTTTTAAAAGCCCATCCCAAGAAAGCTATCTTTTTATCTACAACTGTATTGAAGAGGGTAGAGATAATTCTTTTTGCAAAGCGCTCTTTCTGGTAGTTGTTTATCTTTATCACCTCCATCCAGTAGTTGGCAACTTCGTGCAGCTCCATAGTTTGGCATATATATACCAAGTTTAGTATATCCTTTTGAAAACAAGAGCCGCCAAACCCAACCGAAGCTTTTAAGAATTTATTGCCAATACGGCTATCCATCCCTATTGCTCTTGCAACCTCATCTACATTGGCGCCACTCTTTTCACAAAGCGCACTTATAGCATTTATAGAGGAGATTCTCTGTGCCAAAAAGGCATTGGCTGCAAGTTTGGAGAGTTCACTACTCCACACATTTGTTTTTAAAATTCTCTCTTTTGGAACCCATCTCGAGTAGATCTCTATTAGAGCCTCTACTGCCTTTTCTCCCTCTCTACTCTCTTCTCCCCCAATGAGAACCCTGTCGGGGTTGAGCAGATCCTCAATCGCATTCCCTTCGGCTAAAAATTCCGGATTTGAGAGCACTTGGAACTTAACCTTATTGCCACTGTTATCTAAAATATGCTTTATGGTTTGGGCTGTCCTTACAGGGATTGTAGATTTCTCAATTACAATCTTAGGTTCTTGGGCAACTCTTGCTATTTGCCTTGCACATAACTCTATATAGCGTAAATCGGCTGCCATCCCCTTTCCCAAACCAAAAGTTTTTGTTGGAGTATTTACCGAAATAAAAATTGCATCTGCCTTTTCGATAGCACTATCGATATCTGTAGAGAAGAAAAGATTCTTCCCTCTTCTTTGTGCAACAATCTCCTTTAAACCTCTCTCAAAGATTGGGAGCCGTTCTAAATTTTCGCTGTTCCACAAAGCTATCTTTTGAGGGTTGGAATCTACAACTGTAATCTCTACATCGGGTACTTTATGGGCAATTACAGACATTGTGGGTCCCCCCACATAGCCTGCACCAATACAACATATTTTTTTTATTTTGAGTGGTTTCATAAGTAGAAAGTTCGATTTATATGGTGCAATTTAAATAAATTTTCATTTAACCTCTCTTTTTTGTAGCGTTTCTCTCTAATTAAGCGTATAGATAGATATAACCAAAAAATTTAATTTATGTACACACAATCCAAACAACTTAAAAAAAGAGTTAGTAAATTTCTAAACTTAATTATATTGTTGCTCGCCTCTACTGTTGTACTCTCATGTTTAAATTTAGATTCCGAGTATGAGAAGCAGGTTGCCAGAGACGACGCCGCATTGGCACAATATCTACAAGATAATAATTTAGATGCTCTACAGCACCCTACCGGTTTCTATTACCAGAAACTGTCGGGCGATTCCGAAGTAGAACTAAAGAAAGATGATGTAGTCTCCTTTATCTACTCTATCTACACTTTAGATGGCCACCTTGTACAGAGTAACGGCGGCGAAGAGGGGGTACCGGCACTTATAAAATTGCAATCTATGACCGTTATCCCCCAAGCTTTAGATGAAGGAATCTCCCTTATGAAATTGGGCGACAAGTTCCGATTCTATATCCCCTCTTATTTGGCATACGGCACTCTTGCAACAACAGATTTTAGTGCCAATAGTAGTTTTATTGTAGATGTAGAGACTATTGAAGTAAGAGAGGAAGAGGAAATTTTTGATGAACAGAGAGCCATAATAGAGAACTACGCCATAGAGCACTACTCCCATTTGGAGTATGAGATAACAGAGTCGGGACTCATTATTGTAGATACTGTTACAGGTAGTGGAACCTATCCTCAAGAGGGATACCATCTAATTTTAGATCTTAAGAGAAAATATTTAGACAACACCGTAACCCTATCCAACTCCCAGTTGGTGCTCACCTTTGGGCAGGGCAATACCCCCGCTTTAGAGGAGGGTGTTAAGAAGATAAAGATGGGAGGGAGTGCAATACTGTTGGCCCCATCCGACTTGGGATTTAGACAAAGCGCCTGTGTAATACCGCAAAAACTTAGAAGTCGCCTCTATTTAGATCGTATTTTATCCAGCAATGTAGAACCCTACTCAATTCTAAAGTATGTAGTTGCCTTTGAAGCTATCTACTTTTAATTCTAATTGAGAGATGCTAACTTTTGTATCTTTGGCGTGTGAGAGATACTCTAAAACTATGTGCCGCGGGAGATCGGCTTGCCCAAGAGAAGCTATACAAAAGTTACTTTGGTTACGCCTATGCTGTTGCCATGCTCTACTGTAACGATCGCTCAAACTCCATAACTGTAGTTAACGACTCATTTGTTAAACTATTTAAAAATGGAGATAGGTACGACGCCTCTCAACCTTTCAAAGGGTGGTTTAGAAGGATTTTGATAAACACAGCAATCGATTATCTTAGGAGAGAGGAGAGAGGTTTAAAAATGGTACAATACCAATACAATTTAGAGGAGGCAACAGATCAAAATAGTGAATCAACAAACGGGTATTACCCAACAGATATAGATGAAGAGGGGGAGATTGCCTCGCTCCTACACCGGCTCCCCCCTCTACATAAAAGAGTTTTTATTTTAAATCAAATTGAGGGATACAATCATAAAGAGGTAGCAAACCTCTTAAAAATTTCCGAGAGCTCCTCAAGGGTCTACCTCACCCGTGCACGCAAAGAGCTTAGAGAACTCTATAAGATTAGATATGAAAGAGATAGAGAGTAGAGACAACCACAACAGCACTCTTGACAGCGCTATACTTCACTCCTTGAAAAAGAGTCAGGTAGAGGCCGAAGAGAGTAACAGCTACCCCGAAGGTGCATGGGAGCTCTTTCTCTCTACTCAAATTGCCACTACCCGAGTGAAGAGGGCAAAAATAAGAAGGGCTCTTCTCTATAGCGCAGCTGCAGCAGCTGTGCTACTCACTCTTATAGTTGGAAAAGAGGAGTTCACAGCCAATAAAAAGGGGACAATAGAATCTCCCTCTACAATAGTTGCCTCCAATGTTGAGAGCAGTAAAGTTAAACTCCCCCATACCCAAGAGGTAGGTAAGAGTGTTATAAAGAGTCCTTTAAATAGTGTTGATGTGCCGGCAGTTGAGTCTGTTACAACAGAGGAGCTCTCTTCTACCCCTCACCCGGTCCGCTCTCCATCGGCCCCTTTACCCGATATCACTATTTCTGTAGCCGATAGCAGGGTCACCTCTGCTGTAGCCTATAAACCCTCCTCTGTAACTACAACCATACCAACTCTACATAAAGAGAGCGGTACCCCTTCTACTGCCTCTCCTGCAACTTACAGCTCTACAGTTCAAAGTGCTCCCCGTACAACCGCCTCTACTTACCCCTTTATAGAGAGGAGCAGAAAGCCTATTGAGAAGAGCGCCCGCCACTTTAAATTTGGATTGAACTTTGCTCCCTCTTTTGTATCTGCCTCCTCCAACGATCTACTCAACTACATAGGGGGAGTAGTAGTAGAGTATCGCCTCTCTCCCTCATTTTCTCTCTCTACCGCTCTACAGTTAGAACAGCAGTCGCTTCAGATAGAGAATATTTCTGCCCATCTTGTAGGGCTCGATATCCCATTGAATTTAAATTGGAAACTCCACTCCAACACCAATGGTTCTATCTACCTTGCCGGCGGATTCTCCTCTGTAACCTATCTTCAAGAGCGCTTTGCCACAAGCACTTTCCGAAATGAAATTAAATCCAAAAGTGTAGTTACAGAAGGTGAAAACTCTTTGGCCACACTTCAAATTACCGCAGTAGAGAGTAGGGAAGAGAGGCTCTATACCTCTCCCGAAAAGATTGAGTTTGCCGGCAGGTTAAATCTTGCTATAGGGTACGAACAGCCTTTAGGTTCGCTTTTTACTATACAGTTGGAACCTTTTCTAAAAATTCCACTAAGAGGGTTGACCCACGAAAAACTTCGCCTTTTCAATGGTGGGGTTGCCTTTAAAATACTCTTCTAATATCCCCATAAAAGGTGAATACCATATATAGTAAAAACTTTTAAAGATAAAGAAAGCATGAATCACCCCAATAAAATATTTGTAATCCCTTCAGTCAATATGTACAGGCTGATAGATGAAAATCCCCGTATACTGCTAATGTTGGAACATTTTCAGATAGATTTTAGAGTAGGGGAGTTGAGCGTAGGGGAGTTGGCACAAAAAGAGTCACTCTCTCTCCCTCTCTTTTTAGATATAGCCAATCTTTACAACGGTTATCACCCCGAAGAGCGGCGCCCCTTTAACCCAGGTGAACTGCTACAAATAATAGCCTTTCTTACCCATAGCCACACCTATTACAAAATAGAGAAGTACTCCGAAATAGGGGAGTTGATCTCTCAGCTAAATAGCAATACTGGCGATAGACGGGTAAAGTTGGTTGAAGAGTTTTTTGACAGCTACTTTAAAGAGGTATTAGACCACTTCCAATATGAAGAGAAAGTGGCTTTTCCCTATTTTCTCTCTCTTTTAGAAAAAAGAGAAGAGAGTGTCACAAGCACCTTTTCTGCCAAAGAGTATCGTCTTAACCACTCCGACATAGAGACCAAATTGGCCGATGTAAAGAACCTTCTTATTCGTCATCTACCCTTAGAGAATGAGTTGCCCCTTCGCAGAAAGCTATTCTTTGCCCTGCAGGAGTTCGAGTACGACCTTGCCATCCACTCCTCTGTAGAGGAGATGATTCTAATGCCTCTTGTAACCAAATTGGAGCAAAGATGGAGCGGGCGAAAATAAAGATACTCTCTATCGAACCCTCCGATCTTCTCTACGAAGGGTTAAAAAACAGTTTACTCAAAAGTGGGTTGGGCTACCTCTTTATTCGCACCACCTCTCTCAAAGAGGGAGAAGAGGCACTTAAAGAGCAGCGGTTTCACTGTGTAATTGTAAACCCTGCAGCCATCTACAATAGAGTGCCCCAACTCCAAAAGCTAAAACGACTCTATAAAGATCTACATTGGATAGCACTACTCCACTCTCTAATTGAGCCTGAACTCTTGCTACACTTCAATACCACCCTTTCACTTTACGACTCCCGTCAAGAGATAGTAGAGAAGATAGAGGGGCTATCGCTGCGTAAAGCTACTCCACCCACCCCCAAAGAGGAGCTCACCGAACGGGAGAAAGATATCTTAAAACACCTTATAAAAGGAGACTCCAATCGCACCATCTCCCAAAAATTGAATATTAGCGTTCACACAGTAGTTAGCCATAGAAAAAACATAGCCCGCAAAACCGGAATCAAGAGCCTACCCGCATTGGCCATCTATGCCATCACCTCAAAACTTCTCCCTTTAGAGTAGCCCTATTGCCGAACCCCCTTTCTCTTTAGATTAAATATACTATCTTTGCACTCTTAAAACTAACAGGGAGAGGTGCAGGAGTGGTTGAACTGGCTCGCCTGGAAAGCGAGTATGCCCTAAAGGCATCGGGGGTTCGAATCCCCCTCTCTCCGCAAACCAAAACAAAATAACGCCCGCAAGGGCGTTTATTATT
>CAZEGL010000020.1:0-28447 GCA_964512295.1 uncultured Muribaculaceae bacterium
CCCTTTGGGGATCAGCGAGCGTCAGCGAAGCTAATCCCTGAAGGGGGAAGCCAGCACTCTATTTTGTTTTGGTTTAAGCCCCCCCTTTGGGGATCAGCGAGCGTCAGCGAAGCTAATCCCAGAAGGGGGAAGCTGGCGCCTCATTTTGTTTTGGTTTAAGCCCCCCCCTTTGGGGATCAGCGAGCGTCAGCGAAGCTAATCCCTGAAGGGGGAAGCCAGCGCCCTATTTTGTTTTGGTTTAAGCCCCCCCCTTTGGGGATCAGCGAGCGTCAGCGAAGCTAATCCCTGAAGGGGGAAGCCAGCACTCTATTTTGTTTTGGTTTAAGCCCCCCCTTTGGGGATCAGCGAGCGTCAGCGAAGCTAATCCCTGAAGGGGGAAAAGTGGCAGGCAGAACTTTATACTCTCGATTTTCTATAACTTATAATAGCCCACCCATTAAGTAAAATAGCAAAAGCCAAAAGAGTAAAGAGCGGCTCCAACAACTCTTTAGTGCCGCTACCCTTTAAAAATATAGAGCGAAAGGCCGAAATCATATAGGTGAGGGGGCTAAAACGGCTTAGAACACGGGCCCAATCGGGCATACTATCGATTGGAGTGTAGAGCCCACTCATAAATATAAAGGTGATTACAAAGAAGAAGATAATAAAGATAGCTTGTTGAACAGTACCTGCGTAGTTAGAGATAACCAGTCCAAACCCCGAAATAGCAAGTACAAAAACGGCTGTAAATAGATATATTGTAAGTAGTGAGCCCGAGGGGAGGTAGTTATAAAAGAGCCAAGAGACCAAAATACCTATTGTTATAATTACAAATCCCATAAGCCAGTAGGGAATAAGCTTAGACAAAATAAAGTAGGAGCGCTTTATAGGGGTAACATTAAGCTGCTCAATTGTACCGTTCTCCTTCTCCAACACTATATTTAAAGTGGGGAGAAACCCACATAAGATGCTCAGCATCATAACAATGAATGCGGGGATCATATAAACCTTATAGACCAAAAAGGGGTTATACCTGTAGAGGGCAGAGAGGGTAGGGGGTAGATTCACTCCAATAGGAGAGAGGTGTGGTGCAATAGAGCTGCTATATTGGGTAACAATTGTAGTAAGATAGGAGCTACCCAATCCCCCCTTAATCCCATCTATTGCATTTGCCATGATCTGCACTTTGGCACCCTCTCCATTAACCAACCCCTTTTCAAATTTGGGTGGAATCTCAAAAATCATATCTACCCTATTGCTCTCTATACTCTCTAAAGCTCTTCTGCTACTTGGGGCATACTCTACAATAGAGAAGTAGGGCGAAGCATCAATACTCTTAACAAGATTGGACGAGAGTGTAGAACGATCCAAATCTACCACCGACAGTTTAATATTTTTTACCTCAAAATTGGCAACCATAGGAAAGAAGAGAAGAACGGCAAAGGGCAAAATTACCACTACCCTTGGCAAGAAAATATTGCGGAAAAATTGTTTAAACTCCTTCTCTAACAGATACCACAACATAGCTAAACAACTCTTTTGTTAAAACTCAATAGGCTGGAACCAATTAAAACTACCGCCATAGAGGCTAAAATTGCCAGCTCTTTAGCAATTGCTTTCAGCCCCACCCCCTGTAACATAATCTTCTTTATCCCCGAAATATACCAGGTGGCAGGTGTAAAATAGGATACCCACCTCAATACAAAAGGCATATTGTCTATGGGGAAGACCATTCCCGAAAGTAGTGTGGCGGGGAGCATAAGAACCATTGCAGAGATAAGAAGTGCCACCATTTGGCTCTTTACAACTGCAGAGATAAGCACCCCCATAGAGAGCGAAGTGGTGATAAATATAAAGGAGAAGAGCAAAAAGAGAGCAAAGCTCCCTCTTATGGGTACCTCCATAACAAAATAGGAGATAATAAGAATTGTAGCCAAATTTATAACAGCAATTGCAAAGTAGGGGATCATCTTTGAGATTATCAACCGCAATGGTTTAAGGGGCGACACCAGCAGCATCTCTATATTGCCACGCTCCTTCTCCCTTGCTATAGAGACCGAAGCCATAATTGCACAAATAAGCATCAGAACCATCCCCATAACTCCAGGCACAAAGTAGTAGCTGCTCTTTAGCGAAGGGTTGTAGAGTAGTTTGCTCTCTACCTCTATAGGTGGAGTTGGAGCTCCATAGAAGTCGTATATAATGGCATTTAAATAGGAGATGGCGGTAGAGGCGCTGTTTGGGTCGGAGCTGTCTGCTATAAGCTCTATAGCATCTTTTCTAAAGAGGATAGCCACCTTAATTGTCCCATTTAAAAATAGAGACTCTATCTCCTGTGGCGAATTGGCAAATCCTTCAAAGATAAAAAGTTCGGTTGCTGCAGCCCGCTCAGCTATCTGTTGTGCCTCTACACTACCTGCCGCATCGTGTACCACAAAATGAATCCCCTTCACTTCGGTATTCATCATATAGCCAAAAAGGAAGAGTAGCAGCACCGGTAAAATAAGGAGAATAATAGTGCTCCAGCGATCCCTGAAAATATGCAGGAACTCTTTCTCTATCAATGTTAAAAACTGCTTCACACCCCTCTTGCTATTTTTCTAAAAACCATATCCATATTCTCTACTTCAAAACCCCTCTTCAAATTGTAGGGGGTATCTAAAGCTGCAATTCTCCCCTCCGACATAATTGCAACTCTGTCGCAATATTCAGCCTCATCCATGTAGTGGGTAGTTACAAAGATGGTAATTCCCCGCTCTGCCGCAGCGTAGATCATCTCCCAAAAAGTTCTTCGCACAGCGGGATCTACCCCCCCTGTAGGTTCATCTAAAAAAAGGATATCGGGCCTATGGAAGATAGCAACAGAGAATGCCAACTTCTGCTTCCACCCCAATGGTAGAGATTTTACCATACTCTCCCACTCCCCCTCCATCCCCAACTGTTGCAGCATCTCTTTGGAGCGGGGCTCAATCTCACTTTTTTCTACTCCATAAATGCCAGCGTAGAGTCTAATATTCTCCCACACTTTAAGGTCGTCGTATAGGGCAAACTTTTGACTCATATAGCCAATTCTTCTTTTAATCTGCTTTGCTTCACGGTAGATATCAAACCCCGCTACACTTCCCTTTCCCGAAGTTGGCTTCAACAGCCCTGTAAGCATTCGGATAGCTGTAGTTTTACCTGCACCGTTTGCTCCCAAGAAACCGAAAATTTCGCCCCTTGAAACCTCAAAAGAGATAGAGTTGACAGATGTAAAATCGCCAAATTTTTTAGTGAGTCTATCGGTTACAATAACACTATCCATCCATTTGTAATGTTAAATCCATAAAAGAGTCCTCTACCCCTGGGGTTATAGACTCTACCGATACCAAATTGTGCCCCCTCTCTTCGCTTAAGTAGCGCTTAAGAGAGAGCTCTGCCCTTTTTAGCACCTCTCCCTCCAACTTATTACCCTTGAGTGTTACATGGAGCTTGTCGCCAAAGGGAAAGCAGCTTTTAACAGAGGAGTGACACCGCAAATCGGCAAGAAGAGCATATTGGTTTTCGCCTCTTACCCCTAAAAGAGTGTGTCTATATTGCGATACTATTTTTGTAGGAGTATCTACCTTTAAAAACTTCCCCCCCTTAATGAGTGCTATTCTATCGCATGAGGCCGCTTCGTCCATATATGGGGTAGAGAGTATTGTTGTAATTCCTTCGCCCTGTAGCCGCGAAATAGTCTCCCAAAACTCTTTTCGTGAAACGGGGTCTACCCCTGTAGTGGGTTCATCTAAAATAAGAACTTTAGGTTTATGTATCAACGAACAGCAGAGAGCAAGCTTCTGTTTCATTCCCCCCGATAGTGCCTCTGCTCTTCTTCGTTTAAATGGGGCAAGCTGTTGGTATATCTCTTCAATAAGATAGAGATTCTCCTCTATTGTAGTGTTGAAAACCCTTGCAAAGAGGTTTAAATTCTCTTGAACAGTAAGATCTTGATAGAGCGAAAAACGCCCCGGCATATAGCCTATATGGGAGCGGAGTCTCCTATAATCTTTAGTTACATCCAATCCCTCTATAGAGGCACAACCCGAGTCGGGGGACAAAAGTGTGGCTAAAATTTTGAATAGGGTGCTTTTTCCTGCGCCGTCGGGCCCAATTACACCAAATACTTCACCCCTTCTAACCTCAAAAGAGATCTCCCGTAGAGCCTCTATCCTTGTACCTACAAGTGGGGCAATCTTATAATATCCCTTTGAGATAGAGCGGCAAACTATTGCCATCTCCTTCTCTCCTTTACAATTGATACTATCCAAAACTCTACTTTTAAAGAATAAATATATATAAATATGAGGTGAATAGCTACAATTGGGTGCTCTTTGCCAAAATTGAGCAATAGTGTACCTATGTTGTACTACTACTATTTGCTTTTTTTATACAAAAGGTACTATAAAAGGGAAAGTTATACCTACTATAGATTTCGGTATAATTATTAGCCCTATATCTGTAAGATAAATTTCAAAAATTAAATTTAATTATCTAAATATAAGAGATGAGAATGAGTAAAAACTTTTTTAAGACAGCTTTGACTCTCCTTATTGCCTTTTTGGCTTTTTCGTGCAACAACTTCTTAGAGCTCTCTTTCCCTTTGAGTCCTCAGGGGATTCAGGGAGAGAAAGGGGAGCAGGGCGACCACGGCCTCTCTGCTTTTGATATATGGAAAGAGTTGAACGGAAAGGGGCCAAATACACCAATTCAGGATTTCTTCAACTCCCTCAAAGGAGAAGATGGACTCACCCCTGTTATTGGGCAAGATGGCAATTGGTGGATAGGTACTACCAACACTGGAATCCCTGCACAGGGTGCCCAAGGAGATAAAGGCGACGATGGCTTCACCCCCACACCCGGCCCCAATGGCAATTGGTGGATAAACGGAGTAGATACAGGAGTTCCCCATACCGGCCCTCAGGGCGAACAGGGCGATACTCCATACCCCGGTGCCAATGGCAATTGGTGGATAGGAGGGGTTGATACACATCTGCCGGTTCAAGGGCCACAAGGAGTTACCCCGGAGGTTGGCACTAATGGCAACTGGTGGATTGGTGGAGTAGATACCGGAGTTCCGGCTACAGGACCACAAGGTATAGAAGGCTATACACCATATGTTGGTGTAAATGGCAACTGGTGGGTAAACGGAGTTGATACCGGTATCTCTGCTACAGGCCCTGAAGGCCCCGAAGGGCCACAAGGTCCCGAAGGACCACAGGGCGAAAGCCCCTATATTGGCCCTAACGGCAATTGGTGGTTGGGCACTACAGATAGTGGAATCCCGGCAACCGGCCCCGAAGGCACCCCCGGCTTAACTCCTACTATTGGAGAGAATGGCAACTGGTGGATAGGTTCAACAGATACCGGCGTTACAGCCACAGGGCCCGAAGGCCCCGAGGGCTATACCCCCTATATCGGTTCCAATGGCAACTGGTGGATTGGTTCTACAGATAGCGGCATTCCCGCTACAGGGCCCGAAGGTCCTCAAGGTCCACAGGGGATAGATCCCGAAATTGGCTTTAACGGCAATTGGTTTATAGATGGAGTAGATACAGGTATTCCTGCTACAGGTCCACAAGGTCCGCAAGGTCCCTCCGCTGTAGTACCGGAGATTGGCCCCAACGGCAACTGGTGGATTGGCGGAATAGATACAGGCATCTATGCCACAGGGCCCGAAGGTCCACAAGGTGGCAGTGGAGTAGATGGAAAGAGTGCATACCAATTGTGGAAAGAGGCTGTAGAGGATGGTTCTATGACCAATAAAGATGGTACACCCTATACCGGCAACAACTCGTGGGAGTCGTTCCTTATTTGGTTGCAGGGTGGAGATCTCTCTGTACTCTACAACTTCTGGATAGCTCAAGGCAACAGTGGAACAATGGAGGATTTTATGAATGCTCTATTCGACTGCCACTGTAACGATGTTTCGCTCTTTGTTTCGCATCCCACCACATGTGTAGCATTAGATCACGACGGTAATATTTGGGGCCTCTACCCCGTTGCAGTTAAGATAATCTCTGAGCCCGGTTCCACAGTATCAATTATAGACCAAGGTGTGGTAATTGATCAAGGGGTGATTCCTACATCCGGTACTGAAATAACTTTCTATATAAATAGAGAGAGCACTCGGGATATCAACTTCCAAGCTCTTGTAGTGATACCGGGAAGCGAAAGCGAACCCATCACCCGCAGTGGCACTATTAAGCAGCTTAACTATATACCTTTTACTCTATCTGTTGAACAATCACCCGTAGATCAGGAAGATACTGTAACTATAACCTTCCAAGATGAACCACTTCTTCTACAGGTTGGCTTCAACTACATCTACAACTCTTCAATTGGAGTTGCTTTTGACGGGTGGAGCGTTGATGCTTCTAAAAAAGTCTTTACCAAAACCTTCAACCGTGCAGCATCTGTACAGCCATTTGTGGTTAAAGTTACCGATGTTGGAGGTATCTGCACCAGAACACTATTTAACATCTCCCAAATTGGGATTTAATAACCACTTATAGCAGAAATTATGGCAAAAAGAAAAATATCAATACTATTATTAATGCTTTTCTCGCTCTCTTTAGGCAACTTGGTTGCCCAAGAGAGTGGTGGGAAGGCTCCCAAAAAATCTTTAGAGTTGGGCGTTGGTGCCTCTATTTTTCAATTTAGCAGAGTAGATTTCACCAATTTCCAAAACTTGGATGAGGGCTATCGTTTTAATGTACAGCTTCGCAACCATGTTTTGGGCCCCCACCTCTATATTGCAGCAGAGCTGAACCCCTATCTCTATTTGGATTTGCAGGGTAATATGGGCTTCACCTCTCAGTGGAACGGCAGCGAAAATGTTGGCAAGAATCTCTTTATGGTTGGCCCGGGCCTTCAGTTTCGCTTGGGCGAATATTTTAACTCTCCCTATATCGATCCTTTTTTACGGGTTGGTGTAAACTATCTCTACAAAAGTTTCGATATGCGCTATACCGGCGTAGAAGGCAACCTTCCCGAAGAGATGGAGTGGTTTTTTGAGAATATGAACCGCCCGGGTTCTGTAGATTTGAACAGTATGGTTCCCATTTCGTTGGGCGCCGGCGTCAATATGTGGTTGAACGACCGTTGGGGTTTGGGCCTTCAGGGGGACTATTTGGTAATGCCTCATAAGGGAGTGGCCAACTCTATTCAGGGTACTGTTAGGGTGCTATTTCGTATAGGGGGCAAATCAAAGCGTCCTACCCCTGTAGTCAACTATGTAAATGTAGAGAAGGTTGTAGAGGGCCCTGTCCGTTATGTAGATAAGATTGTAGAGAAGCTTGTAGAGGTTCCTGTAGAGCCTGTATCACAGCCCACTCTTGCCGAAGTTTGCGAGCTCTTCAACAACATCTACTTCGATTTCGACAAGGCTACCATCAAGCCGGAGAGTCATGAGGTTTTGGATAAGATTTCTGCCATTATGCTCTCCGATTTGGGCAAGCGCTATTTGATTACCGGCTACACCGATTCTCGTGGCAGCGATGAGTACAACATCTCTCTTTCACGGCGTCGTGCAGCAGCAGTAGTTTCTGAGCTTGAGCTTCGTGGTGTACCGGTTGAGATGATTAAGTCTCGCGGTGTTGGCAAGCGTGTTGCCTATGCAGCAGTCTCTGCCACTCACGATGTTCGCGAAGGGGATCGTAAGGTAGTTGCCGAAATAATCTCCAACTCCTCCTACTGGGACTATATACCAAAAAGAGACTATTAATCTCTTTTAATATAATAGGTTACTTTATTTTAAAGACTCCTTAAATTTAATATTTGGGGAGTCTTAATTATATTTGCACCATTATCTCAACTTAAAATAGTCGATATATGTATTTAAAAAGGGTTTTAACTATACTTCTTGTTATACTTATAACTCTTTCCTGCTTAAGAGAACATCCTCAAAAAGAATCCTCAAAACTTTTTTGCACCCAACATATCGACTCTCTTTTACAATCGGCCCAAAACAATATTTTTGAAGGAGATTTAGTATCTGCTATAAAGTGTGCCAATAAAGCATACCTAATTGCAATAGAGCAGAAGGATAGAGAACGGGAGGCAGAGGCGGGCCTCTCACTATCGGTGTCGCTCTTCTACCTTGGAAGTTTCAAACACTCCTTAGATTATATAGAAAAAGTTCTTATTAATCCTTCAACTACACCTCTACAGAGAGTAGATGCAGGTAGGATCAAGAGAAGAATCTACTTTAAATTGGAACTTGAAGGGTACGACGAAAAAAGTTTTAGTGAGCTTTTTAAAATATTGCGCACTTACGAAGATAAAGATAAGGCCAATCAAAGGAGAGCCATGCTCTACAACGATATTTCACAAATTTACCTCTCAAAAGGAGATATTTTAAAATCTATTAAAATACTCAATAGCAGTAGAGCTATACTTGAAAAAGAGAGTTCCCAATTTGCAAACTACCTCTTCACCTCTACCGGCTCTTATCTTGCCTCACTCTATTCATCTAAAGGAGAGTTCAAAGCTGCAGAGCAGATTTTAGAGGAAGCATACAGTCGTATTGCAGATTGCCAATACCCATATCTCTTTAAGCTGCTTGTAGTGGAGGGAGATTTAGAGTATAAAAGAAGGAATCTTCCCGAAGCAATAGAGTTGTACAAAAAGGCCTCCTCTAATCTTAAGCAGCTGCATATAAAGGATCAACTTCCCGATCTCTATAGAAAAATCTCCCTTCTATATAAGATTTTGGGAGAGAATGTAGACTCTGCTCGCCACTATAGCCGATTGGCAGAGATTGCCAATTCAGAGTTGGTTAGTCGCAAATATAGGGTACTCAAAGAGATAAATTGTGCGCTCAACAGAGAATCTTCTCTACGAAGAAGCCCCCTATTAATCTTTATCTTATCTACCCCCTTTATTATTCTCTCTCTCCTTCTTTTGGGTGCAGCAGTTGGCCTGTTGATTTTAAAGAACAGAAAAAAATCTTTAAATATCGCTTTAAAGAGAAGAGAGCAGTCGGAGAGTATGTTTAAAATGCTCCATGAAGGAAAGGTAGATCGCACCTTCTCCCACACCTTTGAGCTTCTCTATCCTAAATTTACAAAAAGGCTTTTGGAGGAGCATCCAACTCTTACAGAATCGGAGACAACTCTATGTAAACTTATCTTTTTGGAGCTCTCCTCTAAAGAGATTGCCTCTATCCTTTTTTTAGAGCATCGTACTGTACAAACAAAGAAAGGGCGGCTTAGAAAAAGCCTTCAACTCCCTGCCGGTGAGAATCTTGAGCAATATTTTTTAAAATTTAAATAGCCTCTTCAATCTCTCTTAAACTCCACTTCGCCGTACATTCCAATCTTGAGATAGCCATCATTTTCAACAGCTATTTTAACGGCATAGACCAAATTGGCCTCTCATTTTTTGTATATATAGATTTTGGAGTAAACTCCGAACGGGTAGCAATATTGATAACCTCACCACTATACTCCCTCTGCTCCTCTCCAAAATCTGAGAAGAGTTTCACCTTATCTCCCAACTTCAGTTGAGAGAGTTGGTCAGATGTTATATAGGCCTTTAACACCATAGAGGAGATATCTGCCACCTTATATAGGGCCCTTCCGGCAACAGCTGTTTCGCCTCTCTCTACAAATCTCTCTATCACCACTCCGTTGATAGGGCTTTTTACGAAACAGCGGCTAATCATATCCTCTACCCCCTCCAACTCTACCTTTAGAGCCTCTACCTCCAACAATATTCCTCTATCGGCAATCTCCAACGAAGAGAGTTCCCCTTCCAACCTCTCCTTTAAAATAGCAAGGTGGGCTTGTAGATCCTCCAACTGCTTTGCCGGTGCCGCATTTGCCTCTACCAATTTGGTAACCCTATCCAACTCATTGGCTTGACTCTTTATCTCTTCTTTTAGAGGAGCTAAGCTCTTTTCTATATTGGGGCGTTGCCCCTCTACTGCTCTTATCCGGCTCTCTATCTTGCGCTTTTGAATAGAGAGAGTTACTGTATCTACAATTGCTAAAATTTCTCCCTCCATCACCTTTTGGCCTTCGGCTACATTTAGCTCCACTATCTCTCCCGATGTTTGGGAAGAGATTGTTACCTCCGTTGCCTCAAAGTGCCCCGATGCATCAAAAGAGTGGCCACCCTCTCTACAGGAGAGTATTAAAAACCCTAAACTAAAGAGTATCATTCCTTTAAAAATCATCTCTTTTGCCTCTCTAAAGGCAACTTTAAATAGATAGAAACTTTGAACTATTCCCATAACTTAAACCTCTCTCAATCATTATTTATATAATGGGCCCTATAGAGAGCCATCATAAGTTCTACCTCATGCATCTCTTTAAGGAGCGAGGCACTCTTATACTCATTTATCTCTTTTATAAGTTCAGGCAATGAAATTGTACCGTTGGCCATCTTCGCTTGAGCTGCCTTTACAACTCTCTTCTGAAGAGCAACTATTTTACTGTCACTCTCTAAAAGGCTTTGTAGCTTTCTAATTTCACCCTGATTTTGAGCATTTTCAATATCTCTTTCTAAAAGGAAACTCTCTCTATGCAACTCACTCTCTCTTAAATTTAACTTTATCTTATCAAGGGAGTTTTTGTTGTAGTATAGAGAGGAGATATTCCAACTAATTTTTGCTCCCAAAATGTAGTAGCCGGTAAACCCTGGATTGAACATATTTAATCCCGGATTGCCGTACCCTCCCTGCGCAAAGAGAGCCATTTTGGGTATAGTTGAACTCCTCACCCCCTTTGCCTGCCACTCTAAATAGTTGCTCTGCGCTCTAAAAAGAGAGAGTTCTGGTCTGTTGCTGCCTAATGGAGAGTATAGGGTTCCCACCCTATCTCTACTTTTAAGAAGATATAGGGGCTTCTCCAACTCCTGGCCTACCACCTCTTTGTCGCCAGTTATAATAGCCAACATCTTATAAAAGCTCTCCAAATCGCTTTCAACTCTTACTCTTGCCTGTTCCAGCTTAATCTCCTCTATCTCTATAAGATCTAAAGCGGTTGAGGTTACCACTCCCCCCTTGAGTAGAGCCTCTAACTCTTCCCTGCTGCTACTCAATAGTTGAGAATGTAACTCTATACTCTTTGTCTGCTCCTGTAGTGCAATAATGGCAAAAAATATGTTTGCAACTCGCTCTTTAAGAGTGTAGAGTTCCACCTCTACCCTCTCCCTCTCTACCTGTGTAGCAGCTTTTTCGATTCCTTTTTTAGCCGTAGTGGATCCCCCATCCCAAACAGTTTGTCTTATTTCTATAAGTGCCTGATATTGATCTTTATCTATAGTGGGAAATGTTACACTCTCTCCCGAAATATTAGAGAGTATTTGGGAAAGAGCTTGAGGAATTGCAGTAACATCGGATTGATAGGAGGCACCCAGCGAAAGATTCAATTGTGGTAGATAACTTTTTGAAATATTGGAGAGCGAATAATTTAATGAAAGATCAAGAAGATTAAGTCTCTTAATAGTAGGAAAGTTCTCTCGCGACTTCTCTTGGCATCTCTCTAAAGAGATTTGCCCTCTAACAGGAGTAAGAGTAAAAATTAAAAAAAAGGTGATAATAGTTACTGTAGCTGGAAATCTTCTCATATGGAGAATTTTATTTAAAAATAATACATTTTATTGGCTCATACAAATTGTAAAATTTAGCTATATTTGTTTCATTAAAACAATAGATGCTATGAACAAATTACTCTTATCTCTAATTGTAATCCCTCTCTTTTCGCTCTCATTTTGTACTAAAGAGAATATATCGGAAGTTTTACCACAGAGCCAATGGAAAAACAGCACTTTTCAGCCGAGTGAAGGAGCGGTGGAGTACACCCTTTTAAAATTCACATCCGAAGATCTATACGAAGCTTGGTTCAAACCTGTAGATGGAACACTCCTCTTGGTGGAGGAAGGAAGCTATATTCTTGCCAAACTTAACGAGGGGGGGGTATCTATAGATGGGATTACCCTAATTCCCCACGACAATCCGCAGAATCCTATTGTTGGTACCTTTATAACTTCAAGAAAGTTGACTCTTGTAATAGAAGGAGAGCCCCATATTTTTACAAAGGAGTAATTTTTATTCACTCCACAACAGTTAAACCTCTCTCTCTACCTTTATGGCACCCATCTTGTACCTATACAAAGAAATTAATAAATCGATATGAAAAAATTTTTACTTCCGTTACTCCTTTTACCTCTATTTCTAATCTCTTGCGAAAAAGAGCAGACCCAAGCAGAACTTCCACAGTCGTTAAGCGACACCTATTGGAAGACTATTCCAAGTGAGGCTACCCGCACTTTTGAGTATGCAGAAATCTACTTCTACGATGAAGAGGAATTTTCTCTTCGGGCCAAAGATGTTGGGGGAGATTTGGAGATATTAAGCGAAGGGGTTTATAACTACTCCACTACCCACGGTATTATTACTCTACATTCAACCAATTCAGTTCTGTCTGGTAGAGTTATCAATCTCTCTACCATGAAGTTGCAAATATATGACGAAGAGGTTGAAGGGGATTCCGAAATTCCACCTTTCACTTTTCAAAAGAGTACACCCCCAGTTCTACACCTCAAATAATAAAGTGTGAATTGATCTTCACCTCTTTTTTTAGCAACCTCTCTTTTTCTAAGTAGTAGTTATGGAGTGCCTCTTTAGGCACTCCATCTATTTTGCTTATAACCCATTCAAGAACTGTGCGGTTGCTCTTATCCAACTCCATAAACTTTTCTGCATCTAAAAGAGAGGCTATCTGATCTACCCTCCCTTTGGCATAGAGTTCGGCTATCTTCACAAAATAGAGTGTAGAGAGATCGTTCCAAGAGATAAGAGGAAGAAGTTTCACCTTAGATACAATCATAGAGTGGAATTGATCTTGTGTAAGAGAGTCCGGTACTTCCAATTTTTTGTGCACAAACGATCTTGCCAAATTTTTAAGGGCCGAAGCCATCTCCTTATCTACCCTCTCTTTTCCCAAATAGGTGTCGGATATCCCTTTATGTTCAATAAAAAGATCGAAGAGTTGCGACTGTGGGTTGGCAATTACACTTCTAATATAGGGCCAAAGCTCTTCTGAATAGAATTTTTTATTGGCTGTAATTTTTGAGAGATCCACCAAGAAGTGATCCATCTCTTCAAGAAAACGGGAAGAGTTTAGCCCCTTCAAATAGAGAAGAGCATTATCCAATATTGGATTTTGGATATAGTTCTCTCTCAATACCCCCACCGAATTGGCCGGGAGCATTGCCTCCTTTACCTTTTCAATAAATTTATCGGGGTTGCCGCCGCCAATTATCCGATTTACCTCTTTGCCATCTTCATCTAAGATTAGGAATGTGGGGAAGGCTCTAATTTTATATTGGCGCGCTATCTCTATCCCCTCTCCCTTTTCCATATCTATTTTTAGATTTATAAAATTTCGATTTAAAAATTGCCCCACCCGTTTGAGGGGAAAGACTGTGTTTGCCATTACTGCACATGGGCCACACCAAGTAGTATAGCAATCTACAAAGAGTAGCTTAGGCCCCTTTTTACTCTTTTGAGCCAACTCCAAAGCCTCATCAAGAGAGCCTTCAAAAAAAATTACTCCCTCATATTTCTCCTTTTCACCTTTTATCTCCAGCCTCTCCTGCCCAAAAGATGAGACTCCTATAAAAAGAGTGAAGAGAAGAGAAAGAAGGGGGGTTAAAACTTTAGCCATAACAGAAAAAAATTGCGATTAATAGATAAATTAGCCATTATTGAGCACTAAAATTGAAGTAGCACAAATAATTAAAGTAATCCAAAAATAGGAATAAATTAATAATTTGTACTTAGTGATGTTGTAGAAGTTAAATTTGAAATATTATTTACTATATTCACATTTAAACTAATAGTATAATTCACACAGATAGACCATTATGAAGAATAGATTTAAAATATTCACACTTCTTATTCTTACCTCCTTTATATGTTCCACTAATCTCAATTCTAAATCAAAAAGAGGCAACCCTTCGATTGCAATTGTAGTTGATAGTGAAGTGCTTGAAAAGTGCAAAAACTCTATAGATTCCTATGCTGCCTCTATTGAGGCAGACGGATTAAAGGCAATAGTTGTAGAGGAGAGGTGGGGAGTTCCCGACTCCATTAGGGGTGAGTTAAAGAGATTATATAGCAGTAAAAATCTGGAAGGGGCTGTTTTTATAGGGGAGATACCTATCCCCATGATACGAAATGGACAGCACCTTACTACTGCCTTTAAAATGAATCAAAATAGGGCTTGGGAGCAATCGTCGGTACCCTCCGACCGCTTCTACGACGATTTTCATCTTCAATTCGACTACTTGAAACAAGACTCCATTCAGCCACTCTACCACTACTATAATCTATCGCCACAGGGGCCTCAAAAGGTAGAAAGTGCTATTTACAGTGCCCGTATTCGCCCTCCCCACTATCCCGGAAAAGATAGATTCCAGATGATAGACTCTTTTTTGCGCAAAGCTGTAGCAGAAAAGAGCAGAGCCCGTACAATTTCAAAACTGCTCTATTTTGGCGGAAATGGATACAACTCCAACTCCCTAATTTCACGGGCCGACGAACGAATTGCACTAACCGAAATGTTCTCTACTCTCTCTAAAGGGAGAGGCTCTCTAATCTATATAGATCACACATTCGACGATTTTGTAAAAGACCGTCTTATAGGGCAGCTTACCCAGCCCGATTTAGATTTGGCCATACTACACCATCACGGTTCAGACGATGCCCAACTCCTAAATGGTTCGCCCTATACCAATATGGCCAGCAATTGGATTGCAATGGCACAGAAATTCTTTAGAGGTAAAATTCGGCGTTCAAAAGATACCACAGAGTCTAAAAACTACTATATAAAAAACTACAATGTTCCCTCTTCATGGGTAGAGAGAAGTTTCGACCCCGAAGTAGTTAAGCAGGACTCTCTCTACGACGCCTCTTTAGATATTAGTATAGAAGATTTGAGGGAGTTTAAGCCCACCGCACCGTTTGTGGTGTTGGATGCCTGCTTTACCGGCTCTTTCCACTTAGAGGACTACCTTGCCGGCCACTACCCTTTCAACAACGGGACTACCGTTGTGGTGCGGGCAAACTCTGTAAATACACTCCAAGATGTTTGGACTATTCAACTTATGGGTCTTTTAGATTTGGGGGTTAGTGTAGGAAATTGGGCTCGCGAACAATTTACATTGGAGTCGCACCTTATTGGAGACCCTACATACCGTTACGCCTCTTCGCAAAAAGAGTATGAGGGGTTGAATTGGGCTATAACCCACAGGAGCAGCGACACTAAATATTGGAAAAAATTGAGCAACTCCTCCAATCCAGAAGTAAAAGCTTTAGCTATTAGAAAACTGTATGGTGCCTCTGCTTTAACTGAAGAGCAGCTCCTAACTATTCAAAGCTCAGACCCCTCTCCTTCAGTTAGGATGATGGCCTTTAATCTTATCAACAGCAACTACAATAGTGTGGTGGCTGCTTCACTTGAAGCGGGGCTTTCAGACAACTACGAACTGCTGCAGCGCTTTGCTGCAAAATTGGCACAAACCAACCAATCGCCCCAACTGCTACCGCTTTTAGCTAAACTGCAGGTAGATCCGG
This sequence comes from uncultured Muribaculaceae bacterium, assembly GCA_964512295.1. GTDB lineage: Bacteria > Bacteroidota > Bacteroidia > Bacteroidales > UBA932 > Bact-08. The sequence goes on from CAZEGL010000020.1 coordinate 15,587, forward strand.
GTACATCAAAACGAGTTCTGTTCCAAGTAAATGGAGCTTTAGGACTCTACCCCAAAGAGGCCGCTCTTGCCGCCTACGATAATGCCGTTGAGGGTAAAGAGGGGGAGTGGTGGAATAAAAAACGGAAAGAGAGAGATAGATTGGTCCGTTCCTTAGAGGGGGCAGAGAGTGATTTTAATCAGCTGTTAGACTCTACTTTCCCGGCCAATAGAAAACGGCAAAATCTCTCCTCTTTGCGTAATCTCAATACTGTCTCTTATCTGCCCACTCTTTTTCAATTTATGAGAGAGTCCAACGATACCCAACTGAAATTGGTACTTGCCGAAGCTTTCGGCTGGTTTACCAATTCGTGGAGGCTCCCCGAAATTGTTGAATTTTGCCGCCAAGAGGCCAATCGCCAAGAGGATCCCCAAGTGAAGAGAGAACTTTTACGAAGTGTAAATAGATTGACCAATTAATGAAAAACATTGAACTATAAAATTTGTTAAACTATGAATGAAAACAAGATTGTAAATCGACGAGCTACACTCAGAAGAGTGTTACTCTCGTTTTCAATGTTGCTCACTCTGCTACTGGCAATATCCAATTTAGGATATGGGCAACAGGGATACGCAACATTGAAAGGGAAAGTGGTAGAGCTTAAAGATGGTAAAACTCCTGTAGATTTTGCCTCTATTCAAATTCTACCTCAAGGTGCCTATGCCGCAACCAATTCCAAAGGAGAGTTTAACTTCGAAAAATTGGTAGCGGGAAGGGTAAATGTAAAGATTGAGTTCCTTGGAATGGAGAGTATAGATACCACCTTTTCGCTATCGCCGGGGAGTGTAACAACGGTAACCTTCAAGATGCAGCAGAGCTCATTCCGTCTAACCGAAGTGTCGGTGGTGGCACAAGAGAGTAAAGCTGGAAGGGCCACAGCCTCAAATATATCAAGGCAGGCTATGGATCACCTTCAAACCAGCTCCCTTAGCGACATTATGCAACTGCTTCCGGGAGGAGTTACTGTAAATCCCAATCTTTCTACTCCTAAAACATTTACTATTAGAAGTATAGATGCATCGGCTTCCGAAATGAACAGCTTGGGTACAGCCATTATTGTAGATGGTGCCCCACTCTCCAACAACGCCAATATGCAAACCCTTTCACCTGCCATTAGTGGTGGAGGTGGCTCAATTGGAGGAGGCTCTTCGCCCAGCTCGGGGTTGGATATCCGCTCTATCTCTACAGACAATATAGAGTCGGTAGAGGTTATAAGGGGGATCCCTTCGGTAGAGTACGGCGACCTCACCTCCGGTGCGGTTCTTATCAAATCTAAAGCGGGGAAAGAGCCTTTGACAATCCGCTTTAAAACCGATCCCAGAATATATCAAACCTCAATTGCAAAGGGGTTAAGTTTAGGTGAAAAACGAGGCAATTTGAACCTTAGCGGTGATTACGCTTATAGTGTTTCGGATGTTACCGAATCTTATGCCTACTACCAGAGGGCTGCAGTGAAGGCTCTCTACTCCAATCTATTTGGCAATCTCTCATCCAACACCTCTATAGATCTTTCGCTTGGTAAAGATACCCGCGAAACAAATCCAAACGATTTGCGTAGCCAACTCTCTACCGGAGCCAAAGATTTGGGAATAATCTTCAATACCAATGGAGTTTGGAACATAAACAAAGGGTGGCTCAACAATATCAAATATACCGTTTCGGGTAGTTACCGCGATAAACACTCCTTTAAAGAGGAGCTGTTGGGCAATGCCTTTGCTCCCTACTCAATGTCTAATACAGATGGTGCCGTATTGAGCAACTACCCCAACTACCAAGTGCAGCGGTACGATGTAATTGATAATGTATGGACACTTGTTCCTTTTTCCAATATTCCCGCAAATGAGGCAGGATACACCGCAACTTTCCTTCCAAACGAATATTTCCACCGTTACGACATCTACGGTAAAGAGGTAAATGTTTATGCCAATATCAACGCCACCTTTGCAAAGAAGATTGGGAATGTGACCAACCGTATTTTGGTGGGTGCCAATTTTAAGAGCGACGGCAACCTTGGCGACGGTAAGGTTTACGACTTGGCGACACCCCCATACAGGGTACTCTCTTCGGCCAACTCTTCACCCCGCCCCAGGAGATATTCCAATATACCCTTTATCAACCAAATATCCCTTTATGGCGAAGAGAACCTCACTTGGGAGATAGGAGAGAGAGAGGTGATATTACAAGTAGGAGGGCGGTACGACAACATCAATGGTAAAAATGCCATCACCCCCCGCTCCAATCTTTCGTTGGAGATTATCCCTCAAAAATTCTGGATAAGAGGAGGGTATGGTGTTCATGCCAAGGCCCCTACGGCACTATATCTCTATCCTGAACAGGCCTACTTCGATTTTGTACACTTCAACACCATGGGAAGTTCTACTGTTCCCGAAGATGAGCAGTTGATAGTTGTCTCTACCAGAGTGTTCGATACCTCCAACCCCGATTTAGAGATTGCAAAAAACAGCAAATCGGAAGTTGGATTTGATGTTAGAGTCAATAAGATGCGTTTTTCGGTTACAGGATTCCAAGAGCGTATAAAAAATGGTTACAGCTTAGGTAGCGCAATAGATAATTTTAAGCTTATCCAATATATACAGTATGAAGAAGCTTCGGTGCCGGGGTATAATCCCCAGCAGGGTGTGCCGCCCCATCTACAGGGAAGGGATACCAACAATATATTTGTAAGCTTCTCTTCGCCGGCAAACAACATTAATGCCCACAATCGGGGGATAGAGTTTGATTTCGACTTTGGAAGGATTGATGCTATTCGCACCTCTTTTGTTCTTAACGGAGCATATATGAGAGGTACAGAGTGGAACAACAACCACAGATTTGGAACACAAACTAACCTCAACAGCTTAGAGAAGAACATTGCAGTTTACGATAGAGAGTATTCGAAAGATGAGAGGGAGAGGTTGGTAACTACCCTTAGAGCTACACACAATATCCCCTCTATTGGATTTGTATTTACCGCTACAGCTCAAGTGAACTGGATCAATAAGGTTTGGACCACCTACGGCAACGACGAAATGTTTACCCAATACATCTCAAGGGAAGATGGTCAGCTATACCCTTTTGACCCTGCCCTTAAGGATGATCCCGAATTTGCCTATATGTTTGAAGTGCGTAGCCCTACCAGGTTTATAGCAGAGTCTTACTTCCCCTTCCTACTGCTAAACTTCCACCTTACAAAAGAGATTGGCGACAACCTAAAGGCCTCTTTTTACGCCAACAATATGTTCAATTACAGGCCACTTTACGAGAGCAAACGGAGTCCCGGTTCATTTTCGAGACTTGGAATCCCTCTCTATTTTGGCTTTGAACTTTCGCTAAAAATTAAATAGATAAGGAGAGTTATTATGAAAAATAGAACAAATATATTTTTACTTATTGTAGTAGCGCTCTTTACCTTCTCTTGTGAAAATCTCACCGATTTGACCAATACTAAGAGGGTAGAGGGGGTAAGTGCCAATATTAGTGTTACTCTAAACCTTGGCGATGCTCCCACACCGCAGCTACTCAATGTTAAGATGATCAACTACAACGAAAACTACGAGCTCACCACAACAATGACCCCGGGGGAGCCCATTACTGTAGATAATATAATTCCTGGAATATATACCGTAACCCTTACGGGCGAAGAGTACCAGGATGGTTTTGCCTACAACTATAGTGGCAGTGTTGTTAATATAGACATTATAGATAGAGACAAAGCTATAGATGTAAATGTAGGAGCATCAAAATCGGGAGCTCTGGTATTTAAAGAGATTTACTACTGCGGTTCAAGAACTCCTTCGAATGGCTCCTACTTTAGAGATCAATTTTATGAGATCTACAACAACAGTGAAAGTACTCAAAATGTGAGGGGGCTTTCGATAGCAACTATCAACCCTCTTACCGCCACCGCCAATCTTCCAATTTGGGAGGGCGAAGATGCCGATAAATATGTTTACTGTATAACCATTTGGCAGGTACCAGACGACCGCGACTATCCTGTTGAGCCCGGGGAATCTATAATTATTGCACAGATGGCCGACAACCATCAGAGAGATGCCCTCAACCCCTCTTCGCCGGTAAATCTATTGAGCGCAGAATTTGAGACCTATGTAAATACAACTGCAATTATTCAAGACAATCCTGCAATCAATATGAAGATGGCTTTTTGGCCCTCTCCTACACCACAGTGGCTTACAACTGTTTTTGGAGCAGCATTTGTACTCTTCTATCCCGACGGCGAAATTGATCCCAACAGCACCACAGAGGTTGTAAGCCCCCAAGGTTTGACAACTAAAAACTATAGGATACCAATTGACAATATAGTTGATGCGGTAGAGGCGGTAAATACCCCCAACCATATTCAACTTAAGAGAATGCCTGTACTCTTAGATGCAGGAGCAGTCACTACCGACGGCACCTACAACGGTAAAAGTTTAGCACGGAAAATAAAAGAGACTCTACCCGACGGTAGAAATATCTACTTCGACACCAACAACAGTTCCGAAGATTTTGAACTTATGGAGAGTGCCCGAATAAGAAGATATGGTGCAAAAGCCCCAGCTTGGAATACTTGGAAATAGTAGTAATACATTGAAAACTATGGAAATGAGAAAAATTAAATATTTAATTGGGGCTTTTACAACTATTTTAGCCCTGCTGCTAACACTAAGTGTGGCGGCACAAAATCTTAGAGAGGTGCGTTCGCCGCTTGAGATTGAGTATATGAAAGCCAACTCACTCTGGTTCCAAACAGGGAACAGCGCCGGCCTACCCTTCGACAACTTGGCGAAATTTAGCCAACTACAGGCAACTTACAACATTACCAACGGCGACTATAAATTCGTTCAACAGGGCGACAAAGAGAACACTCTTGGAGTTGTTGCAGAGGGTGGACAGCAGTTGGGCAAAGGTTACGGATGGGGATCTTTCTCCTACAACAATATAACTGTTAGAGATTCCCGCTTCAATACTGCAATGTTGAACCCCTTTAGAGGAGTTCCCTACTATCCGGTAGATCCCAATATTAGCGACTGGAAGAGACAAGATTACAATTTGGGAATGAAGGTGGCCTCCCGCCCCCTTATAGACAATCTTAAACACAAGCTTATTTTGGGTTTGGGTGCCACCTATATAGCAGAGACCGGTGCCAAGCAGATAGATCCCCGCTCTGAGGTCTATAACTACTCGATTAATGTAAAACCCTCTATTGCTTACTCAATCTGCTCCCATATTATTGGGCTCAATTTTGAGTATGAAAATATGTATCAAGAGACGCGAAAGCACACCAATAGCGACAACCAGTCCAATCAAAATGTATATGTCTTGAGAGGTTTGGGTTACAACTACGGTTCAGTTATTGGAGGACTCCAATCTCTTGGCGGATTCCACTACCAATCTCACAAAGTTGGGGCCGAAGCGCAATATGCCTACGACTTTATCCCCGTTAGAGTAATAGTGAGTGGTGGAGGTTCCCTTAGAGGAGAGAGCGTAGTACGGGATATCTCCAAACCCAGAAAAGAGGGCTCTATAAAAGAGCTTATACTCTATGCCAATTCAACTCTTTTATGGGGAGAGAGCAATCTAAACCGTATTGTTGCCTCCTACAACCGCTCCGATATAGATGGGATTGAATTTGTACAGGTTTTAGATACCCAGTATGAGGTACAGCAGTGGGTAGATCTCTACAGCAGTATCCGCTCCAACTACCGCCAAGACGATATTGCTCTCTCTTACGACTACTACAGAGGAAAGAGTGCATCCTACAAATGGATGGGTAGTGTTGCAGCCAACTATCGCAAGAGCGACGATATCTACTACCTTCCCCTCTCCAATAGAGAGGTAACCAATCTTTATGGAACAGTAGCAGCCAAAGCCAACTTGGTACAGAGCACCAAAGGGTACTTCAATCTTGGGGTTGACTTCACCTATAAGCACAACCTTTCGGGAGAGTACAACTACAACGGCCCCGATCCCACTTCGCCTGTAATTCAAGAGCTTTTTATCCCCGACTTGGAGTATCAGAAAAATAGCTACTACAAAGTGGGAGCCTCTGTAGCACTCTACTCCCTATTGGGTAAAAGAATTGGTGGTCAGTTAAGTGCCAATATAGATTACTATAAGCCGGTAGATTTGAGTACACATAGGCTCTTCTCTACCTTTGGACTCACCTTTACATTTTAATTAAAACCTTTTGATGTTTAAAAAAATTTTTTTACTCTTTTTTATAGCTCTATTTCTCTCTACCTTTCTACAAGGTAGAGAGAGGGGCTTTGCTGTTGTTGCCGACAGTGCAACCTTCAAAGCGTGTCAAAATGAGCTAAAGGATTATGAAATCCTTCTCCAAAGAGAGGGGTTTTCTCTCTATTTTGCAGTAGATAATTGGAACTCTCCTGAACCTATTAAGGAGTTGCTCTATAATCTATATCTAAACAACTCTTTAGAGGGAGCTCTCTTTGTGGGAGAGATACCCATTGCTATGGTGCGCGATGCACAACATCTCACATCGGCCTTTAAGATGGATCAACGCAACCCACTTCGCTCTTCCTCTGTTCCCTCCGACCGCTTCTACGACGATTTTGATCTTAAATTCGACCCTATTGCCAAAGAGGAGGGAGAGGCTCTCTTCTACTACACCCTTAGATGGGACTCTCCTCAATATATCCAATCCGATATCTACACCTCAAGGGTAAAAGCTACCTTAGAGGGAGAGGAGGGGTATAGACAAATTAGGGAGTACTTTAAAAAAGTTGTGGCAGAGCGCAGTAGAGAAAATCCTTTAGATGTAATAGTCTCCTATACAGGCGAAGGCTCCTTCTCAAACAGTTTGACAGCTTGGAGAGGCGAAGCTCTAACAATTGGGGAGCAGTTCCCCGGAATTTATCGCAATAGAAATTCGCTAAAATTCCTCTTCTTTGATATGTATCCATCAATGAAAGAGATAGTTATAAATGAGCTTAAACGCCCCGATGTAGATTTGATGCTCTTTCACGAACATGGCCTAACCAAAAGGCAATACCTCACAGGTATCCCCTTAAGTAAGGAGGTTCCCGACTACTACAAAGCGGCACAGCGCACCTTTATGAGTTTTTTAATGCGAAGAGATAGCAGCGAACGCAAAAAAGCAATAGAGGAGTGGAGCGAAAAATACCATTTAGACTCCTCTTGGTTTGCTATTGAACCCAAAGAGTTCTTAGCTCCTATAGACTCTTTAGAGAGGGCTCTTAGCGGAATAGATGCCAATGAAGTTGAAGCGATTGCTCCCAACCCGCGAGTGGTAATTTTTGATGCCTGCTACAATGGCGATTTTCGCGAACGCTCGTTTATAGCAGGAGAGTATATTATGGCCCCAGGCAAAACCTTAGTTACCTTAGGAAATAGCGTAAATGTACTACAGGATAAGAGTTCCTCAGACCTTATGGGGCTTTTATCGTTGGGCTTCTCTGTTGGGGAGTGGGCCAAAGAGACCAATATCTTGGAGTCCCATCTCTTTGGCGATCCAACTTTTCGTTTTACCCCTGCCAAAGAGCCTCAAATTGATCTAAACTCCACCTCGCAAGAGTATTGGCTCTCACTTTTTGAGAGTGCCCAACACCCCGATATAAAAGGGTTGGCACTAAGAAGGCTCCACACATTAGAGTATGGTGCTCTTGCCTCACTTCTAACAGATACATATTTCAATTCCCCCTTTAGCACTCTTCGTTATCAAGCCTTCTATCTTTTAACTTTTCAAAAGGGGCACTATTTGGCAGATATTTTAGAGTACTCCTGCTACGATCCCAACGAATTTATAAGAAGGAAATCTATCTACCTAATGGGAAGAGTTGGATTGGATAGATTTATTCCCCACTTGGCCTCTGTATATATAAACGACTACTTAGATGAAAGAGTACACTTCAATACCACTTTCTCATTCGATTTGGTGGACTCTACCCTATTTAGGAAGAGTGTAGAGGAGGGGATTGCCAAAAGCTTCTCTATAGTAGATAAAGAGGGGAGCCTAAAAGAGTTCAAAAGGGTATTTGGCTCGCGACAAAGGGTTGCAGAATCGGCAGATGCCATTTCAGATTCACAAAATAGCTTTGAAAGAAGATTGAGAGGAGTTACAATGCTCCGGAACTACCCCTACCACTACAGGTTAGATAACTTTTTTAACTTTCTTTTAGATTCCAATCAACCTCAAGAGTTGAGAGTGGCTATGGCAGAAGCTTTGGGGTGGTTTACCCTCTCCCATAGGCGCAACGAAATTATATCGCACCTTAAAGAGGTTGCAGCCCAGAACGATACCCCTTTAGAACTTAAAAATGAAGCTCTTAAAAGTGTTAGACGAATTGAACATTATATGAGATGAGAAGAAGAACTACCTTAATTGTACTATTTATATTACTACTACTCCCTCTCAATGGAAAGGAGAAGTTTTTATCGCATAACGGGGGCTTCTACTCCAGAGTTGTAATTGTTGTAGATTCAAAGAGTTACGATGCTCTTACCTTGGAACTTCACGCCTACCGGAGAGCTATTGAAGAGAGTGGGGTAGGGGCTGCACTTCTCATTGGAGATTGGGATAACCCCGATCAGCTACGAAAAAGTTTGGCTAAAATATATAAGAAACGCCCTATTTTAGAGGGGGTTATCTTTGTTGGAGATATCCCTATTGTAAGAGTGGTAAACTTTCAACACGCTACAACTGCCTTTAAAATGGATGAGAGTACCTTTCCTATAGAGGAGCACTCCGTTACCTCCGACCGTTTTTACGACGACCTCAACCTGCAGTTTCGATTTCTCAAAAGGGACGAAAAAAATAGTCGTCACTTCTACTACGCCTTAAAAGAGGAGTCGCCCCAATTGGTTCAGAGTCAATTTTACTCCTCAAGAATTTTGCCCCCCTCTACCCTTGGGGAAGAGAGCTATCCTCTTTTGAAACGCTATTTAGAGAAGGTTGTTAGGGCTCACAAAGAGAACAACTATTTAGATAATGTGATCTTTTTCAATGGGAGTGGCTACAATTCCGACTGCCTCACCGCATGGCACAACCAACAGTTTGCAATAGCAGAGCAGCTCCCCGAAGCCTTCAAATCTTCTAGGGGGAACGCCTTCTACAACTTTCGTCAATACCCTTTTATGAGATACAAGCTCTATGAGAGGATGCAGAAGCAGGGAACCGACCTCTTTGTCTTTCATGAGCATGGCGCCTACGATACACAATATATAAGTGGCCCCTATAGGGCTCCAAATTTGATTGGCAAAAATTCAAGCGGCCATTATGGCCCAATGGAGGCTCTCTCTATTTCACTAAGAAATGGAGCGCGACGCTACAAAGGAGAGAGGAGAGAGGAGTTTGAAAAGAGCGCCTTGGAGCGTTACAATCTTCTCCCCTCCTTTTTCGACTCCAAGATTATGGAGAGTACCAAAGTAGAGGATTCTCTCTTTGCTGCTGGTGCCAATATTAAATTGAACGATCTTGAGAGCCTTAAACCGCAGCCCCGTCTCTCTATTTTTGATGCCTGTTACAACGGCTCTTTTCATAGGCCGGGGTATGTTGCAGGCTACCATCTCTTTTTAGAGGGAGAGACAATAGTCACCCAGGGGAATACGGTAAATTCCCTACAAGATAGATGGTCTATGGAGCTGCTTGGTATGTTGGCAGAGGGGGTTCGTGTAGGATTGTGGCACAAAGAGGTTCAAACCTTAGAGACCCATCTAATGGGCGATCCCACCTACTCCTTTACCCCCGGTAGTAGGGGGGGAGAGAGAAGATTGGATGCTATAGCTCTAAATAGAAATCTTGCAACCCAACAGGGCAATAACAGAGTGTGGTTGGAGTATCTAAAGAGCGACAACCCCAATTACCAAGCGATAGCTCTTAAACAGCTCTCCTATAACCCTCCGGCTGGCTACGACACCTTACTTTTACACTATCTGAAAGAGAGTCCCTTCTACTCTGTAAGGATGGAGGCACTTCAAAGAGTGCTCTACTCCTCTCCAAAATATATTGTAGAGGCGCTACTGTTAGCATTGGATGACCCATACGAACTGATAAGAAGAAATGGTGCAAGATTCTCAAGCTACTGTGGCGACGAGAGACTCTTGGCTCCCCTAATAAATACCGTAATATTTTCGGACGAAAGTAAAAGGGTACAGTATGCAGCACACAGTGCACTCCCTATGTTTAGTATAGAGAAGATAGAAGAGGAGGTGCGCAAACAAGTAGCCAATTCCCATTTAGAAGATAAAGAGGAGCTTATTGCCCATATATTAGGTTATTACAACTCACAAGAGAATAGAAGTAAGGTTCGATTGGCTACTATCAAAGATGAGAGTGCCAACGAGCAGGAGAGGCTCCTTGCAATCCGCAATCTAAGAAACTACAATAACCATCTGCAGGTGCCACAACTTCTTGAAGTTCTAAAAGAGAGCAGCAATACAACTGTTAGAGTAACACTTGCCGAAGCGTTGGGTTGGTTTAGATGGAGCGTAAAGAGAGTAGAGATTTTAAAGGCACTACAAAACCTCTATAAAGAGAAATCTCTCCCCCAAGAGCTTAGAGGAGAGATTCATCAATCTATAATAAGGTTGAGCTCCACCACCTACCACCGCTTGCGGTAGTAGAGAATAGAGATAGTAATCAACGAGAGTAGCAGAGGGATGGTCCAGACAACCGATTTTTTCCATCTCTTTGCCTCTTTTGTTGTTAAGAATATTTTATTGTCTTTAGGGAATGGACGGCTCAAGTTGAGTGGAAATTGGTCGTAAGAGAGCCAGCTGAAGAGAGCTGTAGCAAAGGATCTGTTTTGAGGTCTAATCCCTTTGCGAAACCTTCCAAGTTCAACATTGGAGAGACAGTCGCTATCGCCAAGAAATATTACCCTCTGTTCCTTATCGCCCACCACTTTAGTTAGGGCAAAAGAGGTGGGTATAGCCCTTTGCACCTCTCCGGCTAAACGGTTGAACCTAATCTCTACCTCTTCGAAGTGGCTATTTTCAACTTCGTTCCAAGTTCCCCGCACTGGGGTTACAGTGAGTGGGGTGATATTGAATGGGCTCTCCATATTGTAATCTAATCCTATTGCGGTGGGCATAGTAATCACCTCTCCTGCCAAAAATCTAAATCGGTTGGCAAGGCCAAAGGCAGAGCGGGCAATTGTAGAGGAGGTAAGAGTTGGGGTAAAATCTTGATTGGGTGTAACCAATACTCCAGGTAGAAACTTTACTCCAAGATGTTGTGCAATCGCTTTTAGATTATCTTCTCTTCCCCATTCGGCAGCTATAAGAATATTGCCTCCTCCATCTATATAGTCTAAAATTTTCTGTAGAGCTTCACCCTCAATTGCCCTTTTAGGATCTGCCAACACAAGAATATCTGCCCCATTCTCTAATGTTTGCAAATCGCTCTCTAAAAGATTGAACTCTTTAAAATCAAATCCCTGATTGATTAGAGCTCCTCTATTGTTTCTCTCTGTGGTAAATTTTGCATAGTCGCTCTCCCCAAACTTTACAATAGAGGGCTCTCCATATCCAGTAACCACTCCAACAGTGGGTACCTTCTCATTGAGTCTTAAAAGGGCTACAGAGATCTCAGATTCCGAAGGGTGCTTGGCAAAGTCGTCGAATACCCTAAGAAAGGTGCTCTTACCCTCTCTATCCTCTACCACGCTCACAAAAGTGTTCAGTTCATCCTTCAAATCTATCTTCTCTCTAATTTGAGATGGAGTAAGAAGCGACTCAAACTTAATTTTGTGTGGTTTAATAAAATTGCGTGCCACATCTTCTGCCGATGTTACCCCCGCTTTATAATTGCTATTCTTGTATGGCTCATCCCAGTAGTAGATATACTCCACACTTAAGGAAGGCATAAATCTCTTATAGCGGTCTAACCTCTCACGATTCTCTATCCTCCTTTTTGCCAACCCCATACCCAATTGCTGGTCGGCCATATTTACATAAGAGGTTATCTTAATTGGCCCATTTAGTTGATCTATTATCTCGCGGCTCCTCTCTGTAAGAGTTTTGCCCTTGTTTTGAGTGGCATCTAAATACCAGATATAACCCGGGCGCGAAGAGAGAAAGGCCAATAGAGCAGCAACCACTACCACAGATAGATATTTAAGAAGGTTCTTTAGCAACCCCTCTTTACTTCTACCCGAATTGATTTTTATTACACTTAGCGATAGGAAGATACCTATGATCACTAAGAAATAGGCCAAATCGCGACTGGTAATGAGCCCCCCAATAAATGTTCCGGTTCTCCCTTTAAGAGAGAGCCAGTGTGTAATCTCGCGCAACCCCTCTACATTTTGCCCAATCTCTCCCATATTGCTCAAGAGAGTCAAAACTCCAAGGGTGAGCATTGCCACCACCACCTGATAAGATGAGAGGGTAGACATATAGAGCCCTACCGAAGCGTAAACGGCAAAAAGGAGCATAAGCCCCAGAAGGCCGGAGTAGAGAAGAGAGAGCTCCAACTCCTCTATCTGATAATTAGAAAATATGATAGATGGCACTATAGAGGCCATCATAACTATTCCAAAGAGAGCAATTGCAAGGTACTTTCCCAGGATAACCTTACTCCCCCCCAAGGGAGAGGAGTAGAGCAGTTTTATAGAGCCTGAACTATACTCTCTACTCATAAGTCCCATGGTTAGCAGAGGAATATAGAGGTATAAATTATTCTGAATAACTATAAAAATTGCATTGAACTTTGTGAAAAGCTCTCCTGTAATAGCTGGTACAAAACCATTAAGCTCCTGCTTGCTTGCAAGTGAGATAAGCGAATTTGCAAAGGCGGAGTAGGCCTGGAAGCTAAAAATTATAATAATTAGCCACGCTATT
>CAZEGL010000021.1:0-23927 GCA_964512295.1 uncultured Muribaculaceae bacterium
AACTTGCAATCAATGAGTAGACGATACCGGCCCGGATTGCAGAGTCCGAGTTGCCGCAGAAGAGGTAGTTTTTCCTTCCTTATGTTGGCAATACAATTATGTTGGCATCCTGATGCAACTATCTGAAGTTAAGGTTACGACGCTCATTATTGCCAACATAACTACACTATCATATCGACTTCAAGAATGCGAGTAGTGATTTGTCCTCTTTCCAAGAGCGATCTTTTTTTGAGTTTGATATCTCACATGTCCTGAGTGCGTCTGCTTTCATTCTCATATTTACCTCTGCATATATATTGGTAGTGTTTACTGACACATGCCCTAACCAAGAGCGTATCGTATTTATGTCCACACCAGCTTCGAGCAGATGAGAAGCCGTTGAGTGCCGGATTGTATGCGGACTTACATTCTTTTCTTTTATTGACGGCATAGTCCAAGAAGCCTTCTCTGCATATCTGGTTACCATCTCATAGATACCGAACCTGGTTATAGGTTCACCATATCGATTCAAGAAGAGACTTTCCGTCTTCGGCCTGTCAATATAAGGAAGTAGCAGACATGCTGTATTATCCCAAAGAGGGCATACCCTTGTCTTATTACCTTTGCCATGTATAGTGACACGCGGTACTTGTCCTGGATAGTGAATCTCCAGATCATTTATCGTAAGGTTTGCTATCTCCGATGCTCTAGCCCCAGTGTTGTATAGGAACATCAGAAGAGCATAGTCTCGAGATCCCTGTTGTCTCTTTTTGTCTGGAACAGACAGTAAAGCCTCCATTTCATTCTTTTCAAGATATCTAATTTTGGGAACGATCTTTCCGTCAACTTCCTTGGGAAAATCCCGCTTGAGGGGTATCGCTTTCAGTTTACGAAGCCAATAGATATACTGGGGATCTGATATTGCAACATATTCGGCAAAGCTATGTATTGCAGATAGGCGTTGATTTCTTGTCCTTATAGAGCAGAGCCTATTCGTTTCAAGATGGAGCAAAAAATCTGTAACCAGACTTTCTGATATATCCTCTATATTAAGTGAGTCAAGTGACTTACCTCTGGATACCATGTATTCCAACAATTGACTTATAGCATCCCTATAGCTTGTAATGGTATGACGGGAGAGGTTTCTTATTGTCGGCATATATTCTTGTAGGTATCGTTTCAACCAATATCCTACCCATTCTTTATCCGTCTTTTTCATATATCAACATAGGATTTAAACTTTTTGCCGGCTTCTGTAAGAAGACTGTCAGTGAAGGTTATATATACTGCTGTACTGTCCAGATTGCAGTGACCAAGGTAGGTTGATAATACAGGAAGGAGTGTTTGAACATTCTTTCCTTCTCTATACCATTGGGTAATTCTATTAGTAGCAAATGTATGACGCAAGTCTTGGAGACGTACATCACATCGTGACATATCATTCCTATGAACATCCGCCATATCGCATATCAGACGGAAGGCCTGCTGTAGGGCTGATAGTTTTACCGGCTCTCCCTTTTTATCCAAGAACATATGATTATCGGTAGTAGTTATCTTACGAACAGTATTGGCTCTCCAATTTACATATTGCATGATCATACCCAGAACATGATCTCCTAAAGGTACTATGCGGCTTTTATAGAACTTTGTCTCTCTTATATAAACTACCCTATTGGCAATATCAATGTCATTTACATTAAGATTAACCGTTTCACTCGGACGGAGTCCAAGACAATAAGTCACTTTCAGCATTGCTTGTATGACCTCGGGATAGAGAATATTGAAGCGCTTTCTGTAAGATTTAGCCGCGCTAAAGAGTCTTTTCAATTCGTCATTTGAGTATATATATGGTTTAAATGCTTCGGGTTCGTTGGGTTTGTATTTCGGAAGCACGCAGTTGTCGACATAACCCCTGACAATTGCCCACTGATAAAACCCTTTTATTGCCGAGTATATGCAAAACCAATAACTTGTGGCTTTCCCGTTTTGTATACCCTTAAAGCTAAGATATTTGGAACATTTATCTTCTGTTATGGTATCAAGACCGTTATCAAGACCGACATATTTTCCGAACCCAAGCAACAGGTACTTGATTGTTCGAACTTTCTCACCGAGATTGCCGCGATAGTCTATATACTGAGTTATTGCATCATTTACTTTCATATTACACCCTCCCAATTTATTTCAGCAACGCTTCTTAGATTGTAAACATCTACTTTTGCATAAATGCGTGTTGTGTCAAATAGTCTATGACCCAATAAGTCTGATATTTCCTTTAGTGAACTGCCATTATTTAGTAGATGGCTTGCACAGGCATGTCTTAGGGAGTGACCACCTTTATGTTTCACGCTTACATTAAGACTTCCGTACGCTTGTGATACTATATTATAGATACAGTTCTTTGATATGTTTTTATAAGGCATAAACAGAGTCAAAAAAAGATTATCCCTGCCAAGCCCGTTGTTCCTTCCATTCCTGAGATAGTCTGCAATCAGATTACCAACCTCCGGCATTAGTGGGAAAGATTGAAAGCCGCCATGTTTGGCACGATGAAGATATATCAACTCTTTATCCCAATCGATATTCTTCAATTTGAGATTTGCTACTTCACTTGAACGCATTCCGTATATTGCCATCATCGCTATTATTGCAGTATTCCTCTTACCTCTAACATCAGATGTACCATAATGCTTAACCAATGCATTTACTGTTTCCCATGATGGTGCCGATGGTAGAGTTTCAAGGGAGAACTGTTTAGGATGTCGCATTCCGGGCGCCAGATTTTTACACCATCCCCGGATATATGCATATTTGGTAAAATCCCGTAGCGTGGTGACTATTGTCGCTAAAGATCGCCTTTTACACCCACAGTTGTGTCTATAGCCTATGTAGTCATCTATATCATATATTTCCAGATTTCTTACTGATAGATTCCGTTGGTGTACATAAGCAACAAATGACAAAAGTTCACGCCTCCTCCCCTCTAATGTTAGATTGGCCAGTCCTTTGCATTCCTTTGCCCACCGTATGTATCTAAACACAAGACCGGCTTCAGGAGGGAGTGATGGATTATTCTCTGACAGCATTTTTGTATATCGTAACCAACCATGAGCGACAGATTTGAAGTTTATTATCCACCTAGCTGATAGTGTAGAATTGTTATTCTCAGATTCTGCCTTTTCTTTTGATATGGCTTCCTTGATTTCTGCTTCTGTAACCAGACATCTATCCCTGATGCCTAATTTTTCAATTATAACGAGCTGAGTTTGCGCATGCTCTCTTAATGTACTGAATGCAGCGCCATTATCCTTTAGATGCTCAAGATATACCAAACGTTCCTTATACAACGGATATGTCAGGTATCTCAACCGATAATGACATTTCGTACTAAAACTGTTGAAGATGATATTGTCATCATAATAGCGAGGATCCAGTACCTTCATGCTGTCGAGCCATTTAACAACTGTACTCACATAGAATTTAGACTTCTTGTCCTTCCATAATGCTCCGCTTGATACAATGTCTGCAAGTCTCACAATTCCATTGTTGTTGTCATTCAAGTCAAGAGTCTGAACGGCAAAAAGGAGATAATCTGCAGCCATCTGTAAAGATCTTAAACAGCGGCCTTTTTGTTTCATTGCCTTCAGAAAAGATTCTCTTTCCTGAAGTCGTGGCGAAAGAAGATGCACTTTCGCCTTCGTTGGGGTTTTGAACAGTGTTTCAATCATATTGTAGAATTGTCCATTAGAGGACGGCTACAATATAGTCAATCAATATGTTGTGATAAAGCAATCGTTTAGTATTGACTAACAATAAGATATGTCAGGATGCCAACATAATTGTATTGCCAACATAAGGAAGAAAAAACTACCTCTTCTGCGGCAACTCGGACTCTGCAATCCGCGCCGGTATCGTCTACTCATTGATTGCAAGTTGCAAGGCTTCCGGAGTTGAACCAAGGGAATGGCTCGAAGATGTACTTGAAAAGATGCCTTATTACCAGAACGGCAAAAGAGACATAACTGAACTCTTGCCCAGAAACTGGAAAAACAATTAGAAAAATAGCGAACTATTTTGATTAATCGCGAAGTTCACGGAACTTCTCCAAACTTCGCGAACTTTTACTCAAATTTAAAAAGTGTCGTTTATCGGATACTTACTATTGTTTTTGTAAAGGTATCGATAATGAAAAAGCACTAAAAGATGTCATTTATCGGATGCTTACGTTGAACACGACCAAATAGGGATGCTCCACCACATTTTAAGAGGTAAAAAACGAGGTGGCTCCAGCAGCAGTGATGGAGAGGATCTCTTTGAAGCCTACTCCATAATGTATGTTCCAACCAAATTCCTTATAGACAAAGAGGGTAATATTATGGGAAAGCCATTTGATGAGGAATTAGATGAAATGTTAGAAAAGATTTTTGGTTTTTAAATCGTTAGAGAACTACTCATTGCTAATCGGGCTATTCGATGTCGATTCTTTTTAACACACCTTAACACACATTCAATTGGCTCTCTTTTTCTGTAATCTAATTGGGTAGTACTTTTTCTCCTATACCGGAGGTGAAATTTACACTCGTTTATTTACCCAATTTTCTTCGGTTGTACTCTTTGCTTATTACACTTGGCTGAAAAGTATCAGTACGGCTTAGCCGATTTCTGTCGGTTCAAAGTTGCTTATTACAAACTTAGCAATTATCGCATATATAATGTAATGGGTTGATTTTATTTATTTTGTTCAATAAGTATCGCATTTACAGCATCCTGGTCTAATTTATTCCAAGCACCTGTCGCTGCATCTATAATTACTGGAATAAATCCACTCAAAATATCTAATATTATCCAACCAGCGCCAACTTGGGTATTAACAACTCTTGTAACATGTTCATAACCTTCCTTCCTAAATTCAATAGTGTAGGATTTGTCAGCCTTTAAACTCAATTCAACAGGGGTACTTCCCATTTTAAATCCATTTACATAAATTTCTGCACCGTGTGGTTCTGAACTTACTGCAAGTGGATGAGTTTTTGGTGCCAAAAGTGTTGCACAACTCGTAATCAAAATAGTCAATGTAAGAATTGACGTAATTGTTAAGATAATTTTCTTCATTTTTATTTCGCCTTAAAGTTTCCTATTAATTTAGTCTTTTGATTTCATTCCATTTTTTAAATAATCGCTGGTTCTTATTTTGATTTTCCTTGTTATTACTTGTTGTTTTTCTATACCTTTTAAACTTGCCTACAACATTTTAGCAGTTCGCCGTAGAGGCGTAAATCGAAACTCAAATGTCAATTTATGATAAAGCTTGATACCATATATCTCTTCACTAGACGCAAAAATCGCTAGTTAATAGTGAGTTTTTTAATCAGAAAATGCCATTTTTTCCATATTGTAATTTTGATATAATAAAAAGTTTGCGTAGGGTTTTATCATTGAAGAAATAAAATCGTCAATTTCTATTTGTTTTAATTTTTCATCCTCTTTACTCATTTTCTGAATTATACTGAATAGAAATAAACTGTGAAGATAAATTGAAAGGAAATATTTATCGGTTATGTATCTGATTTCTTTTTCGGTCTTGATACTATTCTTAGAAAGAAACTTCAAAAGAGTAAATGAATCCATATTCACTATAATGGCATCAACTAGATATTCGCCTTCATCTCCTGTTGATTGTATGACTTTCACAATATCTTCTCCTGTCCATTGCAAATTTTCGTCTGTCCAAGGTATATCCCCTTCATTTTTTGGCTCTTTATAAGCTTTCTTTGGTGTCGGCAAATTAGGAAAAGTCTGCTGAGGATTTTTTGAGCTTTGTTTGGGTTTACTAATCCTCTCATCTACTTTGACGTCAAAAACACAACTAAAATCTTTACCTGGTGAAGTTAGTTTGGCTTTCACTTCAACCAAATCACCTACCTTGGCTCTTTCATTTGGTTTAATTAATAATTTTATCGTCCCTTCTGAGGGCCCCACCCTGTTAATTGTTAAAATATCAGTTACTGTGTTTGGATTAGGATTTGGGTTCGGATTAACTTGATAATCTGTTTTATTACGCTTTTGTAGAACCTCAATTTCGAATTCGCCCTTTTCCAATGGACGAAATAAGTAATCATCTTCAACATCTGTTTCAATTGTAACCATACCATTTGAATTTATTGGAATAGTCTTATAAAGCTTCCCGTTTTGATTTTCCTTCAGATTTAGATTGAAGATACTTGGAAAACGATTTAACGTTTTTCTGTCTTTTTTTTCATTAGTGCCTATCCCGAGCCTATGACCTGATTGTTTAAGAAAATCAAGAGAACCGTTCTTTTTCAATAAAGAGAGTACTTCTTTATCTACTGGTAATTTGGACAGTACATCCTTTAATAATTCTTTATCCGAGGAGGAATCTCTTAGTAGAGAATCTTTTCTTTCGTTATTTAATCTACGAAGATCTTTGTCGCTTTTAAGTAGATTAATAATTTCATCTCTTAAGTCTTCCGTCCGAGGTCCCTCTTTAAGTTGGGTTCGGTTCGACATAAATAAATCCTGTCTTATTCCGGTTGGTATATTTGTACAGTCTACGTGAATTAAAGTATATTGTTTAAGTAAAGCAAATCCTAAATCTTGTGAAATAAAAGATTGTCCCTCTGAACCGTGGACCTGACCATTTTGAGTAAAAATTATAGACTTATTTTTTATAAACTCATTGTGAGGAACATTGTTTTTAAAGATTATTACTTGAATAGGGATTTCGCCAAAGCCCGCTTCCTTTGGAATCGAAAACTCTAAAATTTTTTCAACATTTTCTCTACTATCAATTAATATCCTAGTTCTATTGCCTAAAACCACTTTGTTCGGTGTGTGTCCCTTATAATCTCGTTTTTCATAAACACTTATAGGAAGTGGAAGATTAAACATATATTGGTTTAAGTCTCGCCATAAATCCAAAGTAACATCAGACCTCGATCCTCGAGGTAGTTGATATGAATATAGTTTGATTATTGAGCCAAATCGGAAGATTTTATTATATAAGCCAAGGTCAAGTTTATTTTGCTTAAAGAAGGGAATTTGATTGTCCGGGCAAAAAAACTCATACCAAGTTGCTTTAAAATGTTCTTCTTCCGATTTGGTTAGTGGGTGTCTCCGTACTAAAGTAAATCCAATTGGATTATCTTCTGTCTTTGTTAGATCGGGATTCCGTTTTGAAGCAATTAATTGATATTTTTTATCTCCACAAAAAACTACGCCACCTGTGGATCCCATATTATATTTTCCTTGGACAAATTGAATGCTTGATTTATTATTTCTATGAAGAGAAAGGAATGTATGTTCAAAATCATTAGGTAATTGTCCTTCTCCCTCATCGAAAATTGTTATACTGGGTTGTGTTTTATCTCCAGTTGCTATAACCTGAATTTTTTCAGCCAATTCTCTTCTTTTT
Source organism: uncultured Muribaculaceae bacterium (assembly GCA_964512295.1). Lineage (GTDB taxonomy): Bacteria > Bacteroidota > Bacteroidia > Bacteroidales > UBA932 > Bact-08. The sequence goes on from CAZEGL010000021.1 coordinate 7,412, forward strand.
ATGTTGCCTAACTCTCCAATTTCCCCTTTTCGCACGTTGTAAAAGTTTTCGACGGCTTCATTCATTGACTTTGGCGCACTATCAGATTTTGGATCTATGCCTTGCAATAAACATTCTGCGATGAGAGTAGCATCAATTGAATTAGTTATTTTCTCGATTAGAGCTGGGATAGGGTTGTTCTGTTGACTTTCAAAAGTCCCAAAATTTCCGGTATTACCTCCGTATGGTTTCCAATTTTCGTCGTAAAATAATTTCGGATTACTATTTACAACTTGATCTACTTCAAATTCAGTTTCTGCGTTATATAATTTCCAAAAAAATTTCTCCATTCTCTATCTATTCGTATTCTGTTCTCAGCTGGCTGTTATAGGCTGGGCGCTTTTTGTTCGTTCGAATTTCATCGTTAAATATTGATACAAGATAAGATTTTCCTCGTTAAAATCATTAAATCGAGGCAATTAATTCGCTGACACAAAATGACAGGTTCTGCTATCGTCCTTCTTTATTTAGTTATGATTGCTGAATCAATTTATTTTTTTTATGGGTTAAACTCTCACCAAAAGTGACGAAGAACCCATATCGATGGAATAGCCAAGTGAGTAAGGAATTATATGAATTAAGGGCAAAATACTATGCTGTATATCGCTTTTTTCTCCTAAATTTTCTCACTATTTCTCTCTCTCTCAATCCTATAACATCAAAACTTCGTAAAACGACTTGGGTAGGTAAACATTTGCCAACTTTTCGGTTATAGCTTTTTTAAACAGCGGTGCTATTTCGTTTACTGTGAAACCGGCAATACCACAACCTATCTCTGTTATTAGAAAATTCAAATGGGGTTGGCTTTGTGCAAATGTTAAGAAATCATCTACATAAGGCTTTATTGCTTCAACTCCACCGTGCATTGTAGGTATGGCGTAAGTTTGTCCGTGTAAACCTACCCCTTCTCCCCAGATTGCACCCCATTGCATTGCTATCTTCGCAGCTCCCCCTCTATGCAATCCTTGAAGATTACTGCCAAAAACAAAAATTTCGTTTTGTTCTAATTTTTCGATCCATTTTGGTGAAACTCTTTTCATAGATTTTATCTCAATATGATTCTCTCTCAAAAATGAGTTCGGGTAGGATTACTTTAATCTCTTGTTTAGTATCTGTATTTTTCCAATAGATAATAAAATTTACTTTGGCGCTCTTTAGCTTATAGCCATCTGCTTTTATACTCTCAAATTGGGCATAAAATTTCTTCGAAAACCTTAAAATAGCCCTTTCGTTGTGGTAGAGGCGATCGTCCTCTTTTACCGTTAGGCAATCGCCACTAATAAGGTGGGAAATGAACTCTTGACGGGTTATAAAGTAGTTGAGCCAAACATCCCTCATAGACAAGTGAATAACCAATTGACTTGGTTTTAAATGGTTCTCTCTATTGACTACTCTTTCTAAATTGTGCGCTGCAATATTGTCTAAAAAATCGGAATTTAGATGAATTGTAAGATTCTCTTTTGCTCTTGTCATAGCAACATATAAGAGGCGTTTTTCTTGATCTGTTGCTATTTTGAAATTCTCAAGCATCAAAAATAGGTTGTCGAACTCTCTCCCTTTTGCTTTGTGAATTGTTGATACAAAGATTGTATTGCGATTTTCTATATAAAAATCCTCTAAATTAGATTCGCGAATAAAGAGTTCCAAGTCTGATTTGTATTTGATTCTTGGATTACTTGCTTCAAACTCCTTGATAATGGCCTCTATAATCTCCAATTTGGTGCTCTTTTGGAATTTTTTGGATACCTCCTCTTTGGCTTTTGACCAAAAAGGCTCTCTGATGGTAAAAGTATCCTCTGTTAAATTTAGGTGAGAGAGAAAATAGCGCACTTCGTCTAAATTATATAAGTTGAAGTCGTCATTCGATTGAATCAATTTTGCCGGAACTCTCTTTTTTAATAACAATCCAGTAATTTGTTGGGCTTCACTGTTGGTTTTGGTTAAAACGCAGGTTGTCCCAGTAAGTTTTGTAGAGACAATCTCCTCTACAAGCGGCTCTATGAGATTTTCGCTCTGGTGGCGCACTATTTTTAATTTTCCATTCTCACTTTTATGTGCAATGATAGGGTTTTGCTTTAATCTATGGTTAATGCACTTTGCAAATTGATTTGAAAAATCGACAAGATTGGGGGCACTTCTGAAATTTTGAACCAACTCATATTTAATCGCTCTATTTTTAGTAATAAAGTGTTCTAAATATTTTGAACTTGCCCCTCTAAACTCGTAGATATTTTGGTCGTCGTCGCCAACCGCAATTACACGCATCTCTTCGTTCTTCTCCATTAAAGCGCGTATGAGATTGAATCCAGGCTGGTCTATATCTTGTGCTTCGTCTATCACCAAAACAGTTTTTGTGATTCGGCTTATCTCAATTTCATTGCTATTAATCTTTTCGACCGCTTTTTCTATAACCTCTTGGGATCTTTCTAAGCTCCCCACTTTGCCCAACAGATCGAAGCAGTAGGAGTGAAAGGTTTTTATTTCAACATAGTTTGCTGCATTTCCAATTAGGTTTAGCAGGTGCTTTTTAAATTCGGTTGCTGCAGCTCTTGAAAATGTGATCATAAGGAGCTGTTCGTGCTTTACATCTTCCATTAAAAGCAACGAGGCGAGCTTATGTACCAAAATTCGTGTTTTACCGCTTCCTGGCCCTGCAGCCACCACAATATGCTGTGTTTCGTTGTCGCTTATGATTTTTAACTGTGTAGGTGAAAGTTCTCCGAAAAGCTTTTTAAATTTTGAAGGGGTAATATTTTGTTTAATCTCTTTTAAGCGTTTATTAGAGAAATATTGTTGCAGAAAAGAGGGGTACTCTTTTTGAAAGTAATCTTCTACAAATTGTAGGGCTTCTTCGGCATCTTTCATCATTTTATTTGCATACTCCCCTACAATGTGGATTTGTTCAACTTTGCTTTGGTAGAAGTGTTCTAATTTTTTATAATCCTCTTTTGTATATCGTTTTTTATTATCTAATTCAGTACGCTCAATGGTTAAACTATTGTAGCTAATTAAAAATCCCCCCTCAATCTTTAACGCACCTATTCTTGACAGATAGAAAAGGGCCTCTTCTATATCATCTAAAGTGATCTTTATTTTATATAAGCCTGCACTCTTTTCGTAGTTATTTTTTAACTCTTGAATGGAAAATTCTACCAATACTTCGTGGTTTTCTGGCTGCTCTACCAGCCTCTCTTCGTTACTTTTCTCATAAAGAAATTCAACTATTGATTGTGCTAAAATTTTGCGCCGCTCCAATTTCTCTTTTAAAAGCTCCAATGGGTGCAACGATAATAGCGCGATATGGTTTTGTGACTCTATCCGTTTTCGCTTAATCCATTTTTGAATTGCCCAAAAATTGAAGATGGTTTTAACATTGCTGCTACTTATATTGTATATTCTGTTCTCTTCTGCCAGCTCATTAATCTCTTTAATATGAAGTATCTGCTCCTCGCCCTTTAGAAGCGACAGTAAGAAATCTTCAATTTTAATGAATTTATTTAAAATATTTAGGGAGCGATTTTTCTTCTCCCCCTTTTTTATAAAAGCGGTCAAATCTTTTGCGTCGGCCAAAATTTCCTCCTCTCGCAAAATGTTTATAATCTCTATAACCTCTCGCTTAATAATCCCCAAATGGTCGCTTATATAATCTACTCTTGACTCTCCCAATTCATCTATAGAGTACTTTCTGCTTTTGCTCGAAAAAAGTTTCTTAATAATTCTAGTAGCGTTAACCTTTTGATTTTTCCTAAATCTGTTTGAAGTCTCAATTTTATCAATCGCCTCTTGTGCATTTTTGGTAAGAATGCTATTGGCAAAAATTCGAGGCATATTTTGCCCCCGCTTTAAATAACCTGCATCTTCCAATGCTGCAATAGCAGTTGTTACCCTTGTTTCAATATCATAAACCGAGTCGTCCCAACCCGCTTGTCGTGCAATTTCTAAAGCAGAATTGGAAACTGTTGAACGAAATGGAGTAATCTCTTTAATAGCTTTCCAAACTTGTTGAATCTCTTTAATAGAGAGTTTTGTTTGATTTAATAATAAAAAATGTTTATTTAAATCTTCTTCGTTGAAGAGTACTACACAGTCGGCATGAATCTTTTCGTCGCGCCCTGCACGCCCCGCTTCCTGAATGTAATTTTCAAGCGAGTCGGAGATGTCGTAGTGAATGACCAATCCCACATCTTTTTTATCTACCCCCATCCCAAATGCAGAAGTAGCTACCATTATTTGGGTCTCTCCTGCCATGAAAGAGTCTTGGTTTGCAGATTTTTCTAACTTCTCCATTTTGCCGTGATAGGCTTTGGAGCGAAAACCATCTTTTATAAGTCGTTTTGCAATTTCATAGGCCTTTTGTGTACGCGAAACATAGATTATAGTAGGACACCTTTTCTCTTCAACCAAATCTCTTGCAGTTTGGTATTTCTCCTCATCATCTCTCTCATTTAATACTTTATACTGTAAATTTATTCGCGATTGCCCCGATGTAAAGAGTTGAAGATTGAGTGACAGTTTTTCTTTAAAGTATTCCCTAATATCATTTATTACCTGCTGCTTTGCTGTTGCTGTAAAACATGAAACGGGAATGGCGCTATTAAGATTCTTCTTCTCTTGGATTGATTTGATAAAATCTCCGATATATAGATAATCTACTCTAAAATCCTGCCCCCATGCCGAAAAACAGTGGGCTTCATCTATTACAAATCGAGCTATTTTCCTCCCTAAAATTAACCTCTCAATTGTTCTCGAGCGTAGCGACTCCGGCGAAATGTAGAGGATGGAGGCTGAACCCTCTCTAACCCTTTCGAATGATTTTGCTCTTTCAATAGGATCTAATAATCCGTTGATTGTTACTGCTTCGGTAATTCCACTCTTTTCAAGATTATCTACCTGATCTTTCATGAGCGATTGTAAAGGAGAGATAACAATTGTTAAACCTTTTGAACTCTCGCCGCTCATTAGTGCCGGAATTTGAAATGTTATAGATTTTCCCCCACCTGTGGGAAAAACAACAACCATAGATTTATGGTTAAGAGCTGCCCTTACCGCTCTCTCTTGTAGTGGCTCCCCTCCATAGCTTCTGTACGAATCGAAACCAAAAAATCTTTTCAACCCTTTGTGTGCGTCTAAATATGTATTACAGTAGCTACAACCTTTTTCACACGGTTTGTTTCGCAAACGAAACATTATCTGTTCAACTTTAGGGTAATTTTTTAGTACCCAAGGCGGTGTTATAGAGTTTGACTTTTTATGGTGTATAAATGAGTCTATAAGTGACAGAGAGTAAGCCAGTTCAATAGGAGTGTCAGATATTAATGTTGCAAAATTGGCCTCTTGACAGATTTCATTTTCAAATTTCTCTCTTATAAGCTTCTCTATATCTATGCTTTTGCTACTATATCCGATATATTTAAAAAAGGGATGAAACTCTTTTTTGTCGTTTAATAAAAGATAATAGATCTCTTTTAGGGTGTTGTTGGAGTCTTTAAAAGCGGCAACTTCATCGTAAAACAGATCTTTAGCCTTGATAGAATCGTTGAGGGGGTTGTTTGTGTAGTCTGATTGGAGCTTGTCGTCTTTAAGTAGTGAATGGTAGGGTTGTGTTGGGAAGAGTAGGGGCGAAAGAAATAGAGTGTCTATTATATTTGTAGGGTCTATCCCTGCATAATTGAGGGCTTTACCTATATATTTAATATCGTGGTTTAAAATATTATGGCCACCTATAAATTGTGTCCCACCAATGAATTCTATAAATTTAGCCACCGATGAGCAATGAAAAGAGGCTCCATTGCCCTTTATAGCCCCTATATCTACAATCTTTTCACTTATAATATCAATTTCGGTATCAATAAATGCAATATTGTCCATTTATAGTACAAACTTTTACTCAAACAATGGTACAACCTTACCCTTTATTAAAAGGGTAATAAAAATTTTTAACTGCTAAAGTTAATCACTTTTTCCTATCATTCAATTTACTGTGTTGAAATCAAGGATAGTAGATAGTTTTTATTGCCAATAAAGACCCCTACTTTCTGGATCGGTAGGGGAGTAGTTTAACTTTATTGCTCTCTTCAAAGTAGCGGAAGTACATAAAGAGTTTGTAGTTGAACTCTAAGCCGTAGTTGTTGAAAATATTGTAATCTAAGTAGCTGAGTACTCGAGGGTCGCCCATAGCATAGCGGCGGTTCCACTCAATCACATACTGATTGTTTATATTTTGCATATACTCATTGGTGTAGAGATGTTTGGAGTGTACCTGAGAGTTGAGCCAAAAATCAAATCCCTGGTCAAAAATTATTAGCTCATATTCGGTACTATCTTTTGCAGGAGGGCTCTCTTTGAGTGCCACTCTTCCCTTTAAGCTCTTGGGTTGAAGGGGGGTGGTAGAGCCTCTCTCTACCCTTGTGGCCAAACAAGAGAAGAGTAGAAGGGTTGCAGCTAAAATTGCGGTTGTCTTAACTATCTGTTTCATTGTAAAATGGAGTAAAAAGTGAAAAGTGGGGTGTACTTGAGATTCTATTCCCAATTTAATAAAATTTACACAAATAAGTAAATGATTACTATTTTAGCACATTGTTTGATTAAATGATATACTATGAAAAGGTCTCTATTAATCTTTGCTATCTCTATTGTAGTGGGCACCCTTGCAACTATTTCTGCCCAAGAGAAGAACCCATTTAAGTATGAGGGAGAAACTATCTCTTTTCAATTTGGCGGCTTTGTAAGAAGTGTAGTTTTTGCCGACTTCAATGGAACAGTGCCACATGAAGATTTTAAAGTTTCGTTGGCCAGCGGCCCCGGCGACTGGCAGAAGAGTGGCAGATTGAATTTAGATGCATCGGCATCGCGCCTAACCTTTAAAGCTATACAAAAGAGCAAATCATTGGGTAATATTGAGTACTACATTGAATCGGACTTTAGAGGTGGTGGCGATGTGTTGCGCCTGCGGCAAGCCTATATCTCTTTTAAAGGAATTATCTTTGGGCAGTCGTGGAGCTTTATGGCAGATTTAGATGCTACTGCCCCCACTATAGATGTCCAGGGGGTAAATTCCCGTACTTTTCATAGAACGGCACTTATTGGCTATAGAAAGCAGCTGTGCCAATTTCTCTCATTTGGAGTATCGTTGGAGCAGCCTGCAGCTAAAATTACCGAAGCACTCCTCTACCAACCTACCTTTCAAAGGGCTCCCGATATACCTATATATTTAATGTATAAAGGAGAGAAAGGGCATTTGAAGATAACTGCCATAAACCGCTTTATCTCTATTGCCGACAATTTTAACCAAACTGTTGTAACAAACCACGGCTACGGTGGCCAGCTTAGCGGATCGCTCTCTATTGCCCCTTCGGCTAAGCTCTACCTGCAAACTATTGTTGGAAAGGGTGTGGCGCGCTACATCAACGATTTGGCTGCACTTTCGTTTGATGCCTTCCCAAATCTGTCGGGGACACAAATGGAGTCGCTTCCTATGTACAGTTACTCTTTAGGAACTCAAATAGGATTGTCAAAAAAATTGGCACTCTCTGCAAACTACTCGCAGGCGGGTATTGGCGATTCTGAATACTCCAATAGAGATGAAGATTATCTAAGGAGCAGCTACCTTTCAACTACACTGTTTTGGAAGTTACGCAACAATTTTCAAGTAGCGGTAGAGTATCTAAATGGTAGTAGAATTAATATAAACCAAGAGAAACAGGGAGCCAATCGCCTTCAATTTATGTTTCTCTATAAGTGGTAGTGAGACTTAAATTAAAGGGCACTTATATAGAGCATCTTCTCTAATGCGGGGTATGCTTTTTCTCTTATCTCTGTAGAGATCTCAATTTTATTATCTTCTTTAAGAAGAGAGTCGTACACCTGTTGAAGTGTAATTTTTCTCATGCTGTTACACATATATTTGCTACTTACAGGTATAAATTTCTTGTGGGGATAGAGCAGCTCAAGCTCGTGTAGAATTCCGGTTTCTGCCAATAGCACAAATTGGGTATCGGGGAGTTCGCCTGCCATCTTAACCATCCCCGAAGTAGATAGGATATGCACTCTATGGTCGTAAATAATTTCGGGTTTAGAGGAGCAGCTGCTTTCGGGGTGGATGAAAAATTGAGCATTTGGGTATTGTTCCATAAGCGCTGTTACACGGTCTATCGCTACATCTTTAAAGATAGTGCACTCTCCTTTCCAAGTGTCGAACTCTCTATTGGTTATCTCTTTTACATAGTTGGCCAAATTTTTATTGGGGCCAAAGAGTATCTTTTTATCTTCGGGTATATAGGAGAATATCTTTAGTGCATTGGAAGATGTGCAGCAGATATGAGAGGCAGCTTTTATTTCTGACGATGAATTTACATAGCTAATAACAATTCCATCTGGATTGAGCTCTCTCCACTCTTTAATATTGTTGGGGCTCATACTTTGGGCAACTGTACACCCAACAGAGCTGTCTGCCATCAAAATCTCTTTTTCGGGAGCTAAAATTGCAGCAGTCTCTGCCATATATCTGGCACCACAAAAGAGGATTTTTTTACTATCGCTCTTCTCTGCCATCTGTGCAAGCCCCAATGAATCTCCTATGAAATCTGCCACATCTTGAACCACAGGAGCAGTATAGTAGTGCGCTAAAACGGTAACCCCTTTTTCTCGTTTTAACCTTAGAATTTTTTTTACTAACGACGCATCGCCCATTTTCGCTATCCTTTATGCAATAATTACAATTTCAAATAGCAATTGTTCACCCTTAGAGCTATTATTAAATAATAGAATCCTTTTTTGTGGGAACCACTGCTATTAGATATCTTAGTAGTTAGATTTAGAACAACTCTAAGGTATGAAAAAAATTATAAACTGTTTTATTCCCTATGAAGATAATAGTGAGATTTTTACCACTATTGAACAGTTGGAACGCTCCTCTTTGGTTAAAAGGCTCTATCTTCTTCTTCCCAAAGGGGGTGACGGCCAAAAGAGCAGCCATTTAAAGGAGTTGCTAAAAAATTGCCAAGAGAGGGGCTTTTTGGTAGAGATCTACCCTCTTCCTTTGAACTCTCTCTCTACAACAGTTGCAGTAAAAGAGATTGCCTCCCTTGCCGACACCCCTCTTACTCTAATTTATAGAGGAGCAGCTCCCTTTGTTTTAGACTATTTTGCTCTTGAACGATTGGCAAGAGTTGCTAAAGAGAGTGGAGCGGCAATGCTCTACTCCCACTATTATAAAGTTGTAGATGAAGTTGTAAAGGAACATCCCACAATTGAGTTTCAAAAGGGGAGCGTAAGAGAGGGGTTCGATTTTGGGCCACTTCTGCTCTTTAATTCCGCTCTCTTTAAGGAGGCGGCCTCTTTGCTCCCTTTAAATTATAGCTATGCGGCACTCTACTATTTAATATTGCGAGCCTCTCAAAAGGGCTCTATTTTGCAACTTAAGGAGTATCTATATAGCCAAACAACCAATAGTGGCAAAGGGGCAGGCGATACCCACTTTAGCTATTTAGATCCCAAGAACCGTGCAGCACAGATTGAATTTGAGGAGGCTTTTACTCAACATCTTAAAGAGATAGGAGGATATCTGCCACCCCCAACCAAAGAGATAGATTTTGGCCTATTGCCCTTTGATAACGAAGCCTCTATTATTATTCCTGTCTATAATAGAGTTAAAACAGTAAAGGGGGCGATAGAGTCGGCACTGGGGCAGAGTGCACACTTCAATTTTAATGTTATTGTGGTAGATAACCACTCTACAGATGGTACCACCCAACTTATAGAGGAGCTTCTCCATTCCCACCCCCATGGTGAGCAGCTGATACACATTATCCCACAGCAGAGGGGGCTCAAGATTGGAGGTTGCTGGAATTTGGCACTTCACCACCCCCAGTGTGGCAAATTTGCTCTGCAGCTCGATAGCGACGATCTCTACTCTTCGCCCCACACCCTTAGGCAGGTGGTTGAATGCTTCTATAGGGAGCGGTGCGCAATGGTGATTGGAAGCTACCTAATTACCGATTTCAATCTAAAAGAAATTCCCCCTGGAGCTATTGAACATAGGGAGTGGAGCAACAGTAACGGCCACAATAACGCTTTGCGTATAAATGGCCTTGGGGCGCCACGAGCCTTCTATACCCCACTCTTGAGAGAGCTTAAACTTCCAAATAGCAGCTATGGCGAAGATTATGCTATAGCACTGCGAATTACCCGCGAGTGGAAGATAGGGCGAATATATGATATACTCTATCTTTGCCGCCGATGGGAGGGGAATAGCGACTCCTCTTTAACCATTGAAGCAGAAAATAGAAACAACAGATATAAAGATAGCTTGAGAACCATTGAACTTATGGCAAGAGTGAAGATTAATAGTGAGGGGCAATAGCGGTGAAAAAGAGAGTAAAGCAATTTTTTGAAGAGCAGCTCCAAGAGTGGGAGAGGGCGGCACACTGTTATAAAAAACTGGAGAGTGTAGTTACAAAAAGTGTAACACTAAATAACTTTAATTTTCAGGTGCAGTTCAATCCCGGTAGAATTATCTCCTCCTCTGCTGTAGTTGCCAATATACCCACTTCTCCCCAAAAATGTTTTTTATGTAGTGCCAACCGCCCTTTAGAGCAGCGGGGTATTGCCTTTAGCTACAATAGTGAACGCTATCAAATTCTAATAAATCCATTTCCAATATTTCAATATCACCTCACTATTGCCTTAGAAGAGCACTCCCCCCAAACAATTAGAGGGAGGGTGGGGGCTATGCTCTCGCTCTCCAATGAGTTGGAAGATTTTGCACTCTTCTTTAATGGAGCCAAGGGAGGAGCATCGGCCCCCGGACATTTCCATTTTCAAGCGGTACCCTATAGAGAGTTGCCGTTGATTGGGCAGCTTCCAAATTTGGAGCGTAAAACTCTATTTGGAACGGATAAAAGTAGAGTAGTAGAAGTAGAGAGCTACTTTAAAGGGTTATATACTATTGCAACCTCTTCTAAAAATGAGGGGGAGAGGCTCATTAACCAACTTTTAGAGGCAATCTCTGCTACAGCTCCCCTTGGCGAAGAGGGTGTAAATATTTTGGCCTGGTATCAAGAGGGGGAGTATAATATTACTCTATTTGTAAGAGGGGCACACCGCTCCTCCCACTTCTTTAGAGAGGCTCAAGAGAGAGTACTAATAAGTATGGGCTCTATAGATTTGGCTGGAGTTGTAATTACCCCATTAGAGATAGATTTTAATAGGGCTGGGAGCGCCCTTATTGGAGAGATAGTTAGTGAAATTGAGCTGGGAGAGGAGTTAAGCAGCCAATTGACAAAGGAGATAATTGAAAAATTAAATGGAAGAGCCAAAGATTAGTGTGGGTCTCTCAGTAGGGAGAGAACTTATTTTTCTTCTGCACACCCCATATTTTTGTGGTGGAGTGGAGTGTGAAGGGGAACAGCGGCTCTGCCTTAAAGAGGGGATGGTGGAGTGGAACGGTAGCCTCTACCCACAGTTGCTCTTTATTCCAAAGGGGGGCAACCCTTCCCAATTTACCCTCTTTGGAGTTACAATAGGGGTAGGTTTTCATTGGCAACGCAAAGAGGATCACCTACTTAGAGGCTCTTTAAAGGTTGTGGTTGAAGGGGGTAGTCTTGTGGCAATCAATATTATAGGGCTTGAGGAGTATCTAAAATCGGTAATCTCTTCCGAAATGAGCCCCAACGCCTCTAATGAACTTCTAAAAGCGCACGCCGTATTATCGCGCTCTTGGCTAATGGCTCAGCTCAATGCAGGTAGCAAGAGTAGAGAGTTGGAGGGAGGGGCGATAGAGGCGATAGAGGGGGGGGCGCAGGATCCACTTGAGTCGATCAAATGGTACGACCGCCAAGAGCACACCCTATTCAACTTTTGTAACGACGACCACTGCCAACGCTATCAAGGTTTTGCCCACCTTACCCCCGCTGCAGTTAAGGCGGTGGAGGAGAGTAGGGGGGAGCTTCTTCTATATGGGGGTGAAATTTGCGACGCCCGCTACTCTAAATGTTGTGGCGGCTATCTTGAAGAGTTTCAAAACTGCTGGGGAGAGATTCATCACCCCTACCTTTTGGCTAAAAGAGATGCTCCACAATCAGAAGAGTTAGATTTAAGTAGAGAGGAGAGTGCAACCAAATGGATTAAAGGCGAACCACCCTCTTTTTGCAACTGTAAAGAGGACTCTATACTCTCTCAAGTGTTAAAGGAGTACGATAGAGAGACCTTAGATTTCTACAGATGGAGCGTTGAGTATAGGGGTGAAGAGCTGTCGCAGATAGTAGAGGAGAAGGGGAATTTTGGGCTGGGTGAGATTATAGATCTTATCCCTTTAGAGAGAGGAACTTCGGGAAGAGTTGTGAAGCTTAAAATTGTAGGGAGCAGAGCTTCCAAAATTATAGGTAAAGAATTGGAAATTAGAAGAATACTCTCTCCATCGCACCTCTACAGCTCTGCTTTTGTAGTAGAGCGGGCAAGGGAGGGCAAAAGTGGCGGAGTGCTCTTTAAGCTTTATGGAGCTGGGTGGGGGCACGGTGTTGGATTGTGCCAAATAGGCGCTGCCGTAATGGGAGAGAGGGGTTACAGCTATCTCCAAATTTTACACCACTACTTTAGTGGGGTTACAGTTCAAAAACTCTATTGATTTGAAGCATGAGTAGTAAAATGGGCAAACATTGGCGTTGGATACCCTCTCTCTATTTTGCAGAGGGGCTTCCCTATGTGGTGGTGATGACCCTTTCGGTTATTATGTACAAGAGGTTGGGTCTCTCCAATAGTGAGGTGGCCCTCTATACCGGATGGCTCTATCTCCCTTGGGTTATAAAGCCCTTCTGGAGCCCCTTGGTAGATCTTCTAAAGAGTAAGAGATGGTGGATAGTTACTATGCAACTGCTAATTGGTGCCGGTTTTGCAGGGGTGGCGTTGGCTCTGCCTACTCCCCATTTTGTGAGGCTCACTCTTGCTGCACTATGGTTGGTAGCCTTTAGTTCGGCAACTCACGATATCTCTGCCGATGGCTTCTATATCTTGGCGCTAAAGCCACACCAACAATCTTTTTTTGTTGGAATTAGAAGTACTTTTTACCGCATAGCAACAGTAGTAGGGCAGGGGGTATTGGTTATGGGAGCCGGCTATTTAGAGAAGCGCAGCGGCAATATTGCTTTGGCATGGAGCGCTATATTCCTTCTTTTGGCACTTCTTTTTCTTCTCTTCTCTCTCCTCCATAAAAGGGTGCTGCCCACTCCATTAAAAGATAGTGAGCACCTCAGTAGTGTAGAAATAGAGGGAGATAGAACCAATAAAAGTAGTGGAATTGGCTCTGTTTTTAGAGGGTATATAGAGGTTCTCTCCTCCTATTTTAAGAAAGAGGGGATAGTGCCCGCTCTCCTATTTCTTCTCTTTTATCGCTTTTCCGAAGCTCAACTGGTAAAGATGGTTTCACCCTTCCTTTTAGATAGTAGAGAGGTGGGAGGGTTGGGCCTCTCTACTCAAATGGTTGGTGTAGCCTACGGAACCGTTGGAATTATTGCATTGACCATAGGTGGTATTGTTGGAGGGATGGTTGTTTCGGTTGGGGGATTCAAGCGGTGGCTTTGGCCAATGGCACTCTCTATCTCTCTTCCAAGTTTTGCTTTTGTCTATCTGGCAACTGTGCAGCCAACAAGTCTATTTATTATCAACCTCTCTATCTTTGTAGAACAACTTGGATATGGTTTTGGCTTTACCGCATATATGCTCTTTATGCTCTACTTCTCGCAAGGGCGCTACGAAAGTGCTCACTATGCAATCTCTACAGCTTTTATGGCTTTAGGGATGATGCTGCCCGGTATGGCTGCAGGAGTGCTGCAGGAGATGATGGGGTATAAACTCTTCTTTTGGTGGATTATGGGAGGCTTTATCTTAACCTTTTTAGTGACCGCCTCTATTAAGATAGATCCCAACTTTGGGAAAAAGGAGAGGAAACTCTCCAACACTCCCGGTAGCCAAAATGAGCCAAGTAGCTCCAACAACAAAAAAAATAGTCTCTCTTAACCAATTGAACCGTTATGAAGAAAACATCTCTCAACATAGCTCTTTTTCTCATATTTGCTTTTTCTCTCTACTCTCCACTCTCTGGCCAAGTGGTAAAAACCGGTATTGAAGTTTTAAAGGAAGAGAATTTTGAGACCCTTGCAGGAAAGAGAGTGGGGTTGATTACAAACCCAAGTGGGGTAGATTTTGATCTAAAAAGTAGTGCCGATCTCTTTTATGAAAGCGACCGCTTTGAATTGGTTGCCCTTTTTGGTCCCGAGCATGGGGTGAGAGGCAACCTACATGCTGGAGAGAGTGGAAGCAACTCAATAGATCCCCAAACAGGGGTAACCCTCTACTCTCTATATGGGGCTACCCGCAAGCCTACTCCAAAGATGTTGGAGGGTATAGATATTTTGGTTTACGATATACAAGATATTGGCTGCCGCTCATACACCTTTATAAGTACTATGGGTTTGGCAATGGAGGCGTGTGCCCAAGCGGGAATCGAGTTTGTGGTATTGGACAGGCCCAATCCCCTTGGAGGGGTGAAGGTAGAGGGGCCTCTTCCGCAAGATGGCTTTCTCTCTTTTGTAGGGCAATATAAGATACCCTATATATATGGTTTGAGCTGTGGTGAATTGGCCCTCTATATAAATGGCACCCTCCCCCCTCAAGAGAGATGCAATTTGAAAGTTGTAAAAATGGAGGGGTGGAACCGCTCTATGAGCTATAGAGAGACAGGGTTGGAGTGGATTCCCCCATCCCCGCATATTCCCACCCCCGAAAGTGCTCTCTTCTACCCCGCTTCGGGTATTTTGGGTGAGTTGGGATTTATATCAATTGGGATAGGCTATACTCTCCCTTTTCAACTCTTTGGAGCGGAGTGGATAGAGTCTCAAAAGTTGGCCGAAAAACTTAATAGCTATAATCTTGAAGGAGTTTACTTTAGAGCAGTTGAATATAAACCCTTTTACGGATTCGGTTCAGGAAAAGTTTTGGAAGGGGTACAACCCCATATTGTAGATTTTAGTAAGGTTGCTCTTACAGAGTTGCAATTTAGAGTATTGGAAGCTTTAAATGAACTCTACCCCCGCAGAGAGCCATTTGGCAATCTTTCGGCACAAAAGAGGGCAATGTTCGATAAGGTTACCGGCAGCAGCAGTGCAAGAGAGCTTCTCTCTAAGGGTAGAGAAGAGGGTGGCTCGTTTGACATTTTTTTTGACTTTTGGCGAAAAGATATCGAAAATTTTAAAGAGATATCGCACCCCTATCTACTCTACCCTCACTCTAACCTTTTTTGAAACTCTCTATAACTCTATCCAACCCCTCTTTTACTATTGCGCGGGGGGCCCCTATATTGAATCTAAAATAGCCTCTACCCTCCTCTCCAAAGTTTAATCCGCTGTTGAGTGCCACTTTAGCCTCCTCAATCAACTTTCGCTCTATCTCTTGGTGTGAAAGGGCGGTGCCGTTGAAGTTGAGCCAAAGTAGAAAGGAACTTTGGGGTTTTATAAAGGTCACTTGTGGAAGTTCGTTCAGGAGCCGATTATAGCTGTAGTTTACATTTCCCCATATATAATCTGTAGCCTGCTTAAGCCACTCTTCGCCATGGCGGTAGAGGCTCTCCATTGTAATATGGGCAAAGAGGTTGCCAAGTTGTAGGTGTAGGGCAGTAATCTCACTCTCAAACTGCTTCAACAATTTAGGCGACTCTATTATTATTAGGGAGTTGAGCAGGCCGGCAACATTGAATGTTTTGCTGGGAGCCATTGCGGTAATTGTACTCATAGAGATCTCTTTAGAGAGGGAGGCTATAACGGTATGGGGGGTGCCGTTGAGGTTGAGGTCGCCATGAATTTCGTCTGACAGTATTAGAACACCATACTTCAAACAGAGGTTGGCTATCTTTAGCAGCTCCTCTCTGCTCCACACTTTACCTATTGGATTATGCGAGTTTGAGATTAGAAAGAGCTTTACCCCTTGGGAGAGACTCTCTTCAAAATGGTCCCAATCTACACTATAGCCACTCTCATCCTGTTGAAGGGGTGAGGTTACCAATTGGCGGCCATTCTCTTCAATTATTGAGTAGAATGGGGGGTAAACAGGGGGTTGGATTAGCACCTTATCGCCAGGGCGGCTATAGATTCTAATGGCCAGAGAGAGAGCGGTTACTATTCCGGGCGATATGGTAACTATTTCCGGCGATATGCTCCAGTTGTACCTTCTCTCTACCCACTGGGTAAATGCCTCGATTGAGTTTAAATCGCGAAAGGAGTATCCAAAAATTCCATGTCGCGCCCTTCGCTCAACCACCTCCATCACCTCTGGAGGCGATTTGAAATCCATGTCGGCTATCCAAAGGGGTAGAAGATCTTCTCTCCCAAAGTTCTCCTTCAACTTGTCGTACTTGATTGAATTGGTTCCCCTTCTATCTACTACTTGATCGAAATTGTATCTCATTACCGCGCTGTTGAATATAGTTTTA
>CAZEGL010000022.1:0-22803 GCA_964512295.1 uncultured Muribaculaceae bacterium
TACCCATTAATGACATTCTCTAAAGGTAGAGAGGTCAATTTTTCAATACTCCCTTTTCTTTTAGAGGGTGGCAATAGCAAAACAGAGCAGCTGCTGATTGAGCTTTGCACCTCTCTTGGGAGCGAATATAAATTTTTAGAGTCGCCCCAGAGGGCAAAAATGCACCTTGCAGCCCTATTTGTAAATAATTTTGGCAATCATCTCCTTGCCCTTGCATTCTCTATAGCAAAGCCTAATGCTCCATTTCTGATGCCGCTTGCTATTGAAACGGTCCGTAAAGCCTTTTTGTACGGCGATGTAACTAAAGCCCAAACAGGACCGGCAGTACGGGGCGATAGGGAGGTTATTGAAAAGCAGATCGATTTTTTGTTAGAGCACTATCCCCATCTTGTAGAATTTTATAAACTCTTTACCAATTCAATTGAAAATCTTCAAAAAAGTAAATCATAAATATGTCCAATTATAAAGTAGATCTTGAAAAAATTAAGGGATTGGCCTTCGATCTCGATGGAGTCTTTACCAACGGTACAGTATTAGCCACAGAGGAGGGTCATCTGCTTAGAGTTCACAATGCTAAAGATGGTTATGCCCTTAAGGTAGCGCTTGATAACAACTATCCAATAGCAATAATTACCGGTGGGACCGACAAAAGCATTGTAAAAAGATTTGAACGCCTTGGTTTAGAAGATATCTACCTTGCCTCGCACAACAAGTTACCCGATTTTTTACATTTCTGTGATAAATACTCTCTCACTCCCGATCAAGTACTTTTTATGGGAGACGATATCCCCGACATAGCAGTCTTAGAGAGGTGTGGACTCCCTTGTGCCCCTGCAGATGCCGTAGAGGAGGTTAAAAGAGCCTCCCGTTTTATCTCTTCCTACCAAGGGGGTAAAGGGTGTGTTAGAGAGATTATCGAACAGTTCTTAAAAATTAAAGGGGAGTGGAACTTCTAAGAGAGAGAGTTGAGGGGGTAAAAATTATCTTAGGATCATCTTCTCCCAGAAGAGAAGAGCTTCTAACTTCATTGGATATCCCATTTACTATAGAGAGTGGTAGTGAGAGTCCCGAAGTAATATCTAAAGAGATAGAGTTGTTCTCCATACCCCAACATCTCTCTCTACAGAAATCTATCCACTTTCACAGAGCGTTAGAAGAGAGTGAACTTTTAATTACTGCAGATACTTTAGTCTTTCTTGAGGGTGAAATTTTGGGCAAACCCAAAGGGAGAGAAGAGGCTCAAAATATGCTCTCTATGCTTTCGGGCAAAAGCCACACAGTTATTACAGGAATCACCTTGAGAAGTGGTGAAAAGAGAGAAAGCTTTTCGGATCGAAGCGAAGTGTGCTTCAGGAGAATATGGCAAAATGAGATTGACTACTATATAGATCGCTATAAGCCCTATGATAAGGCTGGAGCTTATGGGGTTCAGGAGTGGATTGGATATAGTGCCATTAAATCGATTAAAGGTTCCTACTATAATGTAATGGGTTTGCCAACAGCTCTTTTATATGAGAAACTTCTACTATTTGTAGGTTAAGAAGAGGTAGTGATCTTTTAGCCTCACCCTCCCTCTATCCATTAACTCTCTTAAGATCTTTTTCCATTTATTGTCATTAGTGGCCATAATAGTTGCAAGCTGTTCTATGGTTATTGGGCCATCCTCCAAAGTTGTTAAAATTTTCTGCTCGATAGCTATATCCTGCTCTCTTTTTTGGAAAACTTTATTACTGCAGATATCGCACGAGCCACAATCGTTCCACTCGCTCTGTCCAAAATATTCCATTAAGATTCCAGAACGACACTTACCCTTTTCACTTATAAAAGAGATTACACTCTCTATCCTCTTCTGGTAACGCTCCTTTTTTAACAGATAACTCTCCATAGAGAGGTTAAAAACATTCTCTCTCGCCTCTTTAAAAATTAGAAGAGTGGAACTAATGGCTCTGTTATAGGCAATAACTCCCTTTGAAGAGAGCCGGTTTAATAATTTTGTTACCCCCAAGGGGCTGTTTCGCGTAGCTCTTGCTATATACTCTTCGCTAATAGAGACATATTCAGAAAATAGCCCCGTATAGAGGCGCAGCAACGATTTTATAAAAGTGTCCAACTCAACATTGTTTAGTTGTATTTTATAAAGTCCGTCCCGCGTGGTCAAAAATGTTATGGTAGATGGAATATCCAACTCTTCGGTGAGTTCTACAATGTTTTCACTCTCCAAGTATTTAATAATATAGTGGGCGGTAAGTGGGTATACTCTACTTTCGATTGAAAATTTGATTAGATCAAATTTCATAACCATCTCTTTCCCCTCTCCAAACTCAAAATTATGATATCTATATAGTTGATGGTAGAGCTGCTCTATCTCTTTGGGATTTGGAAAAGAGAGAGAGACCAAGCGTCTTAATCTGGTAATATCACTATTGTTCCAAAATAAAAAAGAGTAGGAACTCCTTCCATCGCGCCCTGCCCTACCAGCCTCTTGATAGTAGCGTTCGAGCGATTCGGGAAGATCCATATGGGCAACCATCCTCACATTGGGTTTATCTATGCCCATACCAAAAGCATTGGTAGCAACCATCACCCTTACCCTATCGGCACTCCACTCGTTCTGCTTGTGAAAACGCACTTGAGAGCTATAACCGGCATGATAAGAGTCGGCAGAGATTCCCTGTGAAGTTAAAAATTGAGAGATATGCTCTGTCTCTTTTCTCTCTCTCACATAGACTATCGCCGAACCATCTACAACTTTAAGGGCCCTTATGAGAGAACCCAACTTATCTTCAACAAAAAAAGGGTAATAGGCCAAATTGGCTCTCTCAAAGCTCCCCTTAATAACTTTAGGAGAGTTCAACTCCAAATTCTCTATTATCTCATTTAAAGTGTGTGGCGTAGCAGTAGCGGTAACTGCTATTATAGGAACCCTTGGTATATAGTTGAAAAGCTCTTTTATAGTTAGATAATCGGGGCGAAAATCGTGTCCCCATTGAGAAATTGAGTGAGCCTCATCTACCGCTACTGCAGTTATCTCCATTTTTGAAGCTCGAGATCTAAAAAGTTGCGAATTTATTCTTTCAGGAGAGAGATATAACAATTTATAGTTGCCATATATAGCGTTATCTAAAGTTGAATCTATCTGCGCAGCCGACATTCCCGAATGGAGCATTAAGCTCTTAATACCTCTCTCATTTAAAGCGGTTACTTGATCTTTCATTAAAGAGACCAAGGGAGAGATAACCAAAGAGAGCCCCTCCCTCATTAGAGCAGGAAGTTGAAAACAGAGCGATTTGCCCGCTCCAGTAGGAAGGAGCAGTACAACATCTTCACCTGCCATAAAACTCTCTATAGCCTCTTCTTGAAGCTCCCTAAAACTGCTGTAAGACCAGTATCTCTTTAAATAGTATAGCGGACTCTCAACCATAACAACAATCTAAACAAAAATATAACTATTTCTATTAATATTTAGATTTTTTATAGAGCTAATTTAGTTATATTCGCACCTTTATAAAAATAGATAATAACCAACAATTTTGATATCAGATATGAATAAGATTGATCTCTCTATTTACGGAATTCACAATGTTAAAAATGTGATCCACAATCCAAGTTATCAGGAGCTCTATAGAGCCGAAATGTCACCAGAAAACGAAGGATTTGAAAAAGGGGTAGAGACCGACACCGGTGCAGTAGCCATTATGACCGGCATCTTTACCGGTCGCTCTCCTAAGGATAGATTTATTGTAAAAGATAGTGTTAGCGAAAACTCTATTTGGTGGGATGGTAAGGTGAATAAGCCTGTTACCACCGAAGCGTGGGACGACTGTTACAAATTGGTAGAGAATCAACTCTCTTCAAAAGATACTCTCTATGTGGTGGACACCTTCTGTGGTACCAATGCAGATACCCGTTTAAAAGTGCGTTTTATAATGGAAGTTGCCTGGCAGGCACACTTTGTTACCAATATGTTTATTCGCCCTTCAAAATATGAATTGGAGCACTATGGAGAGCCCGATTTTGTTTCAATAAATGCCTCTAAGGTTACAGACCCCAACTGGAAGGAGCATGGGCTACATTCAGAGGTTTTTGTACTCTTCAATCTTACAAAGAAGATGCAGATTATTGGAGGTTCATGGTATGGTGGAGAGATGAAAAAGGGGATCTTCTCAATGATGAATTACTACCTCCCCCTTAAAGGAATTGCCTCTATGCACTGCTCAGCCAATGTTGGAGAAGAGGGTGATGTAGCTATATTTTTTGGACTCTCGGGGACAGGTAAAACCACCCTCTCTGCCGATCCAAAACGCTACCTTATAGGCGATGATGAGCACGGTTGGGACCAACATGGAGTATTCAATTACGAAGGGGGATGTTATGCTAAAACTATAAATCTTTCGGAAGAGAACGAGCCCGATATCTGGAGAGCAATAAGAAGAGACGCCCTTCTTGAAAATGTTACTGTAAATGAAGATGGGTCGATTAATTTTGCCGATGGTTCAGTTACCGAAAACACAAGAGTATCCTACCCAATACACCATATAAGTAAAATTGTACTCCCCTCAAAAGCGGGACACGCTAAAAATATCATCTACCTTTCGGCAGACGCTTTTGGAGTTTTGCCCCCAGTCTCTATCTTAGACGACAAACAGGCACAATACCACTTCTTGTGTGGATATACATCAAAATTGGCAGGAACCGAAAGAGGTATAACCGAACCTCTACCCTCTTTCTCTCCCGCTTTTGGCGAAGCTTTTTTATCGCTTCACCCAACAGTTTATGCCAAATTGCTTGCCGATAAGATGAATGAGCATGGAGCCAAGGCCTATCTTGTTAATACCGGATGGAACGGAACTGGAAAGAGAATATCTATAAAAGATACAAGAGCCATAATAGACTCCATTATAGATGGAACTATTAGTGAAGCTCCAACCCAAACGATCCCCATTCTAAATTTAACTGTGCCTACAGCTCTACCAAATGTGTCACAGGGAATTTTAGACCCAAGAGATACCTACTCATCACCCAAAGAGTGGGAAGAGAAAGCGTGTCAATTGGCTGGAAAGTATATTAAGAATTTTGAGCAATATTTAGACAACGAAAATGCCCGGGAGCTTATAGCAAGTGGTCCCACCCTTAACTGTTAAAGGGCAACACTAAATATTGAAGCTTTGATGACCTCTTCTTGGTAACGGGAAGAGGTTTATCTTTTCACCCCCTTCAACCTCTTTTAGAGCTTCGGCAGCAGCAGTAAAAGCTAAAGTTGGTGTGTTACAATTTTCACTTAAATGGCATAAGAAGATATTTTTAACTCCCGGGTGGTAAATCTTCTTAATTGCTGCTGCAGCCTCGCTATTGCTAAGATGACCCTTTCTTCCTCTAATCCGCTCCTTTAAAACTGAGGGATAACTACTCTCTTCCAGCATTTTACAATCGTAATTAGACTCAAGGATAAGATGATTTGAGCGGGAAGCGTAGTAGAGAACTTTCTCCGTTACCTCTCCCAAATCGGTTATAAAGGTAAACTTCTCCCCTCTAAAATCTATAAAGAATCCTAAATTGTCTACTCCGTCATGAGGCACTTCGAATGCTATAATATCTACCCCTTTTATAGTGTAGCCAACCTCTTTCTCAATCTCTCTCCAAAACCAACTCTTCTCATTTTTATGAGGTGGAGCTGAATCGATAGCCTTTAATATGGCACCGGTAGAGATAACAGGTTTTTGCAACCTTCTACTTAAGCTCTTAACATGTTTGATATGGTCTGAGTGATCGTGAGTGATTAGAATAAACTCAATCTCCTCTGTAGAGATATCGTAATTGGAGAGCCCTTTTTTAATAGTTCTTATCCCAATTCCCGCATCAATCAAGAGTGAGAGGGTATCGTCTCCCAAAAAATAACTATTTCCACTACTACCACTCGATAGCGATATAAACCTCATCCTATAACGAAGCTATAAGCTCGGTTACTATTTTCTCTAACTTTTTCGAAGCTTGATTGGCAGCTTTTACCACATCGTCGCCATCATTTACAAAACTTTCAGAAAAGTTGAACCCTTCATTGGTTATAACCGATACTCCAAAAGTTGGAATAGAGGAGTGTCGTGCCACAATCACCTCCGGTACTGTTGACATTCCCACAGCATCTGCACCAATAGTTCTAAAAAAACGATACTCTGCAGGAGTTTCATAAGTAGGCCCGGTACTGGCCAAATAGACGCCTTGATGAAGTTCAATATCTAATTTGGCAGCAATATCTAACGCTTTTGCTATTAGTTTTTTATCGTACGGACGAGTCATATCGGGGAAGCGAGGGCCAAAATCGTCTAAATTTTTTCCAACTAAAGGATTGGGCATAAGGTTAATATGATCTTCTATTACCATTAAATCTCCAACTCTATATTGGGGGTTTACTCCCCCCGCCGCATTTGAGACAATTAGAGTAGAGATCCCTATACTCCTCATCACCCTTATAGGTAGTGTCACCTGCTCCATCCCCCACCCCTCATAGTAGTGGAAGCGTCCCTGCATAGCCATAACAGTTTTGCCACCCAACTCACCCACAATAAGTACCCCTTTGTGACCAATTGCCGTTGAGAGTGCAAAATGGGGTATTTCGCTGTAGGGGATTGAAATACTATTGGCAATAGAGTCCCCTAAGCGCCCCAAACCACTACCCAATACCACTCCAACCTTTACCTCTCTATCTCCAATTTTTGATTTTATAAAGTTTGAAGCCTCTTCTATCTTCTTTAAATACTCTTTTGGATCCATCTTATTAAAATTTTATATCGTTAAAAACTCTTTTGACAACTCTCCTTACATTTGAAAGAATCTCCTCTTCTCCCTCAACATAACGGTCATGCATAACAACTTTACCATTACATATAACACTATTTATAGATGAACTGTTGGCAGAGAAGATTAAATTAGAGAGAAAATCGAAATTGGGGGTAAAGTGCAAATTATCTGTATCAACTAACGAGAGATCTGCCAAAGCTCCCTCTTCAATCACTCCGGAGTTTATACCCAATGCTTTAGCTCCATTTAGTGTGGCAATATCAATCAACTCGTTTTGAGGGAGTGCTTTAGGATCTCTCCTCCACCCCTTTTGAAGAAGAGCTGCTGTCTTCATTGCCTCCAACATATCTAAATTATTGGATGAGGCGCATCCATCTGTACCCAAGGTTACTAAAACGCCTGCATCACGCATCTCATTGTAATTGAATTGAAACCCCGAACCCAACTTTAGATTGGAGTTTACATTGTGCACAACTTTAACTCCTCTTTTGGCCAAAATCTCTATATCGTAATCATCTACCCACAGAGAGTGCGCAGCAATAACATTACTCTCTAAAACCCTAAGATCTTCAAGATAGTGGGTAGGGGTATAGGAGTGCTCCCTTATAGATTTAAAATTCTCTCTCTCTGTCTCGGATAGATGCATATGAACCAAAAGATTATTCTCTTGTGCAAATTTACACCCCCATATTATCATATCTTCCGATACTGAATATGCAGAGTGTATTCCAATAGTAAAGTGGTTGAGAGAAGACCATTTTTTAGACTCCTTATAGGCCTTTTGTGCACTCTCAACAATTTGGTCATAGAGCTCTTTATCTCTATAGTCCATTATTACAAAAGAGTGGAAAGAGCGGATCCCCATTTCGGCAGCAGCTCTTGCAGAGACCGACTCCTGCCAATATTGATCGTTGAAAGTTGTTGTGCCACTTTTAAACATCTCCAATATAGCAAGCTTTGTTCCCCAGTAAATGGCCTCTTCATCAAGCCTCTTCTCAAGTGGCCAAATTCTATCGTTTAACCACTCCGTTAAAGAGAGCCCCTCACCTACCCCTCTCATAAGTGTCATGGGGGAGTGGGTGTGCATATTTACAAAACCGGGGATAACTGCCATACCCCTACCCTCTAACAACTCTGCCCTACCTTGAGGAAGTGAACTCCCTATTTTGGTAATAATACCATCAACAATATATATATCTGAGATAGCACCATTCAAGGTTACATTTTTTATTAATAACTTTGACTTCATAGGCCATTCAATTTTTAACTCTATCTACAAAAATAGTTATTTAAATGAAGATTCTCTGGTTAGATATCAATTCCTCATTCTCCCATTCATCATTGGCTATACCGGCTCTCGATGCCCAATTGGAGAGCTCTTTGCGCTCCAAGGCGGTGTGGGAGATTGTAAGTGGTACCATAAAAATGGAATCCAACTATTTTGTTGAAGAGATAGAACGCTTTGCACCACAGCTCATCCTTTCAACTGTGTGGCTCTTTAACCACAACATGGTTATGGAGACTTTAGCCAAAGTGTCGGCACTATCTCCCCACAGAAGAGTTGTTTTAGGTGGGCCACAATTTTTAGGAGAGAATAGAGACTATTTCCAGAGATATCCATTCATAGATGCACTCTTTAGAGGAGAGGGCGAAGAGATTTTCCCAAAGTTTATAGAGAGGCTGCTTCTCTACCCTTTCTATAAGGCGATAGAATTGGAGGGATTTTGTTACCTAACCAAAGATGGCATCTACCACGACAAGGGTAGTGCCCAAGTGGCCTTTTTTAATAAATTGAAATGGCCTGAAGAGTCCTCTCTCTTCAACTGGGACAAGCCTTTTCTACAGATTGAAACCTCTCGTGGCTGTTTTAACCGCTGCTCGTTTTGTGTTAGTGGAACCTCCCGCTCTATAGAGGAGCTTTCCCCCGATATTGTAAAGGGGAGGATAGAGGAAATGGTAAAAAAGGGGGTTAAAGAGATTAGAATTTTAGATAGAACTTTTAATGCCAACTCTAAGAGAGCGGCAGAACTTATAGATATTTTCTCACAATATAGGGGAGAGGTAGAGTTTCACCTCGAAATTCATCCAGCTCTAATTGACAGCCACCTTGAGAAGGCACTAAATAGAGCCCCAATTGGAGCTCTTCATATAGAGGTGGGGGTACAAAGTTTTAGAGAAGAGGTGTTGGCTGCCTGTAAAAGGGCGGGAAATATGGAACAGACAGTTAGAGGGGTGAAGATTTTGTGCAAAAATGGTAGATTTATTATTCATACCGACCTCTTAATAGCTATTCCGCTATACAGTTATCAAGAGATGGTAGAAGATTTAGCCAAGATGTTCGAGCTTTACCCTCACGAGATTCAGTTGGAGAGTTTAAAAATTCTTCCCGGTACAACTTTACAACAAGAGCATTTAAAGTATGGTATAAAATATAATCCCCTCCCACCCTATCAGGTACTTGAAAGTAGCCATATCTCTCTTTCAGAAATTATTCGAGGAGAGCTAATTTCCAAGGTGATAGATCACTACTATAATCCTTTTCATTTTAGAGAGTTCTTTAGAAGGGCCACTCTGCTACACCCGGCATTACTCGAAGAGTTGGTAGATTTTTACCAAGATCGCGATATACCAATATCTATTGGGGTAGAGAGAAGAGCACTCAATCTTTGGGAGTTTGTCTCTTCGCACTACCCCTCTTTAATAGAGGATCTGGCAGTACGATGGATGGAATTGGGACTCTCCTATAGAGATAGAGAGGGTGCCGGGTTCCTTTCCCGCTCCTGGAAACCTGGAGATACTCTCCACAATCCAATATATAGTAAAGAGAAAGGAGTAACTACCAGATATAGATATCTCAAATTTAAAAATCGTATCCATTGGTTCCAATATGATAGAGCTAAAGGGAGTTCGCGGGCGGCTCTCCATTTTATAGCTTTATGTTAGAAATAGAGCTCAATTTTTCTTTTTTCTTTATATTTGTTAACTAAATAAGAGTATTTTATGATAAATAAAGAGCTAATCTCACCCAATTCAATTGTGGTTGTTGGTGGATCAAATGAGTTGAAAAAACCTGGAGGAGCAGTAATAAAAAATATTACCGATAGTAGTTTTGGTGGAGAGCTCTATATAGTCAATCCAAACGGCGGCAAAATTCAAGGGGTAGAGGCGTACCGTTCGGTAGAGGATCTTCCCAATGTAGAGCTGGCTATATTATCTATACCTGCCTCAGCAACCCCTAACACCTTATCGATACTCGCCAAAGAAAAAAATTGCAAAGCGGCAATAATCTTTTCGGCAGGTTTTAAAGAACTAAATGACCAGGGAGCTCAATTGGAGGAGGAGTTGATAAAAATAGCCCAAGAGAGTGGCACCACCCTTATAGGTCCAAACTGTATTGGAGTTCTCACTCCAAATTATGCAGGAGTTTTTACTCAACCCATTCCTCCCCTCGATCCATCGGGTGCACTTCTTATCACCGGATCGGGAGCTACCGCTGTTTTCATTATGGAGAACTTTATAAAGCAGGGGGTTAAGATCTCTTCTCTCTTTTCGGTAGGAAACGGTGCCACTATTGGTGTAGAGGAGGTATTGGAATTTTTAGACTATAACTACCATAAAGAGAGTTCTCCTAAAACCATCCTACTCTATATAGAGAGTATAGAGAACCCTTCAAAACTATTCATACACGCCTCTTCACTCATTAAAAGAGGAGCCTCAATTGTTGCGCTAAAATCGGGCTTCAGCGAAGCGGGAGAGAGGGCAGCCTCTTCACATACAGGAGCCATAGCCTCTCCCAACAAAGCAGTAGATGCACTCTTCTCCAAAATAGGTATAATAAGGGTCGATAGCCGCCGAGAGATGGTAAATATGGCAGCTCTTCTCTCCCTGCCTAAACCTAAGGGCAACAAAGTAGCAATTATAACTCATGCCGGTGGCCCGGCAGTAATACTTACCGACTCTCTCTCTTCAAATGGGATTGAGGTACCCAATTTAGAGAGCCCAAATTCACAAAAGCTCTTGGAGAAGCTTTACCCCGGATCGTCTATCTCAAACCCTATAGATTTTCTGGCTACAGGCACCGCTTTACAGTTAGAGGAGATAATTGACTTTTGTATCAGAAGTGAAGAGGTAGACTCTATCGCCATTATTTTTGGATCACCCGGTCTTGTAAAAGTTGGAGATGTATATGAGGTGATTCTCCGAAAAAGCAAAGGGTCTCAAAAGCCAATCTACCCTATACTCCCTTCAGTTGTAAATGCAGAGGAGGAGATTCGCTACTTCCACTACAATGGAGGTGTCAGTTTTAGTGATGAGAGCGATCTTGGATGGGCACTCTCCAAATTGCTAAATCATACAAAACCATTTTCAAATCAGGTACCACCAACTGTAGAGTATAAGAGAATTAGAGCTGTTATTGAGGAGTCTCAAGAGGGATATCTATCGCCGGATAAGGTTCAAACTCTACTCGATGCTGCCGGAATTTCAAGAGTTGAGGAGAGAGTTGTCTCCACCCCACAAGAGGCGACGGATGCAGCCGGAAGCGTGGGCTACCCATTAGTTATGAAAGTTGTAGGCCCTGTACACAAAAGCGATGTAGGAGGGGTAGTGTTGGGAATAGAGAGTGAAGAGGAGCTCCTCAAACACTATAGTGAGATGATAAATATAGAGGGGTGCAACTCCATTTTAATACAGCCAATGCTCTCTGGAGTTGAACTATTTATAGGAGCCAAACGGGAAAAAGGATTTGGACATTTAATTTTATGTGGTTTAGGAGGAATTTTTGTAGAGCTGTTAGAAGATGTGGCAACCGCTTTAGGCACCATCTCTGAAGAGGAGGCACAGCATATGGTAAAATCGCTTAAAGGGTATAAGATTTTATCGGGATATCGTGGTAAAGAGGGTATCAACCTCTCAAAATTCTACGAGACAATACGAAGAGTCTCTGCTCTATGCTCAATTGCTCCAGAAATTGCAGAGATGGATATTAACCCCCTATTGGGTAGTAGCAAAAAAATTGTTGCAGTAGATTGTAGAATTTTAATCAGAAGGAGCAATTAAGTTGAAAAAAAGGATTCAATCTCTTTATAAAGAGGTTAAAGAGCTCTCTCCCACCTTAAAGGGATTTCTTATTTTAGCAATAATCCTAATAATAGGAATAGTATTGAGATGGGAATATATTATTTCTGAGGCAATTAAAGGATTTAGCTTTTTTGCTAAGTAATCATATCTATTTTTCGCAAATCGCTTTCATTTGTTAACTTTTTATCTTAATTTTGAGATAAAATAATATAATCGATCTATTATGGCATTAAAAGGAGCAGTAGTGGTTGAGACAGAACGATGTAAAGGGTGCAGCGTTTGTGTCGTAAATTGTCCCACTAACACTTTAGCATTATCAACCGAAGTAAACAGTAAAGGCTACAACTACGCCTATATGGCAAATCCCGACTCATGTACAGGATGTACAAATTGTGCAGTTGTTTGCCCAGATACCTGTATTACAGTCTATAGAATCAAAATTTAATATAATCTATAAGTATGGCAGAATATATATTAATGAAAGGGAACGATGCCATTGCTATTTCGGCCATTAGAAACGGCTGTGACGGCTATTTTGGCTATCCTATCACCCCTCAATCCGAAATTATGGAGACTCTCATGGCAGAGGAGCCGTGGAATAGCACCGGAATGGTTGTACTTCAGGCAGAGAGCGAAACCTCTTCAATAAATATGGTTTATGGCGGAGCCTCTTGTGGCAAGAAGGTTATGACCTCTTCAAGCAGCCCCGGTATAAGCCTTATGACCGAAGGGTTAAGCTATATGGCTGGAGCAGAACTACCCGCTCTTATTGTTAATGTTGTTAGGGGTGGTCCGGGCTTGGGTACTATACAACCTGGCCAAGGAGATTACTTTCAAGCGGTCAAAGGGGGTGGGCACGGCGACTATAAATTGATAGTTTTAGCCCCCAACTCTGCGCAGGAGATGTATGATTTTGTAGACTTGGGATTTGAACTGGCATTTAAATATAGAAACCCGGCACTTATTTTAAGCGATGGGGTAATTGGCCAGATGATGGAAAAGGTGGAACTACGCCCTATAAAACCAAGATGGAGCGACCTGGAGATTCAAAAGATTTCACCTTGGGCAACTGTTGGCAAACCCTCTAACAGGAAACATAATGTAATAACCTCCTTGGCATTAGATGCCAATGTGCAAGAGGAGTTTAACCTAAAACTAATAGAGAAATATAAGCTAATAGAGGAGAATGAAGTTCGCTTTGAAAACTATATGACAGAAGATGCCGAACATCTAATTGTAGCATATGGATCAATGGCAAGAATCTCTGAAAATGTAGTTGATACGGCACGAGAAAGAGGCGTTAAGGTGGGACTTCTACGCCCCATCACCCTTTTCCCCTTCCCCACATTGGAGATAAGGAGATTGGTACCGCAGTTGAAGTCGCTTTTAACTGTAGAGTTAAGTGCCGGACAGATGATAGAAGATGTAAGATTGGCAGTAGAGGGGAAAGCTCCTGTTAATTTTTACGGACGGTTAGGTGGAGTTATCCCCTCTCCTGAAGAGGTGTTAAACTCTTTAATGGAGCAGATCAACAAATAGAAGATAGAGATATGGATATAAAAGAGATTATAAATCCCGAAAACTTAGTCTACAAGAGAACGCCGCTTCTCTTAGACAACTATATGCACTACTGTCCCGGATGTTCACATGGGACTGTTCATAAACTTATTGCAGAGGTTATTGAGGAGTTGGATATTCAAGAAGAGACAATTGGTATCTCTCCTGTAGGGTGTGCCGTTTTTGCATACAACTATATAGATATCGATTGGCAGCAGGCTGCCCATGGCAGAGCACCGGCATTGGCAACAGCCACCAAAAGATTATATCCCAATAAATATGTCTTCACATATCAGGGCGATGGAGATTTGGCCTCTATTGGAACAGCCGAAATTATTCACGCCTGCAATAGGGGTGAAAATATAGTGGTAATCTTTATAAACACTGGTATCTATGGGATGACCGGCGGCCAGATGGCCCCCACCACACTTTTAGATATGAAGACTGCCACATCGCCATATGGGCGCAAAGAGCCACTACATGGGAAACCACTAAAAATAACAGATTTAATTGCCCAGTTAGAGGGTACCTGTTATGTTACACGCCAATCGGTTCAGAGTGCCGTGGCATCAAGAAGAACTAAACGGGCTATTAAAAAAGCTTTTGAAAACTCCACTCAAAATAAGGGAACCTCCTTTATTGAGATTGTCAGCTCGTGTAACTCCGGATGGAAACTCTCTCCTGTAAAGGCCAACGAGTGGATGGTTGAAAATATGTTTCCTTACTACCCATTGGGAGATTTAAAAGATAAATGAAAAGTTTAAATATGAAAGAAGAGATAATAATAGCAGGATTCGGGGGACAAGGAGTCCTCTCTATGGGGAAGATATTGGCCTACTCAGGTATTATGCAAGGGTATGAGGTGACATGGATGCCATCATACGGTCCCGAAATGCGAGGCGGAACAGCAAATGTTATGGTGATTCTAAGCGAAAAGAAGATTAGTTCTCCCATAATTTCGCAATTTGACAGTGCAATTATTCTCAACCAACCTTCGCTTGATAAATTTGAAGGAATGGTCAAGAGTGGTGGCCTTCTTATATACGACCCCAATGGTATTAAAAGAGTACCTACCAGGAAAGATATTACTATTTATAAAATAGATGCAACAGAGATTGCAGCAGAGATTGGGAACAACAAAGCATACAATATGATTGTTTTGGGTGCCTATCTTGCAAATAGAAAAGTTGTAGATCTTCCCAATGTTGTAAAGGGGTTAGAAAAATCTCTACCCGAAAGACACCATAAACTCATACCAATGAATCAGATGGCAATAGATAAAGGGATGGAGAGAGTAGAGTTGATACCGCTATAGTAAAGAGTTGGGAAGCCCACTGAAAATTAAACATTTAAGGGGAACTGAAAGGTTCCCCTCTTTTTTTATATAGGTAATTTTATTTTTCCAATTATAAATTGAGTAGGCTTTTAATCTCTATAAGCAATTAATTGTTATATTTGTATAGAAAGCATTTACAATTAGCCTATTTATTAGAGAATGGAGGAGAGCTATAGAGCTGCAATAGAAAGCCTTAAGGAGCGAATATACCTTATTGTCTCTAAATGCGAATCGTTAAGTGCAGAAAATCGCTCTCTCACCCAAAAATTGTCTCTTTGTAAAGAGCAGTTAGAGAGTAGTAATAATAAAATAAAAGAGTTAGAAAATATAAAAAATAGATTAGAGTTAGCTGAAGCTTTTAAGATTTCATCTACCAATGTAAAAGATGCCAAAAATAAAATTGGCAAAATTATAAATGAGATAGAGAAGTGTATCGTTCTTTTAAGTGATTAAGTGAGATGGATAAACAGTCGATTCAAGTGACAATAGCCGATCGTACCTACCCCTTAAATATAGCGCCAAATCAAGAGGAGGAAATTCGCCTTGCGGTTAAGGCTATAAATGAGATGTTTGACCGATATCGTTCATCCCACTCCAACACCGATGCCGACACTCAAGATAATCTCTCTATGGTTCTACTCCACTTTGCCCTAAAGCTGCAGGAGCTTGGTAAGCAAGAGAATAGTAGTGAGGTTATTGAAGATATTCGTAATTTAGAAATGGAATTGGAGAACTATATTAGAGTAAATCTTAATTGATACAGCTACCAAGTTTTAGCCGTTGGTTTAGCTCTTTGCTAAAATCAACATTGAAAAAATTCCGAGCCAACTCGACAGCTAAAAACAGGCCTTGGTTACCTTTTTGGGGGATTCTGTTTTACAGGACGATGGAAGTTTGAAGCGTTAGTCGGAGCTCAAATCTTATTAATTTAAGGTTTTAAATAATAGCTAAATCAGCGGCTTTTTATAATCAAACAGTTGATATGGTAGCGAATATAATAGTTATTGCATTGGCATCTATTGCCGGCTTTGTAGCCGCTTATCTTATAGAGAAGCACATCATTTTAAAACGCAAAATTGAAGAGAGTATAAGGTGTGCCAAGCAAGAGGGCGAAACAATTAAAAAAGATAAGATTTTTCAAGCCAAAGAGAGATTTCTCGAGCTTAAGAGTGAACACGAAAAAGAGATTTTAGAGCGTTCCAATGTTGTGATTCAGCAGGAGAATAGAATCAAACAGCGGGAGTCTCAACTAAACCAACAAACATCAGAAATTCACAAGCGCGAAAAAGAGCTTGCTCAGCAGAGAGATAGTTTGAAACAGCAACAAAACTCTTTAGAGCATAGGAAAGTTGAGTATCAGAAGCTGAAAGATGAGGCTATAAAAAAGATAGAGAAAATTGCCTTAATGACAGCTGAAGAGGCTAAATCACAACTAATAGAGACAATTAAGAGTGATGCTAAAAACGAGGCAGCCTCATATATTAGAGATGTTGTAGATGAGGCTAAGCTTACAGCAGCCAAAGAGGCCAAACGAATAGTTATCAACTCTATTCAAAGAGTTACTCCCGAAGCGGCAATTGAAAATGCTGTTACAGTTTTTAATATTGAGAGTGACGAAATAAAGGGTAGAATAATTGGTCGTGAAGGGAGAAACATTCGCACTTTAGAGGCAGCTACAGGAGTAGAAATTGTAGTAGACGACACACCCGAATCTATCCTTCTTTCGGCCTTTGATCCTGTAAGGAGGGAGGTTGCAAGATTGGCTCTCCATCAGCTTGTTACCGATGGAAGAATACATCCGGCAAGAATAGAGGAGGTCGTTGCTAAAGTTGAACTTCAGTTGGAAGAAGAGATTTTAGAGAGTGGGCGTAGGACCTGTATAGACATGGGTATTCATGGAGTACATGTAGAGCTTGTCAAATTGATTGGAAGGATGAAGTATCGCTCCTCATATGGGCAAAATCTTTTACAACACTCCAGAGAGGTAGCCAATATTGCAGCTACCCTCGCTTCGGAGTTGGGATTAAATGCCAAAATTGCCAAACGGGCCGGTCTTCTTCACGATATAGGAAAGGTATCCAACGACGACCCCGAACTTCCCCACGCTGTTTTAGGGATGAAGTTGGCAGAAAAATATAAAGAGAAGCCCGAAATATGCAATGCAATTGGAGCACACCACGAAGAGGTTGAGATGCAATCTCTTATTGCTCCTATTGTACTTGTGGCCGACTCTATCTCCGGCTCCCGTCCCGGAGCGCGTAGGGAGGTAATAGAATCTTACATAAAACGGTTAAAAGAGCTCGAAAATTTAGCCCTCTCCTATCCGGGTGTAATAAAATCATATGCTATACAGGCTGGTAGAGAGTTGCGTGTAATTGTAGGGAGTGGAGAAGTGAGCGACCAAGAGTCGGAACAGCTCTCTATAGATATTGCAAAGAAAATTCAAGAAGAGTTGGTCTATCCGGGACAGGTTAAAATAACTGTAATTAGAGAGACCCGCTCTATTAGTTTTGCCAAATAGCCTCTCTACTTAAATAGCAATCTGTAATCCCTTTTGCTTAATTGCTCTACCTTCGACAGCGGAACAAAGCTCCATTGGTTGAGTCTTTGCCCCTTTATGGTATCGTGTACCTTTAAATAATCGACAATTATATGGCGAATATCGGGAAGAATCTCTACAATTCTATCTGCTATCTCCTCTTTGGGTATTGATGCCCCCTCTGTAAGTAAGCTGCCACCACCACTTGCTCTATAAGAGGTAAGAGCTACTCTATAACTCTTTTCCAAAGAGAATGGAGTACCATCTGCCATAGATTCTATGGTCACCCTCTCTCCACTCCCCTCGGTAATATCTACCTTGTATTTCACTCCTGCCGCAGAGTCAAAATTAAAAAAGCTATTTTTAAACACCCCCCTTCCCCTATCGCCGGATCTCTCCTTAAATTGAAGTTTTAAAAGATGATTCTCTTCTAAAGGGTTATCGGAGAGCCATAACGAATATGAATAGTTGAGATAGTTTACAATTTCTCTACCACTCATAGTAATAACATAGAGCTGATTTTCATATGGATAGAGTTTAAAGAGATCCTGAAAAATTAGATCTCCCTCTTCAATTACAGTATCATATGAGAGGGGTGCAGCAAATGAGATATCAGCTTTGGAACTCTCCAATTGAATAGTGTGAATAAAATCTACAAAAGAGGAAGGGCCAAAATAGGCCTCTCGAGAAGATAGCCCCCCTTTTAGAAAGCCCACCTTACGATTGCTAAACTCTTTGACCTTAAGAAACTGCTCCCTAAAAGTTGAAAGAAATAGAGAATCGGGAGTAACATCTTCCATAGAGAGAGTCTCTCCCTCTATCTCTTTTGTAACCACATCTCCTCCCTCTATAGATATCTTTATCTTAGCAAGAGAAAGAGCCCTACCCTTCGAGCCCGACTCTAAAATAAGCACCTTGTTCTGTCCATTGTCTACTCTCTCATTTATAACCCTATGGTCATGTGAGGCCAAAAGAAGATCTATCCCCTTTACATTGGCCGCAACAAAACGGGCACAATTCTCAATTGAATCACTCTCAATTTCACCTACTCCAGAGTGTATAGCTACAACAACCAAATGGGGCGATTCCCTCTCTTTTACATAGCTGAGCCAATATTGGAGCGACTCTACAATAGATTTGAACTCCATTCCACTATATAGATCCTCTGAAATCCAATTGGGGGTGTTGGGATTGGTCATTCCAATTATAGCTATTTTAATCCCTCCCCTATTCAAAATAGTATAAGGTTTAAAATATGATTTTCCACTCTTTTGATCTATTGCATTGGCTGCAAGGTAGGGCATTTTAAACTCTTTATTGACTCTATCATAAACTGAATGACCCGCCTCTATATCGTGATTTCCAACAACAAGGGCATCATATTTTAGATAGTTGGCCATCTGAGTAAAGAGATGTGGCGAAAGAGTATCTACAAAATTATAGAAATAGACACTATTGTCGCCCTGCAGATGATCTCCTACATCTATAAAGATAACACTCCCCTCACCCATCCTTCCTCTACTCTCTCCAATTACAGATGCAATAGAGGCAAGAGAGTAGGGATTGGTGCTAAACTCCTCTCCGGCAGTATATAGAGAGTCAAAGAGTGCTCCATGTAGATCGTTGGTAGAGTAGAGTTCAAATTGGTAGTGGCCATCTTTCGGTTTGGTTGATTGGCACGACACAAGGAGAGAAAGAATAAAGAGTAACGAGAAAAAAATATTTAAGAGAAACAATCTACAATATTTCATAATAATCTATTTTATTATACAGCGATATAGGATGCAAAAATCATACAGATATAAAAAAAGGAGGATTATTAATAATCCTCCTTATTTTTTTTAAGTAGAGTATTAGGCCTCGGCCCTCTTTGGGAAGAGTCTTGGTAGATTTAGCTTCTCCCCTTCGGTATGTGCTATAATTACAGAGGCACATGTGTCGCCATAGACATTGGTGGTGGTTCTAATCATATCGCAAAGCTGCTCAACAGCTAAAACTAAACCAATACCCTCCAAAGGTAGACCAACTGCCAAGAGTACTACCGAAATCATAACCAAACCTGCCATAGGGATTCCTGCAGCCCCAATAGAGGCCAAAACTGCAGTAACAATAATTACAATCTCTTGCGTAATGGTAAGATCTATACCATAGGCTTGAGCTATAAAAATTGCTGTAACACCTTCGTAAAGAGCAGTCCCATTCATATTTACAGTACTGCCCAAAGGTAGAACGAAGCTTGCAATTTTATTGGAAATTCCAGTTTTTTCTTGGGAGTCTCTTATTGTCAACGGGAGAGCTGCACCCGAAGAGCAGGTGGTAAAGGCAGTAAGAAGCGGTACCGACATCTGCTTGATATGTTTATATGGATTTAATTTTGTAAATGCATATACTAAAGAGGGGAGTATTATCCCTCCATGAATAAGACAGCCACCCCAAATTATCATAGTAAAGAGTCCTAAACTTCCAATTACAGCCGCCAATCTTTGAGGGTCTCCTCCCTGTGCTGCAATAATATTGGAAACTATAGCAAAAACTCCAAGTGGAGTAAATCTTACAATAAAGAGAGTAATCTTCATAAAGATCTCAAAACCCGACTCAAATAGCTTAATCATAAAATCTTGATGCTCTTTAGCTACTTTGGTAATAAAGTAACCAAATAGAATAGCAAAGAAGATTATAGGCAACATATCGCCATTTGCTATAGCGTGTACTATATTACTGGGAATCATTGCCTTCACCTGCTCTCCAAAAGAGAGTGAAGTGGCGGGCAGATCGGTAACAGTTTCCGACAGATTGAGATCTACACCAACACCCGGCTTAAAGATATTAACCAAAATAATCCCAATAGTACCTGCCAGAGCAGTTGTCCCAATATAGAAGGCAAAAGTTTTACCGGCCAATCTTCCCAAATCTTTATAGCCTCCCAAACTTGCAACTCCTGTAATGAGCGAGGTTAAGACAACAGGAATTGCTATCATCTTAAGGGCATTGATAAACATATCCCCTATAAATTTTATATTGGGGGGTAGAGTGTGGAAGAAGATACCAAAAGGAACAGCTAAAAGAATTGCAATTAAGATTTGCCAATGAAGTGCAATTTTTTTCATAATTTTTTATTTATTTTATTCATTACCAATGATATTGCACCATCTCCAGTAATATTGCAAGCGGTGCCAAAACTATCCATTGCAATATATAAGACAATCATCAATCCTGTAAGAGATTCGTTAAAGTGGAGCATCGATTGTAGTAGAGCTATTGCAGCCATAATGGCTCCACCCGGAACTCCGGGAGCAGCCACCATTGTAATTCCCAACATTAAAATAAAGCCGGTAAAGAGATCCAACCCCACATCCAAACCATTCATATACATAATGGCAAAAGCACAGGCAACAATTTTAAGAATACTCCCAGAGAGATGTATTGTTGCACATAGGGGCACTACAAAATCGGCAACCTCATCTTCTACACCCAATTTTTTTACCTGCATTAAGGTTACTGGAATTGTTGCGGCCGAAGATTGTGTACCTAAAGCTGTTACATAAGCCAGCATCATAGTGCGCAGAGCCCTTAGGGGGTTTACTCCGGCAATAGTACCTGCAATTGAGAATTGAAAGAGCAATAGTGCTACATGCATCACAAAAATAACCGCTATTACTTTATAAAATAGGGTTAAAACTGGAGCAATCTCACCTTCTGCCCCTATCTTTAAAAAGAGGCCAAAGATATAGAGAGGAAGAAGGGGGATAATAACTTTAGAGATGGTAATATTAATAATATCCCTAAACTCTTGTAAACCATGTTTCAACTTATCGGAAGCAAGCGCTGCCACCCCAAGTCCCAAGAAAAAAGCTAAGATAAGTGCAGTAGTCACCTCCATTAATGGGGGCATATCTATTGTAAAGAGAGGCTCAATAGAGTCTGTAATACTTAGATTGCCTCCCTGAGTCATAGATTGTGGCTCAATCATCAACGGAAGGGCCGCTTTTGTTGTAAAATAGGAGAAAAAGCCGGAAAAAATTGTCGATCCATAAGCGATAGCCACCGTAATTCCTAACATTTTTCCTGCACCCTTTCCAAGCTCTGCAATGCCGGGGGCTACCAACCCTACAATTAGTAAGGGGATAATAAAAGAGAGAAAATTGCTAAAAATCGAGCTTATAGTGCTAAAGATTCGTACTACCCATATAGGAGCAACAAATGAGAGCAAGGCACCTAAAATTATAGCAGTTATTACTTTTGCAAGTAATCCAAACTTTAACCTCATTTCAAAAAAGAGATCTCTTTAACAACTTAATCTTTTAAAACCTTAACACCCTCATTGCCATTAGAAGTTGCCCAACCTCTGTACATTTTATCGGTATTAAACTTCATAGAGATATTCCCTTTTTTATCAACAGCAATAACACCGCCACCGGTGCACCCCTCCATCTTATCTATCTTATTAAAGATAACATCGTTGGTAGCCTCATCCAATGAATATCCTTTATACTCCATTAGGGCGTGAATATCGTAAGCTACAACTCTTCTTATCCAAAATTCGCCATGACCGGTAGAGGAGACAGCAACTGTATTGTTATTGGCATAAGTTGCAGCACCAATAATTGGAGCATCTCCAACTCTACCCCATTTTTTACCTGACATTCCACCTGTGGATGTTGCTGCTGCCAAGTTCCCGTTGGCATCTTTTGCAACACAGCCTACTGTTCCGCGTGGATTACTCTCTTCTAATTTTTTCAAAATTCTCTCTTGTTGTTTAGCTCTTGCCGGAGTGGTAAAATAGCTATTTTCTACGCTCTCCATACCCATCTGCTTAGAAAATGTAGAGGCACCCTCACCTATTAAGAATACATGTTTTGTACTATCCTTTACAAGGCGTGCTGTTGTTATAGGGTTTTTGATATCTCTCACACCGGCAATAGCTCCGGCTGCAAGGTTTGAACCATCCATAATAGATGCATCCAATTCGTGAACACCGTTAAGATTCATAACAGCACCTTTACCAGCATTAAAGAGAGGGCAATCTTCCATATAGACAACAACTGCTTCAACAACCTCAAGCGCCGATGCCCCATTTTTAAAAAGATTGACACCTACATCGACAGCCTCTTGTAAATGTTTCTCATAAAGTGCAACCCTTTCAGGAGTCATACTTTTTATTCCATTACTTGCCCCTCCATGAACTATAAATGCCCACTCTGCCTCTTCGCTCTGTAACTCTTTAACATTGTTACATGAGGTTGTCGATAGAAGAAATGGTAATAATAGAAGTGATAGAGAAAACTTAGAAAGATTTTTACCCATTGTACTTTATTTAAAGATAGTTAATATTGAAACTCCTAAATTAGTTATTTTATCTTAAAAATAGAAGAGGAGCCCTCTTTAAGTGGGAAAATATAATCTTTTTAAGATAAGAGGAGCCAATTTCCCCCATAGTGCAACAAAAAAAGAGGCCTCTCGACATCTGTCGGGGGGCCTCTTTAAGGGGTGGCGGTTA
>CAZEGL010000023.1:0-22212 GCA_964512295.1 uncultured Muribaculaceae bacterium
GTCATTAATGGGTAAAAGACCCCTACTTTGGGGAGTGGTGCCAATTTTTCAATAGGAGTTGAACCGCTACAGTGCATTACTGTTGGGGGCTCCATATCTGCCTCTATAAGTAGAGACAGCCTTTTGGCCATCTCCTCTATTGCACTATCGACAACTGCAATAACAATAATATCGCTACTGAGTAGCGTAGCCAACTCTTGGGTAAAGAGGGTAGGGGATGTGGGAAGTGAAGGGGGGAGATTACTCTCTATACTGTTGAACTCTAACTGTTGCCTATTTAGAAGATCTGCCAATTTTGCACCCTTAGTGGCATTTTGGCCATAGATATATGAAATTCTATGCCCACCCCTTTGTAAGGCCAAAGAGAGTTGGTGGGCAAGATTGCCGTAACCTATAAATGAGATAGAGTAGCTACTATTCATTCGGGCAACTGCTCATCTTTAATTGAGAGAAAATGGCCTAAATTACAGGTTGTAAAATCTCTAATATATGTGTACCGTTCGTTGTTCCAAGCTTTAGATTTTGCAATATAGATTTCGGTTGAAGCGCGAAACGATTGATCTCTCTGCGAATCTATCAGTAGTAGATAGGAGATTATAATATGTGATGCCATCTCAACCAACCTGCGAGCGTGGAAATCTATCTGCTCTCCATCTTTGCCTACCACTAATGATACCGCCTCTTCATACTGTAGAGTCATCTCTTCCAAATCTCTCTTAAGAGCCTCATCTTCTGCCTTAAAGCTCTCATTACTATACTCTTTAATTAAATTTAGATAGGCACCGTTTGTTACATATCGTTGAGCTGCTACCACCTGAAGTTGGGATGTTCCCTCATAGATAGAGGTTATTCTTGCATCTCGGTATAGGCGCTCTATAGGGTAATCTTTCATAAAGCCCGAACCGCCATGTATCTGAAGCGAGTCGTATGTGTTTTGATTACAATATTCAGAGGCTACCATCTTTAACATTGGAGTGAGCATATTGGCAATTCGTTCATACTGTTTTGCCTCTCTCTTCTCTTCTGGGGAGAGGCTCTGCTCACGGGCTTTGTAGCCATACGCTTTGTATAGCTCAACAAAACGGGTGGTTTCGTAGAGTAATGCTCTGGAACCCTGTAGTTTTGCTTTTATTACCCCCAAAATTTCATAAACGGCAGGGAATTGAACGATAGCCTTACCAAATTGAACTCTTTTGTTGGCATAGGCCAACGCCTCTCTATAGGCAGCCTCTGAAATGCCCACCGATTGGGCAGCTACTCCCAAACGGGCTCCATTCATTAGAGACATAACATACTTTATCAACCCTAAACGGCGCTCTCCTACCAATTTGGCCGGGGCATTTTTAAAGACCAACTCACAAGTGGGTGAGCCCTTAATTCCCATCTTATTTTCAATTCTCCTTACTGTTACACCTCCCCACTGCTGATCATGAACAAAATAGGAGAGCCCTCTTCCATCTGTGCTCCCCTCTTCGGAGCGGGCTAAAACTAATTTTATATGGGCATCCCCATTGGTAATAAAACGCTTTACTCCATTCAAATACCACAAATTTGTAGATTGGTCCCAGTGGGCGCGTAACATTACCGACTGTAAGTCGCTTCCGGCATCGGGTTCGGTTAAGTCCATAGAGAAGGTATCCCCTTTTGCTGCGCGGGGAAGAAACTCCTCTTTCAACTCTTCTGAGCCAAACTCATGAATAGTTTCGGCACAATCCTGCAACCCCCATATATTTGCAAATCCTGCATCTGCTCTTGCTACAAGTTCGGCAGCCATAACATAAGGAACCATAGAAAAGTTGAGCCCCCCATACTCGCGAGGAAGTGACATACCATAGAGGCCGGCTGCGGTCAATTTTTCTTGATTCTCTGCTGTTCCCGGAGCGTAGGTAACTCTTCCATCTCTATGGGTTGGCCCGGTTGTGTCAACCTCTTCGGCGTTGGGAGCTATTGTGTCGCCACAAATCTCTCCCACTATCTCCATCACTTGATGATATGAGTCTATTGTATCTTCAAAAGAGGAGGGGGCATAATCGAATTTTTTTGTATCTCTATATTCATTCTCCCTAACTCTTACAATTTGAGGCATTTTAGGGTGCCCAAACTGAAATTGTAGATCTCTATTGTCGTTGTAGTAGTTAGCCATATTATTTGCTGTTTTGCTTATATGATTTTATAATCTTTGGAATAACCTCTTCAATTTCTCCTACAATTGCATAATCTGCAATTTGATGAATTGGTGCTGCCGGGTCGCTGTTTATTGAGATTATTATAGAGGATTGGCTCATACCTGCCGCATGTTGTATCTGCCCCGATATACCCGCTGCTATATAGAGTTTGGGCCTAACAGTTACACCGGTCTGTCCAACCTGTCTTGCGTGGTGGGCAAATCCGGCATCTACTGCTGCACGGGAAGCCCCCACTTCACCTCCTAAAAGTTCTGCCAATTGGTGAAGTAGTTGAAAGTTCTCTTTTGAACCTACCCCAAAACCACCAGAAACAATAACTTGTGCACTCTTAATATCTATCTTCTGCTCTTGAATCTCTCTCTTAAGAATTTTAACAACCAAATCTTCGGGCTTAATTATAGAGTTGACATCTATATATGAGATCTCTCCCTCTTTGCTCTTCTGCAACACCTCACGCTTCATAACTCCCTCCCTAACTGTTGCAATTTGAGGTCTATTTTCGGGATTGATAATGGTGGCTATAATATTGCCGCCAAAGGCGGGTCTAATTTGGTAGAGGAGATTTTTGAACACTTTGCCGCTACGGGGCTCTGTGTGATCCCCAATTTCTAACGAAGTACAATCGGCGG
This sequence comes from uncultured Muribaculaceae bacterium, assembly GCA_964512295.1. Taxonomy (GTDB): domain Bacteria; phylum Bacteroidota; class Bacteroidia; order Bacteroidales; family UBA932; genus Bact-08. The sequence goes on from CAZEGL010000023.1 coordinate 2,816, forward strand.
TAAGCCCGCTCTTTAGTGCACTGGAGACCCTTGGTGCCAAGTCCCTTCCAATTGTAGTAGCGCCAAAAAGAGCTATTTGAGGCTCCTCTTTTTTAAAAAGTTCGATAGCTATAGAGGAGTAGGGTAGGGTTCTATACTCTTTCAACTCTCTATCTTGGGCAATATGTACTTTGTCTGCACCGTAGCAAAAGAGCTCTCCGCTCAATTGCGACACCTCTTCTCCTCCAATCAATAGCGCCTCTACATTACATTTGAGAGTGTTGGCCAAAGCTCTCCCTTTAGTTAAAAGTTCTAAACTTATATCGGCAATTTTGCCCCCATCACTCTCTATATATACTATTATATTATTCATATTCTAACTATGATAATTGGTTAACTATCCTATTGTATGGTTGGCTATAAGCTCTTTAACAAGTTGGTCTATCTCCTGATTGGAAGCGGTGAGCTTTTTAGACTCCTTAGTTTGAAAAACAATGTTCTCTATCTTTTTCACTTTTGTTGGAGAGCCCGACAACCCGTAACTATTCACCTCACCACCAACATCGGCAACTCCCCACTCTGTAATAGTAAGATGCTCTTTAATATTGACAGGGAGATAGGAGTTGTGTTCATTATCCTGTAACTCGCTTGCGCTTTTGGCGTGCTTGTACTTCATAAGATATTTGGCATTTCGAGGCCGGCATTGTGGAGCCGAACCGTGTACTGTTATCACTACAGGAAGAGGACTCTCTACAACCTCTACACCTCTCTCTAATCTCCTTTTAACCACTACTTTATCTTTAGTAATCTCTAAAATCTCCTCTGCGTAGGTTATTTGAGGCCAACTCAACTTCTCTGCTACCTGAGGACCAACTTGTGCCGTATCTCCATCTATAGCTTGTCTTCCTGCTAATACCAAATTGGGCTGAAGCTTGCCAATTGCCATTGAGAGTGCATATGAGGTGGCTAAGGTGTCTGCACCCGCAAATTTCCGATCGGTAAGTAAGATACCTCCATCGGCTCCACGATAATAGCCTTCACGAATAATTTCGGCTGCTCGAGCCGGCCCCATAGTTAGAAGTAGAACTTCGCTATTGGGTATCTGCTCTTTAATTTTTAACGCCATCTCTAAAGCGTTTAAATCTTCTGGATTGAAGATAGCGGGAAGTGCGGCACGATTAACAGTGCCATCTTCCTTCATGGCATCTTTACCCACATTACGGGTATCGGGAACCTGCTTTGCCAAGAGGAGAATTCTAAATTTTTTATCCATATTTATAAGCTGTGATTATGCTTCTGGGGAGTTTTTCCCAAAATTAAATGGAATCTTTACTTGGGGAGAGTTGTGTAGAGTAATCTCTCCAAATTGATTTTCAAACTTTGCTATATTATCCTGTAGAGCGAGATATAGCCGCTTGGCATGTTCGGCATTCATGATAATTCTATTGTTTACTTGGGCTTTTGGAACCCCAGGCATCATTCTTACAAAGTCTAAAATAAATTCACTTGAAGAGTGTGTGATAATTGCCAGATTAGAATAAGAACCTTGTGCAATATCTGCTTTTAGTTCTATATTTAGCTCATTGTCAGCGTTCATAGTAGTATAATAATATTGTTGTTTAGACAAAGATACTATTTTTCTTAAGTTTGAATTGCTTCACTTTTTTTAAAAGATTTAGTTTTGTAATTTTACATTTTAAATTAGAGTTCAATTCAGATGGAGATTCCTTCAAAGTACTCACCTACAGAGATAGAGGAGAGATGGTATCGAGTGTGGGTAGAGAGAGGTTATTTTAACTCGCAACCAGACCACAGAGAGCCCTACACAATAGTTATTCCCCCACCAAATGTGACTGGGGTATTGCATATGGGACATATGCTCAACAACACAATACAGGATCTTTTGGCAAGAAGAGCCAGAATGTTGGGTAAAAATTGTTGCTGGGTCCCCGGTACCGATCACGCCTCAATAGCTACAGAGGCTAAAGTGGTTGAGAAGCTTAAGAGCGAAGGGGTTGAAAAGAGTTCGCTAACTCGAGATCAATTTTTAGAGGAGGCGTGGAGTTGGAAAGAGAGACACGGAGGGATAATTTTAGAGCAGCTTAAAAAATTGGGAGTCTCTTGCGATTGGGATCGGCTTCGCTTTACAATGGATCAAGAGATGAGCTCAGCAGTAATTAACTCATTTTTATATTTTTACAAAAAAGGGCTCATTTATAGGGGTATTAGAATGGTCAACTGGGATCCTGTTGGGCAAACTGCCGTTAGTGACGAAGAGGTGATACACCGTGAGACCCCCTCTAAACTATACTACTTAAAGTACTATATATCGGAAGATGGGGTTGGAACCGAAGAGTATCTTACTGTAGCTACAACCCGCCCCGAAACTATAATGGCAGATAGTGCACTTTGCATTCATCCCCAAGATAAAAGATATCAACATCTAAAAGGGAAAAAGGTAGTTATTCCACTTATAAATAAAGAGATTCCTATTATAGAGGATAGCTATGTAGAGATGGAATTTGGCACAGGCGTGCTAAAAATTACTCCAGCCCACGATATAAACGACTATAAAATTGGATTGGAGCACAACCTTCCCTCTATCGATATTTTTGACCAATACGCAAAATTAAATGAGAGTGCCCAAATTTTGGTTGGAGAGGATCGATTTGTAGCGCGAAAGAAAATAGTAAAGATGTTAGAGGAGTCCGGCTCTCTTATTAAAGTTGAAGAGCACTCCTCACAAATTGGCTTTTCGGAGAGAACCGATGCTGTAATAGAGCCCCGTCTCTCACTTCAGTGGTTCCTAAAGATGGAGGAGTTAGCTGCCCCTGCCCTTAAAGCGGTATTGGATAAGCGGATTAGGTTGGTTCCCGAAAAATATACAAACACCTACCGACACTGGATGGAGAATGTAAAAGATTGGTGTATCTCGCGTCAATTGTGGTGGGGACAACAGATTCCCGCTTGGTATCTCCCCTCCGGAGAGGTTGTGGTTGCTAAAAACAGTGAAGAGGCACTTGCCGAAGCTAAAAAGATCGATCCCACTATAACTGCCGATACCCTTATTCAAGATGAAGATGTGTTGGATACATGGTTCTCATCTTGGTTGTGGCCCATATCGGTCTTTGATCCACAAAAGCCCGGTTTCCCCAACAAGGAGCCAAATAGAGATTTGGCCTACTACTACCCTACAGACGATTTGGTAACTGCCCCCGAGATTCTTTTTTTCTGGGTTGCCAGAATGGTTATGGCAGGGCTGGAATTTTGCCACGAGGTGCCATTTAAAACTGTTTATCTCACTGGAATTGTTAGAGATAAGATGGGGAGAAAGATGTCTAAATCATTGGGCAACTCTCCCGATCCCATAAAATTGATTGAGGAGTTTGGGGCCGATGGGGTAAGGGTGGGAATGTTACTCTGTAGTAGCGCCGGAAATGATATTCTTTTCGATGAGAGTCAGGTAGAGCAGGGGAGAAATTTTGCAAATAAAATATGGAATGCCTTCCGTTTAGTAGAGGGGTGGGAGGGTTCAAGCGAAGTTGAGATTACCCCCCAAGCGGCAAAGGGGATAGAGTGGTTTGACCATCTGCTACAGGAGTCTATAGCAAAGATCGATGAGCACTTCAGCCACTATCGTCTCTCAGATGCCCTTATGCTCCTATATAAACTCTTTTGGGACGATTTCTGCTCTTGGTATTTGGAGATTGTTAAGCCCCCCTATTCAGAACCTTTAAACCAAGAAGTTATAAATTCAACCAAACTCTTTTTCGATACTCTTTTACGGCTGCTCCACCCCTTTATGCCCTTTATTACCGAAGAGCTTTGGCAAAAAATTGAGAAACGGAGCGAAAATGAGAGTATCACCCACTCACCCGTTCCAACTCCCAAAAATTTTGATAGAGAGCTGATAGATAGATTTGAAGTGACTAAGGGGATCATTACCAATATTAGAAATCTAAGACACTCAAAGGGGATTTCAGCCAAAGAGCCACTCACACTCTATATCGAAGGTGATTTTGATTGGACTCTCTCCTCTCTAATAGAAAAGATGGCCAATGTAGAGAAGATTTACACTATGGAAAAGAGGAGAGATGAGCAGAGTGGCAGCTCCTTTATAAGCGGTACCCTACAACTATTTATTCCGTTGGAGGGGATGTTGGATCTTGAGAGGGAGTTAGAGAAGATAGAGAGTGAAATAGCCAGATTAAACAGGTTCATTATCCCAATCAAGGGAAAACTCTCCAATACAAAATTTTTAGATAGCGCCCCTCAAAATATTGTAGAGAGGGAGAGAAAAAAACTTAGCGATAGCGAAATTAAGTTGGCAGCGCTATTGGAGATGAAGCGTGATTTAACAAAATAGTTATGTATGTACACGAAGCCTCGTTAGAGGTACGATATTACGAAACCGACTTGATGGGTATTGTGCATCACTCCAACTATATTCGATATTTTGAGTATGGAAGGAATAGGGCACTTGTAGATTTGGGCTTTCCTATAAAAGAGGTAGAGCAGAGGGGGGTTATGATGCCTGTTATAGAGGTAAATTGTTTTTATAAATTACCTACTTACCAAGGAGATATACTCAAAATTGTAAGTACAATTAAGGAACTTCCCAAAGTTAAACTTAAAATCGATACAGTTATTTACAATCCGGCGGGGGAAGTAGCCTCATACGGTTCGGTGGTATTGGGCTTTATAAATAGCACAACTCGCAGAGCAATAAGGGCTCCCAAATTTGTAATAGATCTATTTGAACCATACATTGAACAATCTAAATAAGATATTATGTATAATTTTTTAGCAATTGGAACTCAGGAAATTATTATTATTGCATTAATCGTTTTATTGCTTTTTGGCGGTAAGAAAATTCCTGAACTTATGAAAGGTCTTGGAAAAGGGGTAAAATACTTCAAAGAGGGGGTAAAGGGAATTGAGGATGAGATTAATGAATCTGTGAACTCCAATGCCGATGAGCAAAAGGGAGAGAAAGGAAAAAAATAGGGAGTAGAGGAGGGTGAAAAAAGAGGATTTGACTTTTTGGGACCATTTGGATGAATTGAGGGGGGTACTCTTTCGCTCTGCTCTTTCTGTACTATTCTTCTTAGTGATAATCTTCCCCTCTAAATCGTTCCTCTTCGATAAGATTATTTTTGCTCCAACATCGGAGGATTTTATTCTCTTCAAATGGTTTAATAGTTTAAGCCAAATGGTAGGTCTCTCCTCCCAAGAGATTTCTCACTTTAGGATCGAGCTGATAAATATTGAGCTCCCATCACAATTCTTCACACATATCAATGTATCTATTCTACTCTCTCTTATATTATCTGTCCCTTATATTCTCTATCAAGTTTGGACATTTATTAAACCCGGTCTATACGAAAAAGAGAGAGATAGCATTAAAAGAGGATTTGCCTTTGCTTCAATTCTCTTTTTTATAGGCGTTCTTGTAGGTTATTTCTTTGTATTTCCTTTGACACTAAGATTTTTGGCAACCTATCAAGTTAGTAGCAAAGTAGTAAATCAAATTTCACTCCGCTCCTATATCGCTATGTTTTCGTGGCTGATCTTTATAATGGGGGTAGTATTTGAACTGCCGGCTCTTGCTCTAATACTCTCAAGGATGGGTGTGGTGAGTAAAACAACTCTAAAGAGATATAGAAGATATGCATTTTTGGCATTAATGATCCTTTCGGCAGTTATCACTCCCAGTGGCGACGCCTTTACCCTTATGATTGTGGGTATCCCTCTCTATCTCCTTTATGAATTTAGCATTTTAATCTGTCGTGATTTCAATTAACTCCCTCTCTGTTCTATTTGGGGGAGAGCCTCTCTTCTCAAATTTAAACTTCCATATATCCGAAAGCGACCGAATAGGGTTAGTTGGAAAGAATGGATCGGGTAAAAGTACTCTATTGAAGATAATTGCAGGTGTTATGGAACCGAGTAGCGGTGGTGTAGGAATCTCTTCGGAGAGAAGTGTAGGGTATCTTCCCCAACTTATTGAATATAGAGTTGAAGAGAGTATAATGGAGGCAGCCCTCTCCTCTTTTAAGAGCCTCCTCTCACTTGAGAGGGAGTTAGAGAGGGTTAATTTAGAACTTTCCAAAGTAGAAGAGTGGAGTAGCGCCAAACAGATGAAATTGATAGAGAGACTTCACCACTTAACAGAACGCCACTCCTTTCTACAATCGTTCAACCCCGAAGCCGAATGTGAGAGGGTACTTGTGGGATTGGGTTTCAATCGTGAAGAGTTTGAACATTCACGAAAAAAATTTAGTTCCGGTTGGAATATGAGGGTTGAATTGGCCAAAGTGCTACTTGCCAACCCCGATATTCTACTATTGGATGAACCTACCAACTATTTAGATATTGAATCGATAGGGTGGTTAGAGAGCTATCTGTCTAACTTTAAGGGCGCTACAGTAACTGTTTCACACGATGTTCGATTTTTAGACAATAGCACCAACCGTACAGTGGAGCTGGTAGCCGGTACTCTATTCGACTACAAGGTGAGTTACTCAAAATTTAAAGAGCTTAGAGAGGAGAGGGTAGAGCAGCAGCAGGCTGCCCTTTACAATCAAGAGCAGAAGATAAAGAGCACAGAACGCTTCATAGAGAGATTTAGATACAAAGCCTCTAAAGCGTCGCAGGTACAGTCTCGAATAAAACAGTTGGAACGGTTAGAGCGGATAGAGGTAGATATTCGGGAGAAAGCGAAGATTGAGGCTCGCTTCTTCTCTACTCCCAAATCGGGAAGAGTGGTATTAAATGCGTCACAACTCTCTTTTTCATATGGAGAGAAACCCATATTTTCCAATTTGAACCTCACCCTTGAGAGAGGCGATAAAGTGGCAATTATTGGTAAAAATGGTGCAGGCAAGAGTACTTTAATGAAACTGATAGCGGGTGAACTCTCTCCGCTAAAGGGAGAACTCACTCTGGGCCATAATGTTATGGTGGGATATTACTCTCAAAATCAAGATGAACTCTTAACTAAAGAGGATACAATATTTGAGAGTGTAGATAAGATAGCAGTTGGAGAGGTGAGAACAAAACTGCGAGATATTTTAGGAGCTTTTCTCTTTTCCGGCGACGATGTAGAGAAGCGGGTAGAGGTTTTAAGTGGAGGTGAGAGGGCGCGCCTTGCCTTAGCCAAATTGATTGTTACTCCAAACAATTTTCTACTTTTAGACGAGCCTACCAACCATATGGATATCAGTTCTAAAGAGGCACTAAAAAGGAGTTTTAAAGAGTATCCCGGTACCCTTTTGATAATTTCGCACGATCGTCAATTTTTAGATGGTTTAGTAGATAGAATCTATCAATTCAGAGGGGGAGAGTTGAAGGAGTTTAAAGGGGAGTGGATTGTTGAAGAGGAGAGAAGAGCTACCCCCGGCCAACCAACACAAAATAGGAGTGAGGAGATAAGTGACTCCTATATAGATAGGGAGGTTATGAAAGAGGAGCGAAGGGTTAAAGCTAAAATAACCAAATGTGAAGAGAGTATCCAAGAGATAGAGAGTAGGATAGGGGAGATTGAGCATCTACTATCAACCCCCACACCACAAATGGAACTTGAGCCCCTTTTAAAAGAGTATGAAAAAATAAATAGTGAGCTCCACTTAAGAATGGAGGAGTGGGAGGAGCTTCACTCAAAACTATAGAGAGATGGGAAAAAAAGAGAGTTATATTTTTGGTGTTCACCCCCTGCTTGAGGCTTTCGAAAGTGGCAAGAAAATAGAGAAAGTGATGATAAGGGTGGGAGGGGAGTCCCCCTCCTTACGACGTATAGAGAATATTTGTAGAGAGAGGGGAATTACTCTACAATTTGTTCCATTGGAGAGGTTGAATAGAGTGACCAAATCTAACCATCAGGGAGTTATTGGGTATCTTCCCAAAATTGAGTACTCTACTTTAGATCAATTGGTTGAAGAGAAAGGAGAGGGAAAAATACCCCTCATTATAATCTTAGATGGAATCACAGATGTACGAAACTTCGGGGCAATTGTACGCTCCGCCGAAACATTTGGAGTTCAGGGTATAATACAGCTATCTAAAGGGAGTGCAAATATAAATGCAGATGCGATAAAGGCTTCGGCTGGAGCCCTACTAAGGGTAAAAGTGTGTAAAGTGGTAAATATTAGAGAAGCGGTCTTCTTCTTAAGGGAGAGTGGGTATCAAATTATATCTTCTTCATCCAAAGCGTCGGAGAGTATTGCTACTATAACCCCCAAAAGGGCTACAGCTCTGATTTTAGGTTCTGAAGAGAGGGGGGTCTCACGATCTGCTCTCCAACTTTCAGATAGTGTTGTAAAGATACCACTATTGGGAAAAATAGGATCTCTAAATGTATCTGCAGCAGCCTCTATTATGCTCTACGAACTCTCTAAAGGGTGGAGCGAGTAATCTCCCAACAGAGAATTGCAGCAGCCACTGCTACATTTAAAGAGTCTATTGTGCCGGTTGTAGAGAAAGAGGGGATAGAGAGAAATCTCTCTATATAGTGGTTATATTGTTCAGATACTCCATGAGCTTCACTCCCCAATATCACCACCCCTTTGGCAAGGGAGCTGCCCCCCACAAGATATTCTCCCTTAGGTGAAGTTCCATATATTGGAACTTCTGCCTCTAACGACTTGGCAAATAGTTGATTAAAATCTACCTGATAGCTCTTCACTTTAAAAAAAGAGCCCATTGAGGCGTGTAGCACCTTTGGATTATATAGATCTACAGAGCCTTCGGAGAGATAGAGTCCATCAACTCCAAACCACTCGGCACTCCTAATTATTGTACCCAAATTGCCCGGATCTGCCACTCTATCGAGAGCCAAATAGAGCTCTCCCTTTTGTGGCCACTTCACCTCTCTACTCCTCTCTCTTTTGGCCACAGCTAAAAGAGGTGGGGGAGAAGAGATATGGCTCATCTTTGCCATAGTGTTGCTGCCAATCTCGTCTCTGCTATATCGTTTAACAATCTTAACACCGCTTCTTTCGGCCTCTTCTACCATCTTTACTCCCTCTATAACATATAGAGAGTGAAGTTCACGGTTCTTTTTGTGCCGCAGCGATCTAACCAATGCTATTTCGCTTTTTGAAGGAGTCATCTCAATATCCCAATATTTTCAACATAGATTTGTAGGTCTGCTCTTTACTAAAAAGGCGGGTCACATACTCTCCATCTTCGTCTAAATCAATTGTTATCAGTTTTGGAGCAGGCTGCAGGCAGTGTTGCACTCCTCCAAAGCCGCCAATTGACTCTTGATATGCACCGGTGTGGAAGAAACCAATGTAGAGAGGCTCCTCTTCGCCATTTATTTGTGGGAGAAAGATTGCATTGGCATGTGCTTCGGCATTGTAATAGTCTTGACTGTCGCAAGTTAAGCCACCCAAGAAGACCCGTGTATATTCACTGTTCCACTTGTTGATAGGGAGCATAATAAAACGCTGCTTTATGGCCCAAGTATCGGGTAGAGTGGTCATAAAAGAGCTGTCGATCATATACCATCTTTCTCGATCGTTTTGCTGTTTTTGAGCCAATGTTTGATAGATTACTGCTCCACTCTCTCCTACGGTAAAGCTCCCAAATTCTGTAAAAATATTGGGCTCGGGTATATTTCTCTGCTGGCAGATCTGCTTTATCTGTGCTATAATCTCCTCTGCCATATATTCATAATCGTAGTCGAAAGCGAGAGAGTTTTTAATGGGGAACCCCCCTCCAATATTGAGCGAGTCCAATTCGGGACAAATCTCTTTTAAATCACAATAGACAGATACACATTTAGATAGCTCGTTCCAATAGTAGGCATTATCTCTAATACCTGTATTTATAAAGAAATGGAGCATTTTAAGGGTAAATTTTGAGTTCCCCTCAATTTTATTTTTATAAAAGGGGATAATATCGCTATAGCGAATCCCTAATCGAGAGGTGTAAAATTCAAACTTCGGTTCCTCTTCGGCTGCAATCCTAATTCCAATTTGGGTTGGCTCTTTTATAGCTGCATCAAGATGATCAAACTCTGTTATATTATCTAATATGGGGAGTATATTATGCCAACCTTTTTCTCTTAAAGAGGCTATATTCTCTATATAGAGAGGTTTTTTAAAACCATTACATAAAATATAGATCTCTTTATCTAATTTTTCGGCAGCATATAGAGTCTCTATTAGGCTAAGGTCAAAGGCAGAAGAGGTTTCAATGTAGATGTCGTTTTTTAGTGCCTCCTCAATTACAAAGGAGAAGTGGGAACTTTTGGTGCAGTAGCAGTAGTTATACTCCCCCTGATAATCTACCTTAGCCATTGCAACATTAAACATCCGCTTAGCCTTCTGAATTTGAGAGGAGATTTTGGGTAGATAGGTAATTTTTAGAGGTGTTCCATATTGATTGATTATATCCATTATTGGAATATTGTGAAAATACAATTCACCATCTTCTACATGGAATTCATCTTGTGGGAAGTCGAAAGTCTGTTCAATGAGATCGATGTACTTGTTCTTCATTTTGCCTATGTAAGAGTGTTAGATTACTATTTTATACTTAAAGTAAACAAGTTACTTTTGTTGTGAGTGCAAAGATAATTTATTTTCGAATTTGAAAAAGGATTTTTACTATTATATTGTTACTTTTGCAAATAACCGACAACCCCAAAGAGATCGCTTAATGACTGTTATAAAAAGGGCTATTCGTCTCTCTGCACTTGCTCTCTCCCTCTTCTTTCTGCTCTCATGTGGTGCCATAAAAAGGCTCTCCGAAGGGGAAACTATTCTTAAAGAGAATCTGATTTATCTTATAAATAACAACGAAATTTCTACCTCTTCACTCAATCAATATATAAAGCAACAACCCAACAACTCTTTTCTATTTGGGCTAAATCCCTTTCAAATGCTTTACAATATAAAGAGTGACAAAGAGAATAGATGGAACCGCTTCTTAGAGAAGGTGGGTTCTCCACCCACTATTTTAGACAGCTCTTTAGTTGAAAGCAGCTCTTTAAATTTAAAAAAACACCTTACAACTTTAGGATATTACAACTCTAATGTCTATACCAACATATTAACAAAGAGAAGGCAGAGTAGTGTAATTTACACAATCGAGTGTGGCAAAAGTTATATATTAGACTCTATCTGCTTTACAGTAAGAGATACAAATATTGGCAAAGAACTTAAAAGTGTTTGGGAGGAGAGTTTACTTAAAAAGGGTGAGAAGCTCTCTGAACGCCTTTTAGATAAAGAGAGCGAGAGAGTTACACAATATTTACGCAACAGAGGCTACTACACCTTTTCTAAAAACCACTTTTTCTTCCGAGCAGATACTCTAAGAGGAGGAGAAGTTGCCAATTTAAGGGTCTCAATTGAAAATTTTACCCGTAACGAAACACCAAAGGATTCAAAACCCCACCAAAAATTTCGTTTAAGAGGGTTAAAAGTTTATTCTGAGTGGGATCCTGTAGCGCAGTTGGCTCCAGAAGAGCAGCAATATAATGTAACCCATTTAAAAGATTTTGATCTCTACTCTCCCACTATCCCCTCTATTAAAGGGAGAACCTTAGCAAAGATGAATACCCTTCGTAGAGGCTCATACTATAGTGAAGAGGAGGCAACCAGAACTTATGAGAGATTGATCTCTCTACGCTACTTTGCAGGGGTAAACATTCAGTTTGATGAAGTTCCTACAGACTCTATAAAAAAAGAGGGAGAGGTAGATTGCACAATAAGAGTTACACCTTCTAAGAATCAAGGATGTAAATTTAATTTTGAGACCTCTATAAACTCCAATAGATTGCTTGGATTCTCTCCGGCTCTCTCCTACTATCATAAAAATCTCTTTAGGGGAGGGGAGTGGTTGACCCTTGGGTTTATGGGCAATTTTCAATATAAATTGAATGAGCCAATCAGCTCTTCGGAATTTGGTATCTCTACTTCGCTCTCTATTCCCAGCTTTCTCTTGGTTCCAGATTCTCTCTTTAGGTGGGCTCCTCCAAGGACCGATATCAATGTAAGCTACAACTATCAAAATAGAGATGAGTTTACTCGAAATTTGATCTCTTTTAGCTACGGCTATAACTGGGGTTCTCACGACAAATTCTTCTTTACAGTTACTCCTCTGCAACTCAATGTAATTAAGCTATTTAACCTAAATCCTCTATTTTACGAATCGTTAAATGACCCCTTTCTTAGAAATAGTTACAGAAACCATTTCGACCTTGGTGCAGGTGCTACCTTCTACTATACAACCGATCCCTCTCTCAATCCCAAAAGCTCATTTTTTTATCTAAGATGGTCAAATGATATCTCAGGTAATATATTGAGTATCTTAAACTCTTCGCTACAAGAGGATTCGGAAGGCTCTAAGCTTATCTGGAATACACCCTATGCCCAATATTTAAGAAGTGATCTCTCTTTAGGCTATACTTGGAAACCCAATCGTGAGAGGAGTTTGGCTACCCGTTTTAATTTTGGGATAGGCTTTGCCTACGGCAACTCCAAAGTGCTACCGTTCGAGAAACTTTTCTATGCCGGTGGGGCAGGGAGCATGAGGGGGTGGCAGCCCCGTACCGTTGGCCCGGGCTCTATGCCTATTGATACTACCTTTGCCATACCCAACCAGAGTGGCGACATGAAGATTGAAGCCAACATAGAGTATCGCTATAAGATGTTTTGGAGTTTTGAAGGAGCTCTCTTTTTAGATGTAGGAAATATTTGGACTCTCAGTCGCCAAGAGCAGAGTAGGGAGGAGGGGCTCTTTAGATTGAGGGATTTTCACGAGAGTATAGCAGCCAACTGTGGTGTTGGATTAAGATTAGATCTCGATTTTGTTATTTTAAGATTGGATTTGGGGTTAGTCATTAGAGATCCGCATAAAAAAAGATGGGTTGGACCCAAAGATTGGTTTAAACCCAACACCTACGCTCTTCAATTTGGCGTAGGGTATCCATTTTAACAGCACTACTTTTTTAGCTCTACCAACCTATTCACCCATAGATCTCTTTGCTTTTGAGAGTGCCTCTCTTATATATAAAAGCTCTTGCAGCATAGGTTCCAGATACTCCAATTTAAGCATATTTGCTCCATCGGAAAGAGCCTCTTCGGGGTGTGGATGGCTCTCTATAAAGAGACCATCTGCTCCAACTGCTATAGCTGCGCGGCTTATAGTAGAGATAAGGGATGGATTTCCACCACTTACCCCAGAGGGTTGGTTGGGCTGTTGAAGGCTATGTGTTACATCAACAAATACCGGATAACCCATCTCCTTCATTATAGGAATAGATCTAAAATCTACAATCAAGTCGGTATAGCCAAACTGAGACCCCCTTTCGGTAAGAATAATCTTATTGTTTCCACAATTTTCTACCTTTTCGGCTGCAAAGGCCATAGAGTAGGGTGAGAGAAATTGTCCCTTTTTAATATTTACATATTTGCCTGTCTTGGCAGCAGCCTCCAAGAGATCTGTTTGACGGCATAGAAAGGCAGGAATTTGTAGTATATCTACATTAAATGATGCCGCCATCACCGCTTCGGGAGAGTTATGTATATCTGTTAAAATTGGTACCTGCAACTCTCTACGAACTTTTTCAAGGATCTGAAGAGCTTTGATGTCGCCCAATCCAGAAAAGGAGTCGCTACGGGTACGGTTTGCCTTTCTATAAGAGGCTTTAAAGATAAATGGAATTCCTAAGGAGCTGGTAATCTTTTTGATATGTGATGCAATTTCAAATGTCTTTTCCTCCTCTTCCACTACACAGGGGCCAGCTATAAGATAGAAACTATCCTCTTTGGTTTGCTCTAAAAATTCAATATTATTCAATTTCATCTCTATATTTATTACAATTTGCTGTTTAAATCCTTTTTATCTTCGCTAAGGTTGGCATAGACCTTCCACTCCCTCTCCAATCGCTCTTGGATCTCCCTCTCCCTTCTATTGTTGCCCGGAGTATAGAAGATCGCTCCCTCTAATTGGGGTGGAAGAAAACTCTCCTCTACAAAGTTACCGGGGTATGAGTGGGCATATTTGTACCCTTCGCCATATTTGAGCTCCTTCATCAATTTTGTTGGAGCATTTCTAAGATGAAGCGGTACCGGCAGATTGCCACTTTTTCTACTCTCCTCTATTGCAGCATCTATTGCAATGTAGGCACTATTGCTTTTGGGCGATGTGGCAAGATAGATAGCTGCTTGTGAAAGAACTATTCTGGCTTCGGGCATTCCAATTTTATTAACTGCATCGAAAGCGCTATTTGCAAGAAGTAGGCCATTGGGATTGGCTAAACCAATATCTTCTGCGGCCAAAATTATCAATCGTCGAGCTATAAATAGGGGATCTTCACCCCCGTTTAACATTCTACCCATCCAATAGAGTGCCCCATTAGGGTCGGAGCCTCTTACACTTTTGATAAAAGCAGAGATCATATCGTAGTGATATTCTCCTCCCTTATCATATATATTAATATGCTCATTTAGAAGATTTGTAACAATATTGTTATTTATTACAATCTTCTCTTTATCCCACTCTACAGAAGTTATTATATCTATGATATTAAGCAATTTACGAGCATCTCCCGAAGAGTGTAGATAGAGTGCTTCTCGCTCTTCAATTTCAATCTTTTTAGAAGAGAGTAAAATATCCTCTTTAATTGCCCTATCTATTAGAATATCAAGCTCTTTACTATCTAAAGGTTTTAATACAAAAATATGGCATCGCGATAGGAGGGGGGTAATCACCTCAAAAGAGGGATTTTCTGTTGTGGCTCCTACAAGAACAATTTTTCCCTCCTCAACAGCACCAAGTAGTGAGTCTTGTTGAGCTTTATTGAAACGATGAATTTCGTCTATAAAGAGTAGTGGAGGAACTTTTGAGAAGAGCGACTCTCTTCCAGATTTCTCAATTATCTCCCTTAACTCTTTTACACCAGAATGGACAGCAGAGATTTGGTGAAACGGTCGTTTGAGATGTAAGGCAACAACTCTTGCCAAAGTTGTTTTTCCAACACCAGGGGGACCCCACAAAATAAATGAGGTGATATGGCCGCTCTCCAACATCTTTTTCAAAATCGACCCTTCACCAACTATTTGCTCCTGTCCTACAAATTGCTCTATGGTTGTTGGGCGCATTCGTTCTGGTAGGGGTTTGGCCATTTGTTTATTTAACATAATATAAATTGTGTAACAAATACTATTTTCTTAACGATTTGGCAATCTTTTCAATAATCCTCTCAATTGGCGCTTCGGGTTCTATACTATTATAGTTGCCCCAGAAATTGGGATCTAAATAATCTTCAACTCTATAAGAGATAATATCCTTCGCTTTAATAGTTTGGCTGGAGGCAATTGGATTAAGAGTCTTTGAAAGATCTGTTACTGCCATTTCGGTCTTAATTGTGTAGCTGCTGCTAAACCACCTTTTGGGCCACTTTACAGAAAATTGAAGTTCGCTCTTGGAGTAGTCAAAATGCCAATTGCCATAATTGTGTTCTCTATCTGCCCTATATTGCTCTAAATTGCTTTTGCGATAGTTTACCACATAGTTTGCTCCTAAAATCTCAAATTTGACCCCTGGAGGACTCTTTACAATAAAGATATTTGTAGCATCTTTTCGCCTCTCTACATTCATAGAAAATTGAATTCTACCTATTGCAAAAGAGTGCGGATCTATAAAGAGTGTTCCTTTAAATAAAATCTCTTTTATATGTGGCAGAGGCAAAAAATCTATTCTATAAAAGAGCTTATCGTCTATTGTAGCGGGCTCTCCCATAGAAAATTGGTAAAAAAACTCAATCTCTCTACTATCTACCCATAAAAAGGGCTCTTTTACCACATCTATCTGAAGAGCCGAGAGCGGCCCCCCCTGTAATTTTACAATAATGGTATCGCTCCTACTGGCACTATGGTTGCCACGCCCCTTGTAGAGAGCAACACGATCGTTTCTAAAGGTGTTGTAAGGAGCTTTGTTGATACTTAAAAGGGCTTCATTTATAGATATATAGCGTTCTTTTTTTTGTACAGTTTCACGATAAAAAGAGCTCATTTGCAACCACTCGCCCCCATAGTTCTCCTTAATTTTAGAGAGTGCCATCTTTATAATAGCCAATGGCTCTTGAGGTATCACAAGGGCTGGATCAAGAAGAAGTGAAGTGGGTGACAGCTCTATTTGGTTCAAATTGCCATAAAGAGCAGAAATTGGAATATAATTGCTCTTATATCCTAAAAATGAGACAACTATAGTGTCATTTATATTTTTTTTTGGCAATTTTAATGTAAAAATTCCCTCATTATTAGCCACAATAGCTACAGAACTTCCCTTTAGTGCAATTGTGGCAAAAGCCATTGCTCTACCACTATTTGAGTCGCTTACCCTACCCCGTATTGATATTATATTCTCATCTACTCCAAAAAGAAGTAGTGGGAGCAACTGCAACAGCACTAATAGTGTAACGGTAAATCTACTATTCATGACAATAGCTAAATTACAACATAATCGCAATATTTGTTACAAATAGGCAATAAATAAGTTATTTTAGCAACTTACAGCAACTAATAGAGTAGAAGTTTTAGAGTGAAAAAAATTAAACGAGGAGAAGAACTCTACAATATTCAAGTAGAGTCTATTGCAGCAGAGGGAAAAGCAATAGCAAAGATAGATGGGCAGGTTCTCTTTATCTCCAATGCTATTCCCGGCGATATTGTTAATGTGAGGGTTACCAAGAGTAGAAAGAGTTTTATGGAGGGGTTTATTACCCGTTTGGTAACTCCATCACCCGATAGAGTAGAACCCTTTTGCGACCACTTTGGCCTTTGCGGCGGGTGCAAATGGCAACACCTCCCCTACCCTTTGCAATTGAAAGCTAAAGAGCAGCAGGTAGAAGATCAACTTGGCCGTATAGGTGGGTTGCAATTGCCCCCTATCTCTCCTATTTTAGGTTCGGAGAGGAGTACCCACTACCGCAATAAATTGGAGTTTACATTTAGTAGTCGCCGCTGGATAGAAGATTTAGCAGCAGAGGGAGAACTCACACCCAATGAGAGAGTTGGATTGGGGTTCCATATTGCCGGCCATTTCGATAAAGTGCTGGACATCAAAGAGTGTCATCTTCAACCCGAACCCTCAAATGCAATTAGACTCTTTATAAAAGGGTATGCTTTAGATAACAATTTAGAGTTTTTTGATCTTAAGAGGCAGGAGGGTCTCTTAAGAACTATTGTTGTACGCACCACCTCTATTGGTGAGGTGATGGTTATAGTGGTCTTTGCCAAAGAGATGAAAAGGGAGCGAGAGGCTCTCCTTGCCGCTTTAGAGAGAGAGTTCCCCTCAATAACCTCTCTAAATTGGATTATAAACGAGAAACAAAACGACTCCATTGCCGATCTTCCTTCCTACAACTGGAGCGGTAATAGCCATATCTTTGAAGAGATGGAGGGGTTACGCTTTAGGATAGCGCCAAAGTCGTTCTTTCAGACCAATTCGGCACAAGCCTATAATCTCTATAAGATTGTGAGAGAGATGGCCTCATTAAAGGGTAATGAAGTGTTATACGACCTCTATACCGGTGCTGGAACTATCGCGCTATTTTTAGCCTCTAAAGCCCAAAAAGTGGTTGGAATAGAGTATGTAGAAGAGGCTGTGGCCGATGCCAAAATAAATGCAGAGTTAAATGGGATCTCCAATAGCACCTTTATTGCCGGTGATATGCGTAAAATTCTAACTCCCCAATTTATTGAAGAGCATGGCCACCCCCATATTATAGTTTTAGACCCCCCACGAGCCGGTATTCACCCCGATGTAGCTAAAGTTATAGCGGAGTGCGCCCCACAAAAGATAATTTATGTAAGCTGTAATCCCGCTACACAGGCGCGAGATACAGCTCTTATGGTAGATAACTACAATATTGTAAAGGTGCAGCCGGTAGATATGTTTCCTCATACCCATCATCTTGAAAATGTTCTACTTTTAGAGAAAAAAAGCTATGAAAAATCTTTTTGACGATACAATTTGCGCCCTCTCTACCGTTGAAGGGAAGAGTGCCATTGCAGTTATAAGAGTGAGTGGCCCAAAGGCTATTGAAACAGTTGCCTCTATTTTTGTACCAAAAAGTGAGGCTCCAATTGAGGAGAGCCCCGGTTATAGAGTGCGTTTTGGCTCAATTTATAAAGGAGAGGAGCTCTTAGATGAGGTGTTGGTTTCGCTCTTTAGAGCGCCCAACTCCTACACCGGCGAAGAGATGGTAGAGATTTCTTGCCACGGCTCAAGCTATATTCAGCAAGAGATTCTTCTACTTTTGGTAGAGAGCGGAGCGAGGCCTGCCCGCCCTGGGGAATTTTCTCAAAGAGCCTTTTTAAATGGAAAGTTAGATTTGGCGCAGGCCGAAGCTGTTGCCGATCTAATCTCTTCTGAAAATGAAGCTTCACACCGTATTGCTATCAATCAGATGAAGGGGGGCTTTTCTAAAGAGTTGGCACAGATGCGCTCCTCCCTTTTAGATTTGGTTTCACTAATGGAGCTGGAGCTTGATTTTGCCGAAGAGGATGTTGAATTTGCCGACCGCACCCATCTGCGAACCCTTTTAGATGGTGTGATAGACCATATAGGAACTCTAATTGAATCTTTCCGGTACGGCAATGTAATTAAAAACGGCATTCCTATAGCTATTGCAGGGGCTACCAACACCGGAAAGAGTACCCTGCTTAACAATCTGCTAAAGGAAGAGCGGGCAATTGTCTCCGATATTCATGGTACTACCCGCGACTATATTGAGGGATATATAAATATAGAGGGTGTAGGTTTCCGTTTTATAGATACGGCGGGCATTAGAGAGAGCAGCGAACAGATAGAGATAATTGGTATTGAGAGAACTTTTAAGAAGATTGCAGAGGCCTCTATAATATTGCTCCTTTTAGATGGCGAAAGGCCAGAAAACTTCGAAGCTGCCACCAAACAGTTGGCATCTATAGTTAAGAGAGGGCAAGAGGTGATAGTGGTGCTCAACAAGAGCGACAAGCTCTCCCCCACCCTACTTGAAGAAGAACTTGCAACAATTAGAGAGGTTACTCAAAAATACTCTTTAAACCATTTGGGTATTGTTGCAATATCGGCCAAAAAGGGGGCGGGAATAGAGGAGTTGCAAAAACTGCTCTTAGAGAACCAGCGCAACTACAGCGGAGCCTCCTATTCAACTTTGGTCTCTAATATTAGACATTACGATGCTCTTAGGGAGGCTCTTTTTGCATTGGAGAGGGTATCTGAAGGGATGGAGCAGGAGCTCTCTACAGAGCTTCTAACTCAAGATATAAGAGAGGCTATAACACACCTTGGTGAGATAGTTGGAGCTATCAGCACAAACGAAATATTAGGCAACATCTTCAAAAATTTTTGTATCGGTAAATAATGGCTTGTAAACAGCCATAAGCAACCATAACCATTTA
>CAZEGL010000024.1:0-20592 GCA_964512295.1 uncultured Muribaculaceae bacterium
TACTCTTTAGTACTTTTGGTGTACTTATCTTTCAAATTTTCAAAGAACAAAAAAAACTCTCAGCGAGTTTGGAAAGACAAAGATAGATAACTTAAAATTCAAAAACAAATAATATTTAAATTTTCTTAGTAGTTCTTATATTGTTTTGGTGATAGGTGTAGGTTTAACAATTTAAATATCTACCTTTATAATTCAAAAGTAAAGAATATGATTTTTGACAAAATTGTAATTATTCCAACCTTTAACGAAAAGGAGAATATAGAGAAAATTATACGAGCTATATTTGCATTAGAGGGGGAATATCACATTCTTGTAGTTGACGACAACTCTCCAGATGGTACCGGTAAAATTGTAAAAGAGCTAAAAAAGGAGTTTTTACAACGGTTACATCTTTTGCATAGAGAGACAAAAAGTGGCTTAGGCTCTGCTTATATTGCGGGTTTCCAATGGGCAATGGAGAAGAATTATAACTTTATTTTTGAGATGGATGCCGATTTTTCTCATAACCCTTCAGATTTGCCACGACTATACAATTGCTGTAAAGAGGGGGCAGATTTGGCAATTGGTTCCAGATATTCTAAGGGAATTAGTGTTGTCAACTGGCCCATTGGCAGAGTTGTAATCTCATACTTTGCCTCTACATATGTGAGGTGGGTTTTAAAAATGAAGATATTTGATGCTACAGCCGGATTTAAATGCTATAGGAATGAGGTGTTGGAGAGTATCGATTTAGATAGTATTAAGATGAGGGGATATGGTTTTCAAATAGAGATGAAGTATAATGCCTATAAATTGGGCTTTAAAATTAAAGAGGTTCCAATAATATTTGTAGATCGTACAGAGGGGAGTTCCAAAATGAACAGCTCTATTTTTGGTGAGGCGTTCTGGGGAGTAATAGCAATGAGATTTAGAAAAATTAAGGGGAAGAGAAGATAAGATGAAATCTAAAACAATTTTGATTAAAGATGGTATAATTGTAAATGAGGGGGTTGTTGTAGAGGGCTCGATTTTACTGTCGGCGGGAATAATAGAAAAAATTTTTATTAGTGGCGAAAAGCTGCCAAAAGTTGATAGAGTAGTAGATGTCACAGGAAAATTGGTTTTTCCAGGCGTAATTGACGATCAGGTCCACTTTCGCGAACCGGGCAATGAAGAGAAGGGGACAATTGCAAGTGAGAGTGCCGCTGCAGTATTGGGAGGAGTCACCTCTTATATGGAAATGCCCAACACAAAACCCGCTACAATCTCCCTAAAAGAGGTGAAGGGCAAAGAGGAGATTGCCTCAAAAAACTCTTATGCCAACTACTCCTTTTTCTTGGGCGCAACCAATGATAATTTAAAAGAACTAAAAAAAGCCGATCCAAAACAAATTTGTGGAATTAAGCTCTTTATGGGTTCATCTACAGGTAATATGTTGGTAGATAATCCTCAAGCATTAGAGGCTATCTTTAAAGAGTGCAAACTGCCTATTGCAGCCCACTGTGAGTCGGAAGAGATAATTAGAAGTAATCTTATAGCCGTTAAAGAGAGGTATAGGGGAGAGGATATCCCTTTTAGAGAGCATCCCAATATTAGAAGCAGAGAGGCGTGTATAGCCTCTACCCAAAAAGCTATTGCTTTAGCTACAAAATATAATAGCAATCTGCATATACTTCATGTGAGCACAAAAGAGGAGGTTGAACTTATAAGAGAAGCCAAGAGAGACAATCCTGCAATTTCAGGCGAAATTTGTCTACACTATCTTCTTTTTGATAGCTCTATGTACGACAGGATGGGTGCCCAGATAAAGTGTAATCCCGCCATAAAAGATAGAAGTGACCGAGATGCACTCATAGCGGCACTTAAAGAGGGGGCAATTGATATTGTAGCCACAGATCACGCTCCCCACACCTTAGAGGAGAAGAGGGGAAGCTATTTTAATGCCCCCTCGGGGTTACCTATGGTACAACATGGCCTGCAAATCATGTTGGAACTTCATAAAGAGGGATTCTTTACCTTAGATGAAGTGGTATACCTTATGTCACACGCCCCTGCCAACAGATTTAAAATCGATAGAAGAGGTTTTATTAGAGAGGGGTATTGGGGTGACATTGTAGTGGTAGATACAACAAGAGCCGATTATAGTTCTACACTTTTTCCCGCCTATAAATGTGGATGGTCTCCTCTTGCAGGAAAAGAGTTCTCCAACTCTATCATACACACTTTTGTAAACGGTGTAGAGGTGGTTGCAAATGGTAAATTAAGTGGTGTTCGTTCTGCCCAAAAGCTTCTTTTCAATCGATGACCAATTTTAGAAAAGGGAACGCTGTTTACCTATCTATATCTGTTTCGGTACTCTTCTGGGGACTCTCTTTCCTATGGAGCAACTATATTCTGCAAGAGGGAATCTCTGTATTTACTCTAATGTTTCTTAGAATGTCGCTTGCGGCAGTAGTTATATCTATTGTCTCATTCTCTCTAAGAAAAGTAACTAAGATTGATAAGGGAGATTGGGGCTGGTTCCTACTGTTGGTCCTTCTTGAACCGTTCCTATACTTTATTGGGGAGAGTTTTGGGTTAAAAAACCTTAATTCGCCTTCTATTAGTTCAGTAATAATCTCTACTATACCTATATTCACCCTTATCGCCGGCATCTATCTCTATAAGGAGAGGGTCTCTACTCTTAATATAGTGGGGATGATTTTAACTCTACCCGGAATAGCAATGATGGTTTTTGAAAGAGAAGAGTTCACTATTGAGAGATGGATAGGTATTCTTTTTCTAATCTTGGCAATCTTTTCTGCTGTGGGTTACTCCCTTTTGGTAAAAAAGCTGGCCCATAAATATAATAGCTATACAATAGTCACCTATCAACACCTTTTAGCCGCCCTCTACTTTCTACCTCTCTTTTTAATCTTTGATTTTCCCCATTTCTCTATCTCAATGATAACACCTAAAATAGCACAGTCGCTCTTTTTTCTCTCTCTATTTTGTTCGGGGCTCTCTTTCTTTCTATTTATCAATGCCGTTAGGATATTGGGGGTAGCAAAAGCCAATATATTTACTGCAATAGTACCTGTTATTTCGGGATTTGCATCGTTTCTAATTGGGAAAGAACCCTTTAGTACTATAAAAGTTATAGGGGTTATAGTTGTAGTCGTGGGAGTTATTATTGCTCAACGCCCCGTAAAGAGAGAGCAATCCGCTTCCTCTTCAAATCTACTTCCAAAACTCTAACTTTGACATGTTGGTGTAACTTTAGTATTTGAGTAGGCTCTTTTACAAATCGATCGGCAAGCTGTGAGATATGTGCCAAACCATCTTCGCCCACACCAATATCTATAAAAGCACCAAAACTTGTAATGTTGTTAACCACCCCTGGAAGAATCATACCCTCCGACAACTCCTCAATTGAGTGCACCTGGGGGGAGAACTCCATCACCTCGGCAACCTTTCGGGGATCTAATCCGGGTTTGGCAATCTCGCTAAGTATATCCTCTAAGGTCGATCTTGAGGTATCTGGAGAGATGTAGCGTTCAAGTTCAATTGCTCTTTGATTCTCTTTCGATTCTATCAATTGAGAGATAGTCATATTGTAATCAGAAGCAATTTTTTCTACAAGAGGATACCTTTCGGGGTGTACAGCACTGTTGTCTAAGGGGTGCCGGCCATTGGGAACTCTAAGAAAACCGGCACACTGCTCAAACCTCTTAGCTCCAAAGCCCGAAACATTCAACAGATCGCTTTTAGAATTGAAAAGGCCAACCCCGGATCGGTGCAATAGTATTCTCTCTGCAAGAGTGGGTCCAATCCCGGAGACATAGGAGAGAAGGTGTTTGCTTGCCGTATTTAGATTTACCCCCACCCTATTTACACAAAGTTCAACAATACTGTCTAACGCCTCCTTTAGTGCCTTTTGGTTGACATCGTGTTGATACTCTCCAACACCTAAGGATTTTGGCTCAATTTTCACCAACTCTGCAAGAGGATCCATCGCTCTTCTTCCAATAGATACAGCCCCTCTAACAGTAACATCGTGATTGGGAAACTCCTCTCGGGCAATTGCAGATGCAGAGTAGATAGAGGCACCATCTTCATTGACAGAGTAGATGGCAATAGTTGAGGGTAGTGCTATTTTTTTTATGAAATTCTCTGTCTCTCTTCCTGCTGTGCCATTCCCAATTGCAATAACCTCAATTTTATATGACTCTACCAGGTTCGAAATCTTTTTCATTGCCTTAATCCTCTCGTTAATAGGAGGATGAGGGTAAATAGTTTCATTATGGAGGAGATCGCCATTGGTATCTAAACAGACCACCTTACACCCTGTTCTAAACCCGGGATCTATCGCTAAAATTCTCTTCTCCCCAACAGGGGGAGCAAGTAGTAAGGAGATTAGATTTTGATTAAAAATCTTAATAGCCTCTTGGTCGGCCCTCTCTTTGGCCAATCTAATAGACTCATTTTCTATAGATGGATGAAGCAGCCTCCTATAAGAGTCTAAAATAGCACTCTCTACCTCTACTCTACTCCCTTCGCGCAGGGGAGGGAGTTGGTCAAGGAAGAGCTTTTTTATAGAGCTTTCAACTCTATTGGAATCTACCTCAATTTTAATGGAGAGCTCATTATTGTCCACCCCTCTTAAAAGGGCTAAAACTCTATGAGATGGGACTCTATCTATTGGAGAGTTGAAATTGAAATAATTTCTAAATTTACTAATTTCGGCATCCTCATCGGAGAGGGTTGCCCTTTTAGATGCTACCAATCTTCCACCTTTCAAATAGAACCCTCTCACAACTTCTCTCACCTCTGCAGATTCACTTACCCTTTCGGCAATGATATCTCTTGCACCTGCAACTGCATCATTGGCAGAGGGGAATTTTTCACTCAAATAGTTTGCCCCCTCTACGGTGGGCTCTTTAATAGAGCCATCTAAAATAGCGTTGGCTAAAGGTTCTAATCCATGCTCTTTAGCGATAGAGGCACGACTACTTCGTTTAGGTTTATATGGAAGATATAAATCTTCTAATCGGGCAGACTCTACACTCTCTTCAATTTTTTTTGCAAGCTGCTCTGTGAGCTCTCCCTGTTCTCTAATACTCTTTAGGATACTCTCTTTTCTCTTCTCAAGTTCCTTAAAGTATTTGTAATAGTGATTTACCTGAAATACTTCCAGCTCATCCATATCGCCACTTTTCTCTTTTCTATAGCGGGATATAAAGGGAACTGTTGCCCCCTCTTGTAGTAGAGTTATTGTATTCTCTACCTGCCAAGTGGCAAGGTTTAAAGTATTGGAAATAAAATCTATATAATATCTATTCATGTGAAACTTGTTGTAACTGATCTCTATATGCCGAAAATATTTTTGATTTTGAGACAAAGCCCAAATAGTCGCCCTGGTGTGTCACTACAGGAAGATTCCATTCGCCACTGCTCTCAAATTTTCTCATTACACACTCCATCTTATCATCTTCATAAACAACAACCGCACTCTCTACCATTAGCCTCTCTACTGTTGTGGTATGGTACTGTTTACTGTCGAACATAATTTCGCGAATATCATCTAAGTGCACCACCCCTTTAAGTTTACCCAACTTGTCTACAACCGGAATCAAATTCCTTTTACTTGTAGAGATTATGGCAATTATATCGCTCAGATAACCGTCGATTTTAATACTCTTAAAGTCTCTCTCTATAACATCGTCAATCTTTAACAGTGTCAATACCGCCCTATCGCTATCGTGTGTAATTAAATCGCCGGCAGCAGCTATTCTCTTTGTATAGATGGAGTAGGGTTCAAAATTACGAATAGTAAAAAAAGAGACTATAGAGGTGATGATAAGAGGCATTAAAAGGGTATATCCTCCCGAAATTTCGGCATTTAAAAAAATAGCAGTTAGTGGAGCCTGCATCACTCCTGCCATCAATCCGGCCATTCCGGCTAAAGCAAAATTGGATTCAGGTAAGAGTCCAATCCCCGAAAGATTTATAAAACGGCTAACAACAAATCCCACCACTCCCCCTATAAAGAGAGTTGGGCCAAAGGTACCCCCTACCCCACCACCCGCATTGGTAAAGGACATAGCAAAAACCTTAAAGAAGATAATGGCTATAAAAAAGAGGAGTATAAACCACTCATTATTGATAATCTCTCCATAGATATTGGGCCCTATGGCACGATCGATATCTTTATTCAATATGGCGGTAAGAGAGCCATACCCCTCTCCAAAGAGCGGAGGGAAAAGAAAGATCAATAGTCCCAAAAGAGATGCCGACACCATCCATCTTTTATAGTTGCCCTCTACTCTTTTTATCTTACTCTCTAACCACATGGTAGCTCTGGTGAAATACAGAGAGGCAAAACCACATAAGAGTCCCAACACTATATAGAATGGAATATCGGCCAGGTCGAACCCCTCAATGGTACTACTAAAGACTACAGCATCTCCAAGGAGTAGAAAGGAGACTATTGTTGCTGTTACAGTAGAGACCAATAGAGGAAGAATTGAGGTCATAGAGATATTGAAGAGTAAAATCTCTAAGGTAAATAATATGCCGGTTAAAGGAGCTTTAAAAATTCCCGCTACTGCACCGGCTGCTCCACATCCCAACAGAATAGTGATATGTTTATAGGGAAGATTTAACCACTTTGCAATATTGGAACCGATAGCTGCACCGGTATAGACAATAGGAGCCTCCGCCCCAACAGATCCACCAAACCCTATAGTTAAAGAGCTGGCCACTACAGAAGACCAACTATTGTGAGCCTTTATTTTAGAGTCGTTTTTTGAGATTGCCAATAACACTTTGGTAACCCCATGACCAATATCCTCTTTAATAAAGTGACGAACAAAAAGCATTGTAAGAAGCATTCCCACTCCCGGATATATTAGATAGAGGATGCTTTCTCCTGAAGAGTGAAACCACCCTCTTAACAACCAAGAGATTAGATGAGCCAAATGTTTTAAAGAGACAGCGGCCAATCCACTCAAAAGGCCGGTGATGAGAGCCAATATAAATAGGAGACGCCCCTCGGGTAGAGCTCTAAGCAATAGTGAGCACCTATTTGATATATTTACAACCGCTCTTTTCACTTCAGCTAAAATAATAAAAAAGCCGGACAATTCCGGCTCTATGCTCTGTAATGCAGGCAGTATTAGTCGCTTTCAGAAAATTGTTCATCTTCTTCCTGATCGGGGAAAGAGTCCTCCTCCTCAACTTCGTCGTCATCATCTTGTGAGGAGCCAAAAAGGCCTCTCTCTAAATCTTTATGGTCATCTATCTTAACTTCAACTTTTACCAAATAGATTGCATCGTCCATCTCAAAGGAGACAGCATAAAAGGTAGATCCATCGGGTTTGTTGACCTTGAAGACATCACTCATATAGTCGGGGTAGCCCTTTGGATATTTTTCAGAAAAGGCAGCTTTAAGAGTAGGGTTTAGCTTCTCAAAACTTACAACCGATCTCTTCTTAGGGGTAGGCTCTTCTCTTCCCTTTAAACTTTCATCTTTAACACTCTTCATAATAACAGTAATTGGCTAAACAAAAAAGCTATTTGTCTGTGCAATTATAGTGCAAATTTTAATAAAAAAAACTCTTTTTAGACTATTTCTTTTTAAAAAAAGATTTTTGAGCTCTTTTCTTCTCTACACTCCTTTCAACAAAGAGTTTACGCATTGTTAGCGGGTCAATACCGGAATAGAAGGCAACAGAGGCTGCTGTCAAAGGTGTTGGGGTAAAATCTTGAACCTGCTCCAATATTACACCCTTCAGATCTCTGTTCCTACTAAGCCTACGCATATGTTCAACAGTGCAGCCCGGGTGGGCAGAGATAAAATAGGGGATTAGTTGATAATTGAGACCCTCCTCTTTCAATATCTTGTTGAACTCTTTTTTAAGCTCTACAAAGAGAGAGAATAGAGGTTTTCTCATTATTTTAAGCACCTCCTCTTCGGTATGTTCGGGAGCAACCTTTAATCTCCCCGATGTGTGTTTTAGAACCAACTCTCTAAAATAATCTTTTGCTTCCCTATTTAAAAATCCCTTCTCATTTAAGAAGAGGTCATATCTAATACCACTTGAAACAAAGCTCCGTTTAACCCCATTCACCTTATCTGCCTCTCTATATATAGAGAGAAGTTTAGAGTGGGAAACCTCTAAATTTTTACAGAGAGAGGGGTATATACAACTGGTACGCCTACATTTTTTACAAATATGCAAGTCAACTCCTTCCATACCGTACATATTGGCAGAAGGGCCGCCCAAATCGGAAATAGTTCCCTTAAAGTTTGAAGAGGAGGCAATATTTTTAACCTCATTTAAGATTGAAGCTTCACTTCGAGACTGAATAAATTTTCCCTGATGGGCAGAGATGGTACAAAAACTACAAGAGCCGAAGCACCCTCGGTGAATAGTGACAGAATCTTTGATCATCTCATAGGCAGGAATCGCTTTATCTCTATATCTAAAGTGTGGTTTTCTGGTATAGGGGAGATCATAAAAGATATCTATATCAATATCGTGATGAGGAAAAGGGGGATTAACCACAACGAATTGTCCAAAAGCACCCTCCGAAATATATGCCGGCGACCATAGATTTGACTCCCTCTCGATAGTGGCAAAATTGGAGGCAAAAAGGGCACTATTTTTTAAGATATGCTCATAGGGTACCAAAGAAACGCTTCTATCCCCTCCTTGATAAGGGTGTTCGGATAGATAGGCTATCTGTCTAATATTTTTTAGAGACTCTAAAGGGCGCCCACTTTTAAGTTGCATTGCTATCTCGCCAATAGCTCTTTCGCCCATTCCATAGACCAATAGATCGGCCTTTGATTCAAATAAAATAGAGGGTAATATCTTCTCCTCCCACCAATCGTAATGAGCCAATCTCCTTAGGGAAGCTTCGACACCTCCAATTATCACAGGAACATTTGGATAGAGACTCTTTAAAATTTGTGAATAGATTGTAGTTGCCCTATCGGGACGCTGCCCGCTCCTACCGTTGGGAGTATAAGCGTCGTTGGATCGTCTTCTTTTAGCGGCAGTATAGTGGTTAACCATTGAGTCCATAGCGCCTGAGGTTACACCAAAAAAGAGTTTGGGTAGACCCAATTTTTTGAAGTCTCTAAGGTCGTCCTGCCAATTTGGTTGTGGGACAATGGCCACTCTATAGCCCAAATACTCCAAATATCTTCCAATAACTGCTGTGCCAAATGAGGGATGGTCTATATAGGCATCGCCACTAAAGAGAATTACATCTATGTAATCCCATCCTAATCTTCTAATCTCTTTTAGAGAGGTGGGCAAAAAACGCTCTCTTTTCAACTTTTTCTGCACTTTACATCCTCTCGGGAAGTTCAATTCCTAAAATTTTCATTCCGTTGCTCAATACCAACGCTATTGTCTCTATAAGTTGAAGGCGCTGTAAAAGGATCCCCCTGTCGCTCTCCCCAAGAATAGAGGTTTCATGATAATATTGATTGAACTCTTTTGCCAAATCGTAACAGTAGTTTGCAATAACTGCAGGAGAGTGGCCGGCTGCCCCCTCTTTAATCTTCTGTGGATAGTTGTAGAGCAGTTTAATTATCTCCCGTTCTCTGTTATTGATTGGAGAGGAGTCAAGCTTGCCTCTATATCCCAACCCTTCGCCTCTCCTTAAGATAGATTTGATACGGGCGTGGGTATATTGTATAAAAGGGCCTGTGTTACCATTAAAGTCTATTGACTCTTCGGGATTGAAGAGTATAGTTTTTTTAGGATCTACCTTTATTATAAAATATTTAAGGGCACCAAGAGCGATTGTAGAGAAGAGTTGTTCCCTCTCTAAACTATCCATATCACTAAGTTTTCCAGATTGGTTGGAACTTTGGGCAGCTGTAGCTACCATCTTATCTATTAGATCATCTGCATCAACTACTGTACCTTCACGGGATTTCATCTTTCCATCGGGCAGCTCTACCATCCCATAAGACATATGATAGATGGAGTTGGCCCACTCAAATCCCATCTTCTTAAGAATTAGCTTAAGTACTTGAAAATGGTAGATCTGTTCGTTGCCAACTACATATATATGTTCATCTAAATTGTATTGAGTAAAGCGTTGGTGTGCAGTACCCAAATCTTGGGTGATATAGACAGATGTTCCATCCGATCTAAGCAACAACTTATTATCTAATCCATCGTCACTTAAATCGCACCAGATAGAGTGATCTTCCCGCTGCTCAAAGAGGCCTCTCTTAAGCCCTTGCTCAACAAGCTCTTTGCCAAGAAGATAGGTATTAGACTCGTAATAGATTTGATCGAATGAGACCCCCAATCTTCTATAAGTAGTATCGAATCCCTCATATACCCAGCCATTCATCTCTCTCCACAGATCGATGGTTTCAGACTCCCCTCTCTCCCATTTGCGAAGCATCTCCTGTGCCTCTTTTAAGATAGGAGCCTCTATCTCTGCCACCTCTCTCTCTACTCCTCTCGCCACCTCTTTTTCAATCTCTTTTTTGTATAGATCGTTAAAGGCAACATAATATTTTCCAACAAAGTGATCCCCTTTAATATCGCTTTTTTGTGGAGTATCATTGGGGCCAAGTAGTTTTTTGGCAACCATCGACTTACAGATATGAATACCCCTATCATTGACCAAATTCACTTTAACTACCTTATCGCCATTGGCTTCAAGTAAATTGGAGAGTGACCATCCCAACAAAATATTTCTAATATGCCCTAAATGTAGAGGTTTGTTGGTATTTGGAGAGGAGAATTCAACCATCACCTCTCTGCCGGTAGAGGGGTGCTCTCCCCAACTATTGGAAGCAACAATCATCTTAAGAATAGAGAGCCAATAGCTGTCGTTCATTGAGATATTTAGAAACCCCTTTACAACATTAAAACTCTTAACCTGGGGAAGATACTCTAACAGATACTCCCCTATTTTTTGAGCTATCTCTTCGGGAGCTCTTTTAATGCTCTTAGCTAATGGAAAAATAAGTGCCGTGTAGTCCCCTTCAAACTCTTTTCGAGTTATCTGTAGCTGAATAGAACTTCGTTCAATCTCTGTAGTATAGATAGATTTTATACCTTTTTCAAGACCCTCCAAAAGGAGCTCTTCAATATTCATTATATTAGGTTTTAGATTGATTCTCTTTAACTTACCCGTTTTCGTGTAGCCCCATCCATTTGGCTACTATATTTACAGTGGTCCCTTGAACCAATAGAGAGACAAGGGTGATAAAAAAGACAATATTAAACATTAGTTCTGCACTCTCCAACCCTGCAATAAGGGGATAGGTAGCAAAGACAATAGGTACTGCCCCCTTTAGTCCCACCCATGAAATATAGTGTTTTGTGTTGATATCCATGCCTCTAAAAGGGATAAGAGAGATAAAGACTGAGAATGGGCGCGATATTACAATCATGGCCAAAGAGACAAACACACCAATTGTAACAACATCAAAAGAGGTGAGGCTCATAGGATTGACCAATAGGCCAAGAGTAAGGAATAGAATTAGCTGGCTTAGCCACGCTATCCCATCAAAAAAGGTAAATACACTCTGGTCGCATAGATTCTTGTGGTTCCCTATAATTAACCCTGCCAAATAGACTGCCAAAAACCCGTTGCCACCCAAACGGTGAGTGATAGAGTAGATAAAAAATAGAGTTGCCAATAGCAATATATGATAGAGTGAGCGATTTTCGAGGGTAAATTTTCCAATAAAGAAAATTACAGCTTTTGCCAAAAGATAGCCTAAAAGAGCCCCAATAGAGAACTGGGTGACCAAATTTATAAGAAAGTAGGAGAGACTAACTTCGCCTGCAAGGGCCATTTTTAAAAAGATAGTAGTAAGCATAAAGGCTGCCGGGTCGTTACTTCCACTCTCCAACTCCAGTAGAGGTCTAAGATTATTTTTTAAAGTAACCCCTTTAGAGCGCAATATAGAGAATACCGAAGCGGAGTCTGTAGAGGAGATTATTGAGGCTAACAGCATAGACTCTACAAAGGAGAGCGAAAGCCTACTTGAGTAGATATTGGTTATAAAGTAGATTATAAGACCGGTAAAGAGAGCTGTTAAAATAACCCCTAAACTAGATAAAATAAGTCCCTGCCACAATACTGGCCTAATCTCTTCATATTTTGTATCCAATCCTCCCGAAAATAGTATAATACTCAATGCAACTACTCCAATAAATTGAGCCATATAGGGGCTCACAAAATCGGACTCTACAACTCCATTGGTGCCAAAAAACATACCTACCCCTAAAAATAGAAGGAGTGCAGGAACACCAAATCTAGAGCCGGCTCTTCCGGCAACAATACTTGAAAATAGAAGTATCGATACTATTAATAAAAAATTTTCGGGGGTGAGTGCCATTAAATTTATAAGAGGTTAAAAAATAAAAAGGGCATTTGGCCCTTTTTATTTTGTTGTTTCAATCTTCACTTCTTCTTAATTAAAAAAGAGCTACTAATTCAAGCCACGATTAGAGAGAAGGGCATCTATTGAGGGTTGTTTGCCTCTAAAATTTAGATAGAGTGTCATAGCTTCGTCAATACCACCCTTTTCTAAAATCTCTTTTCTAAACTTAGTCGCAACTTGGCGATTGAAGATATTACCAGTTTCAACAAAAGCTTGGTATGCATCACTATCCAGAACTTCTGCCCAAATATATGAATAGTATCCCGCTGTGTAGCCTCCTCCAAAAGTGTGGTTAAAATAGGTGCTTCTATATCTAGGAGGAATCTGCTCAATAAGCCCCAACTTCGCCATTGAAGCCGCCTCAAAGCTTTCTACTTCAAAGTTTTGAGGAATCTCTTCAACTATGTGATAATCCATATCTAAGAAGGAAGCTGCAAGATACTCAGTGGTTATAAAGCCTTGACCATATTTACCAGAACGCTCCAATTTTTCTATCAATTCAAGAGGTATAACCTCGCCACTCTCGTAATGGAATGCATACTCTTTTAAAAGTTGAGGTTCAAAAGCCCAATGTTCCATAATTTGAGAGGGCAGTTCAACAAAATCGCGAGTTAGACTACTCACTCCATAGTAGTGCACATCTAAAAAGAGAGAGGCTAAAGCATGACCAAATTCGTGAAAGAAAGTCTCAACCTCATCTGTACTCAAAAGAGCAGGTTTACCATCTACAGGAGGTGTAAAATTACCAACAATAGCTACCAAAGGTATCACTCTTTGTTCACCCTCATAGCTTTGTGTACGATATCTTGTACACCAGGCACCACCTCGTTTTTCTCCAGGTCTGGCAAACATATCCATAAAAAGCAATCCTAAAGTAGAGCCATCTTCATCTCTACATTCGAATGCGGTAGCGTCGGGGTGAGGAAGTGGTACATCTTCAAGCTGAGTAAATGATATACCGTAAAGTTTATTGCTCAAAAGGAAGATGCCATCTCTTACATTCTCCAACTTGAAATAGGGAGATAGTTGGCTCTCATTAAGTTCATACTTTGCACTTTTGGCTTTTTCAAAATAGTAACGCCAATCGTGTGCTCCAAAATCGCTAATTCCATCTTTAGCAGCAATTAGCTTCATATCTTCCAATTCTGCTTTGGCACTTCTTAGTGCAGGCTTCCAAAGTTGGTTGAGCAGAGAGTAGACAGCTTCACTATTTTTGGCCATCCTCTCTTCTAATTGATACTCTGCAAAATTGCTATATCCAAGTAAATTTGCTCTTTGTAATCTTAAAGTAACCAATCTCTTTACAACCTCTTTATTGTCGTGCTCATTATCGTGGTTACATCTGTTGAGATATTCATTTAACATCTTTTCCCTCAACTCTCTCCGTTCGGATTGTTGTAAAAAGGGGATAATAGAGGGGTTCTCCAATCCAAAGATCCATTTACCGGGATGGGTGGAGTGACTCTCATCCTTTTTAGCTCCATCAATAAAGGATTGGGAGAGCCCTGCCAGATCCTCTTCATTATCTATAACTAATTTAAAGGCGTCTGTCTCAATTAGAAGGTTTTGTCCAAATTCCAACTGTAACGCGGCAATTTCGGTATTTATCTTTTTTAGCTCCTCTTTCTTTTGTGGCTCTAACTTGGCACCATTTCTAATGAAGGAGTTGTACATTTCAGAAAGAAGACGCATCTGCTCTTCATTCAATGAAAGGTCCTCCCTTTTATTGTAAACCTCCTCGATGCGCAAGAATAGAGGGTCATTTAACCTTATTTCATTATAGTGGTTATTTAAAATTGGCGATAACTCTTTAGAGAGCGCCAATACACTGGGATTGGCATATACCGAATTGAGGCTGGAAAAGACAGGAATAATCCTTCTCAAAAGAGCCCCCGATCTGTCGTAAGCAACAATAGTATTCTCGAAATTTGGTTCTTCGGGGTTCTCTATAATAAGAGAAATCTCCTTTTTCTGCTCTTTAATACCCTCTAAATATGCCGGTTTAAAATCTGCAAGTTCAATTTGTTCGAATGGAGGTATTCCAAAGGGGGTATCCCATTCGTTTAACAGAGGATTTATACGAGTAGTACAGGAAGATGTCACAAATAGCATAAGGAAAGCTACATTAAAAAGGTTTTTCATAATAATTTTGTATTATATAGAGGAGGGGTTAACCCAAATATGATTTTAACATTTTACTTCTTGCACTATGCTTTAGCCTGCGTATTGCCTTCTCTTTAATCTGCCTCACTCTCTCACGGGTAAGATCGAAGTTTACCCCTATCTCCTCTAAGGTCATTTCCGACACTCCAATACCAAAGAAATATTTGATAATAGCTCTCTCTCTTTCGGTTAAAGTAGATAGAGCCCTTTCAATCTCTTTATTGAGCGACTCATAGACTAAACCTTTATCGGCATTGGGCGAATCGCTATTTACCAGTACATCTAACAAGCTATTATCTTCGCCATCTACAAAAGGAGCATCTACCGATACATGTCGCCCTGAAACTCTCAAAGTGTCGGTAATTTTATCTTTTGGAATACCCAAAAGATCTGAAAGTTCGGCAGGAGAGGGAACCCTTTCGTTCTCCTGCTCAAATTTTGCCAAAGCCTTATTTATCTTATTTAAAGAGCCCACCTGGTTTAAAGGGAGTCTTACAATCCGCGACTGTTCGGCAAGAGCTTGTAAAATAGATTGCCTAATCCACCACACAGCATAAGAGATAAATTTAAAACCTCTAGTTTCATCAAATTTTTCGGCAGCTTTTATAAGACCCAAATTTCCCTCATTAATGAGGTCGGGCAAACTAAGTCCTTGATTTTGATACTGTTTAGCTACCGATACAACAAAACGGAGATTGGCCCTGGTAAGCTTCTCTAGTGCCTCTTGATCCCCTTTTTTAATTCTTTGGGCCAGCTCTACCTCCTCCTCAACCGTTATAAGCTCCTCTCTTCCTATCTCTTGAAGATATTTATCAAGAGAAGCGCTCTCTCGATTGGTTATCGATTTTGTTATTTTTAATTGTCTCATCTAAAGTTTTCTATCTCTTATTATCAAATTACTTCTCTACAAACTACAAAGTTAACTATTTTTAATAAATGAATAAAATATTTTAAATTCCCACAGCATAATAGGCAACTTTTCCATTGGGGTAGAGCCCTTCAATAAGGAGAGCCCTTTGGCTTTTTGATATAACTGCCTGTAATTCCAATATATTCATAACGGGTACTTGGTTAACATAGGTTATAATAAAACCCTCTCTCATACCGGAATCTTTAAATTTACCATCATTAACTGAAACTAACTCAACTCCCCCCTTCAATTTTAATTTTTTAAGTGTCGATTCTGAGCTATTTTTTAATTGAGCACCATAGAGTTGTAGTGTAGCATCATCTCCACTACCACTCATAGCAATCTGATCCTCTCTTCCGGTCAAAACTACAGATAACTTTCGCTCCTTCCCCCCCCTGTAAATATCTATCTCGATCTTCTCTCCGGGACGATATTTATTTACCTGCTCTTGCACTTCGGGTGAGGAGTTAATCTTGGTTCCATCGATAGCTAATAGTACATCACCTCTTTTCACCCCTCCTTTCTCTGCAGCAGATCCACTAATCACCTCTTCTATATAGACCCCTTTCGCCTCTTTCAACTTTGTCTCTCGTGCCAAACTGTCATCTATATCCCTCATAGAGATACCTAAAAAGGCGCGCTGAACTGAACCAAAATCTATTATGTCGCTTACTATTTTCTTTACAATGGTGGTGGGTACAGCAAAGGAGTATCCACTAAAATCCCCTGTTCGCGAGGCTATAGCAGTATTGATTCCAACAAGCTCGCCTGCAATATTTACCAATGCACCACCGCTATTGCCTGAGTTTACGGCAGCATCGGTTTGGATAAATGCCTCTATTCGGAACTTATTGCCAACAGGCTGAATCGTTCTTGCCTTTGCACTAACAATACCGGCAGTAACGGTAGATCTTAAATTGAGCGGATTTCCAATAGCCAATACCCACTCACCCAATTTTAGCGCGTCGGAATCTCCAAATTTGAGAATGGGTAGATTTTCTGCCTCAATCTTAAGCAGAGCAACATCTGTAGCCGGATCACTACCAACCAGTGTAGCTTTGAAAGTTCGATTGTTCTCAAGGGTAACCTCTATTTGATCTGCCCCCTCAATAACATGGTTATTTGTTACTATATAACCATCGTTGGTTATTATAACACCCGATCCTGCACCCACCTGTTCACGAGGAATTTGTGGTTCGTAGCCAAAAAAGAAATCAAAAATTGAGTATGGAGCAGATTTACCTCTTTTAACAACCTTTACATGCACAACAGCCTTTACAGCGTGTTCCGCTGCATAGGTAAAGTCGGGAAAATCTGCTCTATTGAAAGAGGCCTCTTTGTATAGTTTGCCACTCTCTTCATAAAAATAGTTTGAACTTGTAGTAGAGTTTGAACCAACAGGTGCCACTCTCCAATTGGTAACTAAAAAAGCTGTAACTGCGCTCAATGCAATAGTTATAACAAGAGCCGAAAAATTAGTCTTTCTCATAATAAAAACAGATAAATTTCTACATTGTCCATTACAAACATTGTGCCTTTCCATTTTTTTTTATCTTTGTAAAAAATGAGATTGTTATGAAATTTACCGTATCTAACTCAGATTTATTAGTTCGTCTTCAATCTGCACAGCGGGTAATCTCCTCCAGAAACCCCCTTCCTATTTTAGACAACTTCCTCTTTACCCTTAAAGATGGCAGACTGCAAATTACAGCAAGTGACATGGAGAGCTCTCTACAAACCTCTCTTCCTATAGAGAATATAGAGGAAGAGGGAGAGATTACAGTTCCTGCAAAACTCTTGGCCGACTCATTAAGAGAATTTCCCGATATACCATTGGAGTTTAAAACCAATAGCGAAAATAGCTCTTTAGAGATTGTTTGGGCAAATGGCAATTCAACTCTTCCCTGTACATTGGGAGAGGAGTATCCACAACCAACTGCCATTTCGTCTGATTCTGCCAGCTTCTCTGTAGATGCACAAATTCTTTTAGAGGGTATTAATCGCACCCTCTACGCCACTGCCGACGACGAGCTTCGGCCTGTTCTAAATGGTATCTTCTTCGATATAGAAGAGGAGAAGGTAACAATGGTTGCTACCGATGCCCATAAGTTAGTCTGCTATACCAGAAACGATATCTCATCAAATAAGAGTTCATCCTTTATTCTACCAAAAAAACCCTCTGCAATTTTAAAATCGCTCCTTCCCAAAATTGAAGGTGAGCTTACTATTACATTTGATGAAAGCAATGCCCATTTTCAATTTGACTCCTACCTGCTAAGTTGTAGATTAGTAGAGGGTAATTATCCCGCTTATCGTTCGGTAATACCAAAAGAGAACAATAATAAGCTTACCATCAATCGTCAAGATCTATTAAATTCTCTCCGTAGGGTGGCTATCTACTCAAATCAAGCGAGCAACCTTGTGAAACTTGAACTTTCCGAAAATCATTTAACTCTCTCGGCGCAAGATATAGATTTTTCGATATCCTCTAATGAGAGAGTAAATTGCCAATATGATGGCGAACCTATGGTAATAGGATTTAAATCTACCTTTTTAATAGATATTTTAACCAATCTGCCATTTACAGATCTCTCTTTCGAACTTTCAGATCCAAGCCGTGCAGCTCTACTACTACCTGCCGAAAAGGGAGATAGCTCCGAAGAGATTTTAGCTCTTATTATTCCTCTTATGATTGGTGCCTAAAAAAGAGAGATGACTATAAACTTAAAGAACCCCCTACTTGTATTTGATTTAGAGACGACAGGGCTAAATATTGCTACCGATAGAATTGTAGAGATATCTGCTCTAAAACTTTTTCCAAATGGAAATAGGGAGAGTAAAACCAGAAGAGTAAATCCTACCATACCAATATCTGAGGAGGCATCCAAAATTCACGGCATTACAGATGCCGATGTTGCCAATGAACCCACCTTTAAGGAGGTTGCAAAAAGTTTGGCAAACTGGATTAAGGGGTGTGATTTTGCCGGATATAATGCTATCAAATTTGATATACCTATTTTAGCCGAAGAGTTCTTAAGGGCTGGGGTAAATTTTGACTTTAGAGAGAGAAAAATTGTAGATGTCCAAAATATATTCCATAAAATGGAGCAGAGAACTTTAAGTGCTGCCTACAGATTCTACTGTCAAAAAGAGTTGGAAAATGCTCACTCGGCAGAGGCAGACACTCTCGCCACATTTGAAATTTTAGAGGCCCAATTGAGCCACTATAGCGATACCCTACAAAACGATATTAAATTTTTAGCCGACTTTTCGAGCCGCTCAAAGCTTTTGGACTACGCAGGAAGAATAGCAATCGACGAAGAGTCCAATGCTATTTTTAATTTTGGTAAATATAAGGGTAAAAAGGTAGAAGAGGTTTTCCGCCGAGATCCCAGCTACTATAACTGGATGATGAATGGCAACTTCACCTTAGATACAAAACAGCAGCTCACTCAACTGAAAATCAAATACGAACAAGAGGGTAGTGAAAATAGTAACCACCAACCTACAGGTAACCTCTTTTAACTTCAGAAATGACAATACCCTAATAAGGGATTGTGAGGTTCTATATCTACCACCATTTGTAAGGGCACTCTATGCTGTAGTAGGGTATGCTTTTAGAGTAGACCGCCCTGCAAAAAATGTAGACCCTTCATTTGGCAGTAGATATATCTCCCACTATACACCAGCCTTATGTTTTGATGGGAGCAAAATTGAGAGTGGAATCTTGTCGGATTCACCTGCTGTTGGGACATTTTTAGACCACTCCTCACTTATACCACTCACTCTCTATCCTATTGAAGATACTCTCTCCTCCTCTTTTAAAGTGAAAGTAGAGGGAGTTGAACTTATAGTGAGCGAGAGTGGGAATAGTGGGTTGAGAACCATTGCAAACCATGCCTTATCTACTCTTTCCCGCCTCTTTACACTTAAAACGGGAGATTTTATCTTTGTTGAGATAGAAAAATCTAAAGAGAAACTAACTAAAGGTGAATTGGAATTCTTTTTCAATCAAACCCTCCTCTACAATTTTGAGATCAAATAAGCTGCTCCTCTTCCTGCTACAAATCCACTCGAAAAAGCTATCTGTAAATTATAACCTCCGGTATCGCCATCCAAATCAACTACCTCGCCGGCAAAAAAAAGATTATTGCACACCATAGAGCGCATAGTTTTAGGCTCTAACTCCCCTGTAGAGACACCACCGGCAGTTACTATGGCCCTCTGGTAGCCGTTGTAGGAGAGTAATTCAAATCTCCACTGTTTCAAAGCGGCAGTAATTATCTCTCCGCTATTTTCTACCCCCTTTATAGTGTGGGGCAATTTTAAAGCCTCTACAAATGGAGCGATAAATTTGAGAGGTAGATACCCCTTTAAAAAATTGTGCATAGAGTAGCCCTTAAAATCTTTCAACTCCCTCTCTACCCTACTCTGCAATTGTTCAAAATGGAGTCCCGGTTTTAAATCTATCTCCAAAAAGCATCGGCTTCCATTACTTTTAGCCTTAACAACTCTCCTACTTATACTATTGGCAAGAGAGCCCTCCATCCCATTTTGTGTAAACTCTATATCGCCATCTAATTTTACGATAGAATCTTTATCTATAAAAAGTTGGAGAGAGAGGTTTTTTAAAATAATTCCAACAAAAGAGTTATTAAAAAAGGAGGGTTTAAGCGCCGTTAAAGAGGGAAAAGTTTTAATAATAGTGTGTCCCGCTTTAGTGGCAAATCTATAACCGTCGCCATTTGAACCGGTAAGAGGATAAGAGAGTCCGCCTGTAGCCACTATCACTGCACCACACTCAAATACCCCTTTAGTAGTAGCTACCCCCTTAACCCTCCCCTCCTCTAAAATAAGATCTTCAACAGGGCAGTTATAATGTTGCACAACTTTTGCCCTCTTCATCTCTCTTGCTAATGCATCTACAACCTCTATAGCATTTTTAGAGGTAGGAAAGACCCTACCTCCGGCAAGCACCTCCAAAGAGAGTCCCAACTCTTCAAAAAAGGTTATTGTATCTCTATTGGAGAATGAGTTAAAAAGAGTTTTAAAAAATTTTCTATTAGGGTAGATATGAGTTTGAAATTGAC
This sequence comes from uncultured Muribaculaceae bacterium, assembly GCA_964512295.1. Classification (GTDB taxonomy): domain Bacteria; phylum Bacteroidota; class Bacteroidia; order Bacteroidales; family UBA932; genus Bact-08. Next base: position 20,558 of record CAZEGL010000024.1, read on the forward strand.
TCCACTTCCCAATATTTGTAATATTGCATCTCCCT
>CAZEGL010000025.1:0-20544 GCA_964512295.1 uncultured Muribaculaceae bacterium
TCTCGCGCTTGAAGATATATTGTATCCTTTCAAAGTTCCTTACATCGGCCACCATTGGAACCAATTTGGTTTGGGCGTTTCTCTTGACTACACACTTTTTAAGTTCTAAATAGATGTCGTTTAGCGCTGTCTCTGCCTGATCTAAGAGGATAATCTCTTTACAGTTGTATTGGCACACCTGGCGTGCTATTTCGGAGCCTATCGAACCAGCAGCGCCGGTGATAAGAATAGATTTACCCTCAAGCTGCTCCCTTATATTTCTTTCGTTTAGCTCTATTACATCGCGACCCAAAAGATCTTCTATATCTATTTTGGAAATCCTCTGTTCTACTTTGTTAAATTTATCTGGACTAAATTTATCTAAGGTGTTTATTATAAATATCTCTAACCCCTGTAGAATGCTGCTTTTATAAAACTCTATAGACTCTTGCCGCAAATGTGAGCGGGGCACTATTAAAGTATTTACCTTAAACTCTTTCATAAACCCCTTTAGGTTCCCTTCGGTTATAATAATAACGGGCAGCCCCATTATTCTTTTGTGCTGTAGGTTACTATCCAACGAGATAAAGGCAACAACTTTAAATTTTGAATTTTTGCCTCCCATTATTTGGCTTGCTGTTTGTATCGCTTCGTTGCCTATTCCAAGAAAAAAGGTTCTTGTTTTGGTTGTATTGAACTGACTCCTCTCAAAAAATTCAAAGATGCCCCTTACAAAAATCCTCATAATAACTTGTAAAGCAAATACAATTAAGCCATGGAAGATTGGAAACCACAAATAAAATCTTCCTAACGACTGGTTATAAGAGAAGGTAAAGGAGCTATAGTTAAAGAGCATTAGAAGGGCAGATGCCGTAAAGACGCTCATGACAATTAGAGAGACATCGTGCCAGGAAGAGAACCTTACTACCCCCCTATAGGTTTTAAATAGGAGTGCCGATAGTGCATATACTACAACATATAGTAGAAGCCAGTATAGATAGTTGTATGAGGGATCGTTGGCCAATGAGATTGGGCCAATTACCATTAAGAAGAGGTAGAGCGCCACAACAATGGCCAAGTCGATTACAAAAATAATCGACCGTGGCGTATAGTTACTTATAAAGACTTGAAAATAAGGCTTAATGAGTCGCTTTATTCTGTTCACAGAAGCCGGATAGTTTAAAGTTTAGGTTAAGTTACTGCAAAAAAAAATCTGGTGAGTCACATATAAAAAGAGCCTCACCATTTGGATTGTAGCAAGCAAAGATAATATTTATTATTATATATTGGGATAGTAATGTAATATCTCTTTTCGCACACTACTATTTATATGTTGTATGGTTGTAGTATCTTACTTTATAGACTATTTTAAGATAAAAATCTAATAATTTTAGCCATTTTTGCATAAAAAGAGAAGTTGCCACCTCTTTTAGAAAGCTATTCTCTTTAAATGGAGGGTAGTTTTTTAAATGTTCTATCTGGTTGTTGTAGAGCTCTTTTAAACAAGCCCTTCTCTCTTTGCTGCTATACTCCCCTTGTGGATGATAGAGCGATTTGAAGAACTTTGAGAGGGTAGAGAGTGCTCTGTATATGGTGTGCTCACTTTTGGGATTAAGCTGCAACGCCTCCACTAGCGTTGCAGTGCTCTCTTTTAGTAGCAGGTAGGTGTGGTACTGCTCTTGAAAGGGGTGCCACTTTTTAGAAAGGGAGCCGGGTACTTGATAATCTCTGAAGTAGTGGCTCTCTTTAAGGTAGAAAATTGAATCTACCGTTGTGAGGTATTCAAATAGAAAGAGCATATCTTCGGAAAAGTGCACCTGTTGGTTAAAGCGGATCCCTCTCTCTTTTACAGTTTGGGTGTGGAAGAGTTTGCACACCGAATAGTGCTGTGCAATAATGGGGTACTCCAAAAATGCCAAATCTATCTCATCTCTATAGATAAATCTTTTTGGGTAGAGTGTAGCACTCTCTATCTTCCGGGAGTCTTCTACTATATTTTGAATAATAAGGGAGTTGCCAACTCTCTTTCCGCTCTCTTTTTCTATACTTGGGAGCTCCTCCAAAGCATCTACAAAGGCCTTTAGATAGTGTGGCCCAACACTGTCGTCGGAATCTACAAAGGCCAAATATTTCCCACGCGCCTTCTCTATTCCGCAGTTGCGGGCGCTGCTCACTCCCCCATTCTCTTTGTGGATTACTTTAACAGTGCAGGTGCCGGTGTTGGTGCCGGTGTTGGTGTGGGTGCCGGTACTGTAGCTGTTGCAAATTTGGGGGGAGTTGTCGCTGCTCCCATCATTTACTAAAATTAGCTCAAAATCTTGGAAGCTCTGTGCCAAAATAGACTCTATTGAACGCTTTAAATAGTTCTGAGAATTGTAAACAGGCACTATTACCGAAATTAGTGGTGCTTGCTCCTTTGTGGCGGCCTCCTCCTTTATACTTTTAACCATCTTTTATTATAACTTTTGTGGGCTCTACACCTGCTTTAAAAAGTCGATCCCCTTTTTGCGCTCTTGTGCTACTGTTTGGTTTATCTTTTCCCACTCAATGGGGCGTTGCGCCAACTGCTCTACTAAGGCAATTGTAGCGCTCAAACCTTTGCCCGGGGCAACCTCTACCAACCGTTCCATGAGGTTAAATTTTGTTAGTAGAGACTCTATTCGTGAAAGGCCCCGCGTGCGATTTACAAGGGCTATAAAGGGAATATTAAAGAGTAAGGCAAAGAGGGTACCGTGAAACGAGTCGGTTACGACAAATTGTGCTGTAGCTGTTGCCTGTAGCCACTCTATTGGAGAGCGGTAACTAAATTTTTGGATGTTGTTCTCTCTAACTTTGGTATGGTAGAGGCTTCTTGTTGGGAGTAGCGATAAGGGATGTAGTTTTAAAAATTGGGCAAGCCTCTCTACCAACTGCTCTTTCTCTCTGCTGTTGTCTAAAATATAGTGGTGCAGGTGGGGATGCTCTTTTTTTATTGACCTTTTTAAGTTTGCTCTCTCCTCTTTGTGCACTTTTGTTCCCCACTCTTCAATAAGTTTTAGGTAGTGCTCTCTCTCTAAAAGCATTGTGGGATCAATTTGCTCTACTGCATCCTCCCTTTTTAGAAAGTCTCTTACCAACTCTACCCCCTGCCTCTCCCGTACACTCACCATATCGAACTCTTTTATAAGCTCTATGGCCATAGCACTCTCACTTTTTGAAAACTCCCACCTATCTGTTCCAAAAGAGGCGGCGTAAGAGATCCGTTTTACGCTCCACCCTTGAGCAAAGTCTAAGAAGTAGTTTGGCAGATGGGGTGAGTAACGCGGGCGCCAACACTGGTCGCTTCCCACTATAAATGCGTGGAATCCTTCGCTTTTTAGACGGCGCATGGCTCTGTTGCACACAATCATTTTGGAGAGGTTGGGTATATACTCCTTTTGAAACTCAATTGTGTGCCGGTTTATTATATTGTAGTGGCGGCATGGTAGAAAAAGATTTGGGCGTGCTCTCTTAAGTGTTGCTATACTTTGTGCCAAAATTGCCACTTTATATAGTAGGGGAAAGCGCTCTTTGGGGTGGCGGCGGTCTATTATAACTACACTATGCCCCATCTGCTGCAGACTCTCTTTTAGAGCATAGGCCTGCAACAGGCCGCCATAGTTGTTGTGGAGCGGCTGAGTAAGAATTCCAATTTTTGCCATCTATCTTCTTCTCTCTAAACGGTGGTAAACTTTAGTGTAGAGTGCCAATCTTTTTTTAAGAGACCACACTCTCTTCTCAAACTCTTTTGCATTGCCGCACTTTTGCCAAACTTTGAGACTTTTACGGCGCAGTTTTACCCTTGCAATCTGTACCAATTGGTAGGGTAGTGCAATGGGTTCCAAGAGCCTCTCTCTTTTATATGGTTCAACTCCCTTTTTAGCTTTACGAATAGTGTAGTTTAATCTAAAGAGAGTAGCTCTCTGGCGGTGGTTTATGGTGCTTATGAGCGACTCTTTAAGGGTTTGCCAAGGGAGCCTCTCCATAATAAGTTCCCCGCTCTCTATTCCACTCTCTATAAGCTTTTGGGCAAGGGGGGTTCGGGTTATTGCTACACTTGTCCCTTTTCCGTCCCATATATGGGGTGGAAACCAAGCATCGCCAAGGGAGATATCGGCCAATTCGGCAGAAATATCGTCGCAAAAATCGCAACCATTATTTTTAAATAGGCCTGTACCCCACATATCACCAAGGGTTTGCATCCTCACCTCTTTAAACTCTCCAACCTCTCTAACCTCTTCATTCACTGTAATCCCTCCAACCTTTCCAAGCTCTGCACTCTTGCCTAGCTTCCCAAACTCTTCAATCTCTTCCGGCCGGGTGTAGGCTCCAAAGGAGTAGTCTAATGCATTGGAAGTGGGATTCTTGATTCTATACTCCTGCCCACAATACTCCCCTTTTATCCCCGCTTTTTGTGCCAAATAGTGGCTATAGAAGGAGCTTTTGATTCCTCCGCAAAAGATTCCTACGGTAAAGGCTATTTTATTGTGGTATTGGGGGTTGTGAAACAGTTTTAGCCTCACAGCCTTTATAAAGCAGGGAACTCCTACCACTGCAATTTTCCCCTCTTTGGTCTCAATCTCTTTGAAGAGCTTCTCCATTGTTACAGGGTAGTAGCGGGTTTTTGAAATTTTGGTAATATCTTCTTGGGTATCGGGCGAAGGAGCGGCATTGGTATTGATAGCAGTGATAACGGGCGAAGGAGCGGCATCGGTTGCGGGCGAATACCAATTGTAACTGTAGCTCCCCCCCTCTTCCATTACCCCAAATATGTGCTGCACCTGCCCCTCTTCTAAAAGCTTATCTAATATATAGGTGGCAAGCCCCCCCGAAGAGGAACTTTTGCGATAGGCCACCGAATGCCCCACAAATAGATCTATATATTGCCCTATCTCTTTGTTGCTATTTGAAGTGCTTTTGCCAAATATCAATTTTGCCAAGTGATCTTCATCTTTGGCTTTGGGGTGGGGGGTGGGGTTGAAGGGGCACACCTCAATAGCCTTTTCATTAAAGGAGCCATCTAACTTTGGGGTTAGAAAGCCGTAACTGTTCCACTCCATAGTTGAAGTGCGCGACTCCGAAGTACAGAGCCCACACCCGGTGCAGAGATCGCCTCTTACTATATCTTCAATTGTGTAGCCCATTGGATATAAAGATATATCTATTTTATATCAACTTCTCTAATTCAACTTATTTTGGTGAAGAAAAATTCTCTATTCTCTTTAATTTTAGTATCGGACCATTCCCACCACTTAGATTCTAAGAGCCTCTCTATTGCCTCTTGAGAGAAGCGCATTTTTATCAGTTTGGCAGGATTGCCGGCTACAATGGAGTAGGGGGCAATATCTTTTGTAACTACAGCTCCTGCACCAATTATTGCCCCTGTGCCCACCGTTACTCCAGGGAGTACTATTGCGTTGTCGCCAATCCACACATCGTTTCCAATAATTATCTTGCTCCCTTGAGGTATAAAGGGGAGTTTGCCAAAGTAGTGGTTATAAAAGCGGTACTGGAGCGATGGAAAGCCTATGTTGTGATTGTTGAGTATAAGGGTTACTCCGCTTCCAATTGCCACAAAGTTTCCAATACGGCATTCGCCATACCCTTTAACTGTAAAGCCCCCATTGTGGAAGGAGTGTCGCCCCACCTCTAAAATATTTACACACTCCTTAATTAAGAAGGGTGGGGAGGTACGCAAAATTTCTCTTTTTAAAAAAGATTTTCCTTTTGAGATTAAATTTCTAAAACTTTTCATAAGAGAGAAGTGCTTTAAATGATTCTATAATTTAATTATCTTTTTTACCCGCCCATTTATAAGTGCTCTCTCTCTACTATTGATTGCTATAAAGTAGCTTGTTGCAACCACAGCCACTATGCATAGAACCGAATGTAATAAAAATTGGTAGAGTGTGTGTGCTGGAGTGGGATGCCACAGAAGCCACACTGCCAAAAGAGGAGCAGTTGCGGTTGCCAATGGTATTGCCACAGAGCGGTAAAATTTTAAGGGAGAGAAGGGAGAGACTCTCTCTAAGGAGTAGAGCCTTAGTTGCATTGCAATAAGCGAAATGGCTATCGAAACTACAAAGACTATATGGGGGCTATTGGTAAATTTAAGAGCTATAAAACTTATAGGTACATTTAAAGTTATAAGCGACCCTACCAATAGCTGGTACCTCTTTATCTTTCCAGTTGCTTGGATTGCTGTTATTATTGGTCCTGCTAAACTATCTATAAGTAGATTGATTAGGCTCAACCTTACAAAAGTAACGGTGTGCGGAGGCACCTCTTTCAGCCATAGTTCCAATATATACCGGCTCTCCAACAACACTGGAACTGCAATAACAAGCAGAAGGAGATAAGAGAATTTGGCCCCTTGGAATATTAGAGTTTCGCTCTCTTTAAAACGGTTTTGGGAGTAGCTTTTTATAATTTGGGGATTGAGTGCAACTTGAAAGTTGTTTACAAATGATTGTACTGCCCCTGCCACCTGTGCCGTTACGCCGTATGAAGCATTTATAATTGTACCAAAGAAGCTGTTGAGCACCATATTTACCCCCTGCATCTTTGCCAATCCAGCTACATTACCAAAGAGGCTCCACACCGAATAGCTAACCAATTCGCGATAATACTCTCTGTTGTAGAAGGGGCGAAACTTGCTTTCGGGGAAGTGTCGGCGGCAGTAGATTTGGTACAACACCCTTATTATTGAGGCTATTGCTAAAATCATTAATGCATAGGCTATAAGCTTGTCTGCAGGGTACCACGCCAAAGCTATTACTGCTCCCAATTTCATAGCCACCTCCAATACACTTATATATGCAAAGATATCCATCCGCTCTCTTGCTATTATTAAAGCGTTGTAGGGTACCTGCATTATCCCCAAGGCGGCAGCAACTATAGAAATCTGATAGATAACCATTACAGCGCCTCTCCTTTCGGGGGGATAGACCATCACTTTGGTTATATACCAGAGCCCTACCGTCTCTGCTATAATAACCACAATTAGGGCAATTGCAATATGTATTGTAAGAGTGGCGCTAAAGGTGCGCTGTAGCTTCTCTAAATCGCCCTTTCCCAAATCGTAGGTAAGGTAGCGCTGGGTGGCAAGCGACATTGCCGAATTTAATATTGTAAATAATGCCACTACACCCCCTACAAGGGAGTAGATTCCAAAGTCGGAAATTCCCAATTGAGCAAGGACTATGCGTGAGGTGTAGAGTGACACCCCCATAACCAATATCATTCGCAGATATAGAAAGAGGGTGTTTCTAACTATTGTTCTGTTAGATGAAGTTGATGAGAGGGTTGGCGGCATGGTTGCAGCTTGTTTAGTGGTGGCGTTTGCTTCTTCTACAAAGGTGTAAAAAAAAGAGATATGGAGCAATGTTGCCATTAAAGTGTAACTATTGTTACAATCTGTAAGGGTGCTATCTAATAAATTGTCAACTCTCTATAGATTCGACTCTTAATAGTTCTATCTAAATCCTATATTTTTTTTTTTAAATTTGAAAAATTGAGATATATTTACATTCGTTTAAACTTAACTTCAACTAAAGTGTATTTTAATAGTATGCCACTATAACTCTATGAAAAGGCTCTATATCTATAATATTTTATTGGCCCTTTTATTTTTTCCATTATCTATAAAGGCACAAGCACAGGAGTTTGCTATCTCCGGCTCTATCTATAATCAAAAAGAAGAGCCCATTTTCTTTGCCACTATTTTTCAGAAAGATGGGAATAGGTATGTCTATAGCGACGACAAAGGTCTATATAAAATTGTCCTTCCAAAGGGTAAGCACACTTTGGTATTCAGTTGTATGGGCTATGAGGAGCGCTCCATTGAGATAGATCTCCAAAAAGAGGTTAAGGGGTTAAATATGGTTTTGAAGGAGCTCTCTCTTAGTTTAAATGAGGTTTCGGTTATTGCACAATCGGTAGAAAATAAAGAGGGCACCAGTGTTTATGAGATTGGTGAGCAGGCGATTAAGCAGGTGCAGGCTATGAATCTTGCAGATGTTCTAAAGCTTCTTCCCGGGAAAAAGATGGTGCCGGTAAATTTGAATAGTGCCCAGCGCCCCGATCTTAGAACAGCTGCATCCTCTACCGCCAACAACTTTGGTACCTCTGTAATTGTAGATGGTGCCCAAATCAATAACGACGGCAATCTTCAAGCGGCAAATCCTGCCCTTACTGCAAACAATAGTGGAATAGATTTAAGAGCTATCTCTGCCTCTGGAATAGATAAGGTAGAGGTTATTAGTGGGGTGGCATCTCCCAAGTATGGCGATCTCACCTCGGGGGCAATTATTGTAAAGAGCAAGGTGGGGAGGGCCCCTCTTATGTTGTCGGTAAATTTAACCCCTGTCGCCTATCAATTTTCGGGGAGTAAAGGTTTTCAACTTCCTAAAAATGGAGGTTTTATAAATACAGACATCTCTTATACATACTCAAATGCAAGCACGGTAGATCACACAAGCTACTACAACAGTATAAATGCGGGGCTGAGGTGGCGTAAAATGATAAGTACCCCTTTGGAGTGGAGCAATACTGTTTCGCTACAGCTAAATACCTCCCATAATGGGCAGCGCGACGACCCCGAAGAGGTTTATGAGGTGATTCGCCGCGATAGGAGCCAACGATACACTCTAAATATAAATGGCTCTCTTAAATTTTTAGGTACCACAAGCTATACCCTTACAGGTAATATAGATAACCAGTACAATTTTAGCCATTTAGAGATGAATAACGGCCCATTTCCTCTCTATAGCGGACTTACAGAGGGAACCTTCTTTGTTCCCTATTCCCCTATAGTCTATATACAAGAGACATTGGTAAAGGGGTTACCTATAAGTTTGAGCGGGCGGTTGGAGAGCGATCAAAATATAAGTTCCGGCGACTATAGATTTACATTCAATACGGGAGTACAATACTCATTTGTGAAGAATATGGGTAAAGGTAGGATCTCTACCGGCGATGTGGTGGGTGTGGGAGGTTCATTGGCCAGTAGAGCGGCTAAATTTCATGAAATTCCAGCCAGTGTCACCTATTCGGCATACCACGAAAGCAATATCCGCAGAATTACAGAGAAGAGCCGCCACGAGCTGCGCCTTGGTGGGAGATACGATTTTATGAATGGGAGGTACCATCTATTCTCTCCAAGACTCTCTTATAACGGCCTCTTTTATAAAGCTGTAAAATTGAGAGCCTCTTGGGGTATCTCCTATAAGGCGCCTGCTATGATACAGCTCTACCCGGGCCCCTCCTATTACGACTTTGTAAACCATAGCCACTATACCACTAACCCTTTGGAGCGGTTGGCTGTTGTTACTACCCATATTTATCAACCTACAAATGAGCATCTCAAACCAAGTAAAGGAGAGACCAAAGAGGTTGGTTTAGATTGGGAGGGAGGGCAGCTTAGGGTGCGTGCCACCTATTTCCACAAACGGCTCTCAAGAGGTATCTACCAATCTTCGGAGCTTATGGTTTTAGATAAGCAAAACTATAGGGTGGTGGATAGACCCCCCAATAGAATGCCTATTGTAGAGCCTATTGAGGGCGATATTGTTAAAATTCTTAAAACTGTGGGGGTTGTAAAGAACAGTTATACAGCTACCACCAACGGTTTGGAGGTTGTGATTTCTCCTCCTAAGATAGAGTCTACCAACACCGCTTTTGATTTGAGACTCTCCTATATGCAAACTTTAGAGGATGATGCCAGCTTTAAACTACAGCTTCCAACTTCAATGTTGGGCCAAGAGTTGCGCTATGGGGTGTATGAAAACCCCAGAAATATGGTTAAGGCAAGCTCTGGCAATCTTACCATTATTCAACATATCCCCTCGCTTAGACTTATTTTCAATTTAGTGGTTGAACTCAACTTTTTAAGCTACAGCTACCGTATTGCACCCAATCTATACCCCTTTGCCTACTACGACAACCAAGGGGAGTACCACGCAATACCAGAAGAGAACCGTACCGATCCGGAATATGAAAATTTAAAGCTTCCGGAATCTACATATAACTACTATCCCTCTCCTTTCTATACAAATTATCACCTTCAAGTTAGAAAAGAGACCAAATCGGGGCACTCCTTTAGCTTCTATGCCAACAACTGCTTTTGGTACAACCCTATATATATAAGAAATGAAGTAAGGTCACGGCTCAACAGCTCAATCTCTTTTGGCTTTGGAGTGGCCTTTAGACTATTCAATTGATTAAACTATTAACTATTATCTATTATGAAAAAAAGATTCTTAACCCTTTTCTCCCTTCTCCTCTTTGTGGGAGTTGGAGCCTCATTTGTACTTACCTCCTGCGAGAAGGAGGAGGAGTCTCTCTTAGGCTCCGTTAAAGTACAGTTGGTGCTTGACGAAGGACTTGCCGACATTTCGTTTGAGAATGTAAATGTTAGTCTCTTCAACACCTTCGACAATAGTGAAAAGAAGACACTATCCAATATCGATGGTGTAGCTAATTTCTTGGAACTTCCTGCCGGAGTTTATAATCTATCCGTTGAACAGCCAAGAGAGGATGGCGAATATACCTATACCCTTACCGGCAATCTCAACGGCATTACTGTAAGGATGGGTGAAGAGACCTCTGTAACAGTTGCAGTTAGAGCAGCTGTTGCAAATGCAGGCTTGGTTATTAAGGAGATTTACCACCCCGGCGCAGGCGACCTTTACACCTCACTCTTTAAAGATCAATTCCTTGAGATCTTTAATAACTCAGACGAGGTTATCTACGCCGATGGACTATATGTAGGAGGAGTATTTACAACAAGTTCTTCAAGAACAGAACTTCCTTTAAGTGGATATGTAAATACCGAAGAGGAGCTCCTATTGGAGTTTGTCTATCAAATCCCCAGCAATGCAACCGGAACACTAAACCCTATAGAGCCGGGTAAAGGCTTTATGATTGCTTGGAATGCTATGAACTTTAAGGAGGGGAGCTCCCTTCCCGAAAAGGCGGTTGACAATACTATTGCCGATTATGAGATCTATACTGCCGACTGGGTTGAGGAGACTTTAGGAAGGGATGGCCACATATGGGATATGAATAACCCCGATGTTCCCAATGTAACTCCAATTTTTATAGCCGAAGAGTATCTCTACAGTATGATATTAATGGATACATCCGATCCTGCAATTGTACTCTTTAGAATAGATGGGGTAGGTGCAGAGAATATCTACAATCTTCAATACAAGAGCAACGGTGGTGCAGATAAAGAACTTGAACTCTTTAAGATACCAACCTCTGCTGTGATAGATGGAGTTGAGGTGTTGGAGAACTCTACACTTGGCGACTGGAAGAAACTCCCCGCCTCTATAGATGCCTCGTTCAAATGTCTTAAAGACGATGGAGGAGCTTTCTATAGCAGTATGAGTGTTAGAAGAAAGATGGATCCTGTACTCTCTGCCAAGTTGGGTAGGGTGGTACTCCAAGATTTAAACAATTCGGCATTGGATTTTGAATCGTTAGATTACCCCGATGCCAAAGGTTATAACAATCTCTATTAAACTACTATGAGGTTTAAGCCGATAATTGTTCTCTTATCTCTCTCTCTGCTCTTTACAACAGTAAAAGGGCAGGAGAGGGATTACCAATTTTTATATGGCCAATATAGAGATTTCTACTCTCAAACCCCCTCTATGCTCACGGGTTGGGGCTATAGAAATTGGTCTTATTTTGGTGCCTCCTACTCGTTGGAGAGCGGCAATTATCGTAACCCTCAATATTACAATAGGAGATCTTTAATCGATTTTAATACCGAATCTATCTACAGACCCGACAAGAGCCGCTGGATCTTTCACGGCCGTTTCCGCTACTACAACGGTAGAGCAGATTCGCTCCACAACAATCTGTCGTACAATATAGATAGATACGGCTCTCCTATCTACCTCTTTCAAAGAAAAGTGGGCGATTGGGATCTACAAGATTACCGATTCGATGTTACTGTTGCAAACAATATCTCTAATCGTCTTTCGTTGGGGGTTAAGCTCCAATATGAGGGGCTCTATACCTTTAGAATTGTTGATACCCGAAACAGTCAAACCACTCTAAATACCGAACTGCTCTTTTCTGCCGACTATAAAGTGTCGGCAAAGAGTAGGGTGGGGTTGGGTATTGGAACCAACCGTATTAAAACGGAACCCGCTCTTACCAACAAGTACCACTACGGCACCAGCGACCAAATTTACAACATCTATTACAATGTGGGAATGGGAAGCTACCTTAAAGGGGTCAATTGGGGTATCACCTATACCAATAACTCTTTGGTTGCACTAGCACAGTGGGCCTACTCCGATTCCTACAGCTCCTACACCCTCTCCTACAAACTAAATAGCGGGCAGGAGGTTGTTGTGAATAAATATCTCAATAGGATTGAGGAGGAGAATAGAGTACTTCTCTACGACTTTATGGTTCATAGTGGCAAATTCTCTACAATGCATAGGGCCGGTAGCCGTTTTTTGCTCAATTCATTAGATTTTAATTTAACACAGGGCTACTCTAACCAATGGATTAAAGAGTCGCTAAGCTACTTTAAAGTTTACACCTCCTCTATTATTGATGTTGACTATAGGGGCACTCTCTACTCTCCCAAATCGCTGTTTAGAAGGGTTAATGCCCATGCCCATTACAATAGAGAGCAGCTATTAGATAGAGTTTACAACTATCGCTTCCAACACTCCTCTCTTGCATTTGGGGCGAGTGGCGAACTTCTATTTAAGTTCAATAGTGTGCGAACTACACTCTCTGCCGGTGCCACTTATGGAAAGAATTTAAATTTCAGAAATGATCCGGGTGGGGCAATAGATAATCTATACTACAACTGGATAGGGCAACCTAAAATGGCTTTCTTGGCTACCGACTGGTTTGAGATTCCCTCCTTTATAAGATTTGATATACCTTTTAAAGAGAATTTGGTAGAGTTACTCCTCTCTGGAGCCTATAGAAAACCCCTAAAGATTAATTATCCTGCCGGTGCATCTTTCTCTTTAGAAGATAAGTTCAGTAGCGCCTCTATCTCTCTAAAATTTTATTTCTAAGATAATTGACTATATTTGAAGGGAGGATGTTCTATCCTCCTTTTTTTTGTGAAAGTATGAGATCTTTTAAGCTTTTTTTGCCCTCTCTATTATTTTTTTTCCTTTTAACTCTCTACTCTTGTTCTAAAGAAGATCTTGCCAACGGCTCTATAGATGAAAAAGAGCACTCTCTTAACGATAATAGAGGTGCTGTAGAGAGTTTAAATGAAGAGAGTTTTGTAAGAGGTAGCGCAATTGTGCGATTCTCTCCTCAGATGGCAGAAGAGATTGAATTTTTGATGGAGAGCCAATCTAAAGAAGAGGGGGCCGCAACTCTCTTTTTGCAGACCAAACTGGCCTCTATCTCTTTTGAAGAGTATGGCATAAAATCTTTAAGACGCACCTTCCCACACGCCGGTAGGTTCGAGGAGCGAACTCGCCGCGAAGGTATGCACCTATGGTACAATATAGAATTTGACCCCCAAGCTCCTCTAACGCGTGCTGCAACAGATTTTGCACTACTCCCCGGAGTGGTGGAGGTAGAGTTGGAACCTAAAATAGAGAGGGTAGATAACTCTCCAATTTTGGCTGTAGGGCCACCGCTCCTCTCTCTTCTTAGCCGTTCTCTCTTTAAGGAGTTGATTGCCAATAGCGGCACTAAGGTGGTGGCAAGCGGCAAAGCCTCCTCAATAGAGAGCGATGCCAATATAGAGAGCGATGCCCAGCTCCCTTTTGATGATCCCAGACTACCCGAACAGTGGCACTACTATAACAATGGAACTAAGACTAATCATTTGGTTGGATGCGACATAAATGTTCTTCCCGTTTGGAAAAACAATATAGTAGGTTCACAAGAGGTAATAGTGGCTATTGTCGACCATGGAGTAGATTATACTCACGAAGATTTGGCCTCAAATATCTGGACAAATAGTGCCGAAGAGCGTGGGGTTTCTGGTGTAGACGACGATGGTAACGGCTATAAAGACGACATTCACGGCTACAATTTTAGAACCCGCTCGCCAATAATCTCTTTTGGAGGGCATGGTACCCATGTAGCCGGTACAATTGGGGCTATAAACAATAATGGTAAAGGTGTCTCTGGAGTGGCGGGTGGTAATATGAAGTTGGGAATAGGTGGGGTGAAGATGATCACCTGCCAAACCCTATCTGAACTACCCGAAGATGAAGATAAAAGCTCCAACGCTGCCGAAGCTATAAAGTATGGAGCAGACAACGGTGCTGTAATCTCCCAAAACAGCTGGAGCTATACCAATGTGGTTCCTATACCCGCCTCTATGAAAGCTGCAATAGACTATTTTGAAAAATATGCCGGTATAGACGAAAATGGCAACCAAGAGGGGCCTATGATGGGTGGGATTGTAATATTTTCGGCAGGAAACAAGCAGCGCAACGAAAACTCCCCTCAGATGTATGAGAAGGTCTTTGCTGTGGCAGCCTTGGGACCAAACTATAAAAAGGCCTCCTACTCCAACTGGGGCAGCTGGGTAACTGTTTCGGCTCCCGGGGGGCAATCGGGGGCTGGTGATGTTTTAAGTACTATTACCAATAACGGATATGGCACAAAGAGGGGAACCTCTATGTCTTGCCCACATGTGTCGGGGGTGGCGGCACTTTTAATTTCACATTATGGCGGCCCCGGTTTTAGAAACGGCGACCTGTGGGATATGTTGGTCTCCAATACCGTAGATATAGATAGTTACAACCCCGATTATGCCGGACTTTTAGGGAGTGGGCTGATAGATACCCAAGCTGCTTTTAGAGATATTGATGGAGTGAATAATGCACCTGTAATTACCCCTATAGATGGAACCTCTATAACTCTTAAATCGTACCAAACTGCAACGATGCGTTTTAGCTACTTTGACCCCGATGGCCATTCTGTAACCTGGTCTTTGGCAGGAGGGTCGCCGGCAGCTACTGCTACCGCTACCAGAAGTGTGATAACAGTTACAATTGTTGCACAAAATGGAACCCCTGGAGTACACAATGGAGAGATTACTGTTACCGATAGATATGGCGCTACAGCAACCCGCTCTTTTAACTATGAGATTCTATCCAACAGAGCTCCTGTGGTACTCTCTCCCCCCGCCGATTTTGTGCTTCACTCTGTAGAAGAGAGTGTTGAATTGGATTTGAAAGAGATTTTTAACGACCCCGACAACGACGCTCTTACCTATAAAGCCACCTCTGCCAATGGTAAAATAAAGAGCACAATAGCGGGTGAGAGGGTTACGATTAATGCTTTTGAACTTGGTACCGATCTTTTAACTCTTCAAGCTACCGACCCGGCAGGCGAAAGTGTCTCTCTTAAAGTGAGGGTGCTTGTGAGGGAGAGCAGTAGGGAGATAGACCTCTTCCCAAATCCTGTTAAAACCCTTTTAAATGTAAGACCCTCTACAGATAGCGATATTGAGGTAATAATATATTCCGCTACAGGTGTAGAAATTTATAGAGAGAGTGGCCAATTTTCACCCTTTGCACCATTGGCTATCGACTTCTCTAAGCAGAGGGCAGGCACTTATAGTGTAGTGGTAAAATATAGTGGTAACGAAACTGTTAAAAACATTGTAAAATTATAACTTATGAGAAGGATTTCTATTAAATATTTGGTTCTACTCTCTTTTTCCTCTCTACTACTCTTCTCTTTTAGAGTCCCCCTTTTGGGGCAGACACTGCTCCCCTCTACAGTGCAGTATGAGCCCCTCTCCTTTGTAACTCTACCCCATAGCGGCGGAGAGCTTTTTACTCCACAAAAGGGAGGTTTCAACCTCTCTTACAGTAGGTGGCTCCCCTCTACCTTAGATGCTACTGTACTTTATGGTAGGGGGTTCTATAACCTTTCGCAAAAATTTGGAGTTTCGTTGGGCTACACCAACGCTCTTCTAAAGCCCTACAACATTATAGACGACCAAGGGGTAGACCGGGGGCCCTTTACTCCCAATGAATTTATGGTAGAAGGGGGAGCCTCCCTTCTAATATTTGAAAGGTTGGCTGCCACTCTAAATTTAAAATATATCAATTCCGATTTGGGTGGTCCCTCAGTAGCCCACTCTTTTGCCGGCGACCTATCGCTCCTTTATGGGGTTGAAAAGTGGAGGTTAGGGCTCAAATTGGGAAATGTAGGTACCCCTTTGGATTGGGGTGTCGGCCCCAATAGCCTTCCAACCTATTTGGAACTCTTTTCATCCTATCTATTTAAAATTGCCTCTAAACACTCTCTACTTGTTGCCGGTAGAGGAGTATTACCCTTTGGCTCGCTTTCGCCCCTGGTTGCAGGTGGTTTGGAGTACTCATTTGCCCAAAATTATTTTTTTAGGGCTGGTGGCAACTACTCGTGGGGTTACTACAATCTCCCCCCCTACCTCTCTTTTGGTATTGGAGTGAAGCTCTTGGGGATCAACTTAGATTTTTCATATCTTAAGGGTAGAGAGGGTTCCCCTATATATAATACTCTCTCTTTGGGATTGGGCTACTCTTTTTAACTTTAAGCTCTTAGCTTTATGAGACCTCCTCCTTTACTTAAAAGAGTGTTGCCTCTCATTTTATCTCTTTTTTTACTCCTTTCGTGTGTAAGGGAGTCTCTCCCCTCTACTAAAGAGAGTGGGGGAGTTTTGGAGTATCCTAATGAACTTATAGTTAAGGTAGATGCAGAACTTGGAGAGAAATTGGAGAGGTTGGTCGCACTATATAGCGGCCAAAATGGCACTCTAAATAGCTGCCCAAATGGTACTCTCTTTACCAATGCAGTTACTAAAAGCTCTTTTGCCGGCGACCCTTCGGCTTCTTTTGCCGGCGACCCGCAGATCGATTCTCTCTTCTCTCTTTATGGGGTAGAGCGGCTTAGAAGGCTCTTTCCCCCTGCCGGTAAATTTGAGGAGCGTACCCGCCAGGAGGGAATGCATCTTTGGTATCTGATAAAATTTGAGAGTGGCCTCCCTCTAACCAAGAGTGGTGGCTCCTCTTCGGAGTTGGGGCAACTCCATTTGCCCTCTTTAGACCCCCGTCAAATTTCGCAGCTTAGGGGTGTTACAGGGGTAGAGGAGTGCCAAATGGAACAACACGCTCTAAAAGACAAAGGTGCAGTAACTTTTAACCCTTTTGCGGCGGCCGCTTCTACAACAGGTGCCCCTCTCTCTTTGCCTGCTGTAGGGAGTGCACCCAACAGTTCAACCTTCCCATATAACGACCCCCGCCTTATAGACCAATGGTTTTTGAACAACAGGGGAGGGGGGTGCGATATAAATATCTTCCCTATTTGGTTTGAGCAGACTCCAGATTGTGGAGAGGTGATTGTCTCTGTTGTTGATCACGGTATAGATTACAACCACCCCGACTTGGCTGCCAATATATGGGTAAATGAGGCGGAACTTTATGGAGAGCCTGGAGTTGACGATGATGGCAACGGTTATGTAGATGATATCTACGGCTACAATTTTAGAAGAGAGAGCAGCCAAATTACCTTTGGCGACCATGGAACCCATGTGGCCGGTATTGTTGCAGCTGTAAACAACAACGGTATTGGGGTGTGTGGTGTAGCAGGAGGAGATTATAGTAAAGGGGTAAGAGGTGCCAAGTTGATGATTTGCCAAAATCTCTCCTCTCTTCCCGAGGATGCCGAAAGAAGTTTAAACTCTCAAGAGGCAATCAAGTATGGAGCCGACAATGGTGCTGTTATTTCGCAGAATAGTTGGGCCAATGGAAACTTACAGCCGGTTGCTGCCTCTATGAAGGCGGCGGTCGATTATTTTGTGAAATATGCGGGGGTAGATGAGTATGGCAATCAGAGTGGCCCTATGAGAGGGGGTATTGTAATTTTTGCTGCAGGCAACTACGATAGAGACTATACTGCACCGCAGGTATATGAGAAGATATTTGCAGTAGCTTCGGTGGGTGGCGACTATAAGAAGGCTGCCTCTTCCAACTATGGCAGTTGGATAGATATCTCTGCTCCGGGTGGAACAGCAAACTCTGTAAGGATATTGAGCACCCTTACCAATAACCGATATGGCTTTATGTCTGGCACCTCTATGGCTGCTCCACAAGTTTCGGGGGTTGCAGCTCTGTTGGTGGGGCGCTTTGGCGGAGATGGCTTTACCAACGATAATCTGTGGGAACTTTTGTGCAATGGCGCTACCAATATCAACAACCAAAATCCCAACTATATTGGGGAGTTGGGGGCGGGACTCTTAAATGCACACAGCTCTTTTCTCTTGGCGGAGGAGCCTTCTGAGCCTGAACCGGAACCAGAGCCGGAGCCTGAACCGGAGCCCGAAAATCGCCCCCCTCTGTTGCAAAACAGCTTTGCCCCAACCTTTTTGAATAGTTTAGAGGAGGGTAACCAAATAGCTTTGGGCTACTACTTTAGCGATCCCGATGGGGATCCTCTCTCCTATAGTGCCCAGAGCCTATACGGCAAGGTTGGCTGTAGTGTGAGGGGCTCTCTTTTAACAGTTACTCCCCTGTTGGTAGGCTCCGACATTGTTACTGTAGTAGCATCGGACCTGCGGGGTGGAAGGGTCTCTGCCACCATAGATTTTGTGGTGATTGATGGTTCCAAAGAGTTTTCTATCTATCCCAATCCGCTCTCTTCTCTTCTTACCATTAGAAGTTTGAGAGCGGTAGAATTTTCTCTCTCTCTCTTTTCATCAACAGGTGTAGAGGTAATTAGCGGCGGCGGGAGCTCTTCGCCTCTCTCTCCCTTTATTATCGATCTCTCTACCCTTAAAGAGGGGCTCTACACTATTGTTCTAAAATATCCCCAAGGGGAGTATTCGCAAACTATAGTGAAGCTGTAACAGCTCTTATCCCCTATAGCAGCTCTCTAAAAAATAGTGCATTTAGAAAGAGTCTTGAAGAGGCTGCCCAGTAGGCTCTAAAGTTGGGGTTGAATGGGAAGTAGATATAACCCGGTTGCGAAACTATGTAGGGAGTGCCCTTAAGAAGCTCTTCTATTTGAGGGGTGATGAATCCACTTAGTAGCGGTTTTGCAGTTAGGGTGGCAAAGGGGTGAAACTTCTCCGAAACACTCTCTTCTAAGATTGTGCTGTTATTAATAAAGAGAGGGAGTGTAGCTTTTGTAAGACCTATAGAGAGTGGATGTCTTAGATCTATTCTGCTCTCTACTATAATCCCCGGCATAGGCCTATATCTACGGGTTTCGTTGGGAAGTTCTACTTTTTTGGTGGCAATAGAGGGGAGTTTGATTTTTTGTGCCAATCTGTGACCACCGCGAATAGCAATTAAGGTGTTGCTCTTTGCCCAGTTGGTGAGCCGGTTGAGCTCCTCTTTGGTAAAAGCGGGATTACCTGTGGTTACTATTACATTGTAACGGTCGAATGTCTGTTCGTCGGTCTTTGCAACATCTAACAGCGTTACGGGAACTCTAAATTTGTGATCTAAAAGGTGCCATAACTCTCCTACAGCCGAAGATTGACTTCCTTTCCCTATAAGGATGGCAATTTTTGGGGTGGTGATGGGTGTAAATTCTCTCTTGCTCTTCTCTAATTTTGAGTACTCCTGCTGCGAAAGGGGGTAGATTTTTATATTTCCCTTAGCCACGAACCCTCTAATTTTATCGCTCTCTGTGGCAAGCTCTTGGTAGTAGTTTTGTAGAAGAGCGTAGATAGCTTCGCTTCCCATCTTCTGCTCTTTAGACTCTATAAAAAGGGTTCCTATCTCCAATTGTAATCTATCTTGATCTCCTTTAAGCGATAGTGCTTTTTTTGCTGCTTTTACCTCTACCCCATTAGAGGTGAGGTAGTAGAGTAGATTATATGAGTAGAGATCTTTTACCGATATAAGGTAACCGAAATTGGATTGTTTTGGCGCCTGTTCCTTAATAATGTGTACTTTATGGTTAGGGAGCCCATCTAATGGGGGCATTGTTACTGTGTAGTATTCAATGTTGTAGGCCAAAGGGACAGTCCAAGTAGAGAGGTCGTAAAAGGTGGTATCGCTAAATTTGGTTTGGGTCTCGAAAATTGAGAGTGCTGCCGCCAAATTTGGTTGTGAAAAAGGTACAAGATAGCTTTCATCTCCCGCTTTGTCTTTGGGGTTGCGGTAGTAATCGATATGATTCCCCTCTAAGAGTTGCATAAACTCTGTGGCAATAGAGGGGTCGCTCCCCGCTTTGAAGAGATACCCTTTTGAAAGATCTATCCCATTGTTCTCTACCACTATGTTACGATACTTTTTTCTATACTCCATTAGCTCCTCTTTCATCTCTATAGAGCCGCTCATAGAGGAGAAGGAGCAGAGAACCTGGTTGCGGGTGGCAACGGCCAGCGAGTACTCTCTCCCTTTAACCATTCGATTAAGCCCCCGGGGGTTGATCTGCTCATAAAGAATACCCAACGAACCGTATAGAGAGGGGTAGGCAGCTCCCTTTCCTGTAAAGAAGCTGTCGTAACCGCGTTGCGAAAACCATGATTGGCCAACTCTATCTAAATATTTGGCATGCCACTTGGATAGTTTTGCTACCAATTGCCAATTT
>CAZEGL010000026.1:0-19873 GCA_964512295.1 uncultured Muribaculaceae bacterium
TAAAAAAAGAGTTCTCTCTCTCTTATGCTTGACTCTCTTTGTTGGTAGTTGCCAGAAGAGTGGAGAGGTTGAACCCCCTTTGGAGAATATATTAAAATTGGGTAACCGATTATTTGAGATAGAAGAAAGAACACCAACAGGTACACCAATTGTTCACCTTTGGGAGGCACAAGAACCAAATGGGATCAAAGCTGAAGCGTATGGCTATCCCCATTTGAATGGTGCCGAACATTATATGATTTGGGAACCGGCTAATATAAGTGAGGGGAGTTATAACCATATGGCTGCCCTCTTCCATTTTAACGGACTCTTTTATGCTATGTGGAGCAGCCAGATAGAGAAGTATGGCGAAAGTAGCCCAGGACAACGGGTTCTCTTCTCAACCTCTATGGATGGCAAGAGTTGGAATAGTCCCAGAGAGTTGTTTTCTGCACCTGATGAGCATAAACCCCAAGGTGAACAGGGGCTATTTCTTTCGGTAGAGAGATGGATGGAGATAGATGGGAAATTGTTGGCTGTTATATATGCACAAGGGTCGGGCCCCCGTTATCCTCTTGCTAAAGAGGTTTTAAATGGAGGAGACTCATTTGGTTTGCCATTTCTTTTGCGACCTATATCGGCTAATTCAAAACTTCCATCTTTTATGCCTACCCCCAGATTTGACACTGAACTATCGAAAAAAATAGAGCAGTGGTATAAGAATAACGATAAAATAAGCTGGTTTTCAGACACTAAGGGTATTCCTGTAGTGGGAGTAGAGGGTTCAAAACTTCTTGAGTCTTTTGCATTTCGAGCAAAAAGCGGGATGGTGGTTTTCATGCGTGACTACAACTCTCAAACTAAAGATAATAATAGGGTCTCCTCTAATAGAATCTTTGCCTCTTTTTGTGACGACAACGGCAAGTGGTCTCCTCTTTATCCTACCGATATTCCTGATTCCCATTCGAGAGCAGAGGCATTAACGCTTCCTGATGGTAGAGTTTTGTTGATTGGTAATCAATTTACTACAAAATTCGACGAGGGAATCTATCTTCAACGCGATCCCCTAACTTTAGCTGTAAGTGAGGATGGCGATATATTTAATAGAGTCTATTCATTGCGCTCGGGTGGTGCTGCAGGTATTAAACGGAAGTTTTCCGGTGTACCGGGAAGTGGTCCTATAGGGTATGGTTATCCAAGTATGATATATTTTGAAAATAAAATATATGCTCTCTATTCAATTAATAAAGAGGATATGGCAATTACAATCTTTCCTCTCTCTTCAATTGATTAAGTAGAGAAATTGTAAATAATGTAGTTATAATAAATTTTTATAAAATGAAAAAAGTAGAACAATCATTTTATTCACTATTATCATCTCTTTTTTTGTTACTTATTATAGTAGGATGTAACAAAGAAGAGGTAATTGAAGAGAGGCTTCCCACAGTAACCACTTCAGAAGTTAGAGCAATTACTATCTATACTGCTATGTCGGGGGGAGAGGTGGTTGACGACGGAGGACGCTCTGTAGATAGACGAGGAGTCTGTTGGAGTACTCAAGAGAATCCTACTATCAATGGCAATAAAAGTGAAAATGGAAGTGGTAAAGGGAGCTTTATAAGCTCCATTATTGGATTAGAGGCGGGTACCACCTATTTTCTAAGGGCCTATGCAGTCAATAGTGCAGGGGTTGGTTATGGCAATAGTGTACAATTTACTACTCTGCCGGAACCCGAAAAAAATGCTCCAACTGTTACTACCATCGAGGCTACAGAGATTACAGCTACCTCAGCTAAATCTGGAGGCGATATTACAGACGATGGAGGCTCTACAGTTGTCTCAAGGGGAGTCTGTTGGGGATTGGAGTCAAATCCAACTATAGAGGATAATAAATCTAACGATGGTAGTGGTATGGGACTCTTCTCCTCTACAATAGAGGAGTTGACAGCCAACACTACATACTACTATAGAGCTTATGCTACTAATAGTATAGGAACGGGGTATGGTGAACAACTTCTATTTACTTCCGATAGAGTTAAAGTGCCTCCCTCTGTAGAGACTGTACAGGTAGTTGCTTTCAGTGAAACCACAGCAACTATAAAATCGAATGTTATTACCGAAGGTGCCGCTGCTGTTACCGAGCGAGGAGTATGTTGGAGTAGCAACGAAAATCCCACTATTGAAGATTCCAAGATCAGTACAGGTTCGGGTATAGGGGTCTATGAGAGTGTAATAACAGGATTAGAGGAGTGTACACTCTACTATGTGAGAGCATATGCAACAAGTATAGATGGAACCTCTTATGGCGATCCACTAATCTTTCAAACATCTGGGAATTGTACCGGCACATTTATCGATCCAAGAGACAATACTGAGTATAAAACAGTTAAAATTGGTGGTAAAATATGGATGGCCGAAAATCTGAGATATTTGCCAACTGTAGTTGGACCAACCACAGGCTCTACAACTGAGCCCTATTTTTATGTCTATGGTTATGATGGAAATAGTGTAGAAGAGGCTAAAGCAACGGAGAATTGGATTACCTATGGAACACTCTATAATTGGAGTGCCGCTATGAATGGCGATCCAAGCAGCAACGAATCTCCAAGTGGGGTAAGAGGTATTTGCCCAGAGGGTTGGCATCTACCTAGCGATGCGGAGTGGGATCAACTTTCGATATTTTTAGGAGGATCGGCTGTAGCTGGCGGTAAACTTAAAGAGAATGGAACAACCTATTGGAATTCGCCAAACAGCGGAGCAACAAATGAAACAGGCTTTTCTGCTCTCCCTGGCGGTTACCGTACAGGTGCCAATATCTTTAATACAATACGAAATAATGGCCACTGGTGGAGTTCATCCGAAAATAGTGCCACCAATAAAGCGTGGTACAGGGGAATGTACTATAGCAACACCGAACTTAGAAGGAATGAGTATATCAAGGAAGTTGGGTGGTCGGTACGCTGTATTAAAAATTAGTAATACTATTTTTTGAGACTTATTTTATAGATAAAAGGGGCTGTTCCAAAAGGACAGCTCTTTTTTAATTTTTTATGCTGCTCTTTTCTGATCGTAGTTATTTTTTGATGATAAACTTTCATAGTTTATCTTTATTTTTATAAAAAACAGAATAACACTACCTTTTTGACCGTATTTCTCCAATAAATGCAGTATTTCTTTATTTTCTAATCCTTTCAAGTGTAGTTTTCCTATGTTGAATGCAATAGCGAAGATTGCAAAGTCCATTAAAACCTTGTCTTTGTAAAAGTGCCTGAACCGATTGTAGTGTTTGTTGGATTTAGTTTGTCCGAACACAGACTCCGGCTCTACAGGACGCTGACTTCTATGATAAATTCCTTCTTCGGATGTTAACAGTTCCTTTACTTTCTGTTTATGGCGTTACGCAGATGAGAGTATATTTCATTTTTAGCAATGGTATAGAGATAGGGAGTCAGTGGAGAGTCGCTCCTGATACCCTCCCGTTTCTCCCATACCTTTACAAAGATATTTTGAAAAAGATCTTAGGCTATCTCTCTATCGTCTATAAATTTACAGATAAAAAGATATATTCTCTCTCTATATAACCGGTAAATGGTACTAAATGAGTGATGGTTGCCCTCTTTTAGAGATTCAATCAGTATTTTTTCTTCTCTATCCATTACACTGCAAGATAGTAAGAAAATATTTGAGATAATATTGTAATCTTTTACAAAATAGTATAAAGCAATTTTCCAAACACTTTTGCTATTTGCAAATTGAATCTATTGCCATATGTTTGCACCTTTCAAACAAAAAATTATCTATTTATGAATCAAAAATTTGGGAATCCTGCAGTTGTTGGTCTTGCAGGGTTTGGCATGACTACACTTTTGCTACAATTCCACAATATTGGAATTTTAGGATTGGGCCCTGTTGTTGCTATGGGATTTATTTTTGGAGGAGCTGCGCAGATGATTGCCGGATTTCAAGAGCAGAAGATGGGAAATAACTTTGGCTACTCTGCATTTGTAGCATATGGTAGTTTTTGGATAGGATTGGGAATAATATGGATTTTTAACTTTTTCGATATATACACCTCCTCTTCAAGCGATGTGGGATTCTATCTACTTGGATGGGGCCTCTATACTGCAATAATGTTTTTAGCTTCGCTTAGAGTACACCGCGCAATGAGTGTCACTTTTCTACTGCTTCTGATTGGTTTTACTCTTTTGGTTATAGGCCATTTTGGTAACCCTCTTTTTAATGTTATTGCAGGATATGAGCTTATTTTATGTGCTCTGTCGGCTTGGTATATGATGGCCGGTGCAATTATCAACGATTTGGCCGGTAAAGAGATTCTTCCAATGGGAAGAGCCTATATTCAATAGAGTTTTTTTCACTCCTCTCTCTCTATCGTACCCTCCAATTTATAAGTTGGTAGCTACCTCCCAAATATAGAGACTCGCCACAGAGGCATATGGAGTGTAGAGCGAATGGTATCTATTAAATTGTTCTCTACCAATTTCTGGTAGAGAGTAGAGCCTCTGCATACCACGATGTATAGCCAAATCGCCCCAACTAAGAATATTGGGCCTCTCCATAGAGAAGAGCAATAGCATCTCTGCGCTCCAAGGGCCAATCCCTTTTACTTTTGTTAGAGTATCTATAACCTCATTATCGGGAAGAGAGGTGAGAGTCTCTAAATCTAACTCTTTGGAATAGACCTTTTGAGCTGCCAGTTTTATATACTCCCCTTTTCTAAAAGAGATTCCAAACTGCTGTAGCCTCTCTAAAGGGGTCTCTACAATAGAGTGGGGGGTAATCTCTCCTATACCCTCAACCATTCTCTTCCATACGGTTATATGTGCTTTAGTGGAGATTTGCTGCCCTGTTATAGTATGGAGCAGAGCTTCAAAAAGATTGGGATTGACCTCTCTCTTAATCGCTCCTATATCTTTAATCACAGCTCCCAATAGTGGATCTACCCTCTGTAGATGATCAAGCTCCTCCTTCCCATATCTAAAATATCTTTTCATATCAACCATTTAGCTTTTTGGAAACCCCTTCGCCAAATAGAGCAAAGTCATATTTGACAGGGTCTACAGGATCAAACTCTCTGAGCACCTTATCTAATTGTGCTACCGCTTTTGCATCATTTGCTTTTCTGGTTAGGAGGCCCAACCTTCGGGCAACGGTGCCCGAATGTATATCTAATGGACAGGAGAGAATTGATGGAGATATTCCTCTCCATATTCCAAAGTCTACCCCTTTACTATCTACTCTCACCATCCACCTTAGAAACATATTGATTCTTTTTGCTGCAGATCCGCTGAGTGGATCGGGGAGGTGTTTTCTGCTTCTTTCAAGGTGGGGAATAGAGAAAAATTCTCTCTTAAGGTGATGTATGGCGGGCTGAAGCGACTCTTTGCTCTTATACTTTAAAAAGATACCCTCTAACCCCTTCTCCTGGCTATATAGCCGTTTTAGAGCCTCTATAAAGGTTATAAGATCCCAAAAGTTGAAGGTGCGGTGAACAAAACCTTCTAACCTCTGTAAATCGCTTTCACTATGTTCCATTATAAATGAGTAGGGTGACTCTCCCATTGGGAGTAACATTTTATTGGCACTTTTGAGAATGGAACTTCGATTGCCCCAAGAGATGACTGCGGTGAGAAATCCTGCTATCTCTCTATCCTCTTTTAGGCTATAGCGGTGTGGAATTGAGATGGGATCCAACTCTATAAAGGCAGGGTTGTTGTAGCTGTCGGCCAGCAGATCTAAATAGCGCTTCATTTTGATATTGGAGATAAGAGAGTGAAGAAGAATGAGAGATATTGTAAGAAGAAAAAAGGTGGCTGTAGGCCACCTTCTTGATATTTTAAAGCAATTACTGCTTTCTATTCTTATATCGATTCATATATTTATCTACCCTACCGGCTGTATCTACCAACTTAACTTTACCTGTATAGAAGGGGTGTGATGTGTTGGAAATCTCCAATTTGATAAGTGGATACTCTTTCCCTTCATGCTCTATTGTTTCACGACTGTGAGCACAAGAGCGGGTAATAAAGATGTGGTCGTTGGACATATCCTTGAAAGCTACAAAACGGTAGTTTTCGGGATGTATTTCTGCTTTCATGACGCTATAATTAAAATTGAGGTGCAAATGTAATAAATTATTGAGAGAAAAGAAAATTGTTACTCTCTTCGTGCTGCAAATTTAGACAATAACTTTAAAATCTCTAAATAGAGCCATATGAGTGTTACCATAAGTGAGAAAGCTCCATACCACTCCATATATTTTGGGAGACCACGACTGCTTCCCCGAACAATAAATTCAAAGTCTACCAAAAGAGAGAAAGAGGCGACAAGAACAATAATTAGACTAACCCCTATACTTAAGGGACCACTATCGTGCAGAAGGGTCAAATTAACCTTAAATAGGGATAGTACTATAGAGATTATATAGTAGAAGGCGATAGCCCCTACTGCTATAGTTATCAATTTTGTAAATCTGCTATCAACTTTTATAATACCCGATCGGTAGATTAGAAGCATAGAGAATGTGGCTGCAATTGTCAAAAGAACTGCATTGAGTACAATATTGGAATCCAATTCTGCAAAGAGTCCGTTAAACATTGCAGAGAGAGCCCCTAAAAATAGACCTTGTAGGAGAGCGTATAGAGGTGCAATATATTGGGCTCTTGACGGTTTGAAAGTGATGAACATAGCCACAATAAAACCACCGACGGCTCCCCCCCACATCCAACCGTTTACGGCATTGGGACTAATGGATTCGTTAAAAACTTTCCAGGTATACGACGCTCCAGCCATAACCATCAATAGCAGTATAAGGGTTTTGTAGATGGTTCCCTTAATGGTCATAGCAAGATTGGAGGCGTGTGAAGCCTCTTTCATGAAAAGTTTTTCACTCAAAACCGGATTGGCCATATCTATTTGATTTTTCTAATTATAGAATAGTTTTACAGCGAAAGGGGGGAGCTTTATAGAGCAGAATTTTCCGCACTTTTCTAATCCACTTCTGCTCTTCAATTTTAATATGTTCTCTTAGCTCTTCAAATTCAACCTCTCCCTCTATCCATTCGCTCAGTAGCGGGTCTCCCAACAAGTGGTGAAGTTCTGTGGTATAACCGAAGTGCTCTATAGAGCCCTTAATAAATTTTATAATCCGCAAATTGTGTGCCAATGCATGATAGAGTAGTCCGGGAAGTAAATGTAGTTGAAATCCCCAACAGAGCTCATCTTTATAAATATTGTATAGAGGGGTGAAACTCAAAGGCCTCACTATTATACTCGAGTGATGGAGTGGATGGTTGGGTTGATTAAATCCCTCAAAAGCGCTCTCTTTACCCCTTTGCTCTAAAAGCTCTTTTAAAAATGGAGCACCAAAGAGTTCATAGGGGCGAGTGGTACCAACTCCACAGCTTATGTTGCTCTCTCTCCAGAGAGCCTGTCCACTATAAAACGATGGGGTGAATAGACCGGAAAAGTTATTGTGTGGGGGGATGCTCCATGGGAGAAGCTGCTTGTTGACAGCCTCTGCCTCAGATGAAATAATATGAAGATTAAATTTTCCTCCCAATTCGTTATAAAAATAGTGGGCAAGTTCACCGGCCGTTAAACCATGTTTGTGAAGCACCCCCTCCATCTGGTGCAAACTACCCTCTTCACCCTTTGCTGCACTTCCCTCTATCTGTCTGCCCGAAGGATTAAGACGGTCTACAAGATAGAGCGGTAGATCTATTGAGTTCTCTTTAAAAGATTGGAACAGAGAGTATAAAAGTTTTCCCGCACCATCATATCTTACTCCACTCTCTTGCAGTTCAATTACTAAAGCCTCTATATCTAAAAGTTGAGAGAGCATTAGTGACCAATCAATTTCTTTATAGTAAGAGAGATATATTATCTCAAAATCAAAATTTAAGTTGGGAATGGGCTCTCCTAACCAGAAAAGTCTCTTTAAAACACCTCTTTTAGCGAGAGTCTCATATAGGTACTCTCCCCTGTCGGGGTGAAAAGCTGTTTGGTCACACAGAAGTGCAATTTTACCACCTTTCAATACTCCGTCGGGCTGTTCTAAAAGAGCAGTTGTTCTAAAGGAGAACATATTATAGTGCAGTTATAATTTCAATTACTTTTTGGGCCAATAGTTGGGCCTCTTCGGCGGTAGGAGCTTCGGAATAGATTCTTAGAATGGGTTCGGTATTGGAGCCCCTTATATGTACCCAGCTCCGCTCTTGGCTAAAAATAATTTTAATACCGTCTATATCAACTATTTCTTGGCCGGCAAAAGATTTTTTTAAACTATCCGTTATCTTTTGAAGATCGATGTTTGGGGTAATCTCTACCCTCTTTTTTACCATCTCATAATTGGGATAACTCTCTCTAAGCTTTGAAACCGTAGTATTGGAGCGTGCCAGATGGCTTAAAAATAGAGCAATAGCTATTAGTGCGTCGCGCCCATAGTGTAGTTCGGGTATAATGACACCTCCATTGCCCTCTCCTCCAATTACTGCACCAACTCTCTTCATCTCTTTTACCACATTTACCTCGCCAACAGCAGAGGCAAAATGTTCTACCCCCCTCTCTATACTTATATCCTTAAGCGCCTGAGAGGAGGAGAGGTTAGAGACAGTAGCCCCTTTTTTGTGTGAGAGAATATAGTCGGCAACAGCAACCAAAGTGTACTCTTCTCCGAATGGAGCTCCATTTTCATCAATTATTGCCAACCTATCTACATCGGGGTCTACAGCAAAGCCCAAAGATGCTCCACTGCTTTTAACCAAGGAGGAGAGCTCTTCTAAATGGTGAGGGAGTGGTTCGGGGTTGTGGGCAAAATCTCCATTAGCTTCACAATTTAATTTTATCACCTCTACCCCAAGCTGTTCAAGAAGTTTTGGCACCACAATACCACCTACCGAATTTATCCCATCTACCACTACAGTAAATTGTGCGCGGTAGATAGCCTCAATCTCTACCAAAGGGTGGGAGAGAATAGCATCTATATGTTTTTGGTCAAACTCTCTATAACTTATTTTCCCTAAGGAGTGTATAGATGAGAAACTTTTAGGATGCTCGTTATGTAGATGCGATAGACGCTTCCCCTCGCTATGATTTAAAAACTCCCCAAAACTATTGAGCAGTTTCAAGGCATTCCACTCTTTGGGGTTATGTGAGGCGGTTATGACAATACCCCCTTGAGCTTTTTCAATAAGGATAGCCATCTCAACTGTGGGAGTAGATGAGAGGCCGGCCATTATAACATCTATACCGGAAGCGACAAGCGTAGCAGAGACCAACTGCTCTACCATTGGCCCAGATATACGGGCATCTCTTCCAACCACAACTTTAGGAGAGGATAGGGTAGGGTTCTGCTCTTTAATAAGATGGGCGTAGGCGTGGGTGTACCCTATAATATCTACTGGAGTTAAAGCTTTACCGGGAATCCCTCCAATGGTACCTCTTATCCCGGAAATAGAGACTAATAGGGACATAACAAAAGAGAATTAGTCAAAATTTAGGCAGGGAGAGCAAGGAAAACCGATGCAAATGCCAAAATAGCGTATAGTTCAGGAAATACACCTAAAATCATTGTTTTTCCAAAAACATCGTGTCCATTTCCCATCTCAACAATTCCGCTACAAACAAGTGATGCCTGTTGAATTGCAGAGTAGAGTCCTACAAATCCCATTGCCAACCCTACACCTAAAATAGCCAAACCCTGGTTCATGGTAAGTTCTGCTATCGATGTAAGTTGGTTGAGCATCAGGAAAAACCCTGCAAAGCCATAGAGGCCTTGTGTTGAAGGTAGGGCAGAAAGAATCATCGATGAACCGAAGATATCGGGGTTCTTCCTCATAGCACCAATAGTTGCTTTACCCGCCATGGTGACACCCACAGCACTTCCAATGCCCGAAAGTGCCAACATAAATGCCAATCCGGCGTATGCCAATATTAGAGGTAGCGTCTGTTCCATAATTTACTCTTTTTAATAATTTAATACTATAATAATTTTAATAATTTCTAACTGTTCAACTCGCCCAAAGGTTTATATCCTCTTCCTCCACCTTCAAAACCTGCATTTTTATAGAACTCTACAAATGTTAAACGCATAGGGTGTACAAAAGCACCCAATCCGGATAAGAGTAGTACGAGAGTGTGGCCAAAAAGAAGCATAATTAGTGCTAGCAACCAACCAAGATAGGGAATAGATGCCATACTTATAGCAACAGCATTTACCACCATACCTAAAATACCCCCCGAAGTGCCTAATCCAAAGAGTCTTATATAAGAGAGCATATCTCCAAAAACTCCGGTAACATCATAGAATGCAGTACCTCCCTTAAAGAGTCTTTTGAAAATGTTTCCACTGTCGGAAGTGAAGAGTAGAATAAATAGTGCTCCTACAATAGCTATCCAATTTACAAACTGTGGCATTACAATATCGTCCTGCATTGTGGTTGCATAGTACCAGGCAGCCCATATAATAACTATTGACCACCCTATATCGGGTAGGGCGTACTGCGGCCCCCTTCTTCTGAAAAGTGCAATAGCTCTTACCAATTTGGCAAAAATAATCTGAAAAAGACCAAAGAGGATTGAGAACCAAAACATCTTTATATCTGAGAAGAATAGAGCCTTTACAGAGCTCGACATAGGTATTGTCTCTTGAAGGGAGGTGCCAAAAAAGGTTCCTGTAAGAGATGCCATAAGCACTGCTCCAAAACCAAGGAACTGCCCAAGAGTGAGATACGGTTTAAACTTGGGATAGAAGAATTTTGCCACTGTTGCCCCTAACAATATTGTTGCACCATAACCCATATCGCCTAAACAGAAGCCAAAAAAGAGCATATAGAATGGGGCAAAATAGGGGGTGAGATCAACTTCGCCATATTTGGGAAGCATATAGAGCTTACCAATCGGCTCGAAAAGCCTTGAAAGGAAGTTGTTCTTAAGTTTTACCGGGGGGTCATCCTCCTCCGTAGCCTCCTCTATTAAGTAGTAAAGCTCCTCTCTCTCTAAAAAAGCCTCTATAGCACTTCTACTTTCGGAGGGGGCAAAGCCTTTTAAAATAGAGATACTCCCCTCTACCTCCTCTACCGAAGAGGCCTTTGCCATATAGAGGTCAAACTCAACCTTAGCTCTCTTCAACTCCTCTTCCATAGCCTCCCTCTCTCTGTAGAGTAATAGCGCCTCCTCTTCAAGTTGTGCTATCTTAGATTCAATCTCCTCTACTCTCTTTTGATAGTAGAGAAGAGAGTGGGGGGGGAGCTTGCTTTCGGGGTGATTAAATCCTATCTCCTCCCCCTCTTTGGAGAGAAGAACAAAATAGAGTCTCCCTCCAATGCGATTGATTATCTCTATAGGGTAGAGAGCGTTCCATTCCTCTTTAAAACTCTTTTCAGATATGGTATAGAAGTGTGGCAGATAGCCTAAAGCTTCAATTCTCTCTATATCTTTGGAATCTACTACACCCCACGGGATACTCTCTTTAAGCCAACTTCTATTTAGAGAGAGCTCTTCATTTAATCCCCTCCTCTTTTGTAGAAGAGCTTCACCCCTTTTTAAGAGTTGAGAGGGAGAGAGTTCAAGTAAATTGTCTCTCTCCTGAAGTGTAGAGCGATCCCCCTCCTCTATCTTATCTACCAACTCTTTTAACCCTTTAATTGTAGCAGGGTATCGTTGCACAGAAGAGAGAAGCTCTTGGGAGCGGCTGTCAATTGCTCTCCCTTCCCTTGTGATATCTACTACCCCCAACTCTTTTATCCTCTCCAAAAATAGTGTTAGGTTGGAGTGGTGAAGAATGAAGGAGTATTTGTCCATTTTAGTTATCATATTTGGCCTCTCTCTCTTTTCT
Organism: uncultured Muribaculaceae bacterium; assembly: GCA_964512295.1. Taxonomy (GTDB): domain Bacteria; phylum Bacteroidota; class Bacteroidia; order Bacteroidales; family UBA932; genus Bact-08. The sequence continues at coordinate 11,834 of CAZEGL010000026.1, forward strand.
TACTTTTACAATCTTTTGTGAAGCTTTAGATAGATTCTCCTGATCTTCTAAAAATCTTTTGATCTTAAGGATAGCTTCGTTATATCCGGGTATCTGAACCTTTTCGTAGAGGTTGACCTTCTGGGTGGTCTTTTTTCGCACTATATCTAACAGCCCCATTTTATGGAGATAGATTTCAGACTCTATCCCAAGATGTACCAACTCTTTTAAAATGGCTATCCCATCTGAGTACCAAAGTGGAGCTTGAAAGAGATTGTAACTCTTAACATCAAAGATAATCTCCTTGACTTGAGGTGTTTCGATACCTGCAATTTTAACAATATCCAATTTTACATCTTTAACCGAAATAAGCTGGCTGTTAAATTCACCCCATAGGGCCGAAAATTTTTGGTAAGAGGCAATCTTCTTAGACAATATCTCTTTTAACTCATTGGACTTATCTTTTGCCCTCTTTACCTCAAGACGCAAAGCAGACTCTTTATTTTTAAGTGTGGGTAGAGCCTTCTCGCGAACTGAAAGTTGCTTTCCCAGTTCATGAAGAGAGGTTTTGTTGAATTGATATTTGATTGCCATCTACTCTATAATTTAACCTCTCCAATATTTGTTGCTAACATCCTCTCTAATACTAACTTCTGCTTTTGAGAAGTATTTACCAAAGAGCTGCCATGTTGTGTCTAACATCTTTATAGAGTCTATATTTACATCTATTGCAAGAATATCGGTAGAGTACTCTTTTGCAAAATCTAAACATCTTAAATCGTAATCGCTCAAATCGAAACCATTCTCCAATTTGGTTTTGGCATTTGCAGCGTCGGCATATAGCCTAACTGCCGCATTCATAACATGGTTGTGATCTTCTCTGGTCTTCTTTCCAATAACCAACTGTTTTAGACGCGATAGTGAGCGGAAGGGATCTACAATCACTTTACCGGTATCGCTATCTACCCTTAGAAAAAGCTGGCCCTCTGTGATATACCCGGTATTGTCGGGGATGGCGTGCGTAATATCGCCACCACTTAGTGTGGTAACGGCAATAATGGTTATGGAGCCGCCATCGGGAAGTTGTACCGCCTTCTCATATATCTTTGCCAAATCTGAATAGAGAGAGCCTGGCATCGAATCCTTTGAGGGGATCTGATCCATTCTGTTGCTCACTATACTTAGAGCATCGGCATAGAGGGTCATATCGGTAAGTAGAACCAACACCTTCTCATTTTTATCTACTGCAAAATATTCGGCTGCTGTGAGCGCCATGTCGGGAATAAGAAGTCTCTCTACGGGGGGCTGCTCGGTAGTATTTACAAAACTGATAATTTTGTTGAGAACTCCGGCATTCTCAAAAACCTCTTTGTAGTAGAGGTAGTCGTCGTTGGTGAGTCCCATTCCACCAAGAATAATTTTATCTACATCGGCACGCAAAGCAACCTGGGCCATCACCTGGTTGTAGGGTTGGTCGGGATCGGCAAAAAAAGGAATCTTCTGCCCCGAAACTAAGGTGTTATTGAGGTCTATACCGGCAATACCTGTGGGTATATATTCCGACGGCTGTTTACGGCGATAGGGGTTTACCGAAGGACCTCCAATATAACGCTTCTTGCCCTCAACTGCAGGACCACTATCTATAGGATTTCCAAAAGCGTTGAAAAAACGGCCTGCCAAATGGTCGCTTACCACTAAGGAGGGGGGCTCTCCAAAGAAAATTGCTTCGGCGTTGTTGGGTATCCCTTCGGTCCCTTCAAATATCTGAAGTGTAATTAAATCTCTATCTATCTTAACAACTTGAGCAAGCCTTCCCCCAACAGTTGCGAGTTCGTCATAGGTTATCCCCGCTGCCCGTAGAGTTACTGTTGCTTTTGTAATAGACTCCAATTTGGTATATATTTTCTGAAATGCCTTAGTTGTCATTGCCAATCTCTTTATTTAGTTGTTCTAAATAGCTGTTAAATTGTTCAGATTCAAATGTTGAATAGTTCATCTGCCTAAGCAGGTTTATTAAAGATTTATATTTAAGCGAGCACTCCTCAAAATTTTCAAAATGGAACTCTCTATCGCAAATATCCAACACCAAGTTTAACATATAGTGTTGCCTCTGGGTTGAGCAGTTGGCATCTATTGAATCAAAAGCATCCTGCTGTAGTAGCACGAAATCTATAAGTTCAGATTTCCAATAACTTCTGTGGTATTCTAAAGGTACTCCGTCATCTCCTAAAATATTAATCTGGTCGTAAGCCTCTTTCCCTCTAATAATAATATTCTTAGTTTTATTCACCTTCTCTACCCAACCAATTTCAATCTTTTCGTTGAGATACTCAATAATCTCCGGGTACTCTAAATATTTTGAGTAGGAGTCTATAGGGTCTACTGCAGGGTAGCGCTTTTTGTCTGCTCTATTTTGTGAAAGGGCAAAGAAGCAACGGGCAACTTTTTTGGTCGACTCTGTTACCGGCTCTTTTAGATTTCCCCCCGCAGGCGATACAGTACCTATAAATGTAACTGCTCCAGTTTGGCCATTGTTTAGGGTAACTATGCCTGCCCTTGAGTAGAAATTGGAGATTATTGCAGGAAGATCCATTGGGAAGGCATCTGCTCCGGGCAGCTCCTCCATACGGTTGCTCATCTCCCTTAAAGCTTGTGCCCAACGCGAAGTGGAGTCGGCCAATAGGAGTACTTTCAGCCCCATTTGTCTATAATACTCCCCAATAGTCATTGCGGTATAGACAGAGGCTTCACGGGCTGCTACCGGCATATTGGAGGTGTTGCAGATAATGGTAGTTCTCTCCATAAGCTTTCTTCCGGTGTGTGGGTCTATAAGTTGTGGAAACTCTGTAAATATCTCCACCACCTCATTGGCTCTCTCCCCACAAGCGGCTATAATAATAACAGTTGCATCGGCCTGTTTTGAGATGGCGTGCTGCAGTACTGTCTTTCCACTACCAAAAGGGCCGGGGATAAAACCTGTACCCCCTTCGGCAATGGGGTTGAAGGTATCAATAATGCGTACACCTGTCTCCATTATCGTGTAGGGACGATGCTTCTCTTTATAGTTTGTGATAGGAACTTTAACGGGCCATCTCTGAGACATTGTCACTTCAACTTCTTTACCGGCGTCGTCTTGTAGAGTGGCAATCTTATCTGAAACCAAATAGCTTCCGGCAGTAACAATATCTACTACCTTATATTGGCCGTTAAAAGAGAATGGTACCATAATTTTATGAGGCAACCATCCCTCTTTAACCTCTCCCAACCAATAGCCCCCCTCTACACTCTCTCCAACTTTAGCAATTGGGGTGAAATCCCATTTTTTTGTGGGATCTAAGGGGATTGTCTTCTCTCCACGATTGAGAAAGACACCATCCATAGTTACAAGGTTGCTTTGTAGCCCATCATATATACTGGATAGAAGACCGGGCCCCAATTCTACCTCTAACATATGCCCCTGAAACTCAACTTTATCGCCAAATTTTACTCCACGGGTACTCTCAAAAACTTGAACAAAAGCCTCCTTTCCCTCTATCTTAATCACCTCGGCCATTAGCCTAATATCGCCCAATGTTATAAAACAGATCTCATTTTGGGCTACAGGACCATCTACCTCAATAGTTACCAAGTTGGAAATTATTCCTGTTACTATACCTGTACTCTTCATATTATTTTTTAAATCGTATAACTACTTTTCAATTTTTCTACCAACTCTTTAAAAATTCTTTCCCCCTCTTTGCTCCCCAATTTTGCCCATCTCTCTACAATAGAGGCTTTAAGAAAAAAAGCCAAAATTACTTCCAACTCAAAATAGTTGAAAATTACAATCTCTTCTGCTTCTCTCCAGCGAAGCTTCTCAAGAGAGTACTCCCGCTCCAACATATCTCTACTCTTTAAAGCTTCAATAATCTCTGCTCCCCTTTCAGAGAAGGAGGAGAGTCCAAGATCTTCTCCTTTAGCGTTTTCTAAATATTCGGTTAGAGGATTTGAGCCAACCAACCACTCGGTTCTATTGAAACCGTTTTTTTTAGAAAGATAGGCAGCCTGTATATTTCTAAGCTCAAGATCAAATTGAAAATACTCTCTTATAAATCTACTTTTATGATTTTTGGCTGCTCTATAAAAATGGTTGGTAAGTTTTTGTGGAGAGAGTCCAAATAGAAGAAACTCTAAAGCTCTTCTATCGCTTGGCGACAAAAGGGGGTCGATTGGCTCTTTTAAACTCTCTATATTAAAATTGGAGTGTTCAAAATTTAGTGTAAGATCGGGTAGGGAGGCTATGATATAGTGATAGTAGTTGGTCATCACTCCTCAAATAAAAATTGGGCACTCTTAGGTTTTAGATATTGTAGAAGTAGATTTTTGAAATCCTCTTCTGTAAAGGAGAGCAGATATCCCCCTTGATGGTTTTTTATTTTAAAGCCCGATTGGGTGTTGGGGTCAAAGAGAATTTCTACCCCCTCATTGAACTTGGCCCTTATTTTTGATTGTAGATAGTCTTCAAGCTCCTGCTGCCTCTTTTGCGGAAGGAGAATATCTAAAGAGATAGCCTCATCCCCTTTTGGATTGAAGGAGGAGAGACTCTCCTCTATAATTGTAGCAATAAACTCTTTCTCTTCAAGGGCACTCTTTAAAGGCTCCTCTATAGCTTTGGCAGTGATACTCTTTTCTATTGTTTGTCTTATTAAAGCTATTGTCTGTTTTGAGAGAAGTTTAAGCTCATTTTCTATCTTTCTCTTTTCGGCCAATGCATCATTGGAGGCTTTAGATAAGATCTCCTCTCTCTCTCTTTCTGCTGCCGCCACAATCTCTTGTGCCTCCTCTTTAGCCTTCTCAATTATAGCTTTTGCCTCAACCTCTCCTTTATACAATCCCTCTTGGTAGAGTCGGTCGGTCAACTCTTGCAACTTATTTTGCATATATCTTAATTTTATTTAATTATACTCAAAGTTTCTACAAATATAAAAAAATAACGCCCTTTGAGGCGTTATTTTTTATAGAATTATGGTAAAATTGCTATTAAAGTAGGAATCCAAGCAATATTCCCGCCGCAACTGCACTACCTATTACACCGGCAACATTGGGTCCCATTGCGTGCATTAAAAGATGGTTTGTTCTGTCGGACTCTAATCCAACCATTTGAGAGACTCTTGCAGAGGCAGGAACTGCAGAAACCCCAGCACTTCCAATTAGAGGGTTAATTTTATTCTCCTCTTTTAGAAAGAGGTTAAAAATCTTTACAAAACTAACACCTGCTGCGGTAGCAATTACAAATGAGGCTGCACCTATCATAAATATAAGTATTGATGAAGGCTGTAAAAATTTATCAGCCTGAGTAGAACACCCTACGGTAAAGCCAATTAAAATGGTAACCACATCAATTAGAGGGCCTCTTGCTGTCTCTGCCAATCGGCGTGTAACTCCACTCTCTTTCAGAAGGTTGCCAAAAAATAACATACCGGTAAGTGGGAGGGCAGAGGGTACTATAAACCCTGTCAGTAGGAAGCCGATAATTGGAAAGATCTTCTTTTCTGTTTGAGAGACCGCTCTTGGCGATTTCATACGGATAAGCCTCTCTTTTTTAGTGGTAAAGAGTCTCATAATTGGAGGTTGGATAAGTGGTACCAACGCCATATATGAGTAGGCCGACACCGCAATTGTACCTAAAAGGTCCGGCGCTAATCGAGAAGAGAGGAAGATTGCTGTAGGGCCATCTGCTCCACCAATTATGCCAATTGCTCCCGCTTCGGTAGGGGAGAATCCTGTTAAAAGAGCAATAATATAGGCTCCAAAAATTCCAAATTGTGCAGCCGCTCCAATTAGAAGAAGTTTTGGATTGGAGATTAGAGCCGAAAAATCGGTCATAGCTCCAATACCTAAAAAGATAAGAGGGGGATACCAACCCAGATGAACACCTTGATATAGTATATTGAAGACAGATCCCTCTTCGTAGATACCAATCTGATGTCCTTGTAAAAATGGTGTGTTTCCAACTATAATACCAAATCCAATTGGAACTAAAAGGAGTGGTTCCCAATCTTTTTTGATAGCCAGATAGATAAAAACAACTCCAATGACTATCATTAAAAGGTGACCTAAAGTAGCATTGGCAACCCCAGTATACTGGAAAAAAGTTGTCAAGTTTTCTGAAAGTGTAGAAAAAATATTGTTCTGTTCCATACTACTCTAACCAATAATTATTAAAGGTGTCCCCTCTAAAACAGAGTCTCCCTTTATAGCTTTGACAGCTGTAACAGTACCATCGACAGTAGCCTCTATTACATTCTCCATCTTCATTGCCTCAAGTACTAAAAGCTTCTCACCCTTCTTAACCGAATCGCCCTCTTTTACAGCAATATCCAATATTACACCGGGTAGAGGTGAAGTGACAGTTGTTTCGCAGGCAGAAGAGGAGGGGCGGGCAACAGTAGCCTCTACTTTGGCCGGTTTATTACTTACAGGACGAACAATAGATGCCGATTTTTTGACCGCTTTCCTCTCAATCTCAACTTTGAATGGGGTGCCATTGACCTCAATTTCGGCAATTGTCTCTTCTTGATTTACAATGGCAACTTTATACTCATTCCCATTAATTGTCAAATTGTATTCTTTCATTGCAACTTTAAATTATTTCATTGTTTTTTTGGTACCTCTCTTAAGGTATAAATTTTAGAGCTCCATGGGGAGTAATTTCTTGTCACCTTCTCCATAGTGATAATTGAACTCTCTATATCGTGAGCCTCCTCCTCTTTGAGGTGTAGATGTAGTGCAGTAGCTATTGCTGCAAAAACTTCTGCCGAAGCCTCTTCGCCACTACACTCCCCTTGAACTCCTTTACCGGTAGCTATGGCACTTCGTTTACGGGTTAATTTAATATTATACTTGCCTACCTGTTTAAATACAATATATAGCAAGAAAAGAGCCGAGAAAACTACCGACATTGCGGTAATGGCCATTATAATACCAAAAGGATCTAGCGTTCTAAATTTATCTCCAGCGGGCATTTCAACAGAGGGTGAGTTTGCACTTCCAGGAGAGGGAAATTCAAAAAAATTCCACCTACACCCTCCATCTATAGTTCTACCATAGGAGTGGTCTTTTTTAAGACTCTCTCGGGGAATTTCAATTTGATCGATTATAGTTCTTCCATCGTGGCTTACAAAGAAAACCCGATTTGAGTTGGAGTTTGTAAGAGAGAAGTTTGTATGGTGGCTCCCTTTATGTGACTCTCCACTGGCAAAGAAAAGCATAATCTGGCGAGGTGGAATTATAGTTGTAGCGTCACCTCGTGGAATCATATATTTTTTTAGATTGTTGGGGTCGTCTGAGATATAGCACCCTCCAATATCCACAGTACTGTAGGAGGTGTTAAAAAATTCAATCCAGCTGCTTCTGGTACCATAGCTGTCTGTTATACTCTCACTATTTTCAATTAACACTTCATTGATTCTAATCTCAGAGGGATTTTGCCCCAATAGTGTAGAGGTAGAGAGTGCAAAACCGACCAATAACAGTAAGGCTATTTTTTTTATTTTCATACTTAAAATAGATAATTATAGAGGAATATTTCCATGCTTCTTGGGAGGATTGTTTACCTTTTTGGTTGCCAACTGTTTAAGCGCTCTAATTACTCTGAATCGGGTATTTCGCGGCTCAATAACATCATCTATATAGCCATACTTGGCAGCATTGTATGGGTTGGCAAAAGCTTCCCTATACTCCTGCTCCTTCTCGGCTGCGAAAGCTACTGGATCTTCCGACTCAGCCATCTCTTTGCCGTAAAGGATTTCAATTGCTCCCGAAGGGCCCATAACTGCTATCTCTGCTGTTGGCCAAGCGTAATTGATATCGCCTCTAAGGTGCTTGCTACTCATTACACAGTATGCTCCTCCATAAGACTTTCTTAGAGTAACGGTTATCTTGGGTACTGTTGCTTCGCCATATGCGTAAAGCACTGCCGCGGCCACCACGGTGAGCAGCAGTTGCAGAAACAGCGCACCGACGCCGCCCAGCTCGGCGCGCGCCCACCCCGCCGCGATGCGCGCGTAAGGCGCCACATTC
>CAZEGL010000027.1:0-18273 GCA_964512295.1 uncultured Muribaculaceae bacterium
GAATATAGTTTTATAATATTCAAAATTGTTTCGGTGGCTTTAACCATACTCTCTAAAGGGATATATTCGTAACGGCCGTGGAAGTTGTGGCCACCGGCAAAAATATTTGGGCAGGGAAGACCCATAAATGAGAGTCTTGCACCATCTGTCCCACCACGGATAGGCTTTATATTGGCTTCTACTCCCGCCATCTCCATAGCTTTTTTTGCCCTTTCTACCAGGTGAAAATGGGGCTCTACCTGCTTTTGCATATTGTAGTATTGATCTTTGAGCTCTAAGGTTAAGGTTCCTTCGCCATACTTTTTATTGATAAAGCTTACCGACTCCTCTATAAAGCTCTTCTTTGCCTCAAATTTAGCGAAGTTGTGATCTCTTACAATATACTCTATTTGAGCACTATCTACAGTTCCATCAAATCTTACAATGTGGTAGAATCCCTCATAATCTTGTGTATGTTCCGGCCTCTCTTGTGGAGGGAGAAGAGAGTTGAACTCCGATCCTACTAAAATTGCATTTATCATCTTATCTTTTGCATATCCGGGGTGGATATTTCTCCCCTGTATAGTAATTTTGGCAGAGGCGGCATTGAAGTTCTCATACTCCAACTCTCCTATTGCACCGCCATCTACTGTGTAGGCCCATTTTGCCCCAAACTTCTCTACATCGAACTTATCTACTCCCCGCCCTATCTCTTCGTCGGGGGTAAAGCCAATTTTAATTTCGCCATGTGGGAGCTGTGGATTCTCTATTAGATACTCCACTGCAGTCATAATCTCTGCTATCCCCGCCTTGTCGTCTGCTCCAAGTAGGGTGGTGCCATCTGTGGCAATTATTGTCTGCCCGGCATATTGTGCCAATTCGGGAAACTCCTCTACCTTTAGAGAGAGTCCCTTCTCTCCATTTAAAACAATCTCTCGGCCATTAAAGTTCTCTATAATTTGTGGCTTTATATCTCTTCCCGAAGCGTCGGGGGCGGTATCGACATGGGCAATAAAGCCTATAGGCGGAACCTCTTCTCCTTTAGGAAGATTGGAGGGGATAGAGGCCATAACATAGCCCCATTCGTCTAAATGTGCATTGGCCACTCCCAACTCTTTCAACTCCTCTACTAAAACTCTTGAAAGATTGAGCTGAATTGTTGTGCTTGGTTGGGTGGGGGAGTTGGGGTCGGAGGTGGTCTCTATTGAGATGTACCTTAGAAATCTATTTAATATTTTCTCTTTCATCGCTATCTATTTAACTGTTATAAATCTATTCTTTATATGATAAGGAGGCTAAAGCCCATAATGGCCATTCCTGCAATTACTCCAATTATGGCAGGGTGGTGTTCTCCATACCGCTCTGCAGTGGGGAGTAGTTCATCTAACGATATATATACCATAATCCCTGCTACAGCTGCCAATATTACTCCCATAAAGGAGTTGGTAAAGAGGAAAGAGAGCAGGAAGAAGCCTATTATCGCCCCTACAGGCTCTGCCAAACCCGAAATTAGCGAGTACCAAAAGGCCTTCCCTTTGCTTTTTGTGGCGTAGTAGATGGGGACTGCAACAGCAATACCTTCGGGGATGTTGTGTATCCCAATAGCTACTGCAATACTTATCCCCAAATTGGGGTCGTTCATAGCACTAACAAATGTGGCTATCCCTTCTGGAAAGTTGTGTATCGCTATTGCCAATGCCGACATCACTCCCAATCGCTTTAGCCGTTCGGTGTGGTGCTCCCCACACTCCTCTTCAAGACAGAGCCCTTCAACTTCGTGAGGGTTTTCGCTTGCCGGTACAAGAAAATCTATTAGTGCTATAATTGCAACTCCACCCAAAAAGGAGAGAAGGGTGTATAGCTCTCCCTTTTTTGCTCCATAGAGCTCTCCAAAGTATTGCCCGGCTTGACTATACAGCTCTACAAGTGAGATAAAAATCATCACCCCGGCAGAGAATCCCAATGAAGCAGCTAAAAATTTTGGAGAGAATTTTTTAGACATTAGAACTATACCGCTACCAATAGCGGTTGATAGTCCGGCAAGAAGGGTCAAGCTAAAGGCAAACCAAAAATTACCAGCCATATGAGTAGAGTTTATTGAGAGACTTTAGCCCTTAAACTTTCCCAGCCAAAGTAGAGGATAATTGCAATGTAGGCTACAACTGCCAACACTTCGGCACCGGCACTCTCTGCCCAACCGTGTAGTGTGAGGTTGGCTCCGCTAAATTTGATAAGAGCGCTCACCACACCCATAAGTGCCCCACCTGCAATAAATCCTGAACCAATTAAGGTACCTCTCTCTTTACGGGCGTTATTTAACTTTTCATCTTTTGATCGGGTAGAGACATACCACGCTACTCCTCCACCCACCAATAGGGGAAGATTTAACTCTAAGGGGATAAACATACCCAATGAGAAGGCCAATGCCGGCACTTTAAAGAGTGTAAGCACTACCGCTATCACCACTCCAACAGCATAAAGAAGCCAAGGTGCCTGCCCCCCCGACATCATAGGCTCTATAACTGCAGCCATTGCATTTGCCTGTGGCGCCACAAGAGCGTGCTCTCCTACAAAGCCGTAGGTCTCGTTCAAAATCATCATCACTCCACCAACAGTTGCAGCGGCCACCAATGTTCCTAAAAACTTCCATTGCTGCTGCTTGATTGGGGTGGAACCCAACCAATATCCTATCTTAAGGTCGGTTATAAAGGCTCCCGCTACCGAAAGGGCTGTACAGACAACCCCTCCTATAACTAAAGCTGCAGTCATACCTGCTGTCCCTTTAAGGCCGGCTGCCACCATAACTACCGAAGTTAGAATAAGGGTCATAAGAGTCATCCCACTAACGGGGTTGGTACCTACTATTGCTATTGCATTTGCTGCAACGGTGGTAAAGAGAAAGGCAATAATGCCTACAATCAAAATTGCTATTACTGCGTGGGTAAGGTTGGCCACCACTCCAAAATAGAAGAAGAGAAATGTAACCACAAGGGTTAAAATAATTCCATAGGCCACAATTTTCATAGGAATCTCTCTTTGGGTACGAAGCTGCTCTTTGCTCTTGCTCCCCTCTGTCCCTTTTAACTCTTTTACAGCAAGCCCAAATGCCGACTTTATAACTCCCATAGATTTTATTATACCTATCACCCCTGCAGCTGCAATACCTCCAATACCTATATGTCTTCCATAGGTGGTAAATAGCTCTTGGGCACTCATCATTCCAATTGTGCTCTCAAGGCCACTTCCCATTAAATCTATCACCTGCCCTCCAAAGAGTAGATTGAGCCCGGGTAGAACAATAAACCAAATAAGCATTGAACCACAGCTGATTATAAAGGCATATTTGAGTCCTATAATGTACCCTAATCCCAAGACAGCTGCTCCAACATTCATTTTAAAGAGCAGTTTGGCTTTATCGGCAACCATTGCCCCTCCCGGAATAACTCTTGAGGTGAAGACCTCTTTCCAAGTACCAAAAGTAGAGATAACAAAGTCGTAAATTCCACCAATGAGCCCACTTACCAAAAGAAGCTTTGCGCTATCTCCGCCACTCTCTCCCGTAATCAACACTTGAGTAGTAGCTGTAGCTTCGGGGAAGGGATATTTACCATGCATATCGGAGACAAAGTACTTCCTAAAGGGTATTAGAAATAGGATTCCCAAAACTCCTCCCAGCAGAGAGCTAAAGAAGATTTTCATGAAATCTACCGAGAGTTCGGGATACTTCTCTTGTAGAATGTATAGAGCAGGGAGAGTGAATATTGCTCCTGCTACTATTGCACCCGAACTGGCACCTATAGACTGTATTATAATATTCTCTCCCAGTGCATTCTTTCTCTTCATTGCACTTGAAAGGCCAACTGCAATAATGGCTATTGGGATAGCTGCTTCAAATACCTGCCCTATCTTAAGACCCAAGTAGGCTGCGGCAGCAGAAAAAATAATTGTCATTAAGATACCCAAGGAGAGTGACCAGGGGGTCACTTCGGGATAGTTTTTGTGGGGTTCCATAATGGGGTGATACTCTTCACCCTCTCTCAACTCCCGATAGGCATTCTCCGGTAACGAGGTGCTCTTCTCTTTTAGTTCTTCCATAGTTATGCTAATTTTTGTGGTCAAAGATACATTTTATATATAAAACTTTTATATATTTGCACCCCAATGAGACTCTTTAACATCTATAACTGCTTTAACGCATATAATAGGCGTGTCCGACGACGCGCCTAAAGAAGGCTCTCTATTTTGGCCGTTTCCGGCCCACTTTTTTTCGGTTTCCCCTTTTTATAACTTTTAATTTTGATTTTCAAATGAATATAGTGATTAGTGTCACTACTGCTGCAGATACGATATATATAGATGATATTCGTGAGGCGGTCTATAAATCGGCTTTGGAGAGAGGAACAGGAATTGCCGTAAGATCTTACGACTATCTAAAAGAGAAAATTGAGGCGGGTAAGGCTGTTATTGCCTTAGATGGGAAGGAGTTAGCCGCTTTTGCATATATTGAAACTTGGAGCCACAGCCGATTTGTTGCCAACTCCGGCCTTATAGTACTTCATAAATATAGAGATAAGGGGTTGGCCAGAAAGGTTAAGAAGAGAATCTTCGATCTCTCTAGAAAGCTCTACCCCAACGCTAAAATTTTTAGTATTACAACCGGTTTGGCAGTGATGAAGTTAAATACCGAACTGGGATTTAAACCTGTCCCATATTCAGAATTGACAGACGATCCTCAATTTTGGAAGGGGTGCGAGGGGTGTATAAATTACGATATACTTCAGAGGAACAACTATAAGATGTGTCTCTGTACCGGGCTCTTATACGATCCGGCAGCTTCTAAAAAATCTCTTCTACCCACTATATTGGTTTCGGCAGGAAAGAGTTTGGTACTCTCGCCTCTTGTTAAAGTAAATTCATTAATTTCGAATATTAAAAATGGAAAATAGAGCAGTAGTTTTAGCCTTTAGTGGCGGATTGGACACCTCCTTTTGTATTCCCTATCTTAAAAATGAGAGAGGTCTGGAGGTTCATACTATTACGGTAAATAGCGGAGGTTTTTCTGCAAACGAAGAAAAAGAGCTCGAAAATAGAGCGTTGGCTCTTGGTGCAACCTCTCATAGAACGGTAAATGTAGTTGAAGAGTTTTATCAAAAGGGTATAAAGTACCTTCTCTTTGGAAATATCTTAAAAAATGGAACCTACCCACTGTCGGTAAGTTCCGAAAGAGTTTTTCAAGCTCTAAAGGTGTTAGAATTTGTTAAGGAGATAGATGCTCCTTATGTGGCTCACGGTTCAACCGGAGCGGGGAACGACCAAATTCGGTTCGATATTATTTTTGAAATTATGTCGCCCCAAACTAAAATAATTGCCCCAATAAGAGAGCTCTCTCTCTCTAGAAAAGAGGAGATAGAGTATCTAAAAAAATGTGGGGTTGAACTCTCTTGGGAGAGTGCAAAATACTCTATCAATAAAGGTATTTGGGGTACCAGTGTGGGTGGGGCAGAGACTCTAAATTCATGGGGAGTTCTACCGCAAGAGGCCTTCCCCTCCCAAGTTGTAGAGAGCGGTAGTAGAAGAGTGAAAATTCAATTTACCCAAGGTGAACCTACTGCTTTAGATGGTGTAGAGGATACCCCTCTTAAGATAATTGAGCAGCTCAATGAGATTGGTTCCAAATATGGAGTTGGAAGGGGTATGCACACCGGCGATACTATCATTGGTATGAAGGGAAGATTGGGTTTTGAGGCCCCCGCTGCCACTGTTTTAATTAAGGCGCACCATCTCTTAGAGAAACATGTACTCACCAAAAAACAGCTCTATTGGAAGGAGCAGTTGGCCAATCAATATGGCGAACTTATGCACGAAGCGCAATACTTAGAGCCGGTAATGAGAGATATAGAGGGCTTTCTGCAAGATACACAGCGCAATGTTACAGGTTGGGTAGAGGTTGAACTGTCGCCATACCGTTTTGAAGTTTTAGCCTCTTCATCGCCCTACGATTTAATGAACAGCAAATTTGGAGAGTATGGCGAAACTAACAGCTCCCTTACGGGGCAAGATGTTGCCGGCTTTACAAAGGTGTTGGCCAATCCACTTAAAATTTATTACGCAATAAATAAGAATGATTAAAGTAGTTATTGCCGGCGGCACCGGATATACTGCAGGGGAACTGCTACGCCTTTTGGTTCATCATCCAAAAGTAGAAGTTGTGGCTGTTCTAAGTAGAAGCTATACCGGTGAAGATGTTGCCACTATCCATAGAGATCTTATTGGAGAGTGTAGTTTGAAATTTAGTGCCACCCCTCCAAAAGAGCTATATAGCGGTGGAGTAGATTTACTTTTTTTAACCTTAGGGCACGGTGTCTCTCCAAAATATCTCCAGGAGTTGAATCCTCACCCCTCCACTAAAATTATTGATTTAGGTAACGACTACCGCTTGGGGGCCACTTACAAAGGGGAGAGATTTATATATGGCCTCCCCGAAAAAAATAGGGCAGAAATTAAGGAGGCGCACTACCTTGCCAACCCAGGCTGTTTTGCCACCTCTATTCTACTCTCTCTGCTCCCTTTGGCACAAAACTCTCTTATAAAAAATGAGGTTCATATTCATGGGATTACCGGCTCTACAGGGGCAGGTAAAAATCTTACAGAGAGTACTCACTTTAGCTATAGACATGCCAATATCTCTCTATATAAGCCTTTTGTGCATCAACATATAGATGAGATAGAGATGCAACTCTTCTCCCATAATGGGGGAGCATCGTTGCAACAGAGTGGGGAATCATCCTCTCCCGAACTTCTCTTTGTTCCTATGCGGGGCGACTTTACAAGAGGGATATTTACAAGTAGTTATACCAAAATTGAGGGCACCTTCTCTCTAAGCGACATGGAGCAACTCTATAGCAGCTACTATAGTTTGCAGCCATTTGTACATCTCTCCAAAGAGCCAATTTCGCTAAAAGAGGTGGTAAATACCAATAGAGCTCTTATCTACCTTGGCAAACACAGAGAGTACCTCTATATAACTACCGCTATAGATAATCTTATTAAAGGTGCTTCGGGCCAAGCGGTTGAAAATATGAATCTAATGTTTGGATTTGACCAGAAAGAGGGGTTGCGACTTAAAGGCACTTCATTTTAAAAATTGGAAAATATGGAACTATTCGATGTATATAATCAGTGGAGTATTGAACCGGTAAAGGGTGAAGGGGTTAAGGTGTGGGATTCAAATGGAGTGGAATATTTGGATCTCTATGGAGGCCATGCAGTAATCTCAATTGGCCACAGACACCCTCACTTTACAGCTGCTTTGAAGGAACAGATAGATTTGCTCTCTTTCTACTCCAACGCTACGGTGAGCTCTTTGCAGAGTGAACTTGCAAAAAAGTTGGGCCAGGTGAGCCTCTATCCCCACTTTTCGCTTTTTCTCTCCAATTCGGGAGCCGAAGCAAATGAGAACGCCTTCAAGGTAGCCTCCTTCAATACGGGTAGGGGCAAAGTTTTATCGTTTAAAGGGGCTTTTCACGGCAGGAGCTCCGGGGCGGTTGCTGCAACCGATATTCCCTCTATTGTGAGCCCTTTCAATAGTCACCATAAAATTACATTTTTGGAGGTAGAAGATTTGGAAGGGGCTGAGCGGGAACTCTCTTCGGGTGAATATGCAGCTGTGATTATAGAGGGTATTCAAGGGGTAGGAGGCGTTATTGAACCTTCAAGCTCTTTTTTTAAGGGGTTGAGAGAGCTCACCAACAGGTGGGGGACTCTCCTTATTTTAGATGAGGTGCAGAGTGGCTACGGTAGAACCGGTAAATTTTTTGCCCATCAACACGCCGCTATTGAGCCCGATATAATAACAGTAGCTAAAGGGATGGGGAACGGCTTTCCAATTGGGGGAACTCTTATCTCTCCAAAAATAGAGGCTAAAAAAGGGATGTTGGGTAGCACCTTTGGGGGAAATCACCTTGCCTGTAGAGCAGCATTGGCAGTGTTAGAGGTGATTGAGCAGGAGCAACTTATAGAGAATGCTGCCCGCAAAGGAGAGTATTTGATCTCTAAACTTAGAGCTTTGCAAGAGGGGGTTGGAGAGGGAATTATTTTGGAGGTTAGGGGTAGAGGGCTTATGGTGGGAATTGAATTTGAGGAGCGATTTGTAAAGAGAATTAAAGAGTCGCTTCTATTTGAAAATAAAATCTTTACAGGAAGTTCAAAAACCAATATTATTAGGATTTTACCGCCATTGATTATTACCAACCAGGAGTTGGAATATTTTTTAAATATCTTTAACTCCACTCTACAGGAGTGTCAAAAAGTGGAGAGAGAATGAAAAAATTTACCACATTTTCTGATATAGGTTCCATAGAGAGAGCTCTTAAATTGGCTAAGGAGGTTAAAGAGAGTCCTTTTAAATGGAACACCTTAGGTAGAGACAAAACGGTGCTTCTACTATTTTTCAACGCCAGCCTAAGAACCAGGTTGAGCACTCAAAAAGGGGCTCAAAA
Organism: uncultured Muribaculaceae bacterium; assembly: GCA_964512295.1. Lineage (GTDB taxonomy): Bacteria > Bacteroidota > Bacteroidia > Bacteroidales > UBA932 > Bact-08. The sequence goes on from CAZEGL010000027.1 coordinate 8,478, forward strand.
TTTGGGACTCAATGTTATTGTATTGGATATCAACGAAGGGGTTTGGAAATTGGAAGATCAAAGGGGAGTTGTGATGGATGGCGACAAACCGGAACATATTTTGGAGGCTATTCCTGTTATTGGAAGCTACTGCGATATTATTGGTGTTCGTGCCTTTGCCTCTCTAAAGAGTAGGGAAGAGGATTATAGCGAAAAGATAATCAACTCATTCATTGCTCTTTCTGGGAGGCCTGTTTTTAGTATGGAGAGTGCCACCCTCCACCCTCTTCAGAGCTATGCCGATCTAATTACAATAGACCATTATAAAAGAGTAGAGAGGCCAAAGGTTGTGCTCACATGGGCTCCACACCCTAAAGCTTTGCCGCAGGCTGTAGCCAACTCTTTCGCAGAATGGATGGGGGCTACCAACTACCATTTTGTTATCACCCACCCCGAAGGGTATGAGTTACCCTCCCAATTTGTAGGTTCGGCAGAGATTGAGTACGACAGGGATAAAGCATATAAAGATGCCCATTTTATCTATGCCAAAAATTGGTCGCCGTACAACCAAAAGGAGTATGGCCAGGTGAAGAGCGTAGATATGGGGTGGATGGTAGATGAGCAGAAGATGGCTCTTACCAATAACGCCTATTTTATGCACTGCCTTCCGGTAAGAAGAAATATGATTGTCTCCGATTCGGTTATTGAGAGCAGCTCTTCGTTGGTGGTGCCTCAGGCAGCAAATAGGGTGGTTTCGGTACAGACTATCTTAAAGGAGATGCTTTTAACTTTATAATTTATGGTATGAAGGGTTTAACAATAGTGAAAATTGGGGGAAATATTATTGATGGGAGTGCTGCATTGGAGCGCTTTCTTCTCCAATTTGCACAGATAGAGAGTCCTAAAATTTTGGTTCATGGCGGAGGAAATATGGCTACCCAATTGGCCCAAAAATTGGGGATAGAGACCAAGATGGTAGATGGGCGCCGTATTACCGACTTAGAGACTCTTAAAATTGCTGTTATGGTATATGCGGGGTGGATAAATAAGAGCTTAGTTGCCTCTCTTCAAAAATTGGGATGTAATGCTATAGGGATGTCGGGGGCCGATGGCGATACTGTTCCTGCTAAAAGAAGGGCTAAAAAACCTATAGATTTTGGATATGTTGGCGATGTAGACCCCTCTCACATCAATAGTACACTTCTTACCAGCATTTTGGGCAGAGGTATTACACCTATCTTCTGTGCCGTTACCCATGATGGCAATGGAACTCTCTTTAACACCAATGCCGACACAATGGCCTCTTCTATTGCTATTGCAATGTCTGTAAATTATAGAACCAACTTAATCTACTGCTTCGAAAAAGATGGTGTTTTGGAGGATATTAACGATAGCTCTTCGGTAATTCCACTTATCTCACAAAAGAGTTATCTTAAGTTGAGAGAGAGGGGAGTTGTGCAGGAGGGGATGATTCCTAAGATTGAAAATGCCTTCTTCGCCCTCCAAAATAATGTATCTAAGGTCTCTATAAGAAGTTCGGCCAATCTTCTTGTAAAGAGGGGAACCACTTTGGTTAAATAGGGAATTAGATATGCAAGAGTTGGTTTATAGAGCTGTCATTCTGTTAAGAGAGATGGTGAAGATACCCTCCTTTTCAGGCGAAGAGGGGCAGGTATGTAGCACTATTGTAGAGTATCTACACTCTAAGGGGGTGAAGCATACGAGGGTAAATAATAATATTATTGCTCTCTCGCCCAACTTCAACTCCTCTAAAAAAACATTAATGTTAAACTCCCATATAGATACTGTAAAACCCGCTTTGGGATATAGTTCAGACCCTTTTGACCCGGGGAGCGACGCCGCAGTTGTAAGAGGGTTGGGGAGTAACGATGCAGGTGGAGCTGTGGTAACGATGATTGAGAGTTTCCTCTACCTATGCTCAGAGGAGCAAAAGTTGGAAGAAGAGGGGCTCCCATTCAATTTGGTGCTGCTACTGAGTGCTCAAGAGGAGAATTCGGGTGCCGATGGGATAGCTTTGGCTTTAAAGCATGCTCCAAAAATAGATGCGGCAATTGTGGGAGAGCCTACCCAAATGAAAGGGGCTATTGGCGAAAGAGGTTTAATTGTGTTGGACTGTACTACCCGTGGGGTGAGCGGTCACGCTGCACACCCTGGTGGAGTAAATGCGCTATATAAAGCTGTTGAAGAGATAGATAAAATTAGAAACTTTCACTTTCACAATATCTCTCCCACTATGGGTGAAATAAAGATGAGTGTAACGCAGATTGAGGCTGGAAGAGCGCACAATGTGATTCCAGAGAGCTGCTCTTTTGTTGTAGATATAAGAACAACAGATATACTCTCTAACCAAGAGGTGGTAGATCTACTCTCTTCGCATTTGGAGTGTGAAATTGTTCCCAGAAATATGAAAAATCGCTCTTCATCTACACCGGTTGGCTCCCCTCTATTGGTTGCCCTTAGAGATGCCAATATAGAGAGTTATATCTCTCCCACCACTTCCGATTGGATGAGGATAGAGGCTCCTGCAATAAAGATGGGGCCGGGAGACTCTACAAGGTCGCACGCACCGGATGAATATATTACCGTAGAGGAGCTGCAACAGGGGATAGAGGGCTATATCAACTTTATTAAAAGATTAAAATTGTAGTATGAAAAAACTTTGGAGCAAAAATTCCCAATCGCCCGATGAGTTGGTTGATAGATTTACTGTGGGTAACGATCGCCTTTACGATATGAGGATTGCCCGTTTCGATGTTGAGGGTTCACTTGCACATATAGCTATGCTTAAATCTATAGAACTTTTAACCCACCAAGAGTACCAACTCCTCTCCCAAGAGTTGAGGATGATTTTGGAAGAGATTGAGCAGGGTAGTTTTAAAATAGAGGATGATGTAGAGGATATCCACTCTCAGGTAGAAATTTTACTTACCCGTAGGGTGGGAGAGGTGGCCAAGAAGATTCATAGTGGCAGATCACGAAACGATCAAGTTTTAACAGATATACGCCTCTATCTTAAGTGGGAGATAGAGAGTATTAAAGATGGGGTGGTAGAGCTTTTCAATAAGCTGTTGGAGCTAAGCGAGGAGTATAAAGAGCTTCTTCTTCCCGGATATACACACACTCAGGTTGCAATGCCCTCCTCTTTTGGATTGTGGTTTGGAGCCTATGCAGAATCGCTTGTAGATGATCTGCACCAATTGGTTGCAGCCTACAAAATTGTTGATCAAAATCCATTGGGATCAGCTGCAGGGTACGGCAACTCTTTCCCTTTAGATAGGGAGCTTACAACAGAGTTGCTTGGTTTCTCTACTCTCACCTACAACAGTGTTGCAGTTCAATTGGGGCGCGGAAAGATGGAGAGAAGTGTAGCATTTGCTATATCCTCTATTGCATTTACACTCAATAAATTAGCAAGCGATTCAATACTCTATCTCTGCTCCAACTTTGGATTTATCTCTTTTCCGGATACCCTTACTACAGGCTCCAGCATTATGCCCCATAAGAAGAACCCCGACATTTGGGAGATTCTTAGAGCCGCCACTAACCGCCTACACTCTATCCCCAATGAGATTTCACTTTTGACTACCAATTTGATACATGGTTACCACCGTGATTTTCAGCTTTTAAAAGAGATTCTCTTTCCCGCTATAGACTCCATTAAAGAGCTCTTGGGGGTTGCCCACTATATGTTGGAGAATATTAAGGTAAATAGAGATATTTTAGATGATCCTCTCTATTTGCATCTATTTACAGTAGAGGAGGTAAACCGTTTGGTATTGGATGGAGTACCCTTTAGAGAGGCTTACCAAAAGGTGGGGCTTAGCGTAGAAGAGGGGAGTTTCAGCTCTAAAAGGGAGATTGCCCATACCCACTTGGGGAGTATAGGCAATCTGGCAAATGATAAAATAAGAGAGAAGATGGAGTCTCTCCTCTCTCAATTTGGGAGTTAGGCTATATTCCTAAATAGTATCCAAGCTACCACTAAGGTTACAATAATATTGAAGGTTTGTGCCAATAGGAATGTGGCGGTAAAACGGGAGTTCTCTTTATTGAATATTTTCTTGAAGTCGGTCTCTAAGCCTATAGCTACAAATGCTATAGAGAAGAGGGTCTCCCTTAATGCTTTTATTGGCTTAACCAAAGCTTTTGCTGCTTCTGGTTGAAGTATAAAGCTAAAGAGTATTGAAGCGGCAATAAATCCCAGTACAAATTTTGGAAAGCGCTCCCAAAGGACCGATGGGGAAGGTCTGCTATCTTTGTTAGTGTCTCTTAGAGTCCAGTAAATAGAGATTGCAAAGGCTGCCACTCCTAAGAGTGCGTTCTGTGCCGATTTTATAATTACACTATACTTTTCGGCTGTCTCCCCCAAAAATTTCCCCGACGCTACCACAGCTCCGGTAGTATCTATTGTTCCACCCAGCCATGCACCGGCAACTTCGGGTGATAGTCCAAGAAGATTGGAGAGGTAGGGCATAAGATACATCATAGGTATTGCCACTACCAACACAAGTGAAATTACAAAAGAGAGTTTTTTGGGATTGCCCTTCATAGCTCCATTGGCAGCAATAGCCGCCGATACACCGCAAATAGAGACTGCAGTAGAGAGTAGTACTCCCATTTCGGTATCTACCCCCATCTTTTTGGAGAGCCAGAAAGAGAAGTACCAAACTGCCAAAATCACAACTATCGCTTGAATCATACCAAGGGAACCTGCTGTCATAATCTCCTTAAAGAGAATAGAGGTACCCAGTAGTACCAATCCCCCTTTAATATAAAATTCACTACGGACAGCGGGCTTCAGCCATTCGGGGAGGCCAAAAACATTTCTAATTATTAGACCAATTGCAACCGAAAAGAAGACCGACTCAAAGCCAAATCTTTTTACTAAGGCAATTGATGCGATCCACTCTCCCAAAAAAGAGATGCCGTAAAGAAAGAGAAAAGATGGAATAAACCACACCATATTGGTGCCTAATATTCTAATTCCAATATAGCTCAATGTGCCAATAGCAATAAGTTTTGCTATTCCATAATAAAGAGGAGTAGAGTTTGCTTCTGTAAGTAGCGGTATTAGCGCTACCAACAAAATTAAAACAGCACCCATAATGGTTGCTATCCAATCTTCGTTTTTAAATTGATTTAGGAACTTACTCATTCTAAAATATTTAAAGATTTTCAATCACTTTTAAGTAGAGGTGCAGGCAATTGCCTAATACAAATATATATTTTTTTAACAAATTAGTAAATGAGTTTACTAATTCTTTTAACCATTGGGGCAGATAAATAAAAAAGGGGGCGATTGCCCCCTCTATTGTTTTCTTAAGCTTTTCTCTCTCTATTTAAGAAGAAGTCTCTCCCCGGTACTCTCTATAACAGCTTTTTTCCATAGATCGGTGTAACCTGGTGCCTGTGGCGGTACCGGAATTGAGTCGCAATATTGGTTGGTGGTGAAGGAGCCATCTTCGTTTTGATGTTTTGTGTAACCATCCATATACTTGATCAGTAGATACTCATCTAATTTCTTCCATTTATGGAATAGAGAGTTGGCCGAATTTACCGAATAGTTGGTTAAAAATTGAGATAGGTATTGCGGATTCTCTTTAGCTATTTGTAGTGCCACCTGATCTATCATTTTAACCTCTTCTACTGCATTGGCCTCATGTTCTCTTATTATCTCCTGTACCTCTTTGCCAATGTGATTGTAGCGTAGATAGGCAAATTGGGCTATACGGTTGGTGAGCCAAAACATAGAGGTTGGGGAGTATCTAACCATTGAGCCGTTGCCCACCGCATAGTGGGGCGATACTGCAGTGGCCGACGAGTAGATAGGAGTGAGTGGCGATGTGGCAGCATCGTCTAAACCAAACCAGAAGATACCTCCAATACTTTTGGGGAAGTTGCTTCGCAACTGTGCAACATACCAAAATCCGGTAGCCTGTATTGCTATAGGCCTTTCGTTTGTATATGTTTTACCATCTACCTCCCACCGAGTTGGCCGCCAGCGATATGGAAGCTCATTTCCTCCAGCACCTATATCGTGTGTCATATCCATAGGAGTCCCTTCGTAGTGGTCTCTCATCATCTCTGCTACATCTATAACAGAGAGTTTTCTTTTAGGTAAAAGATAGAGTGGCATTCTCTCCTTTTGGGGGTCTCCCAGAGCATACGGAAGGTAGCGGGCCATATCATCTTTTGCCCAGCGATTGAAAAAGCTCCACACTCTGGCATCGCAACTCCTAATTTTACCGGGGCTTTCGTCGCCATAACACTTTGCAAAATTAAATTGAGAATCTTTACCCTTAAAGAGACCAATTTCGCGGGCATGGGAGATAATATCGGGGGAGTAGAGGCAATTTTCGCTATCGTTTAACGGGAATGTGGTGATTCTTGCCTGATTGGCATGAGCAGAAATTGCCCCATCGGGAATCTTAATTGCCACCCACACTAATCCTCTATTTACATTCTCTCCATTTTCAATTTTTGGCGCCTTTGAGATAATATCCATTATCCAAACCTCTTTTGGATCGGCAATAGAGAAGGTTTCACCCGCAGAGGCGTATCCGTAACGATTTGCCAAAGTGGTTATAGTCTCAATTGCCTCTCTCGCACTTTTAGAGCGCTCTAATGCTATATATATAAGTGAGCCCCAATCCAACATTCCATTAGGGTCTCTACATATCGTTTCGCCATTCCATGTGGTCTCTCCTATTACAACCTGATGCTCATTCATATGACCCATAACCGAATAGGTCTCTGCTATTTGGGGAATTTGACCGAGGTACCTTCCGGTGCCCCATTCATATATTTGTCTCATAGAGCCCGGTGCATGTTTTGCCCCTGGAATATGTAGAAGGGTGCCATACCTAACATGGGAGTCGGCAGCGTAGCTTATAATTGCCGAACCGTCGGCAGAGGCCCCCGGTGTAATCATTAAGTTGGTGCAAGTTTTACCCGAATAGGATAGTAGCAGTGCAAAAATTGTAATTAGTAGCTTTTCTTTCATATCAATAGCCCCTATTTGTATAGTAGTTTTTATTTGCAACTGACAAAAATAGTCAAATAAATAGTTTGGGAAACTTTTAATCTAATTTAGAGTTAAAATTTGGAGATAGATAAAAAGTGACTATATTTGCAGCCCATTTGGCAACAGAGTTGCAGATGGAAGTTCGTTCTTTGAAGTTTTGAGAGAGATATAGAGGTTTAATTCTATTTTTTAGATTTATTGGAATTTGTTTCGATTTTTATTGTCATAGATTTCGATTTATTTTGGATTTAGGATTTTTTTATTGATAGCTTGTTATTTTTTATTTATTAATAATTTATTAACGGGTTACAATTTTTTCGAGCAAAAAGAAGTTACTTAAGAGCAAACGGCGGATGCCTAGGCTTCTAACGGCGATGAAGGACGTGGTAAGCTGCGATAAGCTGCGTGTATTTGCAAACAAGATTTGATACGCAGATTTCCGAATGGGACAACCCGTCAGGTTGAAGGCCTGACACACATTATTTTTAGTGTGAGCCAACGCAGGGAACTGAAACATCTTAGTACCTGTAGGAGAATAAAGAAATATCGATTCCCCCAGTAGTGGCGAGCGAAGAGGGAATAGCCCAAACCCATTTTGTATTTTATGCATTTTGGGGGTTGTAGGAGTATCTATATAGTGTTATAAAAAAGAAGAGGAACCATCTGGAAAGTTGGGACGTAGAGGGTGATATTCCCGTACTTGCAATTTTTTATAATATTTGATACCACCTGAGTATTCCGGGACACGTGCAATCCTGGAAGAATCTGCGGGGTCCATCCCGCAAGGCTAAATACGATTAGAAGACCGATAGTGAACCAGTACTGTGAAGGAAAGGTGAAAAGCACCCCTTATCGGGGAGTGAAATAGTACCTGAAACCGTTTGTTTACAAGCTGTAGGAGTTTTTAATCAATTTAAGAACGACTGCGTGCCTTTTGCATAATGAGCCTACGAGTTGCTTCATCATAGCGAGATTAAGTACTTTCGGTACGAAGTCGAAGCGAAAGCGAGTTTTAATAGAGCGTTTTAGTTATGGTGAGCATACGCGAAACCTAGTGATCTACCCTTGAGCAGGTTGAAGTATCCGTAACAGGCTATGGAGGACCGCACCATTAACCGTTGCAAAGGTTTTGGATGACTTGAGGGTAGGGGTGAAAGGCCAATCAAACTGGGAGATAGCTCGTACTCCCCGAAATGTCTTTAGGGACAGCCTCAATTTATATATTGTCGGAGGTAGAGCTACTGACAGGATGCGAGGGCTTCATCGCCTATCAATTTCTACCAAACTCCGAATTCCGGCAATAATTTTTTGGGAGTGAGTCACCGGGTGCTAATGTCCGGTGTCGAGAGGGCAACAGCCCTGACCATCAGCTAAGGTCCCCAAACGTCTTCTAAGTTGTTTTAACGAGGTTTTGTTGCCTTTACAGCTAGGATGTTAGCTTGGAAGCAGCTATTCATTTAAAGAGTGCGTAACAGCTCACTAGTCTAGCGACAGAGCGTGGATAATGATCGGGCATCAAGGAGACTACCGAAGCTATGGGATTTTATTTTTTTTAGAGATATAATCGGTAGGGGAGCATTCCATTCTGCGTTGAAGGAGTTCTGCGAGGGGCTCTGGAGCGTATGGAAACGAAAATGTAGGCATAAGTAACATAAATGCGGGTTTCAATCCCGCACACCGTAAACCCAAGGTTTCCTGATCAACGATTGACGGATCAGGGTTAGTCGGGTCCTAAGGAGCAGCCGAATGGCGTATTCGATGGACAAATGGTTAATATTCCATTACCTGTAGATACCTTTCATATTTTAGACGGAGTTGTGACACACACGCCGACAGACGGAATTGTCGGTTAAATGCCGTAGTGCCATGTGCATGAAAGCAGACAGTACAGAGAGCCTTCGGGCGATTTGACAGTTGTGGTAATCTTGCTTCCTAGAAAATTTAATATGCTTATAAGTATCTACAGCCCGTACCTTAAACCGACACAGGTGGGTGAGGAGAGTATCCTCAGGTGCTCGATAGACTCATGGCTAAGGAACTCGGCAAAATGACTCCGTAACTTCGGGAGAAGGAGTCCCTAGCGATAGGGCGCAGAGAAATGGCTCGGGCGACTGTTTAACAAAAACATAGGGCTTTGCCAAATAGCGATATGACGCATAAGGCCTGACACCTGCCCGGTGCCGGAAGGTTAAGAGGGGATGTTATCTTTATTTTTATAGAGAGAAGCGTTGAATCGAAGCCCCGGTAAACGGCGGCCGTAACTATAACGGTCCTAAGGTAGCGAAATTCCTTGTCGGGTAAGTTCCGACCTGCACGAATGGTGTAACGATCTGAGCACTGTCTCAGCCATGATATCGGTGAAATTGTATTAGCGGTGAAGATGCCGCTTACCCGCAACGGGACGGAAAGACCCCGTGAACCTTTACTGCAACTTAGCGCTGATTTTGGATAATTGATGTGTAGGATAGGTGGGAGACTGCGAAGCTGGTACGCTAGTATTAGTTGAGTCGTTGTTGAAATACCACCCTTTGATTATTTGGGATCTAACTTCGAGAGAAAGACACCGCTTGGTGGGTAGTTTGACTGGGGTGGTCGCCTCCAAAAGAGTAACGGAGGCTTCCCAAGGTGCCCTCAGCGCGGATGGTAATCGCGCGGGGAGTGCAATGGCACAAGGGCGCTTGACTGTGAGGCCGACAGGCCGAGCAGGGACGAAAGTCGGGCATAGTGATCCGGTGGTTCCGCATGGAAGGGCCATCGCTCAAAGGATAAAAG
>CAZEGL010000028.1:0-17804 GCA_964512295.1 uncultured Muribaculaceae bacterium
CCGCAGCCTACAAACATGTGCCTATGATGGAAGAACACCCAAGTTCGGCAGTACTCACCAATATCTACGGCACAATAAACTGTACCAAAATGGCAATAGAGAGTGGAGTTGAACGCTTTGTAATGATCTCTACCGATAAAGCTGTAAATCCCACCAGTGTAATGGGAGCATCCAAGAGGGCTGCCGAAATATATGTACAGTCGTTGGCGCTCGCCCTTTCAAATGGAAAGATACTACCCCCAAATGGCAATGGAATGACCCATTTTATTACAACCCGTTTTGGCAATGTATTGGGTTCCAACGGTTCGGTAGTACCCCTATTCAACAAACAGATTGAAGAGGGGGGGCCGGTAACAGTTACCCATCGTAAAATGACCCGTTACTTTATGACCATCCCCGAAGCGTGCTCTTTGGTGCTTGAAGCGGGGGCAAAAGGAAACGGTGGAGAGATCTACATATTCGATATGGGAAAGCCTGTTAACATATACGATATGGCAGAAAATATGATTCGACTGAAAGGGATGGTACCGGGCAAAGATATTATGATAGTAGAGACTGGTCTGCGCCCCGGCGAAAAACTCTTCGAAGAGCTTTTGGCCGATGCCGAAACTACGCGCCCCACACATCACGAGAAAATTATGATTGCCTGTGTAAAACAGTATAAGTTTCATGAGGTAGAACCCCTATTTGAAGAGTTGATAGAGAGTGCAAAAAGATATGAAAACCCCAACGAGGTTGTTTTACTTATGAAGCGGTTGATTCCCGAATATATAAGCAATAATTCTAAATTTGCAGAGATGGATCACAGGAGTGAAGTTAAAAGCGCCCCTTTAAATTAGAAAATAGAGTTAAATAGCATAAAGGATGAAAATTAAAAACTTTGTTTGGGCCCTAACAGCCCTCCTTTTGGCCTCTTGTGGGGCGCCCAAAAATATCCCCTACTTGGTAGATATAGACAAGATGTCGCCCGAACAGCTCCAGAGCTACACCCAAATTTATGAAGCTAAAATAGTGGCAAAAGATGTGCTAACCATATCGGTACACACCACAACCCCCGAAGCGGGAGCCCCCTTTAATCTTGGCTCAAACATTGGCAGTATGTTGCCCGACCAGCGGCAAACAAGTGTGGGCGGTACAAAACTTCAGACCTATATAGTAGACAACGAAGGCTATATAAACTATCCTATAATCGGTAAAATAAAGCTTTTGGGACTCACCCGCAAAGAGGCAGAAGAGAAGATAAAGGGAGAGATACACCCCTCCTACATAACCGAAGTGCCAATAGTAAATGTACGATTCGAAAATTATAAAGTGTCGGTATTGGGCGAAGTGAATCGCCCCGGCCAATATACGGTAGAGAACGAGCAGTGCACCATATTCGATGCCCTTGCCAAGGCGGGAGATTTAACAATCTACGGCAAACGAAAAAATGTAATGCTCATTAGAGAAGATAGCAAAGGGAATAAAGAGATTACCCGAATAGATTTGCAGAACCCTGCCGATGTGCTCAACCCTGCCAACTACTACCTACAGCAGAACGATGTTATATATGTAGAGCCAAGCGAAAAGAGGGCAAAAGATGCCGAAATTGGAAAGACCGAAACCTTTACCATTACCATTATCTCTACCCTTATAACCATAACCAACTTCCTACTAACCATTCTCCGCTAAAGCTATGCAAAACGACAATAACAACACCCCGCTATTTCAGCAAAATCAAGAGGAGTTCGACTCCTTAGATCTAACTATAAGGCTATTGGTATATAAAGTGGTGGCAAATTGGTACTGGTTCCTGCTATCGCTTGTAGTGGTAATGGGGCTTGGCTACTACTATATAAACACCCGCGCCAACCTCTATGAGACCCAAACATCGGTACTGCTACGCCAAGAGCGCAGTTCGCCGGAAGAGATGCTCCTCTTCCAAGATTTGGGGTACCACATAGGGAAAACCAATATAGACAACGAGATTGGGCTCTTCAAATCGCCCGATATGATTGAGCGGGTGGTGAGCAGTTATGAGCTTCACACCACCTATTTTATGCAGGGGAAGTTTGGCAAATTCACCCGTGAAATATATAACAGTTCGCCACTCTATGTAAGGGTAGAAGATGTAGAGCCCAATAAGATCCCCTACACTACCACCCTACTTTTTGAACCCAAGAAAAATGGTTCATTGGCTTTAGAGGCTACCCATATTGAGGATAGAGACAAAATAACAACAAAGAGAATAGTAGAGAGGCTCCCCGCCATAGTAGAGCTCCCTTCGGGCAAGTTCTATATAGCAGAGCAAGAGGGGAACGGCGCACTTAAAGAGCCCCTTACCGTTATAGTACGCAATGCTACCCAAGTGGCAAGAGCAACCTCAAGGCAAATTGAGATCTCTACCACCACCAAACAATCTTCGGTGTTAAGCCTCCGTTACAAAAGCCGCAACCCTCAGAAGGGGAAAGATTTCTCTACAGCCTTAATAGCGGAGTACAACCGCGATGCCATTGCCGACAAAAACACTATAGCCTACAACACTTCGGTATTTGTAGATGAGAGGCTCAAATATATCTCTGCCGAATTGGAGTTAGACGAAAAACGGGAGGAGGAGTTTCGCAAAGAGCATAAAATAACCAAGATGGATACCCAGGCCGATCTCTTTATCAAGCGTGGTGAAGGGTATGAGAGCCGCAGAATGGAGATCGAAACCCAGCAAAACTTGGTGCGCTACATAGAGGAGTTTATAGCAAACAGCAACAATAGACAAAAGCTTATTCCCAACTTGGGGTTAAAGGAGCCCGGGCTTGTGGGGCTTATACAGGAGTACAACACTCTACTGCTCCAAAAAGATAGAGTAGAGGGGGCCACCTCTTCTAAAAACCCTGTGCTACAGCAGCTCAACGCCCAAGTGGCAAATCTGCACCAGCAGATAGCGCTCTCCATTGAGAACGAAAAAGAGGCTTCGGCCATTGCCCTAAAAGATTTAGAGAGAGAGTACACAATTGTAAATTCCCAAATAAGAAATATCCCCACTGTAGAGCGGCAATATGCCGACATTGTACGCCAGCGCGAAATAAAGAACGAACTCTACATATTTCTGCTACAGAAGCGCGAAGAGGTAAATATTACCCAATCGGCAGTGGCACCCAAAGCTAAAATTATATCGCAACCCCACGCCCCCCGCAAACCGGTAGAACCCAAAAAGGAGCTGCTCTACTTGGCATTTCTTATAGCAGCCGTAGTAATCCCCTCTGCCGTACTCTACTTAAAGGAGCTCTTTAGAACTCGTATAGATGGCACCGCCGATTTAGAGAAGCTGCAACAAACCAAAGTGGTGGGCGATATTGTTAGAAGCGAAGATGCTATACGCTCCAAAAGTTCGCTTGTGGTACACAATAACGACTCCACCATGATTGGCGAAATGTTCCGTACACTTCGCAACAACCTGCTCTTTATGGCAAACCGCCAAGAGGGGGGGAGTATAGTTTTGGTAACCTCTACAGTACCCAAAGAGGGAAAAACTTTTATAAGTGCCAACTTGGCAAAGAGCCTTTCACTTATGGATAAGAGAGTGCTACTGGTTGGAGCCGATCTTCGCAACCCCCAAATATCGCATTCGTTGGGTATTGCCAAAAGCACCTTGGGCTTTAGTTCCTATTTAGCAGGCCATATAGAGGATTACCACCAACTTATAGAGGAGATGGAGCCAAACTTCTTTGTAATGCAGAGCGGCCCAATTCCACCCAACCCCAACGAACTGCTCTCAAGGGAAAAGAGTATCCAACTTCTACAGGAGCTGCGCAACCAATTTCACTATATTATTTTAGATAGTGCCCCAGTGGGAGTAGTGTCGGACTCCTACCTGTTGGGCGAAGTGGCCGATGCCACCCTATATGTAATGAGAGACCGCTACAGCTATAAAGATACCATACCCTTCTTAAACACCCTCTTGGCCGACAAAAGGCTACACAATGTGGGGGTGGTGCTAAATTATGCTACTCCACAAACCTCTATTGGGCGCTACAAATATAGTTACAAATATAAGTACCGCTACAAATATGGTTACGGCTACAACTATAAAACCAATGAATAATTGCCCCCTCTAAAACCCTAAAAGGTGAAGTACAAAAAAGAGATATTAGATAAAATAGAGAACAACAGTGTGGTTGTTGGGGTGGTAGGCCTTGGTTATGTGGGGCTTCCTCTTGCTGTAACCTTTGCCCAAGCGGGGCTACATGTTATAGGGTTCGACAAAAGCTCAGAAAAGGTAGATAAGATAAACCATGGTAGCAACTATATTAAAGATATTCGCGATGCAGTGCTTCGCGAAGTGGTTATAGAGAAGCTTATGCTCACCGCCACCAGTGATTTTAGCAGAGTGGCAGAGTGCGATGCCCTTCTAATTTGTGTACCCACACCTTTAGATAAATTTAAAAAGCCCGATATGGGCTATATTGAGGAGGCGTGCCACCAAATTGGCAAAAATATGAGAGCTGGCACCTTTATTAGCCTTGAGAGCACCACCTATCCAACCACCACCGAGACAATTATGCTCCCAATTATAGAGAGGGAGAGCGGTCTTAAAAGTGGCAAAGAGTTTTGGCTCGCCTACTCCCCAGAGAGGGTTGACCCAGGCAATAGTCAATATCATACTCAAAATACCCCAAAGGTGATTGGTGCAATGGAGAGCGATGGGCTAGAGATTGGGATGGCTCTCTACTCCAAAGCAATTGAGACACTCCACCCAGTTAGCTCCCCAAGGGTAGCAGAGATGGTGAAGATATTGGAGAACACCTATCGGCTTGTAAATATTAGTCTAATAAATGAGCTGGCGCTCCTCTCTGGTAAGATGGGAATTAATATTTGGGAGGTGATTGAGGCAGCTAAGACCAAACCATTTGGTTTTCAAGCCTTCTATCCCGGCCCCGGTATTGGTGGCCACTGTATTCCACTAGACCCCTTCTATCTAGAACATATAGCAAAGCAGTACGATTTTGACCTCAGTATGATTCACACCGCTGGCCATATCAATATGAGAATGCCTCACTATATGTATATTAAGATAGCCACCGCACTAAATAGAGCTAGTAAAGCTGTTAAAGGGAGTAAAATTCTCTTTATGGGGGTGGCCTACAAACCCAATATAGATGATGCAAGGGAGTCTCCAGCACTAAAAATTATGGATATAGTGATTCATAAAGGGGGGATAGTGGAGTATCACGATCCTCATATAGCATCGGTCACCATAGAGGAGGGGCTAACACTCCACTCTCAGGAGCTAACCAACCAAAAGATAGAGGAGCAAGATCTAATTGTACTCTCAACCAACCACTTCCTCTTTGAGGTGGAGGAGATTGAGAAGAGAGCCAAGCTCATTGTAGATCTTAGAAATATGATAAAAGAGAGCAGCCCAAAAGTGTATAAACTTTGACTCTAAAAGCAAAGACCCTTAGCGGTTTAACATGGAGCTTAATAGATGCCGTAGCAAGCCAGGGGATAACATTTATTGTTGGGCTTGTGCTGGCTCGCCTACTCTCTCCAGAGGAGTTTGGGCTAATTGGGATGGTTGCCATCTTTATAGCACTCTCCGCCTCATTTATAAATAGCGGCTTTAGCAATGCACTAATAAGAAAGAAAAATTGTACAGAGGAGGATTACTCAACAGTCTTCTACTTTAACCTTATCGCTGGTCTTCTTCTCTTTTTTACTCTCTTTTTTAGTGCAGGCTCAATAGCCACCTTTTTTAGAGAGCCACAGCTCAAAGAGATAGTTAGGGTACTCTCACTACTGCTGATAATTGAATCTTTAACAATTATTCAGCTCACAATCCTCACCAAAAGGATAGATTTTAAATTACAAACCAAAATCTCAATAGTGGCCGCTCTAGGCTCAGGGGTGGTGGCTCTAATTCTAGCCTTTAATAACTTTGGAGTGTGGTCTCTTGTGGCTCAAAAGCTGCTCTACCAAACCATCAACTCCGCCCTACTTTGGCGATGGAACAGATGGCGCCCCAGAGCTAAATTTAGTAGAGCCTCCTTTAGAGAACTCTTTGGTTTTGGAGGAAAAATTATGGTGAGTGGGCTAATAGATACAATTTGGAGAAATATTTACACCTTGATAATTGGTAAATTTTTCTCTGCAAGAGAGCTAGGGTACTTTAGCAGAGCAGACAATTTTAAACAGCTACCGGCAAACAACTTAAACTCAATAATCTCACGGGTAACCTATCCTGTATTGGCCTCTTTGCAAGATGATAAAGAGCAGTTAAAGAGGAGTTATCGCCTCTTAATTAGAGCCACAATGTTTTTAACCTTTACCCTAATTCTTGGAATGGGGGCGGTGGCAGAGCCAATGGTAGAGACCCTTATTGGTCACAGATGGGCAGCAGTTATCCCTCTACTACAGCTACTTGTTTTTCAAGGGATGATGTACCCACTACATGCACTCAATTTAAATATGTTACAGGTACAGGGGCGCTCAGACCTCTTTTTAAAACTGGAGATAATAAAGAAGATTTTAGCAGTTCCAACAGTGATAATTGGGATCATTTGGGGGATAAAGGCAATGATAATTGGGATGATAATTAATGAGCAGATAGCCTACTTTTTAAATAGCTTTTATAGTGGCAAATTTATTGGTTACTCCTATCTGCAACAGATTAGAGATATACTCCCCTCTTTTCTGTTGGCTCTAGCAATGGCATTGGTTGTCTATCTCATTGGTCACTTTAGCCCCCTTTCTCATCCCGCCAATTTAGCAATTGGGCTATTTGTTGGAGCACTCTTTATCTTTACCTTTTGTGAAACAACCCAATTTAGAGATTATATCTACCTAAAAGAGCTGGCACTCGAAAAGTTTAAACCACTACTCAAACCTTAACCATGAAGAGAAAAAGAATAGAGGTTTCGCAACCACTACTCCCTCCACTAGAGCAGTTTCTCCCCTATCTTGAGAGAATTTGGGAGAGCAGATGGCTCACCAACAATGGAGAGCTCCATCAGGAGTTGGAGAGAGCTCTATGCCGTTATCTCAAGGTGGAGCATCTCTCACTCTTTACCAATGGAACCCTCCCTCTTATAACAGCACTACAAGCTTTAAAGATAGAGGGGGAGGTAATCACCACCCCCTACAGCTTTGTGGCAACTAGCCACTCAATCTGGTGGAATGGGCTAAAACCAATCTTTGTAGATATAGATCCAAAGAGTCTAAATATAGATCCAAAAAAGATAGAGGAGGCGATCACTCCAGAGACAACCGCCATAGTGGCTGTACATGTCTATGGTAATCCATGTGATATTGAGGCGATAGATAAAATTGCTAAAAAATATAACCTAAAGGTGATCTACGACGCAGCCCACGCCTTTGGAGTGGAGAGAGAGGGGGTCTCAATTTTGGAGGCTGGCCACTTCTCAACTCTAAGTTTTCATGCCACCAAAAGCTATGGAACGGCAGAGGGGGGGGCACTTATCTCAAGAAGTAGAGAGAGCAAAGAGGAGGTAGATCTACTCAAAAACTTTGGATTTGCTGGCGAAACTACCGTCTTAGCCCCCGGAATCAATGCCAAAATGGATGAGATAAGGGCTGCACTTGGGCTACTTAACCTCACAATAGTAGATGAGGCTATAGCCAAAAGAAAAGTGGCCACAGAGCTCTACCGCAATGAGCTGGAGGGAGTTGAGGGAATCACCTTTTTAAAAGATATTGCAGGGGTTAAACATAACTACTCCTATTTTCCAATTTTTGTAGATGAGAGACAGTATGGAATGAGCCGTGATGCTCTCTATGAGAGGCTTAAGGAGCAGAATATCTATGGACGGCGCTATTTTTACCCACTTATCTCAAAATTTGACCCCTACCGCAAATTGGAGAGCTCTGCTCCAGAGAATATTCCTGTAGCAACAGAGGTGGCCAATAGTGTAATTTGTCTCCCTATGCACCACTATTTAGAGGAGAGCGAGGTGGTAGAGATCTCTCAATTTATTAGAAGATGGAACCCATTAAAAGTGACCAAAGAGCCAAAAAGAGAGTAGTTGTAGCTCATCTCCATAGTGACTACAAATTTGTAAAGGAGTCTCTAACCTATGATGAGGCTCTCTTTGCAAACCGTACCATTATACTTGAGGGAGAGGAGAGCTACCGTGGCCCATTTAGAGAGAGTGCCCACTTTTTAAAGGCCAATAGAGACTCTATTCCCAAAATCAAGAGGCTCTGCTCAGATGCAGATATTGTGGTGCTCTACAGCCTCACCCATCTAATGGCCCTTATAGCTCTTGCCCTCCCCTCTACCACAACCATTATCTGGCGTTTTTTTGGCTTTGAGCTCTACAGCAGATCTATAGAGAGGGTAACCACAGAGAGTACCCAACGCTATCTAAGAAAGGGGTGGCCAAAATGGCTCTACCGCAGTCGCAATCGGCTTAAAAAGGTAACTAAAAAGGTTATAGGGTGGAGAGGGGCAGAGGAGCTCTTTTTTGAGGCGGTTAAGAGAATTAACTATGTAGAGATGCTCTCAAGTGAGGAGCACAGCTACCTAAAGGGGCTCTTTCCCACCCTACCCCACTTTATACAGCTCCCCTATCTCTACAGAGAGCAAGAGCAGCCAGATTTAGCTCTTAAATTGAGTGAGAAGAGGCCAATAGTGGTGGTGGGTAACAGCAGAAGCTACTTTAATAACCATTTTGATATTATCAACACCATTGAGAAGCATCCCAAAAAAGAGAACTATCTCTTTACCCTGCTTTTAAACTATGCAGAGAAGACAAAATATTATAGAGATTTAGTTGAGACTATCTCCACCAAAAGCCACTACAAGATTGAGGAGCAGTTTATCTCTCCAGAGAGCTTCCAGAGCTACTATAGAGGGGTCTCTGCACTGGTTTTAAATGGTATGAGACAGATGGCAGTTGACAATATCTTTATTGCAATTAGAGATGGGGTGAAAATCTATCTAAATAGTGAGAATCTCTACTATCAATTTCTTATTAATGAGGGGTTTATAATTTTTACAACCAATGAGCTTAGCCAAGATTTAACCAGCGGAAATATAACTCTAACCCAGAGCGAGATTGATCAAAATAGAGAGAGCTATAGAGGAGTTACAGAGAAATATAGTGTTGAGCGATTTAACAGAGAGATAATAGCTATAACAGAATGAAAAAGATTGTAATAACAGGGGGAGCGGGCTTTATTGGCTCCAATTTGGTAGAGCATTTTCTCTCTAAAGGGGAGAGGGTGATCTGTTTAGATAATTTTGCAACAGGCTTTAGGCACAATATTGAACAGCATCTTAACAACCCCAACTTTACTCTTGTTGAGGGGGATATTAGAGAGATTGAAACCTGCCACAAGGTGGCCCAAGGGGCAGACTATATTCTCCACCAGGCGGCATTAGGCTCAGTTCCGCGCAGTATCAATGACCCAGCAACAACTAATGAGGTGAATATAAGTGGATTCCTCAATATGCTTATAGCTGCAAGAGATGCCAAGGTAAAACGGTTTATCTTTGCCGCCAGCTCCAGCACCTATGGCGACAGCAAAGGGCTCCCAAAGGTGGAGGAGGTGATTGGTAAACCACTATCGCCCTACGCCATTACCAAATATGTAAATGAGCTCTATGCAGAGATTTTTGCAGCAAGCTATGGAGTAGAGTATATTGGCCTCCGCTACTTTAATGTCTTTGGCCGCAGACAAGACCCAAATGGGGCCTATGCAGCTGTAATTCCTCTCTTTGTAAAGCAGCTTATGAACCATCAAAGCCCTGTAATTAATGGAACGGGAGAGAATAGCCGAGACTTTACCTATATAGATAATGTGATAGCGATGAATGAGTTGGCACTCACAACTCAAAACCCCAAAGCAGTAAACCAAATTTACAACACCGCAGTGGGTGATCGCACCAATCTAAATGAGCTGGTGGCCTACCTCAAAGAGTATCTCTCTCACTACGACAAAAAGATAGCTCAAATAGAGCCAATCCACGGCCCAGAGCGCAAAGGAGATATCCCCCACTCCCTCGCCTCAATAGAGAAAGCAGAGAAACTACTTAACTACAAACCAACCCACAGAATAGCTGAGGGGCTTAAAGAGGCGGTTGGGTGGTATTGGGAGAATTTAAAATAGAGTTTGAGAGGCTATCTACTAAATAGCAGTAACAGGCAATATAAAATCTTAATATGAAGAAAATCATGTTGGTCTTTGGGACTCGTCCTGAGGCTATCAAAATGGCTCCAGTAATTAAAGAGCTAGAGAAACATCCTACTAAATTTCAGACAATTGTAGCAGTAACAGCCCAGCACCGCCAGATGCTGGATCAGGTTCTTGACCTATTCCAAATTAAGCCCGATTACGATCTTAATATAATGAAGCAGGGGCAAGATCTCTACGATATCACCTCCAGTGTCCTTTTAGGGATGAGGGAGGTGCTTAAAGAGGTGAAACCTCACATTGTGCTGGTACATGGCGACACCACAACCTCAACTGCAGCTGCAATTGCCGCCTTTTATGCCCAAATACCGGTAGGTCATATTGAGGCAGGGCTACGGACCAACAATATTTACAGCCCTTGGCCAGAGGAGATGAATCGCCGAATCACAGGAAGGGTCACCACCCACCATTTCTCACCCACCCAGCTTAGTAAAAGCAATCTACTTACAGAGAATACCCCAGAAAAGAGTATCACGGTGACTGGTAACACAGTTATTGACGCACTCCATATAGTAATCGAACAGATCAAAGAGACGCCAGGGATAACAGAAAATATAGAGCAAACTCTACATGAAGCAGGAATACCTCAAGCTAAACTACAAAGTTGGCAAGCCAAAGAGCGTAAAATGGTACTCATTACCGGCCACCGTCGTGAAAACTTTGGCGATGGCTTTATAGAGATCTGCAATGCAATCAAAGAACTTGCACAACAGCATAAAGATACAGACTTCCTCTACCCAATGCATATGAACCCCAATGTTCGAAACGCAATCGGTGAGGTTTTTGGTAAAAGATTAAACAATAGTGCAAATACAATATTTATTGAACCTTTGGACTATCTACCATTTGTATATTTAATGAACCAATGTACTGTTGTATTAACCGATAGTAGTGGAATTCAAGAAGAGGCACCGGGCCTTGGCAAACCTGTACTGGTAATGCGCAATACAACTGAACGGCCAGAGGCTCTAGAGGCTGGCACAGTAAAGCGAGTGGGGACAAATAGGCAACTAATAATAGACGAAGTGAGCAATCTGCTCTTAAATCACGACTATTACAACAGAATGAGCAAAGCCAACAACCCATATGGCGACGGCCTTGCCTGCAAACGGATTGTAGAACAACTTAGCAAACTTTAAACATTAAATGAAAGCACTCTTCATGGGGCTTGGCTATATTGGCCTGCCCACCGCAGCTGTAGCGGCAAAAAGTGGAATAGAGGTTCTTGGAGTTGATATTAACCCCGCTGTTGTAGATACTATAAACCGCGGAGAGATTCACATTGTAGAGCCCAAACTGGGCGAAGTTGTAAAAGAGGTAGTAAAGAAAGGCAAACTGAAAGCTCAAATCAAGCCTCAGGAGGCAGATGTATTCCTGATAGTGGTCCCCACACCATTTAAACAAAACCACAGGGCAGATATCTCCTATGTTGAGGGTGCAACCAAGGCAGTAATCCCCTTCCTTAAACCTGGTAACCTATTTATCATTGAGAGTACCTCACCAGTTATGACCACAGAAAAGATAGCCGGCCTTATCTTTAAGATACGCCCCGAGCTTAAAGATAAAATTTATATTGCCTACTGCCCCGAGCGGGTCTTACCGGGCAATGTTATCTACGAGCTAGAACATAATGATCGAATTATTGGAGGCATTAACCCCGAATCATCCGTTAAAGCCACAGAGTTTTATAAACAGTTTGTAAAGGGCGACCTCCATATAACAAATGCTCGCACTGCAGAGATGTGTAAACTTACTGAAAATAGCTCTCGTGATGTGCAAATAGCCTTTGCCAACGAACTTTCGATAATATGCGATAGAGCTGATATCAATATGTGGGAATTGATAGAGCTGGCCAATAAACATCCAAGGGTCAATATTCTGCAACCTGGTAGTGGCGTAGGAGGCCATTGTATAGCTGTTGACCCATGGTTCATTGTAAGCGACTTTCCCGAGCAAGCCCAAATCATAAAAAAAGCACGCGAAACCAATGACTATAAATCTGACTGGTGCGCCAATAAGGTGATAGAAGCATGCAACCAATTCGAAGCAAAATACAACCGCGAACCCGTTGTCGCCTGCATGGGACTCGCATTCAAACCCGATATTGATGACTTGCGTGAATCACCAGCCAAATATATTACCAGCCGTATAATCAGCGAAGCCCGTGCCCAAGTGCTTGTTGTAGAACCCAACATCAAAACTCACAAAACATTCAACCTCATAGACCACAAAGAGGCCTACAAAAAAGCCGACATAGTCGCCTGGCTGGTAAGACATAACGAATTCATTAACTACCCCCAAACACCCAACAAAGAACAATACGACTTTTGCGGTGTGTACAAATAAATAAAAAATAAGAGCCCCTTGTTTTACAATGCAAACAAATAAATTCCGAATACTAATCACAGGTGGAGCCGGTTTTATCGGCTCCAATCTTTGTGAACACTTCCTTAACCAAGGTCACAAAGTAATTTGCCTGGACAATTTTGCAACCGGGTTCAAAAAGAATATTGAGCCCTTTATGAGCAATCCAAACTTCAATTTGATAGAAGGAGACATCCGCAACCTTGATGACTGCATAAAGGCGACTGAAGGAGCAGATTATGTCCTCCACCATGCAGCACTTGGCTCAGTACCCCGCTCAATAAAAGACCCAATCACAACCAACGATGTAAACATCGGAGGTTTTCTGAATATGCTGGTTGCAGCACGGGACAACAAAGTGAAACGCTTTATATACGCCGCCTCTTCCAGTACCTACGGTGACTCTCCTACCCTGCCAAAAGTGGAGGATAAAATTGGCAAACCCCTGTCACCTTATGCAATTACAAAATATGTAAACGAACTCTATGCCGATGTATTTTCCAAAACCTACGGCATGGAATGCATAGGACTACGATATTTCAATGTATTTGGCAAACGTCAGGACCCAAATGGCGCATATGCCGCTGTCATACCTCTTTGGGTAAAACAACTGATAAACCATGAACAACCGGTTATAAATGGCATCGGTGATTACTCCCGTGACTTTACCTATGTAGCCAATGTGGTTGAGGTAAACGAAAAAGCAATCCTTGCACCAAGTGACAAAATCACCAACAAAGGGGGCTACAACAACCAAGTATTCAACGTTGCATATGGCGGCAATACCAACCTGAAAGAGCTATTCGGCATACTCAGGGACAACCTGGCCAAATACGACAGCAAAATAGCAAATATAACCCCTATCCACGGCCCATATCGCTCCGGAGATATCCCCCACTCACAGGCATCAATTGAGAAAGCCAAAGAGCTCCTTGGATATAACCCAAAATACAGCGCAAAGGACGGTTTTGCACTGGCTACAGAATGGTACTGGAACAACATAAGATAATGTACAAATAACAATGAAAAATATTAAAATTGCAGTAATAGGTTTAGGCTATGTAGGACTTCCACTTGCAAGACTATTCTCAACCAAATATAAAACAATCGGGTACGACATCAACCAAACACGAGTTAACGAGCTAATGCAGGGCAAAGACTCCACCCTGGAAGTCGATGAAAACCTATTGAAAGAATCAATCAATAATGGCTTTTTCTGCACAACACTGCTTGAAGACATTAAAGATTGTAACATATATATTGTTACAGTACCTACACCAGTAGATAAAAACAAACGTCCCGACTTAACACCTTTAGTAAAAGCAAGTGAAACCGTGGGCAAAGTCATCTCAAATGACGATATTATAATCTACGAATCCACAGTTTACCCCGGAGCCACAGAAGAGGACTGTATCCCTGTAATTGAGAAAACATCCGGATTAATATACAACCAAGACTTTTTTGCAGGCTATTCTCCCGAAAGAATCAACCCAGGCGATAAAGAACACACAGTAGAAAAAATAAAAAAAATCACATCCGGCAGCACACCCGAAACTGCAAAAAAAGTAAACGAACTATATGCTTCAGTAATTACAGGAGGAACCCACTTAGCAACATCTATAAAAGTTGCCGAAGCAGCAAAAGTGATTGAAAACAGCCAACGCGACATAAACATTGCATTTGTAAATGAACTGGCCAAGATATTCAACCTAATGGGCATTGACACCCACGAAGTACTAGAAGCAGCCGGTACAAAATGGAACTTTCTTCCATTCAAACCCGGGCTTGTAGGAGGTCACTGTATAGGCGTAGATCCTTACTACTTAGCTCAAAAAGCACAGGAGTACGGCTATAACCCCGAGATAATCCTTGCCGGACGCCGAATGAATGACGAAATGGGCAAATATGTAGCCCAACAAGTCATTAAGCTGATGATAAAGAAAGGACACCACATAAAAGGAGCAAAAGCACTAATGCTAGGGATTACCTTCAAAGAAAACTGCCCGGATATTCGAAATACACGTGCAATCGATATTTTTAACGAGCTAAAAGATTATGGAGTTGATATCACTGTCTATGATCCATGGGCAGATCCTGAGGAAGTCTTAAATGAATACTACATTACAACAGTTAAAGATCTCCCATTGGATAGAGAATTTGAAGCAGTTGTTTTAGCTGTAGCACACAATGAGTTCCAAGGTATTGACATGCAATATTACAAAAATGCAGGGTCCGTAATTTATGATGTAAAAGGACTATTCAATAAAGCAGATGTTGGAGGCAGACTCTAATTATGAACAAAATTCGGAATGCATACAATCGTATAAATAATAGTAAAGATGCTAAAACATTAGTTACTAACTTTGGATACCTATCACTTCTTCAAGTTACTGGATATGTTTTCCCTTTGATTACAATGCCATACTTGGCAAGGGTTATTGGTGTTGACGGGTTTGGGAAAGTTGCATTTGCATCAGCAATAGTAGTATGGTTTCAAACAGTAGCAGATTGGGGATTTAATTACACTGCAACCCGAGATGTAGCCAAGAATAGAGATGATAAAGAAAAAGTATCTGAAATATTCAGCAATGTTTTATGGGCACGATGCCTTTTAATGATTATATCATTCTTGCTGTTGTTGATAGTCATTTCCATAGTGCCAATATTAAGAGAAAATTATGCAGTAATATTAGTGACCTTCCTACTTGTTCCCGGACATATAATGTTTCCGGACTGGTTCTTCCAGGCAATGGAAAGAATGAAATATATCACAATACTAAACCTCTTATCTAAATTACTTTTCACAATTTTAGTCTTTGTTTTTATTAAAGAGAAAAAGGATTTTATATTACAGCCCCTATTTATCTCATTAGGGTTCTTGCTATCTGGGATATTTGCAATGTATATTATATTATCTAAATGGAAAGTAAAGTTAAAGCGACCATCAACAAAGAGAATTTTTGAAACCATTAAAGGAAGTACTGATGTATTTATAAATAACATCATGCCTAATCTGTATAATAGCTTCTCTGTAATGCTACTGGGCTTTTTCGGGGGACCTGTTTCAAATGGTTTATTAAATGCCGGTAGTAGATTTGTTTCAATTTCTCAGCAATTTATGACAGTGATATCGAGAACGTTTTTTCCATTTTTATCTAGGAGAATTGATAAGCATAGTTCATATGCAAAGTTAACTATATATACATCGATAATAATATCTTTTCTTTTATTTATTACAGCACCTTTACTGATTAAACTTTTTTTTACAGAAGAGTTTAAAAGTTCTGTTGCAGTATTACAAATTATGTCTATTTCTGTTTTTCTTATAACTACTAGAAATGCATATGGAATTAACTATATGATTATTGAAGGTTATGAAAAACAGCTACGAAATCTTATAACATTTGGATCAATCATTGGCTTTATAATATCTTTCCCTCTAATATATTTTTTTGATTTCTTAGGAGCAGCTATTAATATAACATTAACACAGTCCATAATGTGCATAATAGTTACATATCAAGCTAAAAAAATTATTAAATCTAAGAATCGAAAGAATAATTAAACCAATATATATGAGAATAATAATTGCAGGTGACTTATATATAGCTGATGAATTCAGAAACAATAATCTGATAGATAAATCAGTTATTGATTTATTCGAGGATGCTGATTATCGAATTGTAAATCTGGAAGCACCCATCACTGAAGATAATCCAAATAATAAAATTATCAAAACCGGTCCTCACCTTAGGATGTTATCAAACACTATTTTACCTTATTTACATCAATTAAAGATTGATGCTGTGACAATGGCTAACAACCACATCCAGGATTATGGAAATAAAGGAGTTACTGATACTTTTAAAGAGTTGGATGATCATAAAATAGAGTATATTGGTGCGGGTAATGATTTAACTGAAGCAAGAAAGCCACTTACATTAGACAAAGATGGAATGAAAATCGCCATCCTCAACTTTTGCGAAAATGAGTGGTCTATTGCAGAAGATGATTCACCCGGTGCCAATCCGATGGATATCATCGACAACACGAATCAGATTAGAGAAGCTAAAGCATCTCACGATAAAGTGATTGTGATTGTACATGGTGGGCATGAATATTATAATCTACCCAGCCCTCGCATGCAAAAGCAGTATCGATTCTATGCAGATCAAGGTGCTGATATTGTAGTTGGTCATCATACACATTGTATCAGTGGTAATGAGGTTTATAAGGGAGTGCCGATTTATTATAGTCTTGGGAACTTTTTATTTACAAATAATAATATTAATGATGACTGGTACACTGGATTGGTTTTAGAGATTGAAATTTCAAATGAAAAGATTG
Source organism: uncultured Muribaculaceae bacterium (assembly GCA_964512295.1). Taxonomy (GTDB): domain Bacteria; phylum Bacteroidota; class Bacteroidia; order Bacteroidales; family UBA932; genus Bact-08. The sequence continues at coordinate 16,900 of CAZEGL010000028.1, forward strand.
AATGTGAAATTCATCCCATTGGACAGAAAAGAGAAAAATTCGATCTCACATTGCTTGAAGGAATCTTTAAAGAAGATGTTTTAAATAGATTTAAAACCTATTGTAAACTTATTGAAAATCCAGACAAAATACGGGCCCACTGGGTGAAGTATATTGAGAAACAATCAAAACAATATTTAAATTATTGGTCGCCCCTAGCATCAATAGAAAATAGATATATAAGTGGAATTTTTAGAAGAATAGGGGTGAATTTTATAAATAAAAAGGCTGCATCATTACATTTAAATTTAATGCGTTGCGAGGCTCATCATAATTTATCAAAAGAAGTATTGGAAAAATACATATCAAAATGAAAATAGCAATACACGATAGAGAAGGAAGCTTTTCAGATCGCTGGATAGAACATTGTCAACAAAAGGAAATAAACTATAAAATAGTAAACTGCTATGATAGTGACATCATGCAGCAAATAAGTGATTGTGATGCATTAATGTGGCATCATAGTCATGTTTTTTATAAAGATGTGATATTTGCTAAACATTTATTGTATTCTGTACAAGCTTCTGGTAAAAAAGTCTTTCCTGACTTCAATACAACATGGCATTTTGATGATAAAGTAGGTCAAAAGTATTTACTTGAAAGTATTGGAGCTCCTCTTGTTTCTTCTTATGTCTTTTATACAAAGAAAGAAGCATTAGTTTGGATTGATAAAACAACATTCCCAAAAGTGTTTAAGCTTAGAAGAGGTGCAGGAGCTACGAATGTGAAATTGATAAAATCTAAAAGTGAAGCTTGTAAACTTGTTAAAAGAGCTTTTGGTAAAGGCTTATCCCAATTTAATAAATGGAATAATCTAAGTGAGAGGATTAGAAGATTCAAAGAAGGAAAAGAAAATATTACAGGAA
>CAZEGL010000029.1:0-15249 GCA_964512295.1 uncultured Muribaculaceae bacterium
TTCATCCTGAGCCAGGATCAAACTCTTCATAGTAAAAATAAAAAATTACAACCCCGACCTATAATAAACTCAAAATTTAAAGTATTGACAGAGATTTTTTACAAACCTCTACCTCGTTACTCTTTCAATGCTATCAAAGAACTTATCCGCTCTTTCTTTTAAGAAACGGGCTGCAAATATAAGTGCAATTTCTTAATGCTCCAAACTTTTTAGGTAAGTTTGCCCTACCACTTCACTTTTTTATTTCTGAATGAGATTATGAAACAATATAGAGAGCTCTTTTTCTCCTTTGCTAAAATAGGGGCGCTAACCATTGGGGGAGGGTACGCTATGATTCCAGTGATTAAGGCAGAGGTGGTAGATAGAAAGAGGTGGGTAGAGGAAGAGGAATTTTTAGACTATCTGGCAATATCGCAATCTGCCCCAGGGATTCTATCAATTAATATTGCAATCTTTATAGGCAAGAAGGTTCATGGGATAAAAGGGAGTATCTGGGCAGCTTTGGGTACTGCACTCCCCTCTTTTTTTGCAATCCTTTTAATTGCGCTCTTCTTTGAGAATTTTAAAGAGAATAGAGTTGTACAAAATGCCTTTAGAGCTATTCGCCCTGTAGTGGTAGCCCTAATAGCAGTTCCTGCACTCTCTTTGGCACTACAGAGCAACCTAAAGAGGTTCAATCTTCTGATTCCCATAATAACTCTACTGCTGATTGTTCTACTGAAGATCTCTCCAATATGGATAATTGTGGCGGCAGCCTTTTTGGCTCTTTTCCAATTTTACTACCATCAGAGAGTCTCTTAACTGCTTCTGCTATGATCTATTTAAAACTCTTTGTAACATTTTTTAAGATAGGGCTCTTTACCTTTGGAGGGGGATACGCTATGATCTCTCTTATCCAAAACGAAGTTGTAACAAACAACAACTGGGTAGATGCCTCTACATTTACAGATATAGTGGCAATTTCACAGATGACTCCAGGCCCTATTGGGATCAATAGTGCTACCTATATTGGATATAGCGTTACGGGGAATGTTCTGGGGTCGGCAGTGGCTACAGTAGCAGTTGTGCTCCCCTCTTTTTTTATAATATTGGCAATAGCGCTCCTCTATAACCAGTTTAAGAAAAGTCGATGGTTTGAGGCTATGCTTGGCGGTGTTAGACCTGTTGTTATAGGGCTAATTGGATCGGCTGCCATACTCCTTGTAACAGCAGAAAATTTCCCCAACTACAGTAGCTGGATATTGTGTGGTGTGGCATTTGCCCTCTCTTGGTGGGGAAAGGTAAATCCCATACAGATAATTGTGGGTGCAGGGGTGTTGGGGATCTTAATCTATTAGAGATTCATTACCTTATTTTGGTGATTTATAGACTCCTGGTGAATAGCTCTAAAAAGGCTTCCAATAAATTCTGCACTCAACCCTTTTTGGGCTCCCTGCTGCAATACCTGCTCCATAATCACCTCCCATCTGCTGCTCTGAAAAATTGCAATATTATTCCCTTTTTTATACTCTCCAATCTCTTGGGCAATTTGCATTCTCTGTCCCAAGAGCTCTAACAGCTGTTCGTCGTATAAATCAATCTTTGCCCTTAGTTCAGAGAGTGTGTCGAAGTTGGTAGAAGTTCCGGGGATCTGATCGCGAAGAATAAGAGAGGAGAGGAGCTTCACCAACCCTTCGCTATTTACCTGCTGGCTATTGTCGCTTAGTGCCGAATCGGGGTCTATATGCGACTCAATCATTAGACCGTCGTAGTTTAAGTCTAACGCCTTTTGTGAGAGATGGTGAAGATGCTCTCTGGCACCCCCAATATGGCTTGGATCGCAAAGGAGGGGAAGGGTGGGCATCATCCTTTTAAGCTCTATAGGAAGAAGCCAAAGCGGCTGATTTCTAAACTGCCCCTGCTCAATGGTACTAAACCCCCTATGGATTGCGCCTATTTGGGTTATACCACTTGCCACTATTCGCTCTATGGCCCCCACCCATAGATTTAGATCGGGGTTGATTGGGTTTTTCACCAATACCGGAACATCTACTCCGTTTAGGGCGTCGGCAATCTCCTGCATAGCAAAAGGGTTGGCAGAGGTTCTTGCCCCTATCCAAAGAAGATCTACACCAAACTTCAAAGCATCGTTGGTGTGGGAGGCATTGGCTACTTCGGTGGCAACGGGAAGCCCCACACTCTCTTTCACCTCTCTTAGCCACTTGAGCCCCTCTTTACCAACACCCTCAAAAGAGTTGGGGCGCGTTCTGGGCTTCCACACACCCGCTCTAAAGATATCTACCCTTCCTGTTGCGGCCAACTCTCGCGCTCCTTGAAGTACCTGTTCTCTACTTTCGGCACTACAGGGGCCGCTAATTATCAAAGGTCTCTCTTTATAGAGGCTCCACTCCTCTATCTTTTTAAATTGCTCTTTCATAGCTATTGTTGATTTTTTAGTTTAGTATCTTTTTAATTTTATTTGCTTTTACTATAATCTCTTTGAGACTCTCCCCCTCTCCCCTCTCAAGGGCCACCCTAATAGCCTCTATATTGCGGGAGTAACTCTCTATAGCTTCTAAGAGATACTCTCTGTTGTGAAGCAGAATTGCCGACCATGTCTCACTACTGCTCTTTGCAAGTCTTACTGTAGAATCGAAGCCTCCTGCTGCCAAATTGAGAATCTCCTTCTCCCCCTCTTCTTTATCCAATACACTTATAGCCAACGAGAAAGCAGAAATATGTGAGAGATGCGACACATATGCAACATGGTAGTCGTGGTCGCGGGAGTTCATTCTTCTAACTCTCATACCAATCTCTCTAAACAACTCCTCTACCCTATTGGCCAAATAGGGAGCACTCAGCTCTAAATCGCATAGAATCATATTTTTCTCTTTAAAGAGGCCCGAAAGTGCAGCATCGGGGCCGGAAAATTCGGTACCTGCAATGGGATGGGCCGCCACATAATGCTCCCGCATAGGGTGCTCTCTAACGCTCTCTCCAATTTTTACCTTGGTTGAACCCATATCGCAAATGACCCCTCGTTGAGAGGGAGAGATAGAGGCATATATATCTAAAGCCTCTTTAAGTAATGTAGGTATTGAATTTACGGGGGTAGAGAGAATAGAGAGTGCCGAAGAGGCAACTCCACTTCTAAACTCTTCTATACTCTCTATTAGCCCCAACTCTAAAGCACGGTTACGGTTAAATGGGTTGCTATCCCATCCGGCAATTTGTACTGAGGGGTTTGCCTCTTTAAGGGCAAGGGCGAGTGAACCTCCAATAAGCCCCAACCCCACAATAAATAGTTTTTCGCCTTTTAGCTCTTCCATCTCTCCTAAGTTCTTAAGATTTGAACCAATTGCCCTCTTTTACTCTATAGAGGGCCTCTTTCAGCCGCTCTTCGGTAGCACAGAGCGAAATTCTAATGTATCGGCTGCCCCCATCGCCAAATATTGCACCAGGAGTAACAAATAGATTGGCTCCATATAGAAGCTTGTCGCTCAGTTCAAACCCATCTGCACACCTGCTGGGCACCTCCCCCCAAAGAAAGAGTCCTCCCTGCTCTCTGCTGAAAGAGCACCCCAACTCCTCAAAGATCTCTTCTGCTACCACTCTCCTCTTGCTATAAAGGGAGTTGAGCGAGTTGTACCAGCTCTCATCTATATTGAGTGCCTCTGCCACCCCCTCTTGAATAGGGCGAAACATTCCAGAATCTATATTGCTGGTAATCTTCATAATTTGCGAAAGAAATTGAGCTCCTCCCATCACTGCACCAACCCGCCAACCCGCCATATTGTGCGATTTGCTCACCGAATTTAGCTCTATTGCAATCTCTTTTGCATAGGGCCTGCTCAATATCGAAATTCTCTTTTTATGAAGAATAAAGCTGTAAGGATTGTCGTTGCAAATCAATATTTGGTTTCTACGGCCAAAATCTATTAGGGAGTCGAATAACTCTTCGCTGCCATTGGTTCCTGTGGGCATATGGGGATAATTTACCCACATAAGTTTTACATTTGAAAGATCTCTCCTCTCCAACTCCTCTAAATTGGGGAACCATCCATTTTGGGAAGAGAGTTCATATGGTATTACAACAGCTTCGGCAAGTTGGGCATTTGAACGATAGGTGGGATAACCGGGATTGGGAACCAAGACACCGTCGCCGGGGTTAACAAATGCAAGAGTTGTATGCATAATTCCCTCTTTTGAGCCAATAAGAGGGACTATTTCGTCTGTAGGCGAAAGTGTTACAGAAAAGTATTTTTGATACCACCCGGCAAATGCCTCTCTAAGTTCAACAATTCCATTGTAGCGTTGATAGCCGTGAGTATCGCTTTTTAATAAACTCTCACTCAATATATTAAGAGCCTTAGAGGGGGGAGGAGTGTCGGGGCTTCCTATTCCTAAATTTATAATATCTGCTCCTTCCGATATCATTTTATCTATCTCTCGTAGTTTTTTTGAGAAGAAGTACTCCTCTGTTGCTTGTACCCTTTTGGCAGGTTCTATCTTAATCATATTTAAATATCTTAATATTGGGCAAAAAAAAGCCCCGAAACTTCGGGGCTTATCTTGATACTCAACTCTCTAATTACTCAATAAGATAAAGACCCCGCTCTTTGGGTAAAAGCGAAGAAGTAATAAAAAAAGAGGTGTGAGTTAAAATTGGTCATCTCTACTGTTGGTTACAAATTGAAAGCGAAGTTAAAATTCTTTTTGGCATTTGCCAACTATTTATAAAAAAGAAATAGATAAGGGTGGATGATGGGATTCGAACCCACGACCTCTAGTGCCACAAACTAGCGCTCTAACCTGCTGAGCTACAACCACCATAATATTTTCAAGAGCACTCTCCAATACAAATAATTGTCACTATTTGTATGGGCAACAAAATTAGTAATAAAATTTTATTAAACAACTTAGAGTTGTGGTAAAACTTGATACCTTAAAATAAAAGAGTATTTTTGTGGCTGTTTTGAACACTAAAAATTGATTAAAAGATGGCTAAAGAGATTAAATTTTCACTTCTCTACAGAGATATGTGGCAATCTTCGGGAAAGTATGTGCCCAGAATCGACCAGCTGAAAGAGATAGCTCCCGTTATTATTGAGATGGGATGTTTCGATAGGGTTGAAACCAATGGAGGTGCCTTTGAACAGGTAAATCTTCTCTTTGGTGAAAACCCAAATAAGGCGGTACGGGAGTGGACAGCTCCATTCAACAAGGTAGGAATTCAAACCCATATGTTGGAGAGGGGGTTAAATGGGATTAGGATGAATCCGGTTCCTGCAGATGTTCGCCAGTTGATGTATAAGGTTAAAAAGAGTCAAGGTACAGATATCTCAAGATCTTTCTGCGGTCTGAACGATCCTCGCAACTTGGAACTCTCTGTAAAATATGCCAAAGAGGCTGGAATGATTTCGCAAGTTGCCCTAAGTATAACACACTCTCCTATACACACCGTAGAGTACTATATGGGGTTGGTAGATAAAGTTGTGGAGTTTGGGTGCGACGAAATATGTCTAAAAGATATGGCCGGTATAGGGCGTCCCGCATTTTTAGGGCGTCTTACAAAATCTATTAAAGAGAAGTATCCCAAAATTTTAGTTCAATATCACGGCCATAGTGGCCCCGGTTTCTCTGTAGCATCTATGTTGGAGGTGGCTCGAGCAGGGGCAGACTATATAGATGTAGCAATGGAGCCTCTCTCTTGGGGTATGGTACACCCCGACATCATTACCATTCAAGCTATGCTTAAAGATGCAGGCTTTTTGGTAAAAGAGATAGATATGAATGCCTATATGGAGGCAAGGAGCTTAACCCAAAAATTTGTAGATGATTTCTTGGGCTACTTTATAGACCCAAGCAATAAGCAGATGAACTCTCTGCTGGTGGGTTCGGGGCTTCCGGGAGGAATGATGGGCTCTATGATGGCCGATCTAAAAGGATTCCAAGGAGCTATCAACTCTTCGCTTAGAAATAGAGGAGAGAGAGAGTTGGAGCTTAATGAACTGGTAGTTATGCTCTTTAAAGAGGTAGAATATGTTTGGCCCAAGATGGGGTATCCACCTTTGGTAACACCTTTTAGCCAATATGTTAAAAATACCGCTCTGCTAAATCTTATGCACACCCTCAAGGGAGAGGAGCGCTGGAGCACAATAGATAAGGATACATGGAATATGATCTTGGGTAAAACCGGCAAACTCCCCGGAGAGTTGGACCCTACACTTGTAGCATTGGCTAAGGAGAAGGGGATGGAGTTTTACGAAGGAAATCCTCAAGATGCCTTCCCAAATGAGTTGGATAAGTTCCGTAGCGAAATGAAGGAGAGTGGCTGGGAGTTTGGACAAGACAACGAAGAGCTCTTTGAGTTTGCAATGCACGAGCGCCAATATAGAGACTATAAGAGTGGAGTTGCCAAGCAGCGGTTTGAGCAGGAGCTGGAAGCAGCCAAAGCTAAGGCGGGAGCACCAATTATTGTTACCAGAGCTGTAGTTGAGATGCCTAAATTTAATACAGAGGAGATATTGAAGCGATACCCCAATGCCAAAGCGATACACTCCCCTGTGCAGGGCCAACTCATTTGGCAATACGATGTGGCCGACGCCTCTTCTGCACCCAATGTAGGAGACTCTATAGAAGAGAACTCTATAATATGCTCTATTCAAGCCTATTACGGTATAGAGCAAATTAAAGCTATCGCTTCGGGCAGGATTGTTCAAGTGATGGCAAAGCAGGGCGAAAGAGTAGAAAAGGGAGAGATAGTGGCCTTTATAGAGTAGTACTTAATAGAGTAGCACTTAGTTAAATTTTTACATTTTATTAGCCAGAGGCCAAGTAGCACAAAAAGAGGCACTGAGCACTATGTAAAAGAGAAAGAGCGGAAGTGTTCTATATAACTCTACCCGCTCTTTGTGACCTCGGAGGGATTCAAACCCCCGACCTTCAGAACCGGAATCTGACGTTCTATTCAGCTGAACTACGAGGCCATTTAGGCAACAAAGATAGCTATATTTGGTTATATAGGATATATATTTATCGGTTTTAAAATCTTTAAAGATGAAAGCATTTGTATTTCCCGGTCAGGGGGCCCAATATTCAGGAATGGGCAAATCGCTATATGACAATTTTAGCATAGCCCGCCAACTTTTTGAAAGGGCAAACGAGATACTTGGATTTGAGATTACAAAGGTGATGTTTCAGGGGAGCGATCAAGAGCTCAAAGAGACTAAAGTGACCCAGCCTGCTATCTTTTTACACTCGGTTATTTTAGCTAAAACTCTTAATGAATTTAATCCTCAAATGGTGGCGGGACACTCCCTTGGGGAGTTTAGCGCATTGGCTGCAGCGGGGGCAATCTCTTTTGAAGATGGATTGCAATTGGTTGCAACCCGTGCTATGGCAATGCAGAGGGCGTGTGAAGCGAAACCTTCTACTATGGCTGCCGTGATTGGTCTTGACGACTCTACAATAGAGGAGGTGTGCCGCTCTGTAGATGGTGTTGTAATACCGGCCAACTACAACAGTGCTGCACAAGTTGTAATTTCGGGAGAGAACAAGGCAGTTGAAGAGGCGTGCAGGCTACTTAAAGAGGCCGGCGCCAAAAGGGCTATACCCCTTATGGTAGGTGGAGCTTTCCACTCCCCTTTAATGGAACCTGCAAAACAGGAGTTGGAGAGGGCTATATTGGCAACCAATATTGTGGCTCCAATTGCACCCATCTATCAAAATGTAGATGCAAAAAGAACCGACAATCCCGCAACTATTAAAGAGAATCTTATAAAGCAGCTAACTTCACCGGTGCGTTGGCGCCAAAGTGTAGAGAATATGTGGAACGATGGGGCACGACACTTTACAGAGTTGGGGCCCGGTACTACCCTACAGGGGTTGATAAAGAAAATAAAACCCGAAAGTGAAACTACCGGTATGGGATAGGCACCCTTTTTGTTTCTTCTCTTTCAATTGACAAAAAAAAGTTGTATTTTTGTTGATAATTTTGAAAATGCATCTACCCCTATTGGAAACTATACCATTTGATGTAGAGACAGAGCTCTATAGCTCTCCTAAGAATAAGGAGGGCTGCCCTTTTAAGAAATTGCACTTTTTTAGATATATTGGTACTCTTCACCAACTTAGAGTTGTGTAGAGTACTTTTTTATTGTAATAAAGTAAAGAGAGACAACTATTTAACAACACAATATAAATTCAAAAAGCTATGGCAAAAGAGAAAAAATTTATTACCTGTGATGGTAACTGGGCCGCTGCACATGTCGCCTACATGTTTAGCGAACTGGCTGCAATCTACCCAATCACCCCCTCCTCTACAATGGCAGAGTATGTAGATGAGTGGTCTGCCTATGGTCAAAAGAATCTTTTTGGCGAAACGGTAAAGGTGATTGAGATGCAGAGTGAAGGAGGGGCAGCAGGAACACTCCACGGAGCGTTACAGGCAGGTGTATTGGCCACAACTTTCACAGCCTCCCAGGGTCTCCTACTAATGATTCCCAATATGTATAAAATTGCAGGAGAGCTACTTCCCACAGTATTTCATGTATCTGCCAGATCTTTGGCAGCACAGGCTCTCTCTATCTTTGGCGACCACTCCGATGTTATGTCGGCCCGCCAGACAGGATTTGCTCTTTTAGCTTCGGGTGGAGTACAGGAGGCAATGGACCTTGCCGCTGTGGCACACCTCTCTACCCTTAAGTCTAGAATACCTTTTGTTCACTTTTTCGATGGATTCCGTACCTCACACGAGATTCAAAAAATTGAAGAGATAGATCAAGAGGAGCTTCGCAAATTAATTAGCGACAAATCTTTAGCAGCCTTCCGCAATAGAGCCCTAAACCCCAATAAGCCTGTTACTCGCGGTACAGCGCAAAACCCCGATGTCTATTTCCAGGCAAGAGAGGCTGCTAATCCCTACTACGATGCCGTTCCCGACATTGTTGCAAGGTATATGGGTGAAATTGGAGAGATTACCGGGCGTCACTATCTTCCATTCGACTATTGCGGCCACCCCGAAGCAGAGAATATAATTATTGCAATGGGTTCTGTTTGCGACACCATTAAAGAGGTGATTATGATGCAAAAAGAGCAAGGCGAAAAGGTTGGTCTTCTTACAGTTAGGCTTTACCGTCCATTCTCGGCCAAATATTTCACAAGAGTTCTTCCAAAATCTGTAAAGCGCATAGCGGTATTGGATAGAACCAAAGAGCCGGGTGCAGTTGGAGAACCTCTATACTTAGATGTAAAGTCTGTCATTGCAGATCTTCCGGGTGAAACTCCTTTAGTTGTTGGCGGCCGTTACGGACTCTCCTCTAAAGATACAACCCCTGCCCAAATTGTTGCAGTATTAGACAACCTTAAGATGAAGGAGCCAAAGAATGGCTTTACCATTGGCATAACAGACGATGTAAGCTTCAAGTCACTCCCCATTAAGGAGGAGATAAGTATAGCGCACAAAGGTGTAGTGGAGTGTAAATTCTATGGTTTAGGATCCGATGGAACTGTTGGTGCCAATAAAAATACAATTAAGATTATTGGAGAGACCACTCCCAAATATGTACAGGCCTATTTCGACTACGACTCTAAAAAATCGGGCGGTTATACCTGTTCGCACCTCCGTTTTGGCGACACTCCTATAAACTCTCCCTACTTGGTTTCTCAACCCGACTTTGTAGCGTGCCATGTTACCCCCTATCTTACCCGTTACAATATGTTAAAGGGAATTAAAAAAGGTGGTACCTTCCTATTGAATACAGTATGGAGCAAAGAGGAGACTCTTCAAATGCTTCCCGATTTTGTAAAGGCAACTATAGCCAAAAAAGAGCTCACCCTTTACATTATCAACGCTACCCAAATTGCAGAAGAGATTGGCTTGGGTCATAGGACCAACACTATACTACAATCGGCCTTCTTTAAAATTGCCAATATTATCCCTTACGAAACTGCCGTAAAAGAGATGAAGGCTGCTGCCGAACACTCATATGGAAGAAAAGGGGAGAAAATTTTAACGATGAATAACAGCGCTATCGATCGCGGTTCTGAGTATCAAAAAGTAGAGATTCCAGCCGAATGGGCAGAGATTACTGCTAAATTTAGACCCGCCTCATTTGATCGTCTTGCACCCGATTGGGTAAGAAATGTAGCCGATGTTGTTAACTCTCAAGAGGGCGACACACTTCCTGTAAGCTCATTCTTAAATTTAGAAGATGGAACAATTCCTTCGGGCACAGCAGCGTTTGAAAAGAGAGCAGTGGCATCGGTAGTTCCCGAATGGCAGAAAGATAACTGTATCCAGTGTAGCCAGTGTGCCTATGTTTGTCCTCACGCAGCAATCCGTCCTTTCTTGATGAATGAGCAGGAGCAGGCTAAAGCTGCCGAAGGGCTTAAACGGGTACCGGGCAATAGACCTTTCAACGACTACAGCTTTACTATTCAAGTATCCCCTATGGATTGTACAGGTTGTGGCAACTGTGCCGAAGTTTGTCCTTCAAAAGAGAAATCATTAATAATGAAGCCTATAGAAGGGCAGCTGCATGAGCAGGCCAACTTCGACTGGCTACACTCTGTTGTTGGATATAAAGATAATGTACAGCCTAAAGATAAAGGACTTAAGCACTCTCAATTTGCACAACCCCTGTTTGAATTTTCGGGAGCTTGTGCCGGTTGTGGCGAAACCCCTTATATCAAAGCAATTACACAACTTTATGGCGAAAAGATGATGGTTGCCAACGCTACCGGATGCTCTTCAATTTACGGCGGCTCTTTCCCCTCTTCTCCTTATACTACCAACAAAGATGGATTTGGTCCAGCTTGGGCAAACTCACTCTTTGAAGATAATGCTGAGTATGGATTGGGTATGCATATGGGCTCCGAAAGAGTTCGCGACCGCGTAGCCAAATTGATGGCAGAGGGAATCGGCAACAAATCAGTTCCCGCCGAAGCTCAAACACTCTTTGCAGAGTGGTTGGAGAATCGCGACAGCTACGAAAAGAGTAAAGAGATTGCCAATAAGGTTATACCTCTTTTGGAAGGGTGCAAGTGTGAAATATGTTCGGAGTTGGTTACTCTTAAAGAGTTTATTGCAGCCCGTTCGCAATGGATCTTTGGTGGAGACGGTTGGGCCTACGATATTGGATATGGCGGTTTAGACCATGTTTTGGCCTCGGGTGAAAATGTAAATGTTTTGGTAATGGATACCGAAGTTTACTCCAACACCGGTGGACAATCATCTAAAGCTACCCCTACTGGTGCTGTTGCCAAATTTGCCACTTCCGGTAAGAAGATTCGCAAGAAAGATTTGGGAATGATGGCAATCAGTTATGGTTATGTATATGTAGCACAAGTAGCTATGGGTGCAAGTCAAAACCAGCTCTTTAGGGTACTTAAAGAGGCAGAGGCGTATGACGGACCATCTCTAATTATAGCCTACTCCCCTTGTATCAACCACGGTATAAGAAGCGGCATGGGCACCTCTCAAAGACAGGAGAAGCTTGCTGTAGAGGCCGGTTACTGGCATCTCTACCGCTACAACCCCACTTTAGAGGCCGAAGGTAAGAATCCATTTATTTTAGATAGTAAAGAGCCCGACTGGTCTAAGTTCCAGGACTTCTTAGGTAGCGAGGTAAGATATACCTCACTCAAGGGTACCTTCCCCCAAGAGGCAGAGCAGCTCTTTAAACTTACCGAAGAGCACGCCAAGTGGCGCTACAACTCATACAAGAGATTGGCTACAATAGTTTAAACCAATCCTAAAAAAGGAGAGGGCAACTGTTGGTTGCCCTCTTTTTTTATGCTACTTCTCTAAACTCTTAAAGACCAAAGCTACAATTTCGCTCTCTTTGGCCATTGCAAAGTCGTATATCTGCTGAGCCTCTTGGTTAAGCTCCTTGGCTTTAGCCCTATCTTTTAGTGTGGCAGAGTTGATCTTCACATTCATATACCCCCCCAATACCGCTGCTCTAACTGCTATTGCTCCTACTCCCGCATCAGAAATTGAGTTGGGATTCCCCTCTCTTACCATCTCCTCTATAAGTTCAAGGGCACTTTGGGCCACTCTCATAGTTTTAAGTGGGATCTCTGTAGCGTATAGTGTGGCACTCTCAATAGCATCTCTCCTACTCTCTATCTCTTTTTCATTCCCTTTGGGGAGTGAGAAGGCTGCTACTATCTTACGGTAGGAGTTGGTATCTTCGTCAACCAAAAAGAGCATCTCATCTAAAATAGCCTGCCCTTTAATGGCCCAATCGGCAAAAAATTTCCACCTCTTGTCCCATCCCGGTTTATGTGAAGAGAGATTTGCAACCATCACCGCCAAAGAGGTGCCCAACGCTCCAAAATAGGCCGATGCAGAACCGCCACCCGGGGTGGTAGCTTCGCTGGCAGTTAGATAGGCGTAGTTGCGCAGAGTTAAATCTACAAGGCGATTGGGCTCCTCTTCTGCCAAAAGATATTCAATTATCTTTTCGTTGGGGTTAAAGGGTTTTAGATCGTCCAATCCCATAGATTTAACTGCAATTTTAATTAGCTCCTCTTCGGGTAGGGCTGTAGAGCGTTGCTGCTTATGAAGGTAAAATTTTGCTGCATCTATAAGAAGCCCCTTAGGTACCAATCCAACCAATTCGCTCCCGGTTACTCTTATTCCCCGTTCTGCCGCCTTTTTAGAGATCTCGTCGAAAGCGGTATGTAGAGGGGTAGCCTTAATATCGGTTATATTCATTGATACTTGAGCAATACCATACTCTTCTATATACCAGCCGATAGCTTTACACCCTTTTAGAGTACCCGGAATCCAAATATCTCTCCCTTCGCTATCTTTTGCAACCTTTCCTGTAACAGGGTCTCCCTCTCTAAGTTTACGCCCTCTCTCTCTTACATCAAAAGCTATAGCATTTGCTCTTCGGGTAGAGGTGGTGTTGAGGTTGTAGTTAATGGCAATTAGAAAGTCTCTTGCCCCTATGGCAGTTGCCCCTGTTTTGGCAACATGGGAGTCAAATTTTTTAGGGCCAAAATCGGGGCTCCACCCCTCTCTTTCAAACTTTTTCTCCAACCCCTCATACTCCCCCTCTCTACAGTTTGCCAAATTTTGCCGTTCTGGAGTAAAGGCTGCATTTTCGTATGCATATACCGGTATATTGAGCTCCTCTCCCACCCGTTGTGCCAATTTACGGGCATACTCCACAACCTGCTCCATCTCAATGCCCGAGATAGGAACTAATGGGCATACATCGGTAGCCCCCATTCTTGGATGCTCCCCCTTATGGCGGCTCATATCTATTAGCTCAGATGCTCTTTTGACAGCTCTAAAGGCAGCTTCACAAACAGCCTGGGGTTCACCGGCAAAAGTTACCACTGTTCGATTGGTGGCGGCACCCGGGTCTACATTTAAAAGTTTTACCTCTTTAACACTCTCAATAGCATCTGTAATCTCTTTAATTACCGCCATATCTCTCCCCTCACTAAAATTGGGGACACACTCTATAATCCTCTTTATCATAATTTTATCTATTCAACAGTTCAACACCTTTGGGCATCTTCTCTCGCAGTTTTTGGGGGTCTATCTCAAAGTAATGGTAGGCAAAGAGTTGTTTGGGCCTTATCAACTCCACCGCCTCTACAAACATATCGTCACTCATTGTGTAGGGGAGGTTTTTGGGAATAAATGCGAGATCAATCTCTCCCAACTGCTCCATTTCGGGAATCAATTCGGTATCGCCTGCAATGTAAAGTTTAAACCCTCCAAAATTTAAGAGGTAGCCGTTCCCCTCCCCTTTAGGGTGAAATGGGTTTCCCTCTTCATTTTTCTGTACAATATTGTAGGCAAATTTAGCCTCTATCTCTATCCCTTTATAGGTAGTACTCTCTCCCTGTGCAAGCGGAGTAGCGCCTGGAAGCTCTTTTGCAGCAATAACGCTCGCAATATAGAGTGTGCTCTCTTGTACTATCTCTTTAAGAGCTTTGGGATCCAAATGGTCGAAGTGGTGGTGTGTAACCAAGATAAGATCTGCTTTTGGCTGCTGCGAAAAGTTGCACACTTCACTGTAGGGATCAACAAAGATATTTTGGCCACTCCACTCTATAAGAAGGGAGGCGTGTCCCAAATGTTTAAATTTAATTTTCCCCAAAGGGGTCTCAAAAGTTCTCATAATATCTATTTTTTAACTCTATTATAACTATCTATCTCAATTGGCAGGCCATTTAAAATTACACTCTCTACAAAAGGGGTGGTAAAGGCATAGGGGATAAATTGATAGGAGGGGATCTTTTTGGTCACTATTAGATTGGCCCTCTTACCCACCGCTATAGAGCCGTGTGTAGCACCCAAATCCATTGCAAAGGCACCATTAATGGTGGCTCCGTTGAGTGCCACCTCTACCGGAAGTCCCATCTTTAGTGTGGCAAGAGCCATAATAAATTTCATATCGCCCGTTGGAGAGGAGCCGGGGTTGTAGTTGGAGGCAAGTGCCAAAGGCAATCCATAACTGAGCATCTCCTTTGCTGGGGCATACCCCATATTTAAAAAGAATGAAGAGCCTGGCAGCAGTGTGGCAATAGTGCCCGCCTCTTTTAACACCTTAAATTGCTCCTGGCCGGTAGACTCCAAATGGTCGGCACTTAAAGCTCTATATTTGGCTGCCAACTCTACCCCTTTGGAGCGGCTCATCTGATTGGCGTGAACCTTCAATTTAAAACCATACCGTAACGCCGCATTAAAGAGTTTTTCGCCATCCTCTACTGTAAAGAAGCCTCTCTCTACAAATATATCTACAATTTGTGCAAGCCCTTCGGCAGCAATAGCGGGCAACATAGTTTCAACTATCTCATCTATATAGTGGCTACCCCTCCCTTCAAAGCGTTGTGGGATGGCGTGGGCTCCTAAGAAAGTGGCTTTAACTGTTAGTGGGGTAGTTTCGGCGATCATTTTGGCTACCCTCAACATCTTAAGTTCGCTCTCAAGAGAGAGGCCGTATCCGCTCTTAATCTCAACCGCACCGGTACCCAACGCTATAATCTCCCACGCCCTCTCTACGCTTTGTTGGTAAAGCTCCTGTTGGGAACTCTCTTCAAGCAGCTTTACAGAGTTTAAAATACCCCCTCCTCTTGCAGCTATTTGGGTGTAACTTAATCCTTTTAGCTTGTCGGCAAACTCCCCTTCCCTACTTCCGGCATAGACCAAATGGGTGTGGGAGTCGCAAAAAGAGGGGAGAACAACTCTATCTGTAGCATCTATTATATAGAGAGGGGGGGTAGAGCACTCCTCTTTGA
>CAZEGL010000030.1:0-13924 GCA_964512295.1 uncultured Muribaculaceae bacterium
GGGGTGCAATATAAGACAGAACGACAGTAGCGATTGCGGTGTTGCCGCGCTCGCCTCTATTGCCGCATATGCGGGAAAAGAGCTGTCGCTCTCTCACCTTAGATATCTAAGCGGTACAGATGGTTCGGGCACCACTGTGAAGGGGCTGTTGGATGCCGCCCGCTCAATAGGTCTTAGTTGCGAAGCATATAGGGGCAATTTAGACTCTCTATTTAGAGCTCCAAAACCTATGATTTTACATTTAAAAAGAGAGAGGAGGCTGCACTTTGTAGTACTCACCAAACTCACCCCAAAAGGGGCAACTATAATGGACCCGGCAGTGGGGAGAGAGGTTAAGGTTACTAAAGAGGAGTTGGCCCGGGAGTGGAGCGGTATAGTGTTGCTCTTTGAGCAGCTGAAAACAAGAAGAGGGTGCAAAAGGAGAGTATTTGGGCTCTCTGCTGCTGCCCGCAAGAGAGTTGGAGAGATCATTTCACAAAATCGTTGGCTCTATCCCGTTACTGCCCTTATTTCTGCTCTCTCTACTGCAACACTATTGGCAATTACTCTATTTATGAAAGAGTTGATAGATAAGGTACTCCCTGCTGCCAATTTAAATGAGTTGGGGAGGCTTTCGTTCTCTCTTATTTTACTCTCTGCAGTGGCACTCGCTTCGGCGTTGGGGAGTTCTCTCTTTCAACTCCATTGCGCAATAGGTTGCGAACGGAGGATTACAAAAAATTTCACAAAGCATCTAAGTACAATTGCTCTCCCCTACTTTAAAAGTTTTAAAATTGGGGAGATTACATCGCGGTTAGGTGATATCTCAAGAGTTAGAACCCTTGTTACAGATACCCTCCCAAGATTACTTATTAGCTCTCTTACAATAGTGCTATCTCTCTCAATTCTTACTTTTTTAAGTAGCAGACTTACTCTTATAGTGCTGCCTGCACTCCCTCTTTTTATGCTCCTATTTATAATGCACGACAGGGGACAAAGAGATAAGATGAAGAGAATAATGGATGAGGCGGCAGTTTTTCAAAGCCACTTTATCGAAAATATAAAGGGGATAGAGGTTGTTCGAAATTATGGGATGGAGAGGCTCTTTCTGGAAAGATCGAGCAGTAAACATTTGGCGCTCACTTCGGTAACAAAAGAGAGCGCAACTCTCTCAATTGGAGCTTCGGGTGTAGCGCAGCTGTTTACACGGCTTCTCTCAATTGCTCTTTTGTGGGTGGGTGGCATTGAGGTGGTTGCTGGGAGGGTAACGGTGGGAGAGATGGTTTCGTTTTATACCCTCTTCTCAATGGTAACGGCTCCAATAGCGGAGTTGGCTTCGATATTCGCACTTCTAAGGGAGGGTGCAACTGCTTTGGAGAGGTTGGAGGATATGCTCTCTATCCCAAGTGAATCTTCAGTAGAAGAGGGGTGTGGGAGAGAGTTTTTCAATAGTGGGGCCAAATTGGAGAGAGCGAGAGAAGAGAGGAGCAAATGGGAGATTGAGCTCAAAGAGATAGCCTTTGGCTACCCTGGAAGAGAGCTGCTCTTTAGCAATCTCTCTTTTAAATTGCAACGGGGAGAGATAGTTGCATTGACAGGGGCGAGCGGCTGTGGAAAGAGTACCTTAATTTCCCTGATTATGAAACATCTCTCTCCCACCGAAGGCTCTATTGTGGGCTCATTCCCCTACTCCAATAGAGTTAGCTGTTGGAGAGAAAATATTGCTGTAGTTCCACAAAATCCAACCATTTTGGGAGATACTCTAATGGAGTCGATTCTCCCCAATGGGGTGGTGGGGTTAGAGGAAGAGATGGTTGAAACGGTTGTAGAAGAGCTTCAGTTAGAGGAGCTTGCCAGCCGATTCCCTTCGGGGTTCTACTCCCACCCGGGAGAGGGGGGAGTACTTCTATCAAGGGGTGAACAGCAGCGAATTGCATATGCAAGGGCTCTTCTTAAAGGGGCACCGGTAATGTTGTTGGACGAAGCTGTAGCCTCTTTGGACTCCCACTCTAAAGGGCTTATTGTAGAGTCGATGTTTAGAGTCAAGAGAGAGGGTGGGTCTATTCTAATAGTGACCCACGACCACTCTTTAGCCTCTCTCTTTGATAGGATTATTGATATGGAAAAATTTACTATTCAAAAATGAGTGCGCACTCGGGGTTATCTCTATACACCCAAAAAGTTGTAGAGCGATAAATAATTTAAAACAATGAAAGAGCAAGTGACAGGGCAGTGGTCTCTAACACCGCTGCGAAAAGAGGAGTTGATGGAGGTTGGTGGAATCACCTTGCGTGAGCTGTTAGAGCTTGCTGCTATCCTCTACAAAGTGATTAAAACAGTTGAGGAGTATTGGGCCCCTTTTAAAGAGGGGTTTGAAAAAGGTTGGAGGGAAGGGTAATGGAAAAGTTATCTTACCAAGAATCGTTGGCTATTATTGGCGGCGCAGAAGAGGGTTGGGACTACACTATTGCCCACCACCTTGGAGTTGCTGTTGGTTTCACCTTGAAAAAGTTGTGGAGCCTGTTTCAACTCTACAGTAAAAACATCTATGAACTGCAGGCAAACACCTTTGTTATCTACAAATAGAGTAGTTTGATGAGTGAAAAGAGGGAGTTTATAGAGTAAAAAATAATATCTTTGGAAATTATGATAAGAGGCTATAGACTCCCATTTTTCATTACAATTCTACTCTTTGGATTGACTCCGCTCTACTCTCAAAAGATTTGGAGCTTAAAGGAGTGTGTAGAGTATGCATTGGAGAGCAATATAGATATTAAAGAGAGGGCTATTGAGGTGGAACAGAGGGAGAATCTATTGAAGCAGCAGCTCTTCAACTACCTCCCCTCTATCAATAGCTCTATCAACCACTCAATGAACTGGGGAAGATCGGTAAATCTTCAAAACTTAGAGATTATTCACAATAAACTCTCTCATGCTACCTCTGCCAATTTGGGAGCCTCACTAAATATTTTTGAGGGAAATATAAAGAGATATAATTATCAGAGTGCCCAAATAGATCTCTCTATCTCCCAAAAAGAGAGCGAGCAGATAAGAGACCAGGTTGTTGCTGAGGTGATTCGAGCCTATCTACAACTTCTTTTGAGCGGTGAGCTTTTGGAACTCTCTAAATTAAATCTTCACGAGAGCGAAGCTCAGGTTGCCAGGGCAACCAAATTGGTAGAGGCGGGTTCGGCCCCCCTCTCTACCCGTTTAGAGATGGAGGCTCAGGCATCTTCCGAAAGGGTTTCGTTGGTAGAGGCGAGAAATGGGGTGGAGGAGGCGAGGTTGCATTTGGAACTTCTATTGAATTTGCCGCAAGGCGAAAGGGTAGAGCCGGAACCAATGAGAGAGACAACAATAGAGTTGCCCCCTACGGTAGAGGAGCTGCTTGTTGGAGCAGAAAGATTGCCTCAGTTCAAGATTGCAGAGCTAACTGTAGAGAGGGCAGAGAGGGAGTACTTAGCAGCAAAAGGGAGGCTATTGCCCACTATCTATCTGTCGGCAAGTTATGGAACTTTCTTTAGCGACGGTAGGGAAGAGCGTTTTTTTGAGCAGTTTAAAGAGAATAGAAACCCCTCTATGGGGATGGGATTATCTATCCCTATTCTAAATAATCTTAGTGCCAGGAGCAATATTAAAAATAGAAAGCTGGGGATTGAGAGCGCTCGGCTGCAACAGAAAAAAGGGAGAGATGAGCTCTACAGCAATGTTATGAGGGAGCATAGAGTGCTTCTCTCGCAACAGGAGAAGATTGCGGCTACAGAGAGCAATGTAGCAGCAATGAAAGAGTCTTTTAACCATGTTAAGAGCAAATTTGAGGTGGGGTTGGTTAATGGGGTGGATTACTCTATTGCCAAAGGAAATCTATTTAAAGCCCAATCGGAACTATTACAATCTAAGTACCACTATCTCTTTCAGTTAAAAATTATTGACCTCTATTTGAGAAGAGCTCTCTTTGGAGAGTAGAAATTTGAGCCTAAACTATTATGAAAAAAATTGTACGAATTATAACCGTGGGAGCAGTTGTCTCTGTGATATTGCTGGCGTGGCTTGGTGGGAAGAGAGATAGAAGGGCCATTGTAGCAACTGTTCAGGAGGTACAACTGCGAACTATAGTGGAGAGTATTCCTGCAGGGGGGAAGATTAAACCGGTAACGGAGGTGAAGATAAGTCCCGATGTTTCGGGAGAGATTGTAGAGCTCCGATGTAGAGAGGGAGATGGGGTTAAAAAAGGGGATCTTCTTATTAAAATTAAGGAGGATATTTTTATCTCACTATGTGAAAGGGCAGAGGCATCGCTAAACGCTGTAAAGGCTCAACTTCTGCAGCAGGAGGCCAATAGGGCTCAGAGTGAACTAAATTGGAAACGGAATAGAACTCTTTTTGACGATGGTGCAATCTCTAAATCTGAATTTGAGTCTTTTACAACCGAATATGAGATTGCCAAAGCTCAAGTAGAGGCGGCCAAATATAATGTAAAGAGTGCCGAAGCTGCTCTTAAGGAGGCAGAGGAGAATCTCTCTAAAAGTACCATATATGCCCCTATATCGGGAACAGTCTCTAAGGTAGCAGTAGAGATTGGCGAAAGGGTCGTGGGCACTTCGCAAATGGCGGGTACCGAACTGCTCCGTATTGCTAACTTTGACAATATGGAGGTTGTTGTAGATGTCAATGAAAACGATATTGTACGCCTCTCTATTGGAGATAGTGCAACAGTTGAGGTTGATGCCTACCCCAACGAGATATTCCAAGGTGTGGTGAGTCAAATAGCAAATTCGGCAAAAAATGTGAGTGGCCCCACTGAGCAGATTACAAATTTTGAAGTGCGGGTAAACCTTCTTCCAAGTTCTTATAGCCATCTGCAGAGGGGTAACCAATCTCCTTTTAAACCGGGCATGTCGGCTACTGTGTCGGTTATAAGCGACAAGAGAGAGGGTGTTGTTGCTATTCCCCTACAGGCAATAACTACCCGAATAGAGCTCCTTTCAGATTCGGTACGAGCCTCTTTGAAAGGGGGAGAGGTACGACAACTTATCTTTGTAGTAGATTCGCAAGGGGTTGCACAACCCAGAGAGATTAAGAGTGGGATTCAAGATCTACACTATATAGAGATTGAAGAGGGGCTTGCAGAGGGAGAGAGGATCATAACTGCGCCCTACACTGCAATTGTCAATAAGATAAAAGGTGGTACAAAAATTAAAGAGAGTAGTAAAAAGGATAACGAGTGAGTAATGGCAAAAAATGACCCTTTAATTTTATCTATAGAGAGTTCGGGCGAGATATGCTCTGTGGCCCTCTCTCAAGGGGGGCATCTGTTGGCTCAACGCAAAGGAGAAGAGAAGCGGGAGCACGCCTCTATAATCTCTATCCTTGCCAAAGAGGCTATTGAAGAGGGAGGGAGCTCTATAGAGAGTTTAGATGCGGTAGCTGTAAGTGAAGGGCCCGGCTCATATACCGGGTTAAGGGTAGGACTCTCTTTTGCCAAAGGACTCTCTTTTGCATTGGAGATTCCACTAATTGCTATCTCTACTTTAGATATTTTAGTAGAGATGGCGCTTACAAGTGGTGCGGCAGAGGGGATGGACTCTATTGTACCGGTGATTGATGCTCGAAGAATGGAGGTCTATACCGCCACATATAGCAATAGGGGCAAAAGAGTGAGTGAAGTGGTACCGCTAATTGTAGAAGAGGACTCTTTTGACCATCTACTAAAGAGAGGCAAAGTGCTTTTTTGTGGCGATGGTGCAGAAAAATTGAGACTTCCCATTAAAAGTAAAAATGGAAACTTTGTAACTATTTACCCATTGGCAGAGGGGATGGTGGAGTTGGCGTTGGAGAGCTACAAGAGATCGATATTTGTAGATTATGTTACCTTTGAACCTCTCTATCTCAAGGAGTTTATTGCAGGGAAGAGAAAGAATTTATTGGGCTAATTTTTAGCCAGTTTCGCTACTATTTTCTCCAACTCAGAGCCAAATAGATCTTTTGCAACAATGTCGCCATTTTTATCTATTATAAAGTTGGCCGGCAACTTCTCTATATTGTAGGAAGAGATCACTTTAGATCTTCCACCCCTAATATCGCAAAGAGAGATCCAAGGGAGCTTCTGCTCTTTTACTGCTGTAGCCCACATACTCTTATCTATATCTAAGGAGACTTGAAATATCTCAAATTGCCCGGTACCCGCAAATTTATTGTAAAGCTCAAGATATTCTTGATTAAGTAGGCGCTGGGGGGTATCGGCTGCACTCCAAATAGAGAGTAGCACCACCTTCCCTTTAAAGGAGGAGAGTGAGACCATATTTGAGTTGATATCGGGAAGGGTAATCTCCGGGAAACCAATCTCTTGGGCTTCTTGCAGTTTGGCGTTAAACTCTCTAACCTTTTCTCTATCCAATATCTCCCGATTAAGCTGTACCAAATAGTGGGAGTTGGGGTATCTAACGGCCATTGAATCGTAGATGTTAC
This sequence comes from uncultured Muribaculaceae bacterium, assembly GCA_964512295.1. Classification (GTDB taxonomy): domain Bacteria; phylum Bacteroidota; class Bacteroidia; order Bacteroidales; family UBA932; genus Bact-08. Next base: position 6,448 of record CAZEGL010000030.1, read on the forward strand.
GGAAAATTGCAGCATCGTTTAGATCGCCAAAGAGTGGCAGTTGGGGTGAAAATTTATGGTAGAAGAGAGTTAGGTTGGTTATGGAGTGGGGATTTTTTACCGCTCTTCTAATAGCCTCTCTTTTAGTTTTTACAAATTGTGCCCCCAAAAGGTAGTTGATCCTCTCTGCTTCATTTTTCAAACCTCGCTCTTTGTAGTGCTCCATCTCTCTCATAAGGGAGTCGAATATCTTCCCGGAACTTTGTAGCTCCTGCTCAATTTCGCTTAAGAGTGTACTTTCGGGGGAACCTTTAAGTTCAACAAAGTGGGAGAGGGTATCGGTTGTTATAGAGATATTATCGCCTGGTAGAATTATTAAAGAGGCTATTTTTTCTCTATTGTAGAAGAGGTAGTAAAAATTGGGCGACTCCCCTACTCCCTTCACTTTGTAGTGAAAAGAGCCGTTGCTGTCGTACTTTAAAGTATCTACTATTTTTAATCTATTTATATCCAACATCTGCAATGTTAGAGTGCCGGCAGCAGCCCCCTCAACAGTGCCTGAGATTTTTGCACTCTTATCCCCTCTGCATCCAAAGAGAAGGGTGGAGGCAAAGAGAAGTATAGAGATCGATTTTTTCATTGTTAAATAATCTTTGAAGAGATAGAGAGTGCAATCTGCTCCATTCTATGGGGTTCTAACTTTAGCTTGGGATTGCCAAAATTGAGATCTCTTTCGCTCTCTATGGGTATTAGATGTATGTGGGCATGGGGAACCTCTAAACCTAATACAGCTATTGCCACTCTGTTACAGGGAATGCTCTCTTTAATTGCAACTGCCACTCTCTGGGCAAACTTAAAGAGTGAGGCAAAATGGTCGCTCTCTAAATCGAAGATATAATCTATCTCTACTTTGGGAATAACTAAAGTGTGACCCTCTTTAAGGGGGTTTATATCTAAAAAGGCATAGAAAGCATTATCCTCTGCAACTTTGTATGAAGGAATTTCGCCATTTACAATCTTTGTGAAGATAGAAGCCATCTCTACTATTTTGAAATTTCCAACACCTGATACTTGACCAATCCGGAAGGTACCTGAACTTCAACTATTTCACCTTTACTTTTACCTATTAGGGCTTTACCTATAGGGGTGGCAGCAGCAAGTTTGCCCTCTTGAAGATTGGCCTCTGTCTCTCCAACAAGGGTATATTCCACAACTGTATTGTTGTTGAGATTTTTTAATTTAACCCTATTGAGAATCTGAATGTGGGTTGTATTTATCCGAGATTCATCAATTAGACGGGCATTGGCTATACTCTCTTCCAATTTGGCAATCTTCAGCTCCAATAGCCCCTGCGCCTCTTTAGCAGCATCATATTCGGCATTCTCCGAAAGATCTCCTTTATCTCTTGCTTCGCCTATCTGTTTAGATATTGCAATGCGCTCTACTGAAACTAATTGCTGAAGTTCAGATTTTAACTTCTCTAAGCCCTCTGCTGTTAAATAGTGAATTTTTGACATTATGTTAAAAATTAAAAAGAATCCCGTTTCAGAGACTCTTCAAAACAAAGATAGTGTAATTGATTAAATAAAAAAACTAATCTAAAAATTTTGGTTCTGCTAAGGTAGAGTATATTATAAAACTTTCGGCATCAAATTCAACCCTATCCTCTCTGCTACTCTTCTCTACAGTGGAAGGGCTCTGAACGATCTCTAAAGTGGAGGGTTCTCCTTCGCCGCTAAATGGGGCTATATCGCTCGAGAGAGAGGAGTGGTTAAAGTGGTTGTACTCCTCTTCTATAGGGGAGTGGTCAAAAGGTGAGGAGAGAGGATAGTGGTCTACGATAGAGGAGAAGGGGCTCTCATCTAAGAAGCTATATGGGTGAGAGGTGGGGGAGTTCTCTGAAGGGGATGGAGGGAGAGGGGGGATTCTTCGTGCAGCAGCAGCCTGCTGCTTTCTTTTTTGGCTTTGTGCCTGAAATAGAATCAGAAGAATCGCTCCCACTATATATATTAATGTTTCCATCCGATTGAGAAATTATAGTTCCAATATAGCTATTTTTTATACTTTATCTATAGATCGCCATCAATTTTAGGTAAAATAGAGAGAGCCTCTATATAGTCGCGCTCCAACTGTTGTGTTAACCTCTTTAAATTTTTAAATCTCTTCTCGTCTCTAATTCTTTGGTAAAAAAAGAGTTGCATAGGAAGGCCATAGATCTCTTCGTTGAAGTTTATTAGATGTGTCTCTATGGTAATGGCCGTCTCTTGAGAAACGGTAGGTCTTGTACCAATATTGTTGATTCCTCTATAGACTCTATTTTGTACTTGGGCAGTAACTGCATAAACTCCGGTAGCCGGAAGAAGTTTAATAGGCTCGTAGAGTTTTATGTTGGCGGTAGGAAAACCAATCTCTCTACCAAGCTTACGCCCCGAAACAACTACCCCCTTTACTGTGTAGTTGTACCCCAACATTCTGTTGGCAGCGGGAATATCTCCACGGCAGAGAGCATCTCTTATTTTAGATGAGCTAATGGTAAAATTTTCTTCCGGTAAATCCAACTGCTCCACCCTTATGGGCTCTATACCCACCTTGCGCGCTATCTCAAACATCTCCTGCTGCGATTGCGAAGTATCGCTCCCAACCTTATGGTCGTATCCGGCAATTAAGGTTGAGACATTAAATTTCTCTTTAAGATAATGGGTAAAAAATTGCTCTGTGGTGAGGGCTGCAAACTCTTTGTCGAATGGGATAATCTCTACCTGCTCAATTCCAAGAGTAAATAGAAGCTCTTTTTTCTCTTCTAAGGAGGTGAGCAACCTGAATTGGGCTGCATCTTGTTGAAGTACAGCTCGGGGGTGGGGCCAAAAGGAGATAATGGCACTTCTCTTACCCTCTCTTTTTGCTACCTCAACCACCCTCTCTATCACTTTTCTATGACCGAGATGTACACCATCGAAGAAACCTGTAGCAGCAACAACCATCACACTCTCTTTACTCATCTTTAAGAAGGGAGGCGCTCTCCTCTCCAAAATTTCTAATTGTTGCTTTACAGAGGGCAATCAGTTCCATAGCTCTCTTAACTTCAACAGTAATATCTTCGAGGTTGGTGTTGGGGTCCTCAATTTTTACAATCAGCTCCTCTATCTTGGCAATCGCCTCTTTATAGCTAATTTTATTTTCGCTCTCCATCTTTTTTATTCAAATTTTAATTATTGGATTACCCTCTCTACCCGGCAGAAGAGAGTTGAGTCTACAAATTTAAAAATTATCTCTTCTCCAGGCTCAAGCCCCACACTCGAAAAGAGCCGTTTCCCCTGCCGGTATGGGAGGGCAAATCCGCGCTGTAGAGACTCTAAAGGGTTGGCCGATTTTAACTTTAACTGTAACGACTCTATCTTGTACTCCTCTGCCGAAGCCCTCACCAACACTCCTCTATTGATTCTCTCTTTAAACCGCTCCAATCTACTTGTTTCGGTAGAGAACCTACCTTGTAGGGCTAAATTCAACCGCTGCGAAAAGGAGACTATCTGCCGCTCCTCTGCAGCGAAAAGAGAGATAAGGAAGTCTGCCGCAGCAGTGGGGGTCTTTAGATTGGTATGGGCAACCATATCGGCAATATGGTAGTCGTGCTGGTGCCCTATTCCGGTTATAATGGGCAGTGGAAATTGTGCAATATTGAGAGCCAGTTCGTAGTTGTCAAAACAGGAGAGGTCATGGGCTCCGCCACCCCCTCTAATGAGAAACAGCAGATCGAACTCCTCTATCTGAGAGGCTACTCTCTCTAAAGCTTCACCTATCCCTGCCGGTGCACTCTCTCCCTGCATAGGGGCAGAGAAGAGATGGGTAGAGAATTGGAAACCATACTCGTTATTGTGCAGATGGGTTATAAAATCGTTGTACCCGGCAGCCGACTCAGCCGAAATTATTGCAATTCTACGGGGTAGCGATGGAAAGGGCAAAGAGGAGTTTATCTCAAACATCCCCTCCTCTTTAAGCTTGGCAATTGTCTGTTGGCGAAGCAACTCCTGCTCTCCAACTGTGTGGGTTGGGTCTATATCGCTAATCTGAAGCGATAATCCATAGAGGATATTGTATTCGACAAAAGCTTTAACCAAAATTTTCATCCCCTTAGAGAGTGAAGAGCCTGTAGCGGCAGAGAAGAGATGTGAGAGTACTCTATATCGTGAAGCCCAAATTATAGCTTGAGCTTTAGCCTTCACCTGTAGCTCTCCCTCTCTCTCAATAAGTGTTATATAACAGTGCCCCGTTGCGTTTACATTAATCTCTCCTATCTCTCCCTTTACCCAATACTCCCCAGTAACATTTTTCTTTATTGCCTCTCCTATTCTGTTTTGGAGTACAGAAAGAGTAATAGGCTCATCTATAGCTATTTTCATTATTTATTCAATCTCTTTTACAAATATAGTCAATATTATTATACCTTTGTAGGAGAGAAAAGTTATGATTATCAAAGAAGCAATATTTGCCGGAAGTAGCACCTCGTTTGAGAATAGGCCGGTGCAGAAGTTGCCGGAGTTTGCTTTTATCGGGCGCTCCAATGTGGGGAAATCATCCCTAATTAATATGTTGTGTGGGAGAAACAAATTGGCACTCACCTCCTCTACCCCCGGTAAAACCAGATTGGTGAACCATTTTACAATAAACAACTCCTGGTATTTGGTAGATCTACCCGGTTATGGCTATGCAAGAGCCTCCTTTAGAGAGAGAGATGCAATTGGCGGAGTGATAGATGGCTACCTTAACAATGCACCACATTTAGAGACTCTCTTTATCTTGTTGGACTCCCGCCTCCCCCTTCAAAAGATCGATTTGGAGTTTATCAATACTATAGGGTCGAAGGGGACAATTCCTATCTCGTTAATCTATACAAAATGCGACAAGTTGGGAATAACAAGAGTTAAAGAGCAGGTAGAGATAAATAACCAGGAGTTGCTCAAATATTGGGAAGAGCTCCCCCCCTATTTTATCACCTCTTCAACTAAAGGTACCGGTAAAGAGGAGCTATTGCAATATATTGGAGATATACTTAAGAAGTTAAAATAGAAAAATAGATAAAATAAAAGTTTCCGGAATGGCTCAACAGCATAAAATTAAAATCTTCTCATGTAGAAGCTCCCGATATCTGGCTGAAAAGATTGTGAAGGCTTTAGATATGGAGTTGGGGAAGTCCAGTGTAACCCTCTTTAGCGACGGCGAGTTTCAACCCGCCTTTGAAGAGAGTGTTAGAGGATCTACAGTGTTTATTATTCAGAGTACAATACCTCCGGTAGAGAATATTTTTGAACTTCTGCTAATGATAGATGCAGCCCGTAGGGCCAGTGCCTATAAAGTTATAGCGGTAATACCCTACTTCGGTTGGGCAAGACAAGATAGAAAGGATAGACCCAGAGTGCCAATAGGGGCAAAGATGGTGGCAAACCTTTTGGCTGCCGCCGGATGTGATAGAGTGATGACAGCCGATTTGCATGCCGATCAAATTCAAGGTTTTTTCGATTTTCCGGTAGATCATATCTATGCAAGCTCTATTTTTCTTCCCTATCTTAGAGAGTTGAATTTGGATAATCTCTCTATAGCGGCACCCGATATGGGGGGAGCCAAAAGGGCAAATGCATACTCCAGAATTTTGGGCTGTCCTTTGGTTATTTGTCATAAGTCCCGAGAGAAGGCCAATGTTGTGGGGGAGATGACTGCTATAGGAGATGTAGAGGGGAGAAATATTGTTATTATTGATGATATGATAGATACGGCGGGAACCATTACCAAGGCTGCCGATATGCTTATGGATAAAGGAGCCTGCAGTGTAAGGGCATTGGCCACCCACGCCGTACTTTCGGGGCCTGCATTTGAAAGGATTGCCGCATCGCGCCTCATAGAGGTTGTGATAACTGATACTATCCCAATGAGGCCTTCGCCCGAAAAGGATTTTTCAAAGATTAGAGTACTCACCGTATCCGATATTTTTGCAGAGATAATTAATAAGGTGAACAACTACCAATCTATCAGTTCCAGCTTTATCTTTTAACTATTGCTATGGAGAGGTTCAATAGAGATATAGAGGCTATCTACTCAAAGTTGGTAAAGGGAGTTTCAACCTTCTTTCGCCAACAGTGGAAAGAGAGGGCTGTTATTGGACTATCGGGAGGGATCGATTCGGCAGTGGTATTTGTAATTGCTGTAGAGGCACTTGGAAGAGATAAGGTGCATCCAATATTGATGCCGTCGCCCTTCTCTACTATACACTCTGTTACCGATTCGGTAGAACTTGCAGGAAATCTACAAATAGAGCATAGTGTGGTGCCTATAGATGATATCTATAACCGCTATCTGCGCGAACTTGAAGAGCTTTTTAGCAATAATATTAAAGATCTTACCCTTGAAAATCTACAAGCGAGAATTAGAGGAGATATCTTAATGGCCTACTCCAACAACAGTGGTGCACTCCTGCTCAATAACACCAATAAAAGTGAGTTGGCAGTGGGATACGGCACACTCTACGGAGATCTTTGCGGGGCGATAATGGTTATAGGCGACCTCTATAAACTTCAAATCTACTCTTTGGCAAACTATATAAACCGTAAAAAAGAGATTATTCCACGCTCCATTATAACAAAAGAGCCCTCTGCCGAACTTAAAGATGACCAAAAAGATAGCGACTCTCTCCCCAAATATGATATTTTGGACCCAATTTTGCTCTCTCTTATTGAAGAGGGAAAGGGGGTGGCACAACTGATTGAGGAGGGAGCCAATCCTGCTGTTGTAAATGAGGTGATAGCACTTATGGAGAGTTCCCGTTTTAAGATAGCGCAGCTCCCTCCACTTTTACAGATAGGAGAGCACCCACTACTTCCCCCCGATAAATGTTTTAATAATTTTTGAATATGCAACTACTGTTAATATCTATACTATTTGTTGCCTTGGCAATGTTTCTACTCTCTTTCAATATTATTTTTAGAAAGGATGGAAAATTCCCCGAAACAGAGGTTGGTCACAACTTGGAGATGCAGAAATTGGGCTTAAAATGTGCAAAGGCAGAAGAGAAGAGTCTATGGAAAAAGGGGGGAAAGGGAGACTCTTGTTGCTGCAACTGCCAATAATCCTTTAGAGATCTATTATGAGTATTGTAGCTATTGTGGGGAGACCAAATGTGGGCAAATCTACCCTCTTCAACCGATTGGTGGGGAGTAGGCAGGCTATAGTGGATAGTGTATCGGGGGTGACCCGCGACAGACACTACGGTTTAAGCGAATGGTGTGGTAGAGAGTTCTCTGTAATCGATACTGGAGGATATGCCTCCAACACCGACGATATTTTTGAACAGGAGATTCAACGGCAGGTTTTAATTGCAATTGAGGAGAGCGATATTATACTCTTTCTCTGTGATGTCTATACCGGTATAACCGATTATGATTTGGCAATTGCCAAGATCTTGAGGGGAAGCAAAAAACCTGTTTTGGTAGTTGTCAATAAAGTAGATACA
>CAZEGL010000031.1:0-11637 GCA_964512295.1 uncultured Muribaculaceae bacterium
CTTTTGAGAAGTGTTTTGCCCTTGCCGACGACGAAGAGATTAAAGGACTCGTGGCCGAATATCTAAAGAATATCTACTTCCGTTTCCGCGAAAAGAGCGAGGAGTATATGGCAGGTTATGATAAATATAATAAATATGTTAAGGAGCACTCTAAAAAATAGCTTCTCTTAACTTTCAATATTTTCGGTCAGTTTTTTTACCACTTTCAGGTGAGAGAAAAACTCCCTTGCAAAAATTCTGATCACAGTATAGGCAGGTATTGCAATGAGCATCCCAAGGATGCCTGCAATACCTGTTGCTATTAGTACCACTATAAATATCTCTAAGGGGTGTGCTCTTACGCTATTGGAGAATATAAAGGGTTGGAAGATAAAATTATCTATCAGCTGAGTTCCTAAAAATATTGCAACCATTCTAAAGAGTAGGGCACCAACTTCCAAATCGAATGGAGCTTGAGTGATTAGGGTAAGTAGAATTGCCAGAACTGCCCCAATCCAAGGTCCAACATAGGGAATAATATTTAAAACACCGGTGATTAAAGCCAATACCAAAGCGAAGGAGGGATCTAATTTTGCAATAAAATGTAATCCTATACTATTTAATAGTGTTATTGCTGCAATTTGAACAGAGATACCAATAAAATATCTAACCAAAAGGGTATTTATAGAAGCGAGGGCACGCCTGACATTGGGTTCAAACTTATCGGGAAATAGAGTTACCACAATATTGTCAAACATATTTTTCTCTTTTATAAAGAAGAAGGTTATAAAGAGAACAATAAAAATTGCCATTACAGTGTTTATTAGCACATTGGCTACCGAACTAAAGAGGGAAGCTATAGAGGAGGTGGTAAATCCTCTCTTCAACTCATCAAATATTAACCTCTCTATCTTAAAATCGGAGTTTTGGTTGGGGAAGAGTTGGGCTATTATTCGATTGATTCTATAGAAAGGCTCCGAGATAAAGGTCTCAATCTCCTCAATCTTTAATGAAGCTACTTTACTAAAAAAAGAGCCCAAAATAGGTGCTATCAGTAGAAATATTGAGAGAAAAATAGAGAGCAACACAACTATTGTAAGCAGTGCTGCCAATGAACGGGGAATCTGAAAGCGCTTCACTTTAATAGAGGAGATCCAACCCATTAATGGTGTTGCTATTAGCGATAGTACTGCCGATAGTAATATATAGAGAATCACTCTACTAAAATACCATGCAACTGCTCCAATAATGAGAGTGGCAACAATTGCTATAATATATTTAGAGTATCTATTCATCTCTTCGTTACTTTCAAAAGTAATAATATTTTGTAAATTTATAGTTACTAACCAAATAAAAAAATATAATATGAAGAGAGTGATAGTTGCTTTTATTCTTTCGTTTACACTTTTCTCATCTATAGTAAAAGGTGATGAGGGGATGTGGCTCCCCTCTGCAATTAAAGAGAGGTTAGCCGATATGCAAGCTAAAGGTTTAAAAGTTTCGGATCAAGAGCTCTATAATATGTTGGGCTCATCCCTAAAAGATGCCATCGTTCGGTTTGGAGGTGGATGTACCGGAGAGATAATCTCACCCCAAGGGCTACTTCTTACAAATCACCATTGCGGTTTCTCGGTGATTCAGAGCCATAGTTCCCTTGAGAACGATTACCTTAAAGATGGTTTCTGGGCCTTCTCTATGAGCGAGGAACTTCCTAACCCCGGCTTGAGTGTTAAATTCCTTATAAAAATGGAGGAGGTTACCCACAAGGTGGTTAAAGGCCTCTCTGCTACCACTACCGATAGTGAAGAGCAGAAAATTATTAAAGCCAATATAAAAGAGATAGTAAAAGAGGCAACTTCCGGCAACCATTACGAAGCTTCCGTTGAGAGTATCTATTACGGAAACAGATATTTTCTCTTTGTTTATGAGCTCTTTACAGATGTTAGGTTAGTTGGAGCACCACCCTCTTCAATTGGAAAATTTGGAGGCGACTCCGACAACTGGATGTGGCCAAGGCATACTGGCGATTTTGCCCTCTATAGAGTATATGCCGGCGAGAATAACCGTCCGGCCGACTACTCGCCCAATAATCGCCCCTACCAACCCAAGCGCTTTTTCTCTATCTCTGCCAAGGGGATCGAGGAGGGAGATTTTACATTAGTCTATGGCTATCCCGGCAGAACCGAACAATATATAATATCTGACGCTGTCCGATATACACAAGAGCGCTCCAATCCTCATAAAATTAATTTAAGAAATGAGAGATTGAAGATTATAAAGAGAGAGATGGAGCGCGACCCCGCTATTCGTATCAAGTACGCCTCAAAGAGTGCAAGTATTTCAAATGCTTGGAAAAAATGGCAGGGTGAGACTAAGGGATTGGTAAGACCCAATACCGTGGCCAATAAAGAGTTATTTGAGAGCCAATTTAACGATTGGGCCAAAGATCAACCACAATATAACGGTTTAGTAAGAAAACTCTCTCTTCTTTACTCCCGTATTGAACCTTATCGTTTTGTATTAGACTATTATAATGAGGCTGTAAAAGCCTCCGAACTCTTTAATTTTGCAGGAGCCCTTCAAAAGGAACTTAATAAAAAGAGTGGTTCAACTCTCTCTGATAGAGGTAAGGGGTTGATAGACAAATTTTATAAAGATTACTTTTTACCCATAGATAGAGATGCTTTTATTGCAGTTATGCGAGAGTATGAGAAGAATATCGAAAATGATTTAAAGCCTCCCTTCTATCGTAACGAACTGAAGAGGCATGGTTCGATTGATAAGTACATCTCACATCTATACCAAAACTCTATTTATAGAGACTCCTCTATTCTCTACTCCACTTTACAAAAAAGTTCTTACAACACCATTTTAGAGAAGGATCCTATCTCTATAATGAACAGAGAGTTTACAAACTTTATAACCAATGAGATTAGACCAACAATAATCTCTATCGAGCGTGAGATTAACAAGCTCTATAAAATTTATATTAGAGCTATCATGGAGTTTGATAGAGAGAGAGAGTTTTACCCCGATGCCAATAGGACACTTAGAATAACCTACGGAAATGTTATGGGTTATTACCCATCCGATGGAGTTTACTACCACTATCAATCTACCTTAGATGGAGTTATGGAGAAAGATAACCCCAATATATATGACTATGCAGTGCCAACAAGGCTCAAAGAGCTCTTTGAGAAAAAAGAGTATGGAAGGTGGGGTAGCAACGATGGAAAGATGCCTATCTGCTTTTTAGCTTCCAACCACACTTCGGGTGGCAATTCAGGAAGTCCTGTTATAAATGGCAATGGTGAACTTATAGGTATCAACTTCGATAGAGTGTGGGAGGGGACAATGAGCGATATAAATTTCGATCCCGCTATGTGTAGAAATGTCTCTGTAGATATTCGCTATATACTCTTTATTATAGATAAGTTTGCGGGGGCCGGTTATCTTATAGATGAGATGGATATTAAATTTTAAACTCCTCCGTAAAATTACAACAACAAAAGAGGCCTCTCAAACGAGAGGCCTCTTTTTTTTATCTATAAGAGAATAGACTACTCTTCCTCCTCCTCAATTGCAGGAGCTTCACTACTCTCTTCTCTGGCCGGTCTGTCGTGTGCTACTGCAACATTAATAGCACGGCCCATATGCTCAATACCATTGAGCGCCTCTATAGCTGCAAGTCCATCAGACTCGTTAGACATCTCAACAAAGCCATACCCCTTTGAGCGACGGGTCTCCCTGTTGAAAATAATTCTGGTTGAAATCACCTCTCCATAGGGGGCGAAAAGTTCGGCCAAATCCTCTTTTTTAGCACGAAAACTTAAACTTGATACAAAAATGTTCATATGAACGGAAGAATAAGGTTATAAAATGAAATATCAAAGCAAAGTTAAATAAAAAAAGATGAGAGCAAAATTTTATAAAGTTAATTTGCAACAATTTACAATTAACCCTTAGAGTCAAAACAGTAGGTACATAACGACTCCTTAGGCAAACCAATAGCTTTAACCAAATTTTCGATGGTATTAAACTTTAAACTGTCTAATGAGAGTTCATCTTGAATAAGTTCAATCATCTTTCTATATTCGGGGGTAGATGGGTTGGTATATTTCTCGAAATTTCTCTCTTCTCCCCCCTCTATTTTCTCAATAGCTCTGCGTGCAATTAGCTCTAAAGGGTTTCGTGATGTAGAAAAGTTATGATATTTACAGGGAAAGAGTATTGGAGGGCAACTGATTCTTATATGTATCTCTTTTGCTCCGTATCCAATTAGCGTTTTAGCATTATTTTTCAATTGTGTACCTCTTACAATAGAGTCGTCGCAAAAAGCAATTCTCTTCTCCCTTAACAGTGTCTTATTTGGGATTAGTTTCATTTTTGCAACCGTTTGGCGAATAGATTGTTCGGCAGGGGTAAAGCTCCTTGGCCAACTTGGAGTATATTTTACAATTGCGCAACGGTAGGCAATTTTTCTTCCGGCGGCATAGCCTATTGCAGTACAGGTACCGGAGTCGGGGATTGCCGAAGAGATATCCAATGGAGTTTCATCTTTTTTTCCTAACGCTTCACCCAGTGCAAACCGTACATTATCTACATTTATTCCTTCGTATGAGCTGGTAGGATAGCCATAATAGACCCATAGGAAAGAGCAGATACGCAGCTCTTTTTTTGGTGGTAACACCTGCTCAATAGAGTGGGGAGTGAGTTTTATCAACTCTCCCGGCCCTAAAATTCTCTCCTCCTCATATCCCAAATTTGAAAATGCACATGTTTCACTTGTTATAGCAAAGCTTCCCTCCCTCTTCCCAACAATAAGAGGAGTTCTACCTTTAAGATCGCGTGAAGCGTAAAGTGCATCTTGAGTAAGTATTAGGAAAGAGCAGGAGCCCTCAATTTTGTTTTGGGCAATAGAGATCCCCTCTTTAAAGGAGCTTCCAAGAGTAATTAGCATAGCTGTGAGTTCGGTTGGATTGGTCTCACCCGAACTCAACTCTGTAAAATTGTGTTTGAGAGAGAGAAGCTCTCTCTCAAGCTCTTTAATATTGTTTATTCGTCCTACGGTAACAATTGCAAATTTGCCCAAATGCGAATTAATTACAATTGGCTGTGGATCGTTGTCACTAATCACCCCTATACCGCTCTCACCATCAAATTTTGGCAAATCTCTCTCAAATTTGGCTCTAAAGTGGGAGTTTTCAATATTGTGAATTGATCGGGCAAAGAACCCCTCACGATTCAAAGTAGTCATCCCCCCCCTCCGGGTTCCTAAATGTGAATGATAATCTATACCGTAGTAGAGGTCTACTGCACACTTCGAATTAGAGATAATCCCAAAAACACCGCCCATATCCTATCTATTTTTATTAAGATACAAAATTACAACTTTTACTTCAATTGGAGGGATATAATCCCTTAACTATTGTGTAAATTGAGAGTATAAGAGTAAGAGAAACCAAAAAATATTGCTCTATAGAGTTCTGTTCTACTACTATTAAGTTTCCCGGCAGCTCTTCTACTCTTGAGAGAAATTGCATCATAAACTCAACTCCAATTTTTAAAAATTTATATATCACTGCAGGTATTGCCACTAAAAACTCTAAACTAATAGCGAGTATGGCAACTGGAATAACGATTGATGCAATGGGAATAACTACAATATTTGAGATAAGAGAATAGAGAGGAAGTTCTCCAAAATTTAGAACAATTATTGCAGATAGCCCCAATTGTACCGATAATGTAATTGATAAAACTTTTAAAGCTCTTCTAAAGATTGGATTTTTCACTCTAAAACTCTTTTCAAAGTAAGGATTTATCAGTAAAATAGAGAGAATTGCGCAATATGAGAGTTGGAATCCCAGTAGGAATATGGCATTAGGGTTGTAAAGAAGGGTAATTAGTGCAGAAATAGATAGAGCATTCAAAGTACTATACTCCTTGGATAGAAGTTGCGATATTATTAAAACAGTTACCATTAGCGAAGCTCTAACCGACGAGGTAGAGAGTCCACTCACCAATGCATAGATCCAAATAATTGATAGAGTGATACCTCCTTTAATAAAATTTTTATAACTTCCTCTCCCTAAGAGCGAAAGAAGATTAGTGATTAAAAAATATAGAAATCCAATATGTAACCCCGAAACAGCCATTAAATGCATGGTCCCCGATTTTTTAAACCACTCCACCACCTCTCTATCCAACTCCTCTTTTTCTCCTGTTGTTAGTGCTATTAGAGTCTCTCCCCACACTTCCCCTCTGCTTCTCTCTCTAATTTTATCTATAAATGGTCTTTTCAACTCCCTTGAGAGTGTGAATATAGAGAGAGCATCTGTAGTGATATCTATTAGTTCCCTTTTATTTAAATATCCCCAAGAGTAACACCCTTTTTTTATAAGCCAATCTCTATAACCGGGTTGAAATCTCTCTTCAAGCCAAATCTCTTTGAGTTTCGGATTAATTGTCAAAATTTGGCCCTCATCTATCTTTTTAATCAATTCATCGCTATTTGTAAAGAGCACAACCCTCTCTCTATACCTTTTTGAATAGGTTATTAGAGTTGCACTATTCCCCTTTTTACTATAGCTTTTTCTCTCAACCAACAATTGAAGAGGCTCTCTCTCTACTCTTGCTATAATTTGAGATACTCCCTCAACACCTCTATTATAAGAGAGGCTTGCACTCCAGCTCCCTAAAAAAAAGTAGAGAATAAGTAGAGAGCAGTTTAAAGCGACATTTACAGGGTGAACTCTCTTTTTGCTATTTATCAGATAGAGTATCAAAGAGAGTGTAAAGAGAGATAGAAGGAGGAGAGAGAGAAGAGTGGGGGATAAAATAATATTGCCTGTCGTTACGATACCTAAGGCAAAAAATAGGGTATATTTGAATAGGGGCGATCTACTCTTCACAACTAACAAATTTTACCTAAATTTATGATTATCACATAATTTTATTAGGGAGAAAGGTCAATCTTTATTATCTTCGCAAATTATTTTAATTATAAACGATAATTTAATATTTATTTAAGATTGTATGGTTATTTTAGTATTGAACTGCGGTAGTTCCTCTATTAAGTATCAGCTGCTTAAAATGGAAGAGGCCTCTAATTATCAACTTGTGGCCAAAGGGTTGGTCGAGCGAATTGGATTAGATATGGGGATTCTTAACCATAGGGTTACAGGCGCCGAAAAAGTTGTTAAAGAGATTTTTATTCCCAACCACACAGAAGGGATTAAAGAGGTTTTGGCTCTTTTGACCGATAGTGAATTGGGTGTTTTAAACTCTCTTAACGAGATTGATGCTGTAGGCCACAGGGTAGCACATGGTGGAGAGTATTTTAAAAGTAGTGCTCTTATCGATACCCAAGCTATTGAAAATATCGAGCGATTGTGTGAACTTGCCCCCCTTCACAACCCTGCCAACCTTCTTGGAATTTCGGCTATAACAACTCTTATGCCCAAGGCTCCGCAGGTTGCAGTCTTCGACACCTCTTTTCACCAAACTATGCCAAAGCACGCCTACACCTATGCTATCCCTTATGAATACTATACAAAATATAAAGTGAGAAAATATGGTTTTCATGGAACCAGTCATAAATTTGTTGCCCAAAGAGGTTGTGAAATTGCCGGTTTAGATTTTAATAACTCTAAAATTATCACTTGCCATTTAGGTAATGGAAGCTCTATCACAGCTATTAAAAATGGAGAGTCAATAGATACTACCATGGGATTCACTCCACTTGAGGGGATGATTATGGGTACCAGATCGGGCGATATAGATCCTGGAGTAATTTTCTATATTCAAGAGAAGGAGAATCTCTCATCACAAGAGTTAAACGCTCTACTCAATAGAAAGAGTGGCTTTTTGGGAGTATCCGGTGTCTCTTCAGATGGTAGAGATATTGAGCAGGCAGCAAGAGATGGCAACGAGAGAGCTGCTCTAACAATAGAGATACTGCACTATAGAGTGCTTAAATTTATAGGTGCATATTCAGCTGCTTTGGGTGGTGTTGATCTTATTATCTTCACCGGTGGTATTGGTGAGAACGACAAGAACCTAAGAGGGTCAGTTGGGAAGCAGTTGCGCTATTTGGGTGTAGATTTTGACCAATCCTGCAACCTCAATACTCAAGGGGAGGATATGCTTCTAACAACTCCTAAATCTGCAGTAAAAGTTGCTGTGATTGCAACAAATGAAGAACTTGTGATAGCACAAGATACATTGTCGATTGTAAATAATTTAAAATAGATATAGAGATGATTACAACATTTGATCAAATTTTTGAGGAGTTAAAGATTAAGCCTAAAAAAAAGGTAGTTGCCGCTTGGGGAGTAGATGACCACACTATTGGTGCCCTAAGCATAGCCATTGATGCCGGAATTGTTGAAGGTATTTTAGTAGGAGATAAAAATAGGATTGACCAGGTTTGTAGTGCAGAGAAGATCGACCCCGCAATATTTACTGTTGTAGATATTAAGAATGAGACAGAGGCTATAGCTAAAGCTGTTGAGATAGTTAAAGATGGAGAGGGAGATATTTTAATGAAGGGGCTCTGCAGTACCGACAAATATATGAGAGCAATTCTCAATAAAGAGAAGGGACTTCTCCCTCCAAAAGCTGTTTTAAGCCATGTTACCCTACTCTCAAATCCCAACTATCACAAACTATTGGTTTTGGGTGATATTGCAGTAATTCCAGCCCCCGATCTTAAACAGAAAATTGCCATTACAAAATATGTTATAGAGACAGCGCACTCCCTTGGAAACAAAAACCCTAAAGTGGCTATTGTAGCAGCAACCGAGCAGATGTTAGCCGGTATGCCAGCCTGTGTGGATGCTGCAATTATCTCTAAAATGGCCGATAGAGGTCAAATTAAAGGAGGAGTAGTAGATGGTCCTTTAGCATTAGATGTGGCACTCTCTGCAGAAGCTGTTGCTATCAAAAAACTAAAGAGTGAGGTTGCTGCAGATGCCGACTGTTTGGTCTTCCCAAATATCGAATCTGCAAATGTATTCTATAAATCCAATACAGTTTTGGCCCCCGAGGCAAAGCAGGCAGCTATTGTAGCTGGAGCTGTTGTTCCATGTGTTCTCTCCAGCAGAGCCGACAGTACCGATACCAAATTGAATTCAATAGCGTTAGCAGCACTTATGGCCAAGTAGTTATGAAAGCTCTAATATTAGCAATCAATCCGGGCTCTACCTCTACCAAGATAGCGCTCTTTGATGGACACCATCAACTCTTTGCTATCTCTATAAGGCACTCTTCAGAGGCGTTATCTCAATTTAAAAAGATAGCAGAGCAATTCGATTTTAGAAAAGAGGCTATTTTGCACTCTCTAAAAGAGAATGGAATTGATATTGATAAGGTTGCTATTATAATGGCACGCGGGGGATTACTTAAACCAATTGCATCGGGGGTATATGAGATTAACTCCCGTATGTTGGAGGATCTTAAAGTAGGGGTAGGAGGGGAGCACGCCAGTAATTTAGGCGGATTGATTGCCCACAGTTTAGGAAAAGAGATAGAGGGGTGTAGAACCTTTATTGCAGACCCGGTAGTGGTAGATGAACTCCAGCCTGTAGCAAGAATTACCGGACACCCTCTTTTTCCCCGCCGCTCAATTTTTCATGCCCTGAACCAAAAATCGGTAGCTAAGAGTTATGCAGTAAGTATCAATAGAGAGTATAACTCTCTTAATTTGATAGTAGCACATTTGGGTGGAGGTATCTCTATTGGAGTACATAGTGGAGGAGAGGTTATAGATGTCAATAATGCCTTAGATGGAGAGGGTCCCTTCTCACCCGAGAGAGCCGGCTCTCTACCAGCCTATGATTTAGCCAAGCTCTGTTTTTCAGGAGAGTACACTTTAGAAGAGGTAAGGAAAATGTTAATAGGCCATGGGGGATTGGTAGCCCATCTTGGTACAAACTCCTTTATTGAGGTAACTCAAAGAGTTCAAAATGGAGATCAAGAGGCTACCCTTATCTCAGATGCATTTGCATATAATGTTGCAAAAGCCATTGGAGCGGCAGCTACCGTTTTACACGGTAAGGTAGATGCTATCCTTTTAACCGGTGGAGTGGCTTTTAATAAAGTGGTAGTAGATCAAATAGTTGAAAGGGTCTCTTTTATTGCGGAGGTGAAAATTTTTCCGGGTGAAAATGAGATGTACGCTTTAGCTATGAATGGATTGGATCTTCTTAATGGTAGAGTTGAACCAATAGAGTATAGATAGTTTTTTCTATCTCTCTCTTATTTGAGGGGCTTGTAATATACAAGCTCCTCTTTTATTTTTCCATTTGAGTGTAAGATTTCAATAAGCTCTTTTAAAATAATATGTGGCTCTACTACACCCCGCTCCCAAAAGGCGGAGCCCCCCCCTTCGCCCCTCTCTTTATTGTTGTTGTAGACTCTTCCAGCCCCTATAAGAGTTAGATTTTCAAATAGAGGGTCACTTTTGCGTAACTGCTCTAAAGTTTCGAATTGATTTGGCTGTAACCAGTAGGAGACCCCCTCCCCTTTGAGCAGCACCTCCTCTACACTTAAATTTTGTGTATAGTTGCTCCCTTTTTTACTCAATAGCGGCTCCCCGCCGGCATCTCGAATTAGATGTGCCATATAGCTGTTACCTCCGGGAATATACCATACACCTCTCCAGGGAGCATTGAGCAAAACTACCGGAGGTGTTAATCCCCCTTCTACTTTACTTTTTTGGGAGAGATAGCTATCTCTAATTTGAGTATATAGAGAGTCGGCATAGCTCTCCTTACCAAAAAGAGCCCCAAAAAATTTAAGATACTCCAACTTCCCCAAAGGGTGCTGTTCCATATACTCTTCTACAGCCATTGTTGCTATTCCTGTACTCTTTAATTTTGCAATGTATTGATTATTTTCGCCCTCAATTCCATAAGTTAAAATTAGATCGGGATCTAATGAAATAATCAATTCAATATTTAGTGAAGATTCATATCCAATATCTACAATAGTCCCATTTTTTATCCCTCTTCTGATTGTTGTATCAACCACATATTTTGATCCCGATATTGCACAAACCCTATCACTTTCGCCAAGAAGAGAGATAAAGGGGAGATAGGTGGTAGACATTGCCACTATCTTTTTAGGAGGCACCTCAATAGTTACCTCTCCCTCCTCTCTATTTCCTGATATTGGAGTATTGGTCAATCTAAATTTTTTTAGTTGGGACTCTCCTTCCAACCTGCTCCCCAACTCTAAAATAGTCACTCTATCGATAGTATCTATTGCTATATGAAAGCGGGTAGCATATTCATTCTCTATAGCCCTATACTCTATTTGTCTATTTTTTTCTCCTCCTGTACATGAGAGGAGTAGAAGGAGGGTGGGCAATAAAATTCTTTTAAAATCCATTATCATTGTTGTTACGTAATATAGGACGAGGTTTTGAACTTGGTGTGGGCCAACACGCAAAAAAGTGCCAAACCTTTCGTTATATTTGCCCAAAAGTAATTAAAAAAAATGGGTAGGGGCACTTTAGCAATAATAGGAGGAGGAGCATCTGGTATGGTTGCGGCTATTACAGCTGCAAGAGAGGGGGCAGAGGTGCATCTTTTTGAGAAGAGGGAGCGCCCTGGGCGAAAATTGCTTATCACCGGTAAAGGGAGATGCAATATTACA
>CAZEGL010000032.1:0-2475 GCA_964512295.1 uncultured Muribaculaceae bacterium
CCATTCAATACCTTCCAACTCTTCGGGGAGGTCGCCGCTTCCGCCCAAAATGTTCTGTTCAAATTCCAACTCCAAAATCTCAAAGGAGGGAGAGCGGTATAACTGCTTTGGAAGTATAATTATCTTTTTCATTCTCTATTATTTAATTTTTTTATCTACAGTATGAATGCTCTAATCGATTAAATAGATATGATATATCAAAAATAGGAAAAAAAAATAGAGTACCAATTTTTTTAAAAAAAAGAGAGTACCCTATGCTCAACTATGAAAGTGTAATAATATAGTCGCACTTTTCTGCCACCTCTTTGTGGTGAGTGATAAAGAGTACCGATCGCCCCTGAAGATGCTCTTTAAGATTGGCTAAAAAGGCCGATTCGGTATTGGAGTCTAAGGCAGAGGTGGCCTCATCTAAAAGTAAAATTTTACCTGGTCTTAGAAGTGCTCTTGCAATTGAGAGCCGTTGTGCCTGCCCCTCCGACAATCCAACCTTGCTTTCGCCAATAGTACTCTCCAACCCACCAGGGAGATCAAAGACAAAAGTTGCAGAGGCTATCTCCAACACCTTTTGCAATTCCGAGTCGGTAGCATTGGGGTTGCCCACCAAAAGATTCTCTCTAATGGTGCCACTAAAGAGCAAATTCTCTTGCGGCACATATACAAAATTGGAGCGGGTAGAGGGGCCCACCGGCCATCTGTGGGGCTGTTGGTGGTTAGCCGTTTTTAAATCGGTGGAAGTTGCAAGCTCAATTGTTCCCGAGTGGGGTTTTACCAATCCCAATAATAGCCGTGCAAAGGTACTCTTTCCTGCACCACTCTCTCCCATAACAGCTACTACCTCTCCGGGCGAGAGTGTAAAACTAAGGTTCTCTATAACAAGAGGGGTGTCGCTTTCGTACGAGAAGTTCAAGTTTCGCACCTGCAAAGAGAGTGGTTCAGTAATTGCAATTAACTCTTCCAACTGCTCTCTTTCAATACCCTTTATACCCATAACTCTATCGGAAGCGGTTTTGGCAGAGATAAGAGCCGGCACAAGACGGGTAAGTTCAAAGAGTGGCCTTTGGATTCTTCCAACCAACTGCAAAAAGGCGGTGAGCATACCGTATGAGATTGTACCGCCTGCCAACCCCTTGGCTCCATGTATAAAAGCAAGCAGATAACCCCCTTGAAAAGCGAGACCTCCAATCATTCGGGCAAAAATCGATACACGGGTTCTCTTTTCAACCTTGTGGTGCAGCTGCTCCTGTAGTTCGTCTAATTTTTCCAACTCTTCATACTGTCTCTCAAAAGTGCGAATTACCAACTGGTTGGCCATACTCTCCTCTACATGGGAGGTGATAGAGCTCTCGCTCTCCTTCACCTCTTTGGTGTATCGCTTCATAGGACGGTAATAGAGCCTGCTAAAGAGCAGCAGCAGAGGCATAATTAGTGTGATAACAAGGGCCAACTTCCAATCTAAAATAAAGAAGAAGATGAGTCCGCCTATCAACTGCAAAATAGCAGCAATTGCAGAGGGAAGAGTGTAGGTTAGGAGCTTCACTAAATCGTCTGTATCTTTAATCATACGGGTGAGCATATCTCCCCGCTCCAAAGAGATAACGGGGCGCCATTCGGCATGGAGCAGATGGTCGAATAGAAGAGAGCGCATAGAGTTGGCCAATTTGACTTCGGTAAGGTTTACAACCTTAATTTCAATCCCCCTCAAAGAGATCTGCATCAACACCTGCAGAGCAAGAAGAGAGGCCAAAAGTACAAAAGAGCGGCTACTTGCTCCGGTTGCTATATCTACAAGCTCTTTAGACGACCACACAAAGAGTAGTGTCAAAAAGACATCGGCCACCCCAATGGCGAAGATTGCAATCAGCTTGCTTCTAACCCCTCGCGATATTTTTAAAAGAAGTTTGTACACTATAAAACAATTTATTTACAAATTTAGGAAAAAGGTTGAGAGAGAGTAGATTATTTTTTTTACATTTACAAAATGAGAGACACTATCCAACCTCTTTCCCAACAATCTTTTAGAGCGCTCTCTGCTCTCCTGCTTATTTGGGCTACTCTACTCGGGTGTGAGAAGGAGAGGTTGGCGCCATCTGCTTTAGAGATTTCGGCTACTACCCAAGATTTTACAAATTTACAGAGGGAGGAGGTAAATCCTTTGGATAAGACCCTCTTGAGCGCAGTGTCGGAGAGCCGTGGGTTCTACAAAGATCTCTTTATGGATGGCGGCATACGGCTCACCTCGCGTAGGACACTCCCGGCAGCAGCCAATCTATTGTTAAATATGGAGTATTTTGCCTCTTCTGCTACCGACAATCTCAATCTACAAGATACACTTTTGCAAGATGCACTCTACTGCGGCAGCCCCGAAGATTACAATGGAGTGCTGCTCTACCCCGATGGGGCACCCCGTTTCAAAACAATCTATGTAAACGGAGGAAGTGCTACGGCACACGGCAACTCGCTTACCGAAAGGGGGCG
>CAZEGL010000032.1:2575-11213 GCA_964512295.1 uncultured Muribaculaceae bacterium
GTACTCAACGGAGTTCCCTACACAATTAAAGTAGATTGGGAGTAGATAAAAATATTTCTTTATGAAAAACAAGCTCTCTTATTTAGATAGTATAACCCTTTGGAAAGTATTTGGCTCACTGCTTCTCCTGCTCTTTATTTTGGGGAGCTGTCAAAAAGAGCTTCCATCTCCACCTCCCCCCGACGAAAATAATAATCAGGAGCCCCAACCCGAGCCTGAACCCGATCCCGGGCAGAGCCAACAGCCTGGCAACATGGGTAACTTTACCGACTTGAATAGAGAAGAGCTGAACCCCATTTGGAATGAGATCTCTTCTTATGGAAACGAAAGTGGCTTTTACAAAGATATCTTTATGGATGGAGGGGTGCGCCTCACCTCCAGAAGAACCCTTCCCGCTTCGGCAGAATTGGCTCTAAGCTTAGAGTACTACGCCTCTTCCGGCACCAACGATCTAAATTTGCAGGATACCCTTTTGCAAGATGCACTCTTCCGTGGAAGTGTAGAAGATTACAATGGGGTACTTCTCTACCCCGATGGCGCCCCCCGCTTTAAGATGATCTATGTAAATGGCGGAACCTCTTGGTTACATGGTGCCTCCCTAACCGAAGAGGGGTTACAAAGGGTAAGAGATTATGTAGCCGCAGGTGGCAGCTATGTGGGCTCTTGTGCCGGTATGTTCTTGGCATGCAACAGCAGCTATTCATATGGAAACAAATTGCGCCCAGAATTTTTTAGAATATGGCCAGGCTATGCCCGCCATACGGGATTGAGCGACTCCTATACCGGTCATTTTGTTGAGCCGGGGTCGCCACTGTTAAATTACTACGATTTTGGAGGCGATATGCATGTTGCAGAAGTGCGCCACAATGGGGGAGGCTTCCTTTACGAGCCTTGGGGTGTTCCTGCCGGCACAGAGGTTCTACTCCGTTACAACTACACTCCAATCACCTCAAGTGGCCTCTCTATACACAATAAAATTAGTGCTTGGGCCTACAAACCAACTGTAAAAGGGGGGCGTACCGTTGTAATTGGCTCCCACCCCGAAGGGGTAGTTTCGGGCGAAAGATTGGATTTGATGTCGGCTATGGTTCTTTATGCGATAGATGGGGTGGGGGATCCGCAACTTAAAGCAGAACTTAGAAAGGGTGTTACCCGCACCATGAATAAAAGTACTCAAGAGAATAACCCCCCTCTTACCAAAATTGGCGACAGGCAGTATCACCACTTTAAAGTAGCTATTCCACAAGGGGCTAAAAATGTAAAGGCAACATTAACCGGAACAGCCGGGTATGAGCTAAATCTATTTATGGCAAAAGAAAAATTTGCCTTCTCTAAAGTGGCCTCCTACTCCAACAGAGGCGGCGATATAACCAAAACCATAGAGTTGCAGGAGGGAGAGTATGGCGAGTGGTACATTTCGGTCTTTTGTGCTACAACCGTAGATATAGAGTATATGGAATGGGGTGGCAAATATATTGGGAAAACCTCTGTACTCAATGGAGTTCCCTACTCTATAAGTGTCAACTGGGATTAAAGATAAGCTTTAGACGGGTAACTGCTCTGGAGATAGGGTGAGCCAAGATATGGCCGGGAGCTATAGAGGCCAACTTTATACTCCTTACCAAAAAGTGGATATAGGAGTGTGCTCTTCCCGCCCACACCCCTTTAGGTCTAATGCTCCCTTTGTGATACTTTCCAAAATCGCCACCCTTTAAAATATCGTTCAAAAGAAGTTGTGCCCCTCTACTCTCCTGAGCAGGGTACACGCCGCCGGTAGGGAATATTTGAGGGGGAGCCCCAAGCTGCCTAACCGCTATCTCTGCAACCAATTGGGCAGGTTTGAGCAGATTGAACTCCTTTAAAATTCGCTCTACCTCTTCAAGCTCTATTCTATGCCTATTAATAGAGAGATGCAGAGTCCAATCGCAAATGTGGCGCATACTTATTCCCGTAGAGACAAAGTGGCGGAAGAGGTGTATAAAAAGATATGCGGCATTGAAGGTGGGAGGAAGAAGTTCAACTGTAGTAGAGGCGCTCTCTCCTTTAGATGTAGCTGTTACGGCGACCCGTTGCCACCGCCCTCTCTCTACCACAGTTCTAAACTCTCTATCGAAGATAGAATCCAATCTTCGAGTTCTAAAATGGGTCAATCTTTTATGGGCCTCAATATGTACCCTACCAATATTGAACCCTTGGTGGATCTTGCCCTCTTTCTCTAAGTGATACCCCTTTGCCAAAATCCACTCTTTAACCCTCTGGTACTCTTTTGGACTGTAGAAGAAGAGATCAATATCGCCTGGAGTACGGCGATTTGGTTGTGGGTAATTTTGAGCCACTCCCTGCCCTTTTAAAATTGCAAGAGGAACCTTTATACTATCAAATTCCCTCTTTAGAAAGGCTATCATAAGATTTAGAGAGTTGTTGGCCTCCTCTATACGGCCACACTCAAGCTGCAGTTTTAGAAGTTGCCCTTTAGGGGGGTGCAGCTCTTTTGGAAGCGACAATATTGGAGTTACAATAAAAGCAGTTGTCCTTTGTCTATTAGAGAGGGCGAGCAAACTCTTCCACTCTTGGGGCTCTACCCCTATAAAATTAGAGTGTTCCAATGGGCTCTCATTAAGGGCTGAACCAAGAAGTTGCAGATAGAGTTTTTCAAATCTTTTCATTGCCTATAAGTTTAAAAACTACTCCAAAACCCCCTCCTGTTGCAACTTCTCAATTAGGGTGTTGGCATCGGCAAGCGCCAACTCTCTATCTATTGCATATCGCTCTACCAACATATTGGCCCACCCCTCATTGGTAAAACTATTATGGCCACTCTCTTCCAATAGAAATGCCGCTGTGGGATTGAGCACCATAACCTTTGTGTAGTTGAGGTTGTGAGCCGTATTGGAGAGTAGCACCTTATCGTTACCTATAGTCTCAATTTTATACTCCTCTTTTATTTTCATCGCTTCAAATATTGCAATATATCAGTTGCAAAGATGCCAAATTTTAAGGAAAATCCTTCTTACAATTGGTGTTGAGGGCCATAGAAAACGGTACAATTTCCAGAGCATCGAACCGCTATCAACCCTTTTGCCACCCCTTACAACAGCTACCACCTCTGCTACTACATCCTCTTTGGTAACCCTCTCTTTTAGATAGATATTGCCATCTCCCCTAAGGGTGTAGTGTAGCCCCTTTCCAATATTCTCTATTCTTACTACTCTATGGGCCACCAATCGCCCGTCGCTAAGCTTTACAAGTGCAATCGACCCTTTTTTTAGCGAGTTAGGCTCAACCTTTCCAACCACAACTTGGTGTCGCCCCTCAACAATAAAAGGGATCATACTGCTCCCTTGAGCGGGAAGGGTAACAGAGGCGCTATTGGAAAGCCCCTTATGAACCATTGTTAGAAGCTCATCATTAGTTAGCTTTATCTTCATATAGTTCAAGTATAGAGTGTGAAAGGAGTACTGCATCGCGGTTTGGCAGGCATTTCAAACTATAGGTTGGAGCTAAAGTTATAATCTTAGAGATATTTTGGAAAAGCTCTTGGCGGTGCTCGCTATTGGATCGAAGAATAGCAGCCGATTGGTAGATTCCGGTAAAGGCCTCTACCCCCTCTAACTTTTTAAGGCGGTTCTCTTTTGCCTGCTCCAAAAGAACAAAGGCTGCCACCTCTGCTCTACTGTTTATGTAGCATGGGGTTTTTCCGCTCCATGGCGATCCGTAGGCAAAGAGCTTTCCATCTTCCATAATCCGTACTATGGGTTCGTCGTCGTTTAGCAGCTTTGCCCCCTCTATATTCTCTACCCACAACCTTGCATGGGTACTCTTTCCTGTGCCACTCTTGCCCAAAAAGAGAATTGCCCTTCCACCCTTAACAATAGCAGAGGCGTGTATCTTGGTGCTACTCTCCTCTGCCGAAGCCAGCGTGAAGGCTATCATAATAAAACTACTTAAAATAAACCCTTTAGCAGCGCTATCCAATAGAAAATTGCACTCCGCTACACCTCTCTCCTTTGAGAGATGCATTAGATATCTTTTTTTTAAAGTTTGGATGGTAGAACCGTTTTTGCGCCCAATTTCAACAATAAGAGAGTGCCCCTCTCCTTTGAAAATTGTGTAGGCAAATGAGTTGCGTGAAAATTGCTCTAAGGGTAGTGCGAGTGGGGAGGGAGCTTCAATTTGCGCTCCAACAACAACTTTTAGAAGAGGGGGCGAAGCGCTCTTATCTAAGATAAATGGGGCGAAAGAGGGTAGGAATTGAGCTGCCTCTTGAGAGGTTACCCCCTCTATATCAATTATGTGATCGGCTATTTTAAACCTTACCATCTATACAACTCCGCCTCTTTCTTTCAAATATAAGAATAAGCTATGAGTTTGGAGCTATTGCACTACTCTATTTAGGGGCCGAAATTGGAAGCATCCTTGCTATACTAGGGTAGGCCTTCTCTCTTATCTCTTCAGGTACCTTTACAACATATTGTTCTTTCTCTAAAGAGTATAAGACCTTCTCTAAGGTCACCTTCCTCATATCGCGGCAAAGGTTATTACTATCTACA
The DNA here is from genome assembly GCA_964512295.1 of uncultured Muribaculaceae bacterium. GTDB lineage: Bacteria > Bacteroidota > Bacteroidia > Bacteroidales > UBA932 > Bact-08. The sequence continues at coordinate 7,126 of CAZEGL010000032.1, forward strand.
GCTATAAATTTTTTATTTGGGTAGAGCAGCTCCATCTGATAGATTACCCCCGGCTCTGTAACCACTATAAAGGTATCGGCCTCCAACTCTCCTGCCTTTCGAATCATACCTGAAGTAGAGAGAATGTGGGTTCTTGAAGAGTTGACTATTGAAGGGTGGTGGGAGCAGCTGCTTTCGGGGTGTATCAACACCGGTGCTTTAGGGTAGAGTTCCATCTTTCCTTCTACAGCCTTTACTGTAAAGTGCCTGTGTACAATGCATTCGCCCTGCCAAATATCCATCTCTCTTCCTGTGGCCAATTTTATGTAGGCTGCCAAATTTTTATCGGGGCCAAAAAGTATCTTCTTCTCTTTTGGAATACTCATAATCACTTGGGCAGCATTAGACGAGGTGCAACAAATATGGGTGTGGGCTTTTACCTCTGCTGTTGTATTTACATAAGAGACTACCACCCCTGTAGGATTTTCCTCTTTCCATTTGATAATATCTTGAGGACTAACACTGTCGGCCAAAGAGCATCCAGCGGTAATATCGGGGATTAAAATCTTCTTTGTAGGTGAGATAATAGAGGCTGTTTCGGCCATAAACCTAACTCCACAAAAGAGAATTGTGTGGGCATTGGTGGTTGCTGCCATCTTAGAGAGTTCCAAAGAGTCTCCAATATAATCTGCAATATCTTGAACTTCGGGTTCTATATAGAAGTGGGAGAAAATCTCTATCCCTCTCTCTTTTTTTAATTTGTCGATTCTATCAATAATTTCTCTTTTGGTCATCTTCAACTACTCTCGTTTACTTTTAAATTTAGAAAATTGGTACCTACTATCTATCCGTTACAATATTCATGCTTATATCTAAAGCGGTTACCGAATGGGTTAAAGCACCGCTGCTAATGTAGTTTACTCCACTTCGTGCTATCGCTCCAACTCTCTCAAGGGTAATGTTCCCGGAAGCTTCGCTTTTAGCCTTATCGCCTATTAGTTCTACCGCTTTTTGCATAGTGTTGTTATCCATATTGTCTAACATAATAATATCTGCTTTGCACTCTAAAGCCTCCTCTACCTCCCGAAGGGTAGTAGCCTCTACCTCTATCTTTATAGCACTACCCACAGCGCTACGAACCGCCTCTACCGCTTTTGTAATACCTCCGGCAACTTTAATGTGATTATCTTTAATAAGAGCCATATCAAAAAGCCCCATTCGGTGGTTGCTGCCACCACCTGCCACCACCGCCATCTTATCCAATAGCCTCATTCCAGGGGCAGTCTTGCGGGTATCCAACAATTTGCAACTTGTGCCCTTCAGCTCCTTTACATAGGCTGCTGTAGCGGTTGCTATACCGCTCATTCGTTGTAGTATGTTTAAAGCGAGCCGTTCGCCGGTAAGAAGAGCCCTGTATAGCCCCTCTATCTTTAGAATTGTATCTCCAACTGATACGCTATCGCCATCATTTACAAAGGGTTCAAATAGTATATTTTTATCGAACCGTTTAAAGACCTCCTCTATAATTTCAATTCCTGCAACTACCCCATTGGCTTTAGCGGTAAGGGTGGCTACAGCTTTAGCCTCCGAAGCTATAAGAGAGTTTGTGGTTATATCGCCACTTCCCACATCCTCTTCAATTGCCAAATCTATAACTCTTTTAATTAGATCGCTTTCAAACATAATTGTCTCTTTCAAGAAGTAAATTTTAATGTGCGAAGATATAATATAAATATAAAAGAAGCGACTCCCCCCCGCTTTTGCACCGTAGTAGGGTGTAGGCAGGGGGGAGCGCTATTTTTTGATAGAGTGTAAAAATCTACCTTCTCAAAAGCTTAATCTTCTGTTCCGTTCCATACAATACAACGGGCGGGCAGGCCCCTGCCTCTTGAGTATCCTAAAGCGTAGTTATCTGTAGGACTATTGTATCTCACTGGTAAAGCCCTAACATATAATTCTGTTTCGTCTTTTGCATTTTTCCCATCACCTCTTGTTACAGAAGTCATATAGGCGAAATTCCGAACACTAGTTATCTCTCCAGTTTTTTCAGATAAAAAACCTGTGGTAGGAAACCAAACATCGGGTTCAATTATACGCCCTTTAACATCGGCTTCTGCAGCACCAGGTGGATAGACTACAAAATTTGTCTCATTAATCTGCCCAAATGCACTATAAGTGCCAGATGAAGGTCTAATATTTTCAGGTAGCCTATACCCTTTTGGGCAGGGATCGTAGATAGTCTTTTTAGTATTGGTCCACAGAGTATTACTATTTGTAATCATCCAGTGGGTTTCTCCGTATTTGGTATTACCCACACTCTTTACAAAAGAGACAGGGTGGCTTACAGTCCATGCAACAGTGCCCCCTACGGTATAGTCTACCCTATTTGCAGTATTTGTCCAGCTGTTAAAAGGGGTAGTTTTCATCATTGAGCTGCTTTCGGTGTCTCTATTCCAGAATGCAAATGTACCGCCAACAAGGGGGTCTTTTCTTCCCCACTGGTACATAAGTCCCACAGATCTGGGATCGCCTATTATGCCACTCCTTGCTCCCAGATTCCTATCCATTAGAAGTTGGGGGGGATCTCCTATAGAGATATCTTGTGTCTGGCCTGCATAATCACTTATCCAAATGTGCCAGCTCCAAAGATAACCTGCATTTATAGCCGCCTCAATTGGGTCAAAATTTTCATCGGCCAATTTTATTCCTATTACTGCATTGCCATAGGGAAATTCTGCTTGATAGCCCACTTCAAATTCAATCATAGCATCGGGGCCAATACCGGTAGAACCGGTTGGAGTAAGAGTTATAATATCCTTTATATCGGTATCAGTCCAAATAATATTGGCTACCCATTTAGTGCCGGCATCTATAGTAGGCACATCGCCTGCTTTACCAAAAGAGGTGGCTGCAAACACATTTACCCTATCAATTGGCATCTTAAAGCGGTAGGTAAACCCAGGCTTGGTGGGAGGATTGATTAAATGGCAGTTGGTATTTGCGGGGAGTACATCTTTATAGTGCAATCCGTAGGGGACCCTCTCCCAACTATTGTCGGATTTAAAATTGACCCTAAAGTTGTAGTACTTGTTCCACTCCATCTCCATTGCTGGAAGAGCAGCCGGGAGAGTCTCTCCATTAATGTTAACATCCAAAGTTTTTGATGTCTCGGGCTGATCGGTGGGAAGAATCATAGCATAAAAACGCTGGCTCTCCCCTGGTGGAATGGTAATAGAACCATCGTCTAAAATGGTCAATAGAGAACCGGAATCACGCTTCTCCTCTACAAAAGTGGGCATTTCGGGAGTATCCATCTCCATCTCTGCAGCTCCAGTTGCATTACATATCCACTCATAGCTATCGGTACCCGAAATAGATAAATCGTTTATATTTAAAGCATTTGCAGATGAGTTGGAGATCCAAACTCCAATAATTGCGCCTCCAACTACAAAGGAGAGGGTAGGAGTTTCTCCATCTACTATCCCCCTCTGAACAAAACCCATAACAAAACTATCCTCAATAGAGGCTAAATCTGCACCGGCGCCATAAGCGGGAAGCTCTATAACGGTACTATTTGGTTTGAAATTGGCTCCATATAGTCCAAATAGATTATAACTACTACCTACACCCTCAGGAACTGTTAAAGAGAAGGAGGCACGTTTACCACCCTCTCCTATGAGTGTAATAGGAACATCGGTAACAGTTTCAGTGATACCTCCACTAACAAAGGTGAAGTTTAGCTTGTCGCCCTCTTTCCACTTAAGGGAGATGTTTCCGCTTTCGGTTTCGGCAAGAGCCACTTTTGTAGCCCCATCGGTGGGCATATCAACATTTACGGTAATGGTACGGCCACCGGGGGCATTACTCTCATCCATAGGTGGGGTCTCTTTGTCGCACCCCAAAAAGAGTGAGAATCCTGCCACTGCAGCAAAGAGTAGAAAAGGTTTTAATATCTTTTTCATAATCGCTTAACTAAATCATTCAAGGGAGTCTATTCAAATAATAGTACCCTAAAAGGTTAAAAGAATGGTATTTCTAAGAGTAAGCTTTAAGGCCATTCAATACCTTCCAACTCTTCGGGGAGGTCGCCGCTTCCGCCCAAAATGTTC
>CAZEGL010000033.1:0-11114 GCA_964512295.1 uncultured Muribaculaceae bacterium
AAGAGAGAGAGAACTCTTTTTTTAAAATTCATACTCATAAGCTGTTGAAAGATGAATTGGATTAAATAGAAGCTTAAAGGTTGCATGGGACTGCCCCCTAAAGGTGACCTCGGGTGCAAGTAGATAGAGCCTCCCTTTACCCACAGGGGCCTCTAAAACAAGTGCACTCCCTTTAACATTTCTCTTGTCCCAGGCGAGCCCGCTCAATAGATAGTCGTCGCCACTGAGCCATCCAGCAACTTGGACCCCTTTTGCTGTTGCATCTGTTGTGAGTCCAAATAGAGGGCTACGATCAAAGTAGATAGGTCCACTTTTGTACATGCCCCAAGCTACCGGTAGATTGGGGTCAAATTGTGCTTTAAGAATACTACCGGGGATATAAAATTTATCGCGTCTGTATAGTCGTTGCGTTCCATTAGGGAGGGTCTCTAATAGAGCATTGGTCACCGGTAGATCGAGATAGTATGCCAATGATGTACTACTACCTATAGTAACTATAGAGCCGCCCTCTTCCAAAAAGCGTTTAAGAGCAGGAATAGTTTTGGTTCCGGTAATATGTCCTAAGAGGTGGTGATACTCCTTTGGTATATTCTCTTTGGGTGGTTGAAAAGAGGGGTGGGGAGAGCGACGGGGAGGTGGCAGCTTATCTGAGGCGCGTGGTGGAATAGCATCATTTGCAAAGATTATAATATCAAATTTTTTATTCAAATTCTTTACATCGTCAATTTCATTTACATAGATAAGCTCAAAATCATATTCAAATTGCTCCAAAATCCATCTAACCCATCCCGCAGGAACAGAGCCTACATAACGATCCCATAGGGCAATCCTTGTTGGTCTAAGTTTAAGAGAGGGAATACCCACTGGAAGTTCCGAAACGGCCATAGCGTCAACACCCAACTCTTTGGCTCCACTCTCTACAATAGGTGCAGATTTTGAATCTGCAGGGACAAAGAGAGTACCGGGAACAGTACGCTGCACTCCCGGCTTATTGTATAACCAGTAGACCGATGCATCACTCTTTAGAAGCCTATTGGTTAGTTTAAAACTATTATTTGAGCGGTGGCTAATTAGCCAACCTACAACAGAATCGGTTTTACTAACCACTCCGGGTATTGGTAAAACCTCTTCTCCTAAGGGTAGTGCCTCTAATGGAAGATTATCGGGGATAGATTCAACTATCCGTTCATAGATAATTCCCATTTGCAATGCCAAAGTATATCCTGCAACATCATAGGGAACAGAATTGGTAGTGGCCGAAGTGATAAAGTCGGTAGGATAATCTTGTGGCTCAAACATATCCAGAATGTGTGGTCTACAAGCTTGTGCACTCTTTACTACATAACTATCTTTTGGATAGGTGATCTTATTTAATGTAAAAGGGGCTGTCGCTCTATGTATCTCTACCCCATTAGATGATAGAGCATTTATAAATTTGGCAACATTGCCTCTATCCGACTGAATTGTAGCGTCGGAAGTTATTATATAGGCTCGTGCATCTTTCCACTTGGGTTTGTGCATAATAGAGATTAGCGAGGGATTTATCCTCCCAGATTTATCGGGCGAAGAGGCTTTTTTCATCTCCTCTATTCTTGAAGGAAGATAGGTCCAATTGTCACGACTCCCCTTCTCAATAGAGTTTCTCCCCATTTTATATATATTAAAGAGCACCTTATCTCTATTCCTTACAGCATAATCTAAAATTGCATAATTGGCCGTTATAGAGTACTCCACCGATTGTCTAAAGTGCCATATTTGCGGAGGTGCAGGCCAAGGGAAATTAGCCCTAAGAAGTTGTCTATTGGGCATTAGAGGAATTTGAACCGGAGTAGGACTTCCACCGGTTTCGGTAAGAATCCCTATCATATTATGAAAATAGGGGGCAATACTCAATGAGCCATTGGCCCATGCGGTAAAGGCAGAGCCATAACGCATATTAGAACCGGGTTTTCCCTCCTCAATCCATCTTGAGTGCATCGCTCCCCCTATGTTTTCAGAAACAGCTACAACCAAGGGATCGAAATAGTAGTTGAATGGATCTCTAAAAGGTATAGTACTAACAATAGTCCCCAACGGTAAACCTTGATCTCCTCCTTGGTGGGCATCCAATACTATTTGAGGAAACCACTCAATGTACATCTGCCGGTTGATATTTTTAGTCTCTTTTAGATTATTTATATAGAAATCTCTATTTACATCGTGTCCTACATATTTCTGATAGAGAAAGGGGGGATTATCCCTCACTCTGCTTTTAGGATTCGAGCGACGATTATACCAATTGGCCACCAGTTCCTGCCCATCGGGATTGGCATGCATCAGTAAAACTATTACATTCTCTAAAATATTGAGAGTCTCACGATCATCTCTTGAAGCAAGTTGCCACGCTGTTTCAATAAGTTGATTAATTCCTAAATTTTCTGAAGCATGCAATCCACCATTTAGCATAACTACTGCTTTGCCCTCCTCTGCCAATTTTTTTGCATACTCTTCATTGGGGTTTTGGGCTAAAGCCAACTCTCTTGCTATCTCTTTATATCTCTCTAAATTCAATATATTTTTGGGAGAGCTTATCACCAACATCGGTTGCTGTCGTCCCTCTTCTGTCAAGCCGCACTCCACCAATTTTACTCTATCCGATGCTGCTGCCAATTTTTTAAAATAGGCCTCGGTTTCTGTAAAGTTTGGAAGAGAATAATCGTCACCGATAGAGAAACCAAAATGCTCTTTAGGCGAAGGAATCGATTGGCCAAAGAGAGAGAAACAGGAAAAGAGTATTAGCAAAATAAATAGAGTGGCTACTTTAATGTTTTTCATTCTCTTAACTAATTAATTACTATATTATAAATTATCTCAAAATCAGTAACGCTCTCCAATCGAAAACCAAACTGGGGTGAGCATATCGTCTCTTCCACCCATATCGGCTACAGCAGCCTCATAATTTTCGGTATTGGTACTTGATGTTGTTATAGGATAAAAGAGGCGAGTAGGTAAAGTTGGAACCCCATTTTGGTTAAAATTGCCACTTATTGGCCCTGTAGGCATAACGGGTAATCCCGTTCTACGATAGTCGTTCCAGGCCTCCATTCCACTCATAAATTGAGAGATATATTTCTGTTCAATTATTCTTAGTAGTGTGTTGTTGTACTTAACTGAAGAACTATTCAAAAAAGTGTTGGTATTGTATGCGGGTTCATTTCTCCATTGCCTTATAGAGGCGGTAACTCCAGCGTTATAAAAAGTCTCTGCATCTCCAGAGATAAAATTTCTAAAAGCTGCCTCAGATTTTAGAAAACATAGTTCGGCATAGTTCATCAAAGTTGTAGGAGAGGTATTGGTACTTAAATTGGTGTTGTAATTACACGCCTCATAAACCATTACAGCATTATAATTGGCATCTTGTCCCGGCAACATTCCCAGATATTGGCCGTTTCTTGGAGAGAAGTAAAAACTCAATCTGGGATCGCCCGATTGTGTCATTAGGTCTATCAAAACTTTACCGGCCCTAGTATTTGTATGCATAGCATCGTAGGAGCCCAATGGGCCGAATTGATTATAAGCAGGAGATATACCGCTATATCTAAGAATAGCTGCATCTTCATTGCCTGTAAACATAGGGTACTCTGTTGGATTGTCGATCATCTCCTGCATCAATGTAGGTGAGTCAATCTCCAAACTTTTACTTACTCTCATTAAAATACGGAATCTAAGGGAGTTGGTAAATTTTTTCCAATTGTTGATATTACCACCATATAGGAGATCCCTTTGAGGGTAGTCCAACGCCTTAGAGGGGATATAGAGCTCATTTGCATAATCCAACTCTTCCAACATAGAGATGTAGATCTCTTTTTGTCTGTCATATTTTGGTTTTTTGGGAATCTCATCCCATCTAAGAGCTTCGCTGTAGGGAATATCTCCATACATAGCTGTAAGAACCTCCATAAGATATATTTTCAAAGTCAACGCTATAGCCATACTATTTGCGTCGTCGGTCATCTCACCCATCTTGTACATATGGTGCGCCGAAGAGGCCCACCTATATAATTGTGTCCATGGCGAAACAACTTCTGCTGCCCTTATCTCATAGGCGCTTGTATTATTGTTATTGCTAAAATTTACAGCATAATTCATCAACTCGCTGTTTATCGAGTAAGATCTTAAGTGAACATTCCACTGTCCACTATAAATAATATTTTGCAATAGTTTTGTAGGAGGTATCTCTCCAAAAGCGATCTTATTGGGATCTCTGTTCATCTCTCCAAATTTAGAGCATGAGGTGCCGGCAACAAGAATTAAAAGAGATATAATAGTTGTGATAAATAGATCTAATTTTTTCATAGCAATCATATTAGAATCTTAATCTTAAATTTAATCCATATGAGCGGGTCATTGGGAAAGAGCCCGCTTCAAGTCCAACATTAATTGTTGAACCATCTAAAGAGGCCACTTCGGGATCGTTTATTGGCCATTTGGTCCACATAGCCAAGTTGGTCCCAAAAAGAGCAATAGAAGCACCTTGAAGAACTTTACTTTTCTCAATCAATTTTCGTGGGAAATTATACTCAAGCCTAATCTCCCTCAACTTTATAAATGATGTGCTAAAGACATTGGTTTCTGTATTGGAGGAGGATTGGTAATAGGCTCCATAATATCCGCCAATATATTGTGTTACAGTTGTATTTCTATGGTAACTATCGGAATTGGCATCATAAACATAGCCATCTCCAATCAACCCTTCATATCGTCCAGGGAGAGAGTTTTTAAGCTTTCCTGTATAAGAGAGAAGAGCGTGTGAATAGGAGTATGCTTTCCCTCCAAAGGAGCCATCTATACTGATATGGAATCTTAGCCCTCTCCATAAAATAGAGTTGGTAATTCCTCCTTTCCATTTTGGCAATACATTCCCTAAGAAGACTCTTTCAGAGGTAGCAAGTCTGGGATATCCGGTTACCACATCGTAGAGTACCTCACCGGCAATACTTTGTGTAGAACCATCACTAAGAGTTACATATGCCCCTTCAGGTGCCCTTTCAAAGCCATAACCGTAGATACCATAGATAGGCCCCCCCGGACGCGCTTCTATTTGGGCTGGACTATAACTATTTACTACCCAAGTATCAACTCCGGGTGCCAACTCTATAACCTTATTATTATTCTTTGTAAAAACAATAGTAGAGTTCCATCTCAAATTTTTGTTCCTGATTGGAATAGCACCTAAGGTTACCTCCCATCCGCTATTCATCAATTTACCGGCATTAAATCTAATAGTCTGATATCCGGTAGAGGGATCTACGGGAGTATTTACAATTTGATTATAGCTCAATGAATGATAATATGTTACATCTAAATTTAATCTACTTTTAAAAAATCTGGCATCTACTCCAAATTCCCAACTCTCAACCATTTCGGGTTTAATATTTGGGTTTGAAAAAGAGGTTGGCATAAGCACCCCTCCAGGGAAAGAGCTCGCTCCATAAGAGGAGTGAATAACATAGGGAGAGGTATCGTTACCAACATTGGCCCATGATGCTCTAAGTTTCAATAGACTTATTTGGTGAGGCATCTTAATTATATCCGATAAAATTGCACTTAGGCTTACCGAAGGGTAAAAATAGGAGTTGTACTCTTCACTTAAAGTACTAGACCAATCGTTACGCCCGGTAATACTCAAAAATAGATAGTCGTTATAGTTTGCTTCAAACATTCCATATAGGCTATTGACCTGCTTATTACTACGAAACAGGGAAGGTACTGGTTGTGCAATACTATTGGTAATGGTGTATTGGCCCTCTATATCCATTCCTGTACCAACAACCGATGAGTTATTCCTAATCATATTACTTATAATACCACCAAAGAGCCCTTGTAGTTTAAACTTGCCTATACTTTCGTCATATTTAAAGAGAAAATCGTTATTCAAATTGGCGGAGGTTAAAAGCTGTTCTCTATAACGCCCTTTCAAATAATTGACACTATTATACGCCTTTCTTTGTGTTCTAAAATCATTGAAAATATCATAGCTGCTACGAAGTTGAAGAGAGAGTTTTGGTGTAATATCTATCATCAAATCAGCTACACCATAAGCTCTTCTACGATCTAAAGTGTTTAGATTTTCATATAGTGAGAAGAATGGTCCATCGCTGTTTGCATAGAAGATATTGTTACGGGCTGTATTGGGGTATTTTTTCACCCACTCTTTATAGTCTCTATACCAATTTATATCAATTCCTGGTGAACCCCACAGTAGGAGGTAGGGAACCGTCCCTCTACCAAGCCCCAATTGTGGAAGATTGTCGCTACTCTTATGATTTAGAGTAGACTTGACAGTCAACTTGGCAAATCGGCTAAATTTGGTAGTAGCCGAAATCATAATATTGGTAGTGTTATCTCCTGTATTAGGTAGAATCCACTTGTTGTCGGTTTGAGAGAATGAGAGACGGCCTGAAAAATCTTTTCCATTATTACCTTCAAGAATAATATAATTTTTCATATTGACTCCCTCCTCATATATCCCTTTATACCAGTCTCGCGCTACCCATGGTGTTGCAACATAAGTTCCATCTTCTTGAAGAGCACCATATTGGTAAAACATCTGTCCTTCGAAGCGGGGCCCCCAAGCTTGGTTTTGCGAAGAGGTAGTATAACTTATACCATTCTCATCTGTAAATGTATAGTGGGAGTATACATCTTTGTTACTGCTGGGAGAACCCATCCCATACTCATTTTGAAAATCGGGCCAGTAAGAGGCCTTTTGAACATTGAGAGAGGTGCCAACAGTAACCCCTATCCCCTTATCTGCTTTACCCCCTTTGGTTGTAATGATAATAGCGCCTGCAGCAGCTTTAGAACCATAAAGAGCTGTAGCAGCAGCTCCTTTTAATATGGTGATATTATCCATATCCTCTGGATTTATATCATTTATACCATCGCCATAATCGATTGGGTTATCTACGCCACCCGTAGAGTAGCTGGTAGTACCTCCAGATGCGTAGAGTTCACTATTGATAGGTACACCATCAACCACAAATAGTGTTCTACTATTATCGGGGCTAAGAGAGGATTCACCTCTAAGCGTTACACGGGTAGAGCCACTGGGACCAGAGGGTTGATTAAAATTTAATCCTGCAACTTTTCCAGCCAAACCATCTAACCAATAGGTCGGTAGGGTATTATTAATCTGCTCGCTGCTCATTTTAGTAAGGGCATACCCCAATGATTTTTCGGAGCGGGTAATTCCTAAGGCAGTCACCACCGCTTCACCCAACTTTAGCCTCTCCTCTTGAAGAGTAACAGTTAATTTATTGAAGTTTGAGATAGTAACCCTCTCTGTTGTGAAGCCAATAAAATTAAATAAGAGTACGGCTCCCTCCTTCGCTTCAATTTTAAATTCTCCATTATTGTCGGTTATTGTAGCGCTCCGCGTTCCCTCTACCATTACCGATACACCAGTAATAGGTTTATTCTCCTGATCGAGCACAACTCCAACAATAATCGGCTGTTGCGCAAAAATAGTACAACTCAACAATAGCAGAGCTACACTAAAGATGTACTTTAAAGATCTATTCATAGTAATGCTGTTTTGAATAATATTAGATATTTTTTCATCGCTTATAAGCTTGTTTTTTTCTTTTGGCTGCAATATTTGCTGCAGATTGCTCTACCTTGCCCGGCTTACTAATCAACATTTTAAGTTTACCTTTTGGAGAGACAATAGCTTTTGATATAATATCGTTCTCATTGAAGCGCGCCATATATATCTCTCCTTTAGATTGGCGTAAATAGTCGTAGGATATATAAATATATCCATCAGGAGATTGAAATCCGGTAGGATATGAGATACCACTGCGTTCATCGAGTAGAATACTTCCCAACCAACTCTTCCCTTCGTCGGTAGAGATGAAGGCACGCATATGGGAGCGACTTTTCAACTTCTGATTAGTGTTGCCATGACGGATCAGCAATAGGTTGCCAGAAATTAATCTCATGATAAAATGGCGTGAATCTACATGGGTCTGATAAGGTGTGGGTGCACTCCATGAGTAACCCTTGTCGGAAGAGAAGCTTTGCCATATACCTTCACTTGTACGAGCAGTCATCCACCATTGGCCATTAGACAACTCAATAATTAAATGTTCGTCATATTTGGCATGTGGAAATTGAACCATTCCGCGTCGGCGCCAACTCTTGCCATTGTCTATAGAGACATATGCATGAGCCCCCCTTAAAGAGTCTAAGTTATGATAGGCTCCTTTTAATGGGCTCTCTTTCATTTTATTCTCTAAAGCAATATTCATCCGGTGGCGTGGCCATAGGCTAACAGGGAGCACCCACTCTCCACTTGAGGTTACTGTAGGTTTCTGTAGAGTAGCTCCAAAATCTATAAATTTTGGGGTCGACCAAGTGGGCATTTTAGCATCGGGGTTTTCGCAGATACTATACCAGTTGCCATTCCTGCCATCGTAGTAGGTAACACCTTGGTCAAAAAAGAGCCAAAGTCGTCCCAACGGATCGCTCCATAAAGTTCCCACTAATGTTCGCCGCTCTAATCGATCATTTGGATTGTGAGGGTCAACAACAACTTTTGTATCGGACCATTTCTTACCATCGTTATCGCTATATGCAAGTACAAAAAAGGCTTTAGAGTCGTCTCCTCCCGCTACCCAGCAGGCCCATATTCTTCCTTTAGGAGTTCTCTCAATAGCTATTGTCATCCCATAGTCCAAATTCTTTATGGAATATTTTTTTGGGGGTCTATTGTTCACAACAGGCTGCACCATACCAACACTATCTGCCCATTGAAGCAATAGTTGATCTTGTCCGAAGGCGATTCCCGTTATTAAAAAAGAGATAAAAAAGAGTAATTGTTTAATCGTTCTCATAGTCTTAATTTTAATTAGTCCTATTGTTTTTTAATCTTTACAACACCCTTCTTGATTCTCCCCTCTCCAATCATTGGGGCATGAGCCACTTCCGGTGATAGTACAATAAATTGTTTAGGAGTTAGCTTCTCTATAACCTCGTATGAGTCATAAAAAAATTGGATATCTTTCTCTCTATCCATATCGGTGATTGGATCTTTACACTCCTCTCTTGCACGAAGCCCAAATTTTTCTACACCATTTATAGCTATTTGAAGATCGTAATAGAGATCGTGTACCTCTAATTGAGCATTCTCTATCGTTTTAAGATCCCCCTCCATCACAATAAGGTATACATTCATAGAGTCTATAGGATATACCCCTAAAGAGAGGGTGTCCAACTCTATATTTCTAAGATATTCAAATGCTGCTTCAAAACGGGGATTTAAAGCAATCCATTCAGCTTCAGCCTCTTGAGTAAACTCCTGAGCAGAGGGTAGGCTCTTCTCTATCTTTGATGCACAACCCAAAAAGAGTAGTTGGAATATTAGTGCCAACCCAACAAAATTTGTAACGCTATTTTTCATAACAACCTCCTTTATTTAAGAATTTTATTTACTATGTTTTTGTATCCTTCTCTCATAAGTGTCAAATCGGAGCCAATCGCAAAAAAATTGAATCCCTTACTCTCTATAATAGAGGGCTCTTCGTTTGGAGAGAGAAGAATTCCACATTTTTTCCCCTCTTTTGCAGCAGCATCAATTGTCAAACTTAAAGCTCGATCATAAGATAGGGAGCGATTTTCAAGGGAGAGATCTAAAGTTAGATCGCGTGGACCTACAAATAGCATATCTACACCCTCTAATGAGGCAATCTCTCTGCTATTTAAAACCCCTTCTTCACTCTCTATCTGAGCTATTAATAGAGGGGGTTCAATTTTTTCTAAAGAGCTCGTTTTATCTAATCCGTAATTGAAGAGTCGTGCAGAAGAGGAGTAACCACGCTCCCCTTTGGGAGGATAGTTGATTGCCTCGATTATTGGATGTAGTTGTAAGGGATGAGAAACTTGAGGCATCATTACCCCATCTACCCCCCAATCTAAAATCCTACCAATAAATTTAGGATCGGAGAGTCCCAGCCTAACAATTATTTTTACCTCTTTTTTTACTGCCATTATATTGGATAAGAGCTCCGATTCAGTGATAAATCCATGTTCCATATCTAAAAGAAGCCAGTCGAAACCCATCTGGGAAATAAGTTCCGTAGCCACAGGAGCACCCATTGTAATCCAAGTTCCTAAATATAATTCTCTACCTTGTTTCATATTCAAAGACTTTATTATCGTTATATAAGCCATCAATGGCAGAAAAAATTCTACTTCGCGTTGTCTGTAACAAAGATTCGCCACTCCCATTGGAATTAATAAGAAAGAAGGAATCATTCTTATTAAAGTAGCCTCCTCCTACTCTTATTACAGCCTTAAAAATCATATTGCGCAAAAGGTGAAGCCAAAATCTCCTATCAAATTGAGATGGTAAATCTCTCACTTCCATATACCCTTCAAACAGGGCCCTCATTTCTATATTGGAGTGAAAGCATCCCATAAGAGACAAATCATCGGTTGGATCCCCTAAAATGGTATCATCCCAATCTATAATAGAGTGGATGGTAAAGGAGTGGCCAAGAACATTCCATAGAGCAATATCTTTATGAACCAAAACCCCCTCTTCCAAGTTTAGCAACTCTTCATTCTCTCTAACTATAGATACTATTTTAGCAACCACCTCTTTATCAAAAAATCCATTATCTACCAAATAATGGAGATGTTTATCTAAATTGAGCATATAATAATCTCTATAAGAAGGAACCATTCCAACCAACCTCCTCTCCTCTCTAAGCGTATCGCTGTTAAAAAATCCAAAACCGGAGGAGGTGAAACTTTGCCATTTAGCTATATATCGTCCCAGCTCTCTCATTATGGTCACTGTTTCTAGTTCACCTCTCTTATAAAGTTGATTTAGATCCAGGTAGGGAATCATCTCTAAAAGTTGCCAGGCAAACGGATGGCTTTTTCTTGAGGCATCGACTGCATAGACAATAGGAGTTGGTACCCCTAACAGACGCACGCTCTCCATCACTTTAGACTCCACCTCCATATATTCATCCCCTTCAGGGCCATCTTCTACCCTTACAAAATATTCGACACCCTTATAGTTTGCTAAAAAAGTGGGATGATTCCCCTGAGCGTCAAATGTTTTA
>CAZEGL010000034.1:0-9961 GCA_964512295.1 uncultured Muribaculaceae bacterium
TTAAGAGGCGCCCCTCCATAGAGGAGGTGGGTATCATATAGGCTTCAAAAAAGAAAATTTTAATGAAAGAAGAGACTATAAGAGCAAATATAATTGCATCTATCCACTCTACCCATATATTTCTCTTTCCACCAACCTCTTTTCTCCTCTTCCAAAAAGCCCATCTAACCTTTCGAGTTATAAAAAGATCAAATATTATAGCCAATCCCAAAAGGAAAAACCAATTCCCAAACCATATAACCCACAACAGGTAGAGAAGAGACCAAAATGTCAGACGACTCCACCTGTTGCGAACTATTTTTAGAACCCTATTCAAAAGAGATACTCTATTGTAATGATTTTACTACAGCTTCAAATGCTTGGGGATTATTCATTGCCAAATCTGCAAGAACCTTACGGTTTAGAGCAATATCGCTCTTGGCCAATTTTCCCATAAATTGGGAGTAGGTCATTCCGTGTACCCTTACAGCTGCATTGATTCTCTGTATCCAAAGCGCTCTAAAGGTGCGCTTCTTGTTTTTTCGATCGCGGTAGGCGTAAGTTAACCCCTTCTCATAGGTGTTTTTAGCAACTGTCCACACATTTGCACGGGAGAGATAGTTCCCGCGCGTTAGTTTTAAAATTTTTTTTCGGCGTGCTCTTGATGCTACCGAATTTACCGATCTTGGCATACTTTACAAATTGATTTTAAGAATAGGAGCGTTCTCTAAATATGAGAAACTTTTCTGCTCGTTATTCAGTTATAAATAATTAAACTATTTAACCAATAGAGCTTTTATTCTCTTCTCATCTGCAGGAGAGACTAAACCGGTTTTGGTTAGATTTCTCTTCTGCTTTGTGGTTTTTTTGGTGAGAATGTGGCTCTTATAGGCGTGCTTTCTCTTAACTTTACCCGTTCCGGTCAATTGAAAGCGCTTTTTTGCACCGGAATTGGTTTTGATTTTTGGCATCTTATTAATTAGTTATTAAGTAGTTTTATTTTTTCTTATTTGGAGAGAGCATCATAATCATCCGCTTGCCTTCCAACTTGGGCATCTGCTCAGCCTTTCCCCACTCGTCCAACTCATAGGCAAATCTTAAGAGAAGTTGCTCACCCTTGTCGGCAAAGAGAATTGAACGCCCTTTAAAGAAGACAAATGCTTTAACTTTTGAGCCCTCTTCTAAAAATGCTTTTGCATGTTTGAGCTTAAATTGGAAGTCGTGCTCGTCGGTATTTGGGCCAAAACGGATCTCCTTAATTACAATCTTTTGGGTATTGGCCTTTTGCTCTTTAGCCCTTTTTCGTTGTTGATAAATATACTTTTGGTAATCGACCACTCTACATACCGGTGGAGTGGCATTTGGTGAAATCTCTACCAAATCCAACTCTAAAGAGTCGGCAATTTTCAAAGCCTCCGAAATAGAGTAAACCCCTGGAGATTCAATGTTGTCTCCAACAACTCTAACCTCTGGAGAGTCTATCTCTCTATTTACCCGAGGTTCATCACCTCTTTTGGCACTATATGGCAATCTACGATTTATTTGAAAGCCCGATGAGCGCCCTCTTGCTCCCCCATAATGAGAGGGACGAGATGTAAAAGATTTCTTAATAAGCTCTTTCCTCCTATAAAATTTTAATTGATAATCTCTTCTTTAACTTTTCTATTGATCATCGTAATGAATTGATCTATACCCATAGTTCCAATATCTCCAACTGTATGCTCCCTAATAGAGAGACTCTCTTCGCTCTCCTCCCGCTCACCTACCACTACAGTAAAAGGTATTTTTTTCAACTCGCTCTCCCTCACCTTTTTGCCAATTCTCTCGTTACGACTATCTATAGAGGCGCGAATATCGCTATTATTGAGCAGATTTACAACTTTTTTTGCATATTCTTCAAATTTCTCACTTATAGGAAGTACCATAACTTGCTCTGGTGCAAGCCAAAGGGGGAATTTACCGGCTGTATGCTCAATTAATACAGCTATAAAGCGTTCCATAGAGCCAAATGGGGCACGATGTATCATAACCGGCCTATAGCGCTTATCGTCACTTCCAATATATTCCAATTCGAATCGTTCGGGGAGATTATAATCTACCTGTATGGTTCCCAACTGCCATTTTCTACCTAAGGCATCTTTTACCATAAAATCTAATTTGGGACCATAGAAGGCAGCCTCTCCCAACTCTACAACAGTTTCTAAATCTCTATCTTTAACGGCATCAAGTATAGCACTCTCTGCCCTCTCCCAATTTTCGTTGGAGCCAATATATTTACTGTGGTCGTTGGGGTCGCGTAGGGATATTTGAACTGTATAATCCTCAAATTTCAGTTTTTTAAAGATATAGAGCACTATATCTATCACCTTTACAAACTCCTCTTTAAGCTGATCGGGACGACAAAAGATATGGGCATCGTCTTGTGTAAAGCCTCTAACACGGGTAAGACCATGTAATTCGCCACTCTGTTCATAACGATAGACAGTTCCAAATTCTGCATATCTTACTGGAAGATCTCTATAGGAGTGGGGTTTGCTTTTATATATTTCACAGTGGTGTGGGCAATTCATTGGTTTCAATAGAAAAACCTCTCCCTCATTGGGTGTCTCTATGGGTTGAAAAGAGTCTTTTCCATATTTCTCAAAGTGTCCAGAGGTAACATAGAGCTCCTTCTGGCCAATATGTGGAGTGATTACAGGTTGGTACCCGTGCTCTTTCTGTACCCTCTTTAGAAAATTTTCCAATCTCTCTCTTAGTAGAGCTCCTTTAGGGAGCCACATAGGGAGCCCCTGTCCCACTTTTTGAGAGAAGGTAAAGAGCTCCAACTCTCTCCCCAACTTTCTATGATCTCTCTTTTTTGCCTCCTCTACCATTGCCAAATAGTCCTCTAAGAGACTTTTTTTAGGGAAAGTTATACCATAGATACGGGTGAGCATCTTGTTATTCTCGTTGCCACGCCAGTATGCACCCGCTATAGAGGTGAGTTTTACCGCTTTAATAACAGAGGTATCTACCAAGTGGGGGCCGCGACAAAGGTCTGTAAAAGAGCCGTTGGTGTAGAATGATATTGTTCCATCCTCCAAATCTCCTATCAACTCACATTTGTACTGATCTCCCTTCTCTCTATATCGTTCCAATGCATCTTTTTTACTAATCTCCTCTCTTACAAAAGATTGATTCTCTTTGGCAAGCTCCAACATCTTCTGCTCAATAGTGGGGAGGTCGCTCTCTACTATCTGTCTCCCCTGAGGGTCTACATCGTAGTAGAAACCATTTTCAATTGAGGGCCCTATCCCAAATTTTATTCCGGGAAATAGAAGCTCCAACGCCTCTGCCATTAGGTGTGAAGAGGAGTGCCAAAAGGTACTTTGGCCCTGAGGGGAGTCCCATTTGTGAAGTTCCACCGAAGCATCGGTTAAAATAGCTCTATTGAGTTCAACTACTTGTGAGTTTACAGATGCCGCCAAAACCTCTTTGGCCAACTTAGAGCTTATAGAGTGTGCTATCTCTAATGGTGTAACCCCTTTTGGATACTCTCTATGGGAGCCGTCCGGCAATGTTATCTTAATCATATCTATTATTATCGACAATAAACTTCAAAAATATATCTTTTTTATAAAATAATCTAATTTTGTATCTAAGTTGAATTTTCTCTAATTTAGAAAATTTAAATGATCAATTGGAAGAGGTTAAATTATGAATAAGAGTAGAGTAGTTTACGCATTACAGCTTGCCCTTCTCTCAATTTTAATAATGGTTGTTCAAACTGAGTTTGAGATTACAAAAATTGGAACTGTTGGAGTTGGGATTAATGCTCTGTTATGGTTAATAAAATTTATCGGATCCATTTGGCTTCTCTACTATTTTATTAAAGAGAGCTCTAAAGAGAGCGAGCAATTCACCTATAAAGATGGGGTTAAAAGCGGAATGGCCATCACTCTCATCTCATCTCTTCTCTGTTCATTATATCAAGCCTTTTCTCTCTTTATAATACACCCTACAGCTTTTGAAGATCAACTTTCGGAAGCTATGGAGCTGATGGAGCAGAGTAACCCGGATGTTGTTGCCAATATAGAGGCAATAATTCCCAATCTTCCCTCAATAACTATATTTGTCAGCTTCTTCTTCTACTGGATTTTGGGCATAATAGCCTCCTCTATAATAGCCAACTATACCAAGAGAGAGAGATCTCTTTTTGACCAAATGGAGGAGCAGCAGTAATGGACCTCACTATAGTAATCCCACTTTATAATGAAGAGGAGTCTCTACCAGAGCTCTCTCAAGAGGTTGAAAGAGAGTTAAAAGAGAGTTCTCTCAAGTGGCAACTTATCTTTATTGACGACGGCAGTAGCGACAACTCGTGGGGAGTAATAAAGGAGCTTTCGGAAAGCTACCCAATCCGGGGGGTACGCTTCTCCAGAAATTATGGTAAATCGGCTGCTCTCTATCAGGGATTTAAATTGGCAGAGGGTGAAGTGGTAATCACTATGGATGCCGACCTTCAAGATAGCCCCCAAGAGATAGTGCCAATATACCAAATGGTAAAAGAGGAGGGGTGGGATGTTGTATCGGGATGGAAAAAAAAGAGATATGACAATCTTTTTTCAAAGAGGATCCCCTCAAAGATATATAACTCTTTTGCCAGTTTTGTAACCGGAATTAAGCTTCACGATATGAATTGCGGTTTAAAAGGGTATCGCAAAGAGGTTATAAAGAGCATAGAGCTTTATGGAGAGATGCATCGCTACATTCCATACCTAAGTAAAAATGCAGGGTACGGCAAAATAGGAGAGAGGGTTGTAAAACACAATCCCAGGAAATATGGAAAGAGCAAATTTGGGATTAGTAGATTTGTAAATGGCTATTTAGATCTACTTTCGCTCTGGTTTCTCTCTAAATTTGGAAAACGGCCAATGCACCTCTTTGGACTGGCAGGCACCCTCACCTTTATTTTAGGAGGCTCTACCGCTCTATATCTTATGATAGAGAAGATAGTAACTCAAGCAAAAGGGTTGGGCTATCGTGCCGTAACCGACCAACCCCTTTTCTATATCTCTTTAGTTGCACTTATTATTGGAGTGCAACTCTTTCTTGCAGGTTTTTTAGCAGAACTTATAAGTAGAAGCAGTACAGATAGAAACAACTACTCTATAAGGGAGGAGATATAATCGATTATTGGGAGCCTTTATTTTTGGGAATACTCTCCTCTTTTATTCTCTTCTCAAACTCCCCTTCAGAGATAATTCTACAGCTACCACTGTAGTTTCCACCCTCATCTATAAAGATTTTTTGACACGCCACATTGCCATTGAAGAGCCCCGATTGGTGTAATCCAAAGTAGTTGTTCACCATAAGTTCACCCTTAAATTCACCCCACATTTCACAAGTGTCGGCAATAGCAACACCAATCACTTTGGCTGTTTCACCCACTACCAACTTCCCCTCTGTTACAATTTTGCCTTCGAAATAACCATCTATTCTAATGTCTGTATTTGAAATCATCTCTCCCCAATACTGTGTCCCAGAAGAGATTCTATTGACCTCATTAATTTGGGAGGTAACCACTTTTTTTGACATTGTTTAAATATCTTAAAGGTGAATAACTTTATTGCCTGCTGCAGCAGCTGCTTCCATAATGGCCTCACTCATAGTAGGGTGAGGGTGAATAGATTCTATAATATCTTCGCTTTTTGCCTGCAGGGTGCGTGCAGTAACTATACCTGAAATGATCTCTGTTACTCCATCGCCAATCAGGTGGGCACCTAAGAGCCGGTCGGTTACCGGGTCTATTAGGAGTTTAGCAAACCCCTCTCTTTCGCCACTTGTAGTGGCCTTGCCCGATGCTGTAAAGGGGAATTTGCCCACCTTATACTCCACTCCACTCTCTTTCAGCTGCGCTTCGGTTGCCCCCACCGATGCTATCTCTGGAGTTGTATAGATACAGGAGGGGATATTTCCGTAATCGATTGGTAATACAGGCAGCCCCGCTATAGCTTCTACACATTTTATAGCTTCGGCCGAAGCGACATGGGCTAATGCCGGAGTAGCAATAACATCTCCTATGGCATAAATCCCTTTAACAGAGGTGGCAAAATTTTGATTTACCTTAACTCTTCCTCTCTCCAACTCCACTCCAACCTCCTCTAAACCCAAATTCTCTATGTTGGGAACCACACCTACAGCCGAAAGCACTCTCTCTACCTCTATCTCTACCTCTCCCTTTTTAGTCTCTACTAATAGTTTGCAACCATCGTTGGTGCTCTCAATTTGAGTCACTTTAGCCGAAGTTAGAACTTTCATTCCCAGCTTTCTAAATGACCGGGAGAGTGTTGCAGAGACTTCACTATCTTCAAGTGGAACAATATTGGGAAGATACTCTATTAGAGTAACCTCAGAGCCCATTGCCCTGTAAAAATAGGCCAGTTCGCTCCCAATTGCCCCAGATCCTATCACCGCTATTGAAGCGGGAAGAGTTTGGGGTACCAACGCTTGGCGATAAGAGATTATCTTCTCTCCATCTATAGGAGCAAATGGTAAAGAGTTGGCTCTTGCACCGGTAGCTATTATAATATTTTTAGACTCAATGGTGGTGCTGCTCCCATCATCTCCTCTCACCTCAACCACCCCTTTTGAGATAATTTTAGCACTCCCCTTTACCAACTCTACTCCACCCTTCTTAAAGAGATACTCTATCCCCCTACTCATTCCCTTAGAGATCTCTCTACTGCGTCCTACAACTTTATCCAATTGAGCTACTGGCTCAATAGCTATCTCTATTCCGTAGCTCTCACTCTTTTTAAAGCTTTGAAAAATTTGTGCACTTTTGAGTAGCGCCTTGGTGGGAATGCACCCCCAATTGAGGCAGATTCCACCCAGCTCCTCCCGCTCAACTACAACTGTTTTTAAACCCAATTGAGTAGCCCTAATAGCAGCTACATATCCTCCCGGTCCTGAACCGATTACCAAAAGATCATACATATAAGCTCAAAATTAAATAGTTAAATCACTCTTTAAAGAGTTTTATCCCTCTAAACCGTGACAGTTCTTATATTTTTTACCACTTCCACATGGGCAGAGTTCATTTCTACCAACCCTCTTTTCTACCCTAACGGGCGCTTGGCTCTTAGGCTCCCCCGAAGAGGTTACCAGATCGCTACGGGAGGTGCGCATATTGGAGAGGTCTGCTTTTCTCCGTTCGCCTTGCCTAAAGCCGGCAGTAGGGGCTTGATTCTCTCTAAAGGGGAGTTGTACCTTTAACAGAAAGCCCAACACATCGCTTCCCACCTTACCCAACATTGTTTGAAATAGCTTAAAGCTCTCAAATTTATAGATAAGAAGAGGATCTTTCTGCTCATAGGTGGCCGTTTGAACCGACTGCTTTAAGTCGTCCATCTCTCTAAGATGCTCCTTCCAATGTTCATCAATCATCAATAGGGTGACACTCTTATTGATTGCCCTTGCTATTTCGGCCCCTTCACTCTCGTAAGCCCTCTTTAAATTGACCAAAATTTGAAGCACCTTGGTGCCGTCTGTAATAGGTATTGCAATATTTTCATATGTGGCACTCTGAGTCTCATAAACCTGCTTAATCACCGGCCAAGCCTGCCTAACCACCTCTTCAATTTTCCGTTTGTGTTGCTGCTGAATATTTTTTAAAAGGGTAGAAGAGATTTCACTACTTTCACCCCCTTCAAACTGCTCTTTGGTTACTCCCGGTTCCATAGAGAGTTCTCTAATTACCTCAAAGGTAAAAGTGTCGTAGTCGGTTAGACCCACACTCTTCTCTACCAAGAGATCAACAAAATCTCCCATCATATTGGAGATATCTACATCTATCCTTTCGCCGTGAAGAGCGTTTCTTCTACGGGTGTATATAACCTCTCTTTGGGAGTTCATAACATCGTCGTACTCCAAGAGCCTCTTCCTTATACCAAAGTTATTCTCCTCTACTTTTCTCTGCGCCCTCTCTATAGATTTAGAGAGCATTGAGTGTTGGAGCACCTCACCCTCCTGCATACCCATCCTATCTACCAAACCGGCAATTCGTTCGGAACCAAAGAGTCTCATAAGGTCATCCTCTAAAGAGACATAGAAGCTTGAGGAGCCCGGGTCGCCTTGACGCCCCGCCCTACCTCTGAGCTGCCTATCTACCCTTCGGGAGTCGTGCCGTTCAGTACCTATAATTGCCAATCCTCCAGCCTCTTTTACCCCCTCTCTAAGTTTAATATCGGTACCCCTTCCAGCCATATTGGTTGCTATTGTAACTGCTCCTCCCCTACCCGCTTCGGCTACAATATCGGCCTCTTTGGCGTGCTGCTTGGCATTGAGAACATTATGCCTGATGCCTCTAATTTTTAAAGTTCTGCTCAAGAGTTCCGAAACCTCTACAGAGGTGGTACCTACCAATACAGGCCTGCCCCCTTTAGTAAGAGTTGTAATTTCGTCTATAACTGCATTGTACTTCTCCCGCTTGGTCTTGTAGATTAGATCCTGTTTATCTTCTCTAACCACAGGGCGATTGGTGGGAATAACAACCACATCCAACTTGTAGATAGACCAAAACTCACCCGCTTCGGTTTCTGCAGTACCTGTCATACCTGCAAGTTTATGGTACATTCTAAAGTAGTTTTGCAGAGTGATTGTTGCAAATGTTTGGGTGGCAGCTTCAACCTTAACAGACTCTTTAGCCTCAATAGCTTGGTGGAGACCATCTGAATAGCGGCGCCCTTCCAAAATTCTACCTGTCTGCTCGTCAACTATCTTTACTTTATTATCCATAACAACATACTCCACATCTTTTTCAAACATAGTGTATGCTTTAAGTAACTGATTTACTGTATGTACCCTCTCGCTTTTTATTGCATAGTCGCTAAGGAGCGCATCGCGCCTCTCCATCTTCTCTTTTGCAGAGAGATCGCTCTTCTCAATCTCTGATAGCTCTGTTCCAATGTCGGGGAGAATAAAAAATTTAGAGTCGCTCACCCCTTGTGCAATAAGTTCATGCCCTTTATCGGTAAGATCTACTGATCGCTGCTTCTCATCTATTACAAAATAGAGAGGGTCGGTAACAGTAGGCATCTGCTTACTGTTATCCTGCATATAGAAATTTTCACTCTTCTGAAGAACAAGTTTGCTACCCGCTTCGCTTAAATATTTAATTAGAGGGTTGTAGCGGGGAAGCCCTTTGTGTGCCCTTAAAAGTAGCTTTCCCCCTTCCGCTTCGTCACTCTCTTTCAGTTTAGCCTTAGCCTCATTTAATGTTTGGTTTACAAGGTTCCTTTGAGCACTATAAAGCCGCTCTACAATCGCCTTATACTCTCCAAACTGCTGCTCTTCACCGCGGGGTACAGGGCCCGAAATTATTAGAGGGGTTCTTGCATCATCTATCAATACCGAATCGACCTCATCTACTATAGCAAAGTGGTGTTTGCGTTGCACTAAATCTTCGGGATTGATAGCCATATTGTCTCTTAGATAGTCAAAGCCAAACTCGTTGTTGGTACCAAAGGTAACATCTGCCAAGTAGGCATTTCTCCTACCCTCTGAGTTGGGTTGGTGTTTATCTAAACAATCTACCTTTAATCCATGAAATTGGTAGAGGGGCCCCATCCACTCCGAGTCCCTTTTAGAGAGATAGTCGTTTACAGTTACCACATGAACCCCTTTACCTGCTAAAGCATTTAAAAAGACAGGGAGTGTAGCTACTAAAGTTTTCCCCTCGCCGGTAGCCATCTCTGCAATTTTCCCTTGATGCAAAGCGACACCCCCAATAAGCTGAACATCGTAGTGTACCATATCCCACACTATAGGATTGCCGCCGGCTATCCAACTGTTGCTCCATACAGCCTTGTTACCCTCTATTGAAATAAATTGGTGGGAAGCTGCCAACTCCCTATCGTAAAGGGTAGCCTCTACCTCTATGGTGCTACTCTCTTTAAAGCGGCGGGCGGTTGACTTCATAATAGCAAAAGCTTGAGGAAGG
>CAZEGL010000035.1:0-7255 GCA_964512295.1 uncultured Muribaculaceae bacterium
GGCTCGAACCCAGGACCCCAACATTAAAAGTGTTGTGCTCTACCTACTGAGCTACTGAATCGCCGTTTCGGAGTGCAAATATATGGTAACAATACTATTTTTCCAAATTTGGGAGTAAAAAAAAGTAGAGTTACTTTTACCCTTATCTATAGTCTATTATCTTTATCTCTATGGAAGAGTTTTCTAATAAGCGATTTAATGAAGAGTTGAGACTCTTTTTTAAGGAGAATAATCTATCTCCATTAGAGAGAGATGGCATCCTTTTGTTTGAAAAATATAACTTGGCTCTCTACCCTACAGCTCTACTTGAGAGTAAAGATGAGTACTCAAATGAAATAGAGTTTATTGTTCTCCATCAAGATCTCTGGTTCAATAAGGGGAAAATTGTTAAAAATAGCCTCCTTGCACGCCTTGGTAGGGGTGAGAAGATTGGGGCCAGAGAGTGCTCAATAAAAAAGATTGGGAGTTTGGTAGCTAAAGAGTTCTTTGAAGCGAATCATCTGCTTGGATATGCAAGGTCAAAATATCACTATGCACTCTACTACAAAGGTGAGGTGGCAGCTGCTGCCTCTTTCTCCTCTTCAAGGGAGATGGTTAGGGGAGGTAGGCGGATAAACTCATTTGAGTGGGTGCGGTATGCCTCCTTAGGTAGTAGTAGGGTGGTTGGGGGAATGGGTAAACTACTCTCCCACTTTATTAGAGAGGTTAACCCCTGCGAGATTATGAGTTATGCCTGTCGTGAGTGGAGTAGGGGAGACTCCTATAAAAAACTTGGGTTTAGGCAGGTTGGTATAACACCACCTGTAGAGTTTTGGATTGAGAAAAAGAGCTTAAAACGCTATCCGTTTAAGCGGGCTCTACTTCTCTCACGAAGTGGCAACCCTAAGTTGATATTGGAGAGCGGGGTAAAGAGTAAGAATTTAGGAAACTACAAGTTCCTCTTGGAGCTTTACAACCTTTAAGCTGCTACCGTTGCCGGCAGGCTCTAATCTAAAGCTCTCTCCCGGTTCAATAACTCCCTCTATAATAGATTCGGTAATGAGATTCTCTACCAACTGCTGAATAGTTCTCTTTAATGCCCTTGCCCCATTAGCACGATCCCATCCTTGTGTGGCTATAATGCTTTTTGCACTCTCACCCAAAATTAGGCGATACCCCTCTACCTCTACTCTTTTTATCACTTTCTCTATCTCTATCTCAACTATAGCCTCTATATCCTCTTGGGTGAGAGGGGTAAATATAATAGACTCATCTAAACGATTTAAAAATTCAGGAGAAAAACTCTTTTTAAGAGCCTTTTTTACAATACTTTGAGCATTGTATGAACTCTTCTCTTTACTTATATTGGGGTAACCTACCCCACTGCCCAATTGAGATAAATCTCTGCTACCTATATTGGATGTTAGAATTAAAATTGTATTTCTAAAATCTATATGGCGTCCGGAACTATCTGTCAATCTTCCCTCATCTAAGATTTGAAGTAAAATATTGTAAATATCGGGATGCGCTTTCTCTATCTCATCAAGTAGTACAACAGAGTAGGGCTTTCTCCTAACACTTTCACTCAGCTCTCCCCCTTGGTCATATCCAACATAACCGGGAGGAGCTCCAATAAGTCTTGAGAGTGAGAACTTTTCCATATATTCACTCATATCTATTCGAATCAAATTCTCCGGTGATTCAAAAAGATAGTTGGCTAAAATTTTTGCCAAATGTGTCTTCCCAACACCGGTAGGCCCCAAAAAGAGAAATGTTCCAATGGGCTTGGTGGGATCTTTAAGTCCTACTCTGTTTCGTTGAATAGATTTTACTACAACCTCTACAGCACTATCTTGACCTATAACCTCTCTCTTTAAGATTGTAGACATCTCTCTGAGCTTCTCGCTTTCACTCTTAGCAAGCCGGGTTACCGGAATATTGGTCATCATAGAGAGTACTTGGGCTATATCACTCTCCGAAACTTCTGTTTTAACCCTCTGCAGCTCATTCTGCCACTCCTCTTTCACTCTACCCAACTCCTCCTCTTTTACTCTAGCATTGTTGTATAATTTGGCCGCCTTTTCAAATTGATTCAAAGTGACAATCTCCCTCTTTCTATCTTTAATTTGGTCTAAACCCGACTCCAAGTGTGAAATGTCGTTTGGGTACTCTATGGAGCTAAGGCGCGCTCTAGAACCTGCCTCATCCATTATATCTATAGCTTTATCGGGGAAGGCTCTATCTGTAATATATCTATCGGCTAAATTTACACAAGCCAAAATAGCTTGAGGGCTATATTGGACATTATGGTGCTCTTCATATTTATCTTTAATTTGATTTAGGATATTGAGAGTCTCCTCTTTAGTAGAGGGTTCTACCATAATTTTTTGGAACCGCCTCTCTAAAGCGCCATCTTTCTCTATATGCTCTCTATACTCATCTAAGGTTGTAGTTCCTATACACTGTATCTCTCCCCGTGAGAGTGCCGGCTTTAGCATATTTGCTGCATCCATCGATCCCGAAGAGCTACCTGCACCAACCAAAATATGTAACTCATCTATAAAGAGAATAATATCTCTATTTTGTGACAACTCTGCCAAAATATTTTTAATCCTCTCTTCAAACTCTCCCCTATATTTTGTTCCAGCCACCACAGCTCCCATATCTAAGGAGACAATACGCTTATTTAGTAGGGTGGGGGAAACCTGCCTGTTTACTATACGATTGGCCAAACCTTCCACTATAGCCGATTTTCCAACACCAGACTCTCCTATAAGTACAGGATTGCTCTTCTTTCTTCTACCTAAAACTTGGGCAACTCTCTCTATCTCCATCTCTCTCCCTATAACAGGATCGAGTTTTTTTTCTGCCGCCAACTTGGTAAGGTCGCGACCAAAACTCTCTATCATAGAATTTTGCTTTCGAACAACTCCATCTTTAAATAGTCTCGATTTAACGGGAGAGGCTTCACCCTCTCGCTCTTCGCCTATAGGAGAGCCCTCTTCAATACTCTCTTTTCCTTTATTGGTCTCTATTAGACGCTCTTCAACCTTTATGGAATCTATTCCGTACTCTTTACTAAGGATAGTAGAGAGGAATGATTTTTCGGAGTGTATAATGGCAAGTAGTAACGAAAGTGGATCGGGGGAAGCTCTCCTAAGAGTTCGTGCCTCTAAAAAAGAGACTTTTATCACATTTTCACTCTCTTTTGAGAGTGATATTTTATTCCACTCATCAAATGGAATAATATTTCCCACCTTAATAAACTGCTCCAACATACTCTTGAGCGCTCCCTCTGAAATGCCCAGCTGAATTAGAAAATCGAAAGCGGAGTTGTTTTTATGACGGATGAGTGCTAAAGTTATATGGTCTGGCCCAATCGTGTAACTTCCAAGTCGGCTTGCCACCTCTTTGGCAAGCTCTAAAATCTCATTGAGCTGTTCGGAAAGTTGCGGGTATCGGTTATTCATAAATGGGGTTATATTTTTCTTACTCTATATATCAAATATACAAAGATAATTTCTATTTGTTCAATAGTGAATTTCTTCTTACTTTTACCTCTTGTTTATGACCATTAATCCTTTGTAAATAGACGATGATTGAAGATAACAATAATAGTGGGAGAGTAATTAAAATTAACATCGAAGATGAGATGAAGAGTGCCTATATCGACTACTCTATGTCGGTAATTGTCTCAAGGGCGCTCCCCGATGTTAGAGATGGACTTAAACCTGTCCATAGGAGAGTTCTATACGGTATGCATGAGTTGGGCCTTACTGCAGGTAGTGCCTATAAAAAATCGGCCCGTATTGTTGGAGAGGTATTGGGGAAATATCATCCACATGGCGACTCGAGTGTATATGAAGCGATGGTGCGTATGGCCCAAGAGTGGAGTTTACGCTATATGTTGGTAGATGGCCAAGGCAACTATGGCTCTATTGATGGTGATTCGGCTGCCGCTATGCGTTATACAGAAGCCCGTTTTAGAAAGCTTACCGAAGAGATTCTCTTAGATTTAAATAAAAATACGGTAGATTTTAAACCCAATTTCGACGACTCGCTGCAAGAGCCTACGGTAATGCCCTCCAAGGTGCCAACACTCCTTCTAAACGGAGCATCGGGTATTGCTGTGGGGATGGCAACCAATATGGCTCCCCACAATCTTTCCGAATCGGTAGATGCCATATGTGCCTATATAGACGACAACGATATAGATAGCGAGGGGTTGATGGAGTATATCAAGGGACCCGATTTTCCAACCGGAGGCATTATTTTAGGTTTACAGGGAATAAAAGATGCATTTGAGACGGGTAGAGGGAGAGTTGTCATTAGGGCAAAAACCGATATTGAAGTGAGCGACAGTGGTCGTGAAACTATTGTTGTGAGCGAAGTGCCCTACTTGGTAAATAAACGGGAGCTTATTGAGAAGATAGCAGAGTTGGTAGAGTCTAAGAGGATAGATGGAATTACCTATGTAAACGACGAAAGCGATAGAAATGGAATGAGGATTGTGATTAAGCTTAAGATGGGTGCGGTGGCCAATGTTGTTCTCAACACTCTTTTTAAGATGACTCCTCTACAGAGTAGTTTTTCGGTAAATAATATTGCATTGGTAGATGGTCGCCCACGACTTCTAAATCTTAAGAGAATTATAAAATTCTTTGTACGACATAGACATGAAGTGGTGGTTAGAAGGGCACAGTTCGACTTGGAACAGGCTCAACAGAGAGCTCATATTGTAGAGGCACTCCTTACAGCATTGGATCACATAGATGAAATTATTGCAATTATTAGGGGATCTAAGAGGGTAGAGGAGGCGCGGCAAGGCCTTATGGAGAGATTTGGCTTTTCAGAGGCACAAGCTACTGCCATTGTAGATATGAGGCTAAGGCAGTTGACTGGATTGGAGAGAGAGAAGTTACAGGGAGAGTATGAACAGCTGATAAGCCTAATAGCTCGCCTCTCTGAACTGTTGGCAAGTGAAGTTCTTCAGATGGAGGAGATAAAGAGTGAGCTGATAGATCTTAAAGAGCGCTTTGGCGACACGCGCCGTACTGTGATTGAACCTTCTGCCGAAGAGTTTAATCCCGAAGATTTTTACCCCAACGAAGATGTGGTTATCACAATCTCAAATTTGGGCTATATAAAGAGAACTCCTCTGATTGAATTTAGAACTCAAAATAGAGGAGGTGTTGGCGCCAAAGGGGGAACCACTCGAATGGAAGATTTTATTGAGCACATTTATGTGGCCAACATGCACAGCACAATGCTCTTCTTTACCCAAAATGGAAAGTGCTACTGGCTTAAAGTTTATGATATACCGGAAGGGGCAAAAGCCTCTCGTGGCAGAGCAATTCAAAATGTTCTCAATATTCAGCAGGACGATAGAGTTTGTGCCTATATCAATATCAACAATTTAACCGATAGCGACTATATAGAGAATAACTATATTGTTTTGGCAACCAAACGGGGGATAGTCAAAAAAACAAAATTGGAGGCCTATTCCCGCCCCAGATCCAATGGAGTAAATGCCATAACTATAAGAGAGAACGATAAACTCTTTAAAGCTGTCTTAACAAACGGTAGTAGCCAAATATTTTTAGCCGGTAGAGAGGGGAAGTGTGTCAGATTTCAAGAGAGTGATGTTAGAGCTATTGGAAGAACCGGAGCCGGAGTAATAGGTATCAATATAGATTCAGAAGATGAGGTGATTGGTATGGTTTGTGTTGATACAACAAGTAGCAATTATCCCGATAGAGATATTTTGGTTGTTAGTGAAAACGGATATGGTAAGAGATCGCTTGTGGAAGATTACAGACTTACCAATAGAGGTGCCAAGGGGGTGAAAACCATTAATATTACCGATAAAACTGGGAAACTGATAGCACTTAAAGATGTTAATGACCAGAACGATCTTATGATTATTACAAAGTCGGGAACCACTATTAGGATGGCTGTATCGGATATAAGTGTTTTGGGAAGGGCAACTCAAGGGGTGAAATTGATAAATATTAGAGAGGGCGACAGTATAGCTGCTGTTTTTCCTGTCAACAAGAGTGACGAAAAACCCCTTGAGGATTATTCAACCGATATTTAATTTATCTAAATAAAAGAGAATTATTTAATAAGAGTATATCAATGAAAAAGTTATTCATTTTTTTAATTTCTGTAGTTGTTGCCTTAAATCTTACGGCACAAAACAGGGAGGTTGCTATAGCACTAAGGAGTTATACAAAGGCTAAATTGGCAACCGAAAATCCCAAGAGAAACACAAGTGCAAAAACTTGGAACAGTTTTGCAGAAGCGGCAATGGCACTTTATGACGCTCCTGTAAAGACTCTATGGATTGGTGCATCTCAAATTGAGATTAAAGTTCTATTAAAAGATGAGAGGATTATAAAATCCGAGAGAATTAATTTGGGTGAGGATTCTTATATTGTAGATTACTACGACGACAAGAAACTCTATTACGACACCAATGGGATACTCGCATTGTGGGAGGTTGTAGAGCCGGCACTCGACGAGCCCCTTTTGGATATCGCCTACGCTGCTCTCCAAAAGAGTGTCGATTTAGATAGTGGCGGTCGTTTAAAAGAGATGTTGAAGGCAAATATCGAAGGTGTTAAAAATCGTTACAACACCGAAGCGATGGCTGCCTATACTCTTCGTAACTACAAAGATGCGTCGCAATATTTCGAGAAGATCTTAAAAGTTGGTTCCAATCCCCTCTTAGATCAAGTGGATACTGTCTTTTATTACCACACAGGTATGACAGCCTATCTTAACAAAGATTTTGATCGTGCTATTGAGTTTTTTAACCTCTCTATTGAGTATGGATACGACGAGTCGGGCGATGTATACTCCTATTTGGCAGAGTCATACAAGGCCAAATCCGATATGAATATGGCAAAAGTGGTCCTAAATGCCGGCTTCCAAAAGTATCCCTCTGCACAGAGTATTTTGGTGTCGTTAATTAACGCCTATCTTGATACCAATGACGATCCAAATAAAATTTTGGAGTTGATCGTAGCTGCTCAACAAAATGAACCCGATAATGCCTCGCTCTATTATGCCGAAGGAAATATCTGGAAGAATATGGGCAATTTCGAAAAATCGATTGCCTGCTACTCCAAATCATTTGAGACAGACCCCAACTATCTATTCGGCTACTTTGCATTAGGTGCTGCTTATTATGATAGAGCTGTAGAGATACAGACAAAAGCTGCCGACGAGTTGGACGACAAGAAATATGAGGCGATGGTGGTTGAGTTGGAAA
>CAZEGL010000036.1:0-6503 GCA_964512295.1 uncultured Muribaculaceae bacterium
CGGAGGCTTGCACCTCAACGGTTTTCAAGACCGCCGCATTCGACCACTCTGCCACCTCTCCAGTGTGGTGCACTATTATAATCTATAATGGTGCGTTGAGTGGGCGCAAATATAGAGATTATTTCTATTATGGCAAATAAGGGAGTGAAATTATATGGGAGAAAATTTGCTCTTTTATACGATAGTGATATCTTTGGGGGTTAGTAGTCATTGGTGAGTGATATGGATAGTAAGAGTTTTGAGACAGAAATTTTGGAATTGGAAGAGGGTCTATCACGCTACGCCTATAATCTTACTGCAAATAGAGACGATGCTAAAGATTTGGTGCAGGAGACACTCTACAAAGCTCTCAAATATCAAGATAAGTTCAACAAAGAGACCAACCTGAAAGCTTGGATCTTTACTATAATGAAGAATACCTTTATCAATGACTATAGAAGAAGGGTTAAAAGACGATCGATCTTTAATGAAGATGTGCATGAGTTTGTAATTTCCAATAAACCTGCCGATTATGGGCCAGAGGCAGATATTGGATATAGAGAGCTAATTAAAGTGGTGAACTCATTGGAGGATGAGTTTAAGATCCCTTTTCAGATGCATGTAAAGGGGTATAAGTATCAAGAGATAGCAGATGAGCTGGGGCTACATTTGGGTACGGTAAAGAGTCGTATCCATTTTTCGAGGCAGAAGTTAATAGAGAAGTTAAAGTAGGAGAATCCAATTGGAACTCTACTCTATGATGAGTGTGCGAAATATTTTCGTTGAAAGAGAAAGAGATAGAAAACTCCTATTGTTATAGAGGAGTCGGCTATATTGAAGATTGGTCTAAAGAAGATAAAGTGGTTGCCACCCCAAAAGGGGAGCCAATTGGGAAGAGTGGTTTCTATAAGAGGGAAATAGAGCATATCTACCACTTTTCCTTGAAGTAGTGGTGCGTATCCCCCTCCAGCAGGAAATAGGGATGCCACTTGGGTGTGGGTCGATTCGCTAAAGAGAGTGCCATAAAGGGTGCAATCTATAACATTGCCAACAGCTCCTATTAAGATTAGTGTGATGCCGTAAATAACACCAGTAGGAGCTTTATTTTGGATTAATTTTCTAAGATATACTGCTATTAGACCTATAAGAACAAGGCGAAGCAGAGTTAGCACAATTTTGCCCGTAGGACCGCCAAACTGCATCCCAAAGGCCATTCCATTATTTTCAATAAAATAAATTTTGAACCAGTTGCCCAGAATATCGTACGATTGGCCAATTGCCATATGGGTTTTAATCCAAATTTTGGCTGCCTGATCCAACAGTACAACTAAGAGTACCAGCAGGGTTACTTTTTTTCCCTGTGATAGAGCCATTGGTTTAATCTCTTCTGTTTTTAGCCTCTACAGAAAGGGTAGCGTGGGGAACCAGCAACAAACGCTCCCTTGGAATAAGTTTTCCGGTATCGCGACAAATACCGTAACTTTTATTTTCAATACGGATAAGGGCAGCCTCTAAGTTTTGGATAAATTTAAACTGTCTCTGAGCCAGCTGTCCAACCTCCTCTTTGGAGAGGGCCGAAGCGCCATCTTCCAAAACTTTAAAAGTGGGTGAGGTATCTTCTGTATCATTGCTTGCGCTATGGGTAACACTCGATTTTAATTGACGGTACTCCTCTGTTGCAACCTCTAACTTCTGAAGAATAAGCTCTTTAAACTCCTGTAGCTCTTGGTCGCTATATCTTAGCTTCTCTACCGGCTGAGTACTCTTGCTCTCTTTCGCTTTCATACCAATTAGATTTAAAAGTTCAAAGTTAATAATTAAATGTATATAGAGCTAATACTCTACCTTATTGCTATTTTTATCCCACACCTGAAAAGCTTTTTCTCTCTCTTTGTGGAGTAGGCGCTCCATTGGAAGAGTTCTCTCTTCAATTGGGAGTGAAATTTGGTCATATATCTCTTGATCGCTGAATCCTGCCCGGGCTGCATCTTCTCTTGAGGCAGCATAGTAGACTTTATCTATTCGTGCCCAATAGGTGGCAGCCAAACACATAGGGCAAGGTTCACAGGAGGTGTAGAGCAGGCAGCCGCTTAAATCGAAGCTTCCAATGGTTTGGCAAGCCTCTCTAATTGCATTAACCTCTGCATGTGCAGTTGGGTCGTTATCTGTGGTGACAGAGTTGTATGCACTACCAATAATTTTACCCTCTTTTACAACTATTGCACCAAATGGCCCACCCTCCATAGAAGCCCCCTCTTTTGCCAACTCTATGGCACTTGTCATAAATTGTTCTATCTCTTCTCTACTTTTCATTGCTTTACACTTTTAATCTCAATTCTGATTCTCTCTTCCTCCCACTCGCTCTCTACTCCCCCTTTAAAGTTTACAACACTCTCTAAGGAGAGGGCAAGTGTCTGGTTGCAAATATACTCTCTAAAAAGGGCAATGGACTCCTCTATTTGAGGTGTACTCTCTACCGTTATCTCAATTTTGTCGGTCACTTCAAATCCACTATTTTTTCTAAGATTTTGAATTCTATTGATCAGCTCTCTTGCTGTTCCCTCTGCACGAAGAGTTGGAGTAACTGTAATATCTAAAGCAACTGTGAGCTGTGCATCTGTAGCTACCAACCAGCCGGGCATATCTTCGGAGAGAATCTCTACATCTTCCAATAATATCTCTACTTTATTCTCTTGTGATAGAGTAAGTTCAAAGGGAGTACCACTCTCGATTGAGGCTATCTCCTCTTGAGTGAGGAGCGCTATCTTAGCTGCAATCTCTTTCATCTGTTTTCCGTAGCGCTTGCCCAATATCTTAAAATTGGGTTTTATCTTTTTGGTAACCAACCCTTTGGTATCTTCTATATACTCAACCTCTTTTACATTCACTTCGGAGAGAACCAACTCCTTTATCTTTTCAAACTGCTCCTTTTGAAGGGTAGAAGTTATGGGAATCAACATCTTTGAGAGGGGTTGCCGCACCTTTATATTTACTCTTCGGCGGAGAGCCAAAACCAACGACGAAGCTCTCTGAGCCAAAGCCATTCTCTCTTCCAACTCCAGATCTATTGCACTCTTATCTACTTTGGGGATAGAGACAAGATGCACACTACATACATTGTATGACGATGTTACGCTGTTCAGATCTAAGAAAAGACGCTCCATAAAGAAGGGAGCAATTGGTGCCGAAATAATTGCAACCTGTTCCAGACAGCTATAGAGAGTTTGGTATGCACTCAATTTGTCGTGATTCTTCTCCCCTCCCCAGAAGCGTTTGCGGTTTAATCGTACATACCAATTGCTTAAATGGTCGTTTACAAACTCTGCAATAGCCCTACCGGCGGTGGTGGCATCCCAATTTTCATAGGAGTGATCTACCTTCTCTATTAGTGAATTGAGAAGCGATAAAATCCAGCGATCTATTTCGGGCCGTTCACTCAACTCAATTTGAGGTGCACTATTGTCAAACTTATCTATATTGGCATAGAGTGCAAAAAAGGAGTAGGTGTTATATAGGGTTCCAAAGAACTTTCTCTTTACCTCATCTACACCGGAAATATCGAACTTAAGATTATCCCACGGTTGGGCATTGGTTAACATATACCATCTGAGCGAATCTGCACCATACTCTTGCAGAACTTTGAAGGGATCTACAGCATTACCCAACCGCTTGCTCATCTTGTTACCCGCTTTATCTAAAACCAAACCGTTAGATATCACATTTTTAAATGCTATATCATCTTTTACTATGGTGGCTATAGCGTGTAGAGTAAAGAACCAGCCGCGAGTTTGATCTACCCCTTCGGCAATAAAATCGGCGGTACGGCCAAATGCAGGGGTATCTACCTTTTCGAGCCCCTCTTGAGCAAAGGGCATAGCGCCCGAATCGAACCAAACATCAATAAGATCGCTTTCGCGAACCATCTTTTTTCCTGTTGGAGAGATAAGAAAGAGTTCATCTACAAATGGACGGTG
Organism: uncultured Muribaculaceae bacterium; assembly: GCA_964512295.1. GTDB lineage: Bacteria > Bacteroidota > Bacteroidia > Bacteroidales > UBA932 > Bact-08. The sequence goes on from CAZEGL010000036.1 coordinate 3,954, forward strand.
AAGATCTATCTTTTGATAATTCTCTAAAGAGTGGTCGTCTAAGAGAAAGCCACACTCTTTAAGGGGGTTTTTCTCCATTACACCTCCGGCAACCGCCTCCTCCAACCTATTGTAAAGCTCTTGTGCAGAGCCAACACATATCTCTTCTGTTCCATCTTCGCTACGCCAGATAGGGAGAGGAGTTCCCCAAAAACGGCTCCGCGACAGGTTCCAATCTTGAAGGTTCTCCAACCATTTGCCAAAACGGCCGCTTCCGGTAGAGGGGGGCTTCCAGTTGATCTTTTGGTTAAGCTCTATCATTCTCTGTTGAACTGCAGTGCTCTTGATAAACCAGGAGTCTAAGGGGTAGTAGAGAATTGGTTTGTCTGTTCTCCAACAGTGGGGATATGAGTGGGTATATCTCTCTATTTTAAAAGCACTCCCCTCTTTTTTTAGCATCACTGCAAGATCTACATCTAAGCTCTCTTGACTCTCTCTCTCTGCCAGAGGGCTATATTCACTCTTTACAAATCTGCCGGCAAAGTGGGAGTAGAGCGAAAGATCTACACTCTCTTCTACAAAAGAGGAGTCTAAACTATCTATAGGGTAGAGTCTTCCACTTCTATCTACCAAAGCCTGTCTATTGCCGGCACTATCTATCACCACAAGGGGTGGCACCCCATTTTTTGCTGCAACTTTTTGGTCGTCGGCACCAAAGGTTGGAGCGATATGTACAATTCCTGTTCCATCTGTGGTGGTTACAAAAGAGTCTGAGAGCACCTTAAAGGCACCCTCTCCGGGATTGATCCAGGGGATAAGCTGCCTATATGAGATACCCTCTAAATCTTTACCGGAAAGGCTCTCCCCCACTATTCGGTAAGGTACTACCTTGTCGCCAACTCTGTATTGCTCCATAGGGAGCTCTTCTCCCAATGGGTTGAAATGGGCAGATAGCAGATTGGAAGCTACAATATAGAGAGCCTCTTTTCCGCTATAGGGGTTAAAGGAATGTACCCTAAGGTATTCTATAGTTGGGCCAACACAAAGTGCTGTATTTGAAGGTAGGGTCCAAGGGGTGGTAGTCCAAGCCAAAAGAGTTAGAGGGAGGCCGCTATTTAAAAATAGAGGATTCGATCTCTCATTCTCAATCACCTCAAACTGAACCACACAAGTGGTATCTTTTACATCGCGATAACAGCCCGGCTGGTTGAGCTCATGTGTGCTCAATCCGGTACCGGCAGCCGGAGAGTAGGGCTGAATAGTGTAGCCTTTATAAAGGAGACCTTTATCGTATATCTTTTTAAGTAGATACCACAATGTCTCTATATAACGATTATCGTAAGTAATATAGGGATCCTCCATATCTACCCAATAGCCTATAAGATTGGTGAGCTCCTCCCATTGGCCGGTATATTTCATAACCTCTCTTCGGCAGGCGTTGTTATACTCCTCTACCGTTAGTTTGGTGCCAATATCCTCCTTAGTAATCCCAAGGCTCTTCTCTACACTCAACTCTACAGGGAGGCCATGGGTATCCCACCCCGCCTTTCTCTCTACCCTATACCCTTTCTGGCTCTTATAGCGGCAAAAGGTATCTTTGATGGCCCGCGCCATAACATGGTGAATACCGGGCATTCCATTTGCAGATGGGGGCCCCTCATGAAAGATAAATTGGGGAGCCTCCTCCCTTTCTGAGAGGGTTTTTTCAAATGTCCCCTCTTTTTTCCACCTCTCTAAAATTGAAAGATTTATATCAACCAGGTCTAAATTTTTATACTCTGCAAATTTCATCACTCTCTATGCTCCTTTATTTTGGGGATTTAAGTTGCAAATATACTATTATTCACTATTTTTGAAAAAAAAGAGGATGCACTTCTCTGCTAATGCCATAGACCTCATTATTTTAGTTTTTCTACTTCCCGGCTTCATTGGTGGCTTGATAAAAGGCTTTACCAAGCAGGCAGCGGCCCTATTGGCATTGGTTATAGGGGTGTGGGTTGCTATCTACTTTTCGGAGGCGTTGGCTTCGCTTTTTAAGTTGTGGTTTAAAAGCGAGGGGGTGTTAATTGAAATTGTAGCTTTTGGAGTACTCTTCATTGCTACACTTTTTGGGATAAACTTAGCGGGAAAAATTATTGCCCGATTGCTTCAAATTGCCCTTTTGGGGTGGTTAGATAAGATTTTGGGGCTGCTCTTTGGAGTGGTCAAATATGGATTAATTTTAAGTATTATTATTTTTCTTTTAACATCGTTAGATAATATATACCCTTTTATTCCTCAAGAGATAGTTAAAAGCTCTCTCTTCTACCCTATTATAAAAGATTTTGCCCCCTCACTATTTTCTTATTTTAAAAATATCGGCTGATTTTAGATTACGCTATTGTAAATAGTGGTAAAAAGGGTAGTTGATTTATCTAAATCTACTCCTCTTTTCTTTTTATTTACAATATTTTAGATGCCGAGAGCGGAGGTGTGTGTTGGAGCCCTCAATCGAAGAGGCGAGGGTGTGCGGTTGGGAACTTCTGCTCTCTTTTAATCTAAAATTTGAGGGTGGCAGCAATGAGGGGGTGC
>CAZEGL010000037.1:0-4826 GCA_964512295.1 uncultured Muribaculaceae bacterium
CGTTGTAGAAAGAGCCAAGGGTAAAATTGCCCTCTATCCCTTCTGGAATGTTCAACTCAAAAGAGGCCCTTCCACTACCCCCCGATGGAAGAGTTACAGGAACATCTTCTAAAGTATCAAACACTTCTTCACCAACTATAAAGAGAAAGCTTAGCTTGTCGCCCTCTTTCCACTTAAGGGAGATGTTTCCACTTTCGGTTTCGGCAAGAGCCACTTTTGTAGCTCCATCGGTGGGCATATCAACATTTACAGTAATTGTACGGCCACTGGGGGCGTTCCCATCCCCTAACAGTGTGCTCTCTTTGTCGCACCCAAAAAAGAGCGAGAGCCCCACTACTGCGGCAGAGAGTAGAAAAGGTTTTAATATATTTTTCATAATAATTTAATTTAATCGTTTAAGGCCACTCAATACCTTCAAGCTCTTCGGGAAGGTCGCCGCTTCCGCCCAAAATGTTCTGTTCAAATTCCAACTCCAAAACCTCAAAAGAGGGAGGGGTATAAGAGAAGTGTAGAGAGGTTGGTTCTATTTTCATAACAAAGAGTATTATAGAATATAAAAGTATAATAAGCTAAGCAATCGATTGCACCAACGGGACAAAATTAAAAGCATCTATTTTAAAATAGGCTCTACATACATCCATTTCAATCTGCGTAATCGATTGCACAACAATCAATATTTCCTTTAAAGTTATATAATTTATCTATTATTCCAAAAATTCCTATTAAAATGTAACAACAAAAGAGAGACTTCCTATCTAATAAAAGTTATATATCCTCTGGCCACTCGATGCATCTCATACCCATTGCCGTAGATCTTCTAACATTAGCATAGTAGTTGGTGATGGGGTCGGAAATAGTAAAAGAGAGAGTTCTAACATAGTGCGATTTTTGCCCTGTAACGGGGTCGTTGTTGGTAGATGTTGAGGTTCCCCCCGACCCTAAATAACATCTGGTACGAACACCATTAATAGCTCCGGTTGCACCTGTTAAATACCCTGTTGTAGGAAACCATAAATCTGTTCCATATAATCTACCGTGAGGAGAAGATGTAGGATATGCTCTTAAATTCTCCTCTTTTATAGCAGAGTAGGCACTGGAATTTACCCCATTATTGGCCACCTTAAACCCTTTAGGACAAGGGTCAAAAAGGGTCTTCTCTGTATGTGACCAAAGAGTAGAACTCGAACTTTTTAACCAGTTTGAACCATTATAGGTTGAGCCCCCTTCATCATCTTCCCCTCTTATAAAAGAGGTGGGGTGTCCAACTGCCCAGCCTACAGTTCCCCCAACTGTGTAGGGGATTCTCTTTGAACTCCATGTTCCCTCTATAGTAGTAGAGATAAAGGTATTGGAACCTCCCCCCAACCAATAGGTGTAGTTGCCGCTTACAAAAGGATCTTTTCTACCCCATTGGTAGAGCAGCCCCATTGTAGAGGGGTCTCCAATTATGTTGCTTCTTGCACCTAAGTTTCTATCCATAATTTTTAGACCCTCACCTTCGGAGAGATCATAGAGCTTTCCAGAGTAGTCGCTTATCCAAATATGCCAGCTCCAGAGATAATCTCCAATAGGGTTGAAGTTGTCGTCGGCCTTACGCACACCAATTAGAGCATTCCCAAAGCGCTCTTCGGCATCATATTTCACCTCAAATTCCACAAAGGAGTTGGGGCCAACGCCTCTGCTTCCCCTTTCGGTAAGGGAGATCAGCTCCACCCCATCGGTTAAATCAACATCTTTCCAGATTATATCGGCAACCCATTTGGCATCGGCATCCAACACCTTAAGGGCATCGCCGTATGTACTATAACCCCAAAATTGATTGACTCTTGAAATAGGCATAAGATACTTGGCACTCCCGCCGGCTGAAACAGGTGGATTAATTAGATGGCAATTGGTATCATCGGCCAATTTAACAGCAGGTGTATCTCCAAAGGGAAGTGCACTCCACACATCTGCGTGATAGACTAAATTAAGGGCATAATATCTTCCTCTCTCCATCTCTATAGCGGGAATAGACTCCTGTAGTGCAGTTCCATCAACCTTTATCCCAAGCCTATTAGAAGCTTCATAAGAGGTTGTGGGAACAATCCATCGGTATAATTTAATTTTCTCCCCCTTAGAGAGAGAGAGAGAGCTACCAGAGATAAAAGAGAGACTTTTACCCGATTTTTTATCTGTAAAAGTGCCCTCCTTCCAATTGTATTGAGCTCCACCGGGTATATTTTCCAACCAGTAGTAGCTGTCACTCTCAATAGTAAGTGTAGAGAGGGTTGTTGTAGAGGTTCCACTATTGGTTAAATGGATAGCCATTATTGCCCCCAAATATCTAAAAGAGAGATTTACAACTCCGCTATTGGGGGCGATATTTTTGGAGCTGAAATCCATCACAAAACCATCTCCTATATTAGAGAGATCGCCACTTTGGCTCTCTGTTTCGGGAAAAACAAGAAGTTCTTTGTTGCCACTATTAAATGAGGCTCCATAAAAGCCGTAAAGGTTAAAGTTTCCCTCTATCCCCTCGGGGATCTCCACCTCGAACTTCCCCTCTCTTCCATCGGAGCTAATATTTACTACCTCAACACCTGTAAGATACTTAACTGTAGAGCCATCTAAAGATGAGAAGCAGAGATTAATTTTATCTCCCTCTCTCCATCTTACAGTAATCTCTCCATCCATATTTTCGGAGAGGAGTAGTCGGCTCACAGGAGCATTGGTATTTGGGCTGTGTGGCATTGAGATGGCCAACATTAGAGAGGAGCCCTCCTCTACCCTACTCTCTTTTTGACAGCCAAAAAGCACTACTACAAAGAGTATGACTCTTGCAATTAATTTCATTATTAATGATTTAGTAAAGTCGCATACAAATTGCAGCTCTCTTTACAATTTCGATTTTAAAGATAGATAAAAAAACAGAAATTATTTAGATTATAGCGTTTAGTACTCTAATTGTCGGCAGGCCACTCCATACACCTAACCCCCATGGCGTGTGCCCTTGCAGAGCGATAATCGGTATCGAAATTAGTTTTAGCATAAAGAAATATCCTATTACGATAAACAGGCTTGGAAGATGCAGTCATATAGGATGCTTGAGGAGTTCTTAAGCCGAACCCTTGCGTACCGGTATAGAGGGGAGAGCCTGAAGTACCAACTCTATAGCCTTGAAAAGGGAACCAGGCACCTGAATCTTCATGGTATCTTCCCCTAGGGGCAGCAGCGGGATAAGTAGGGGTGTTGCTTGCAGTTAGGCCATTATATGAGTATCTGCGCGATACGGTATAACCTTTAGGACAAGGATCAAATATGGTTTTAACACCCTCCTGCCATAAATTCCCTGTAGAACCATTGCCGCCAGGAGGGTCTATCAGCCAATCTTCGGGATAGGGACCGTCATCATCTGCTCTAGTTTGTGAAACAATAAAAACATCGGGGTTATTAACTGCAAAAGGAACAGTACCACTCTCATCTACATATGCTTTCAAAGCAGACCAGCTACCCCCACGGATTGTGGTTTTATAAAATGTATTATTCCCTAAAGCGTCTTTAAAATCGTTATAACCACATGAGACAAAGGGATCTTTCCTGCCATATTGATAAAGCAATCCCATTGTAGATGGATCTCCTATAATATTGCCTCTCGCTCCAAGATTTCTATCCATAATTAAAAAACCCTTCCCGTCTGATACATCGTAAGTAATTCCGTCATAGTCACTTAGCCAGACATGCCAGCTCCATAAATACCCTTCACCTTCAATGGGTTGGAAGTTTTCATCGGCTTTTCTAATACCTATAACAGCATTTCCATTACCTGGCGATACCTCATAGGGGTCATATCTTACATCAAATTCCAACAAGGCATTAGGGCCAACGCCATAGTTTTTACCGGATACTAAATCGATCATAATAACATCTTGAGATCCAGAGATACCGGGTACATCTACATCTTTCCAAACAATATCGGCCACCCACTTTGTATCTGCTTCAATAATATTGTTGAGATTGGAAAAATCTTTGTTGGAAAAATTTGTAATACCCCAAAATTCATTTACTCTGCTGATTGGCATCTTAAAGCGATAAGTTTTACCCTCCTGGGTAGGGGGATTTATAAGATGGCAGTTGGTATCTTCGGGGAGCGTTTCTACCTTATTAACTGCCAAAGAGGTACGGTGCCACTCTCCATCTTGGGAGTAGATAACCTTCAATTTGTAGTACTTGCCCCACACCATTTCCATCGCGGGAAGGGCCCCCTCTAAGGTTACAGAGTTGTTTATAACAACATCCAAACTTTTGGAGAGGTCTGGCACATCGTTAGGAAGAATAGTGGCATAGAATTTTTGGATTTCGCCTGCTGCAACAGTAACCTCACTGCCACTGTATAGTGTTAGAGCTGCCCCTTGGTCAGTTTCAGTAAAAGAGTCCCCTATAACATCGAACTTAGCCAAGCCGTTTACATTATAGAGCCAGTTGTAGCTCCCTCCATCTATAGAGAGGGAGGTGATATCTATTGGGGAGTTAGAGCTATTCTCTACCCAAATACCAACTATAGAACCAACAACCTCTAAATCTAAAGAGGCATGTTGGCCAACTGTAGCATTGGTAAAGCCACCCAAAACAAAACTATCTTCCAAAGAGGCAATATCGGCCCCCGCAGAGGAGGCGGGCAATGTGATGTAGGTGTTACCGCTCTCCTGCACAAAAGAGGCGTTGTAGAAAGAGCCAAGGGTAAAATTGCCCTCTATCCCTTCTGGAATGTTCAATTCAAAAGAGGCACTTCCACTACCCCCCGATGGAAGAGTGACAGGAACATCCTCTACAATATCAATCACATC
>CAZEGL010000038.1:0-4202 GCA_964512295.1 uncultured Muribaculaceae bacterium
GGTGCCGACTCCTTTATTTTTGCTGCAATCTCTTTGCCAATTAGTGCAATAAGCTCTCTCTCCCTATTGCGAAGAACCAGGGAGGCTCTCTCTAGCTCGGCTCTCTCCTCTGCCGATAAACTATCGGCAAAGCGCTCCTCTTCTGCCCTCTCTAACAGCTTTTGAATCTCTAGCAGCTGGCTGCTGTAACTCTTTTCTATCTTGCTCATATAAGTGAGATTATAGTTTTATAGTGCTTTTGTAGCATCTCAAGCTCCTCTATAAGGGTGTTGAGATTATCTATCAGTTCATCTAAAGGTCGCCCCTTTTCCAACGAGAGAAGAAGCTCTTTATGGCTCTTAGCCAACCTGTTAGCCGCCGATGTTATGTAGCCGCGGCTGTAAGTGAGCTGGCCACTCCGCTTTAGAAGCTCTAAGTACTCTTTGTGGTATAGGAGAGGGGTGGGGCTCTGATTGGTGTGGGAGCCCTCTCTACTGAGTAGATAGCTCTTAAAGTTGGCAGGGAGTGCTCTCTTCTCATTTTCGATGAGTGTAGAGACATTTTGATCTCTTAAACTCTCTACAAGTGAAGCGACCAGCGTTTGAACTAGAGTATCTGCCTCTTTGATAAAGCTTTTGGCCAATCGATGCTGTTTTCTTTTAAGTAGCTTTTCGGCACCGTAGCCCACCATTATTGCTGCACTTTTGGCAATCCCCACAGGAAGAGCCTCCTTAAAGAGATTTAGCGAGTTAACATGAGTTACCAAAGTGTCTAAAGAGCGGCCGACCGATCTAAGCTCAACCCCACGGCTCTTTGATCTATTCTCTGAGACTAAAAGTTTAAGGGCAGAGGAGTAGGATTTAAGAATTTTGAGTGAGGCGTCGTACTGATTTGCCAGCTGAAGATCTTGTGAGTGAGCCTTATGGAGTGCATTTAGCTCCTCAACTCTATTTTGAGCATCGCTCAGAGAGGCGGCATAGAAGAGCCCTCTCTCCAATCTAATTTGAGCAATTTCTGTGAAAAGTAGCGATGGATATCGACTAAAACTGTCGCAAGCATTGCTAAACTTCTCAATCGAGTGTAGCTGCTCCTTGGAGAGGGTGGAGCAACTGCTGCTAAAAGCCAACAGACAGATGGTTAGAAGTAGAAGTAGATAGTTTTTCAAGGGAGTTTCTGTTTTAGTTATTACTCTTTTTATGTTTAAAAATGGAGTTTACCCTATTTAAGGGAACTACATTCATACTATTGCTTCTCTTTTGCTCCTCTTCGCCTCCATAAACAACATATCCACCTTTAGTGTCGCTTATTTTGTTCCAAAGCTCAATACCGGCAAAGTAGCTGGAGTTTATAGTTTGCCCAGATTTTATCTCAATAGCTATGGGAGTCTTACCACCCCACTCCAATAAAAGGTCTACCTCATTGCCCGTATTATCTCTCCAAAAGTAAAGATTGGGGTTTTTACCACCATTTAAACGCAATTTAAGAAACTCCAAAATTACTAAGTTTTCAAACAGCTCTCCTCTAAATGGGTGTAGTTGTAGCTGTGAACTCTCTTCAATTCCTAAAAGTGCGGCGGCCAACCCAACATCGTAAAAATAGAGTTTAGGCATCTTAACTATCCTCTTATTAAAGTTTTGATGATGAGGTTGGAGCCTAAAAATGACAAAACTTACCTCTAAAAGAGAGAGCCATGAAGAGATAGTTTTGACATCCACCCCAGTCTCTACAGCTAAGCTACTCATATTGAGTAGTCGTCCAACTCTTCCGGCACACAATCGTAAAAAACGCTCAAATGTTTGTAGATTCCCTATGTTTTTAATCAACCGTACATCCCTCTCTACATAGGTGCGTATATAGTTGTTGTACCATTTTTCAGGGTCAATCTTTTGCTGATATATTGCTGGATACCCCCCTTGGTAGATCAATTTGTCTGCACTGATAACAAGAGAGCCAATCTCCCCTATTGAGAGTGGCAATAGTTGCAGATATCCAACCCTGCCGGCTAAGCTTTGAGATATACTCTCTTGCAATAGTAGGTTATTTGAACCTGTTAAAATAAAGAGAGCTGGAGTGCTGCTATTGTCTAATATCTCCTGCAAATATGAGAAGAGTTGTGGTACTCTTTGAACCTCATCTAAGATTGCCCCTTGTGGATAATTGCTAAGAAAACCACGAGGATCTTCTGTGGCAAAAAGACGAATATCGGGGTTCTCTAAATTTACATAAGCTTTTGAATGGAAGAGATGTCTAACCAAAGTGGTCTTTCCCGACTGCCTTGGTCCAATAACAACTACCGCCTTAAAAGATTGAGCCAGATTGAGTAGTTCAGCAGCTGCTTCTCTATCTATTAAATTATTTTTCATGCAGCTAATTTACAATTTTGGAATTGGATTCCAAAATTGTAAAGAGTTATTTCTGAGTTTAGGGTATTTGTTTTTTGATTTATATGATGCTCACATCAAAGCATGGAGATAATTTGCGGTATCTTTCAACCCATTATTTCTTAGTTGGGCTAATATGTCATATTCATCTAAATTCGGATTTTTCTTGTTCGATACCATTTCCTTGAATGCTTCTATTGCAATATCTGGATTTAAGTCAATGATGTCAGTAAGGAAATCATCAGGGGTTTTGATTTTTATGCCATATGAGTCCAGTACTTGGGATGGAAAATCTTTAATATTATTAGTGACAATCAAATTAGCGCCCGATCTGATTGCAGCAGCAAGTACATGCCTATCTTTTTCATCGGGTAGCTTTAGAAGAGTTATAAGAAATTTGTGCTTTACTAACCCTTTTCTCTGACTCCTCTTCAGAAACTCCTTTTCTATGCATTACATCTTTCCACTCACAAAAAATATGTTTACTCCATTTTGGAGTATACATATCGTAATGCGCAAACCAAAAAAGTAAATCCCTTATTATTAAAGGATATATAACATTGGTGTCAAGAACTACGGTAAATTGTTTACTATGAATCATAAAGGTTTAATTCTTCGTCGGAATGCATTATCTCTATAAGATGATTTTTTTGCTCTTGTTTCATCTTTGATTTATATTTTACGACATCTTCATACATAATGCGGCGATGTTTTCCAATTTTTGTGAAGTTAATTTTTCCCTCTTCCAACAGCTTAACTAGATATGGCCTTGAACAACCAAGAATATCAGCTGCACTTTGTGTGGTAACTTCCGTAGCCACCGGTACCACTGAAATAGGTTTTCCTTGGCTCATAGCTTTTAAAATTTCGCCAAGTAGATTCAACGCCTTTAAGGGAAGCACAATTTTTTAGTTTAGAAGTATGTGATATTAACGAATATTGCTTAGCAAGATTTTGATATTTGTAAATTTCCATAAACTAACTTCTCCTTAAGAACCGTTAAACCTTTAAGTTTTAAAGCTTCATTACTGGAGCTCTATTCCAATCAATGCTCTCAACTGCTTCTGATACATTGATAAACTCAAAGTCGGTAAGTAGTTTCTGCAATTTGGGTAGTGCTCCCTTAATGCCGTAGTAGCTTTTAAAATATCGTAGTGAGAGTTTGCGTCGCTCTTTGTTGTTAAAATCATGCAGGTGAAAGTAGGTCATATTGTAGGAGCGGCTCTCCATCAATTTTTGGATTGTAGAGTAGGGGAGTAGCCTAAAATAGCCACCACCAGAGTAGGCAATGCGCTTACCTAACACCTTCTCAACCCCCATAGGAAGCTCACGCATCTCAACACCATTGTAGTTAATTATCACAGGAGTATCGGCCTTAAAATTGGGGAGGCCGCCAAAATCTCGAGAGGCTGGAAAGATAGAGCAGTCATAATCAATCCCCTGACTATGTAGAATCTCAAAGGCCCAAAGATTTTGTGCCGTTATAGTAAAGGCAGGAGCCCTATATCCCTTAACCTTCTTGCCAATTACCTCCTCTATTGAGGAGATTGCTCTTTTGGTATCTTCCTCAAACTGAGTTGGAGTAAAGCTGGTGAGCCACCTGTGAGTATTGGAATGGCATCCAATCTCATGACCAAGAGCAGCAATACGCTTAACCACTTGCGGATACTCTTTAGCAATGGCACCAAGTGTAAAAAAGGTGGCCTTTAATGAATGCTGCTCTAACAGCTCTAAAATTTGATCTAACAGAGCATCTAAATTGGGCAGATATTGCTCTTTAGGCTCTAAATTACTTTCGCCATAGAGATAATACTCTTCAAGATCAAAGGTGAGGAGGTTCAT
>CAZEGL010000039.1:0-3718 GCA_964512295.1 uncultured Muribaculaceae bacterium
GGTGCGACAGGTGCTGCACTTGAACCAAAGGGATAGACTCTTGCTTAGTTGTCATGTGTAACAGTCATATTTTCGGGAACTACAATATTAAAATTGGCTCTACTCTCCTTTGCTTTAAACTCTAAGGGGTTCTCCATCTTTACAACAGAGATAGTTTTATATTTAAGTTTTGAATTGTAGTGCTTTATATAGTAGCCAATACCCGAATTGAATGCAGAGTGTAGTTCTCCATGAAAATGGAAGAGGTGCCCCCCTTTAGGGAGGTTATTTACAATAAAATGAGCCATTGTGGCATCTTTAACCATCTGAGCCTTAACAATATTGGTTATAGAGGTGCCCGACTGTGTGTGACCTCCCAATGTCTCCTTAAATATATCGGCTATTTTGGTGTAGAATTTATCCTGCATATCCATATGAATGGGCAGTGGTGCAATATACTCTTGAGCTTGTGCCGACAGGGAGTCTAAAGCTTCGTCGCCCCTCTTAGAGACAATCCTTGCATATCTTCTTGGCACATTTGTAGCTACAAAAGGGATCTCCTTCTCTTGGGCAAAGTGTAGGATGGGCCTGTAGTCTGTATTGAAGTTGCTCCAGAGTACCGAATTTTCTTGATAGGCCTTCATATCTATCCACTTGTTTTTGAGCATCTCATCCAACACCAACTGATTGTCGGCCTCCCACATCTCTGCTCCAACCACAAATCCCTCTTCTTTAATCTCATACAATTTTTTCACCAACTCCAATTCCAACCAGTGCGAAATTGGGTCGTTGTGCAGTTCGCCAAAGAGGGTGATATCGGCAGAGGAGAGCGATTTTACCATCTCGTTGAAAGAGACCTTTTTGCCGCTACTATTGTAGATAACATAGGCAGGGTTGTCGTTGCTGTAACTTTGAGCAGATCTTTTACATGAAGAGCTAAAAAGAAGTGCTACAGAGAGTAGCGCCAAGAGTGTAAATTTTTGTTTCATTATTTATTTGTGATTTTTAAAATTATTTTCTCTTACTATAATATTTATCTGATTTGAGTTATCTTGGATCGTATCCTCTTGGGTCTGCCATATTGATAACTTCAAAATCTAATGCGGTATCGTTTGAATCTTGTAAAATAGTGCGGCCAAATCTTTGGGTGGCTACTTGGTCTATCTTTCTTCTAAAGCTCTTACCGCTAAGGTGTGCACCTCCTTGGGCAGATATATAAATATAAGATGCATCAATAGACGCCGGAAGAGTTTTCATATTGGTTATAGAGGCATCTTCAAGATACTCCATCCCATCTATAACATTCTCAACAGGAACTTTCATAAGATAGACCTCACTATCACCATTGGTTGTAGAGTGTTGGTAGAGGTAGCCGTTATCTGAGTCTGAAAATGTAGTTTGGGAGCGCAACATAACTACACCTGAACTAAACAGATCTAAACCAAACCAGTTTTGCATCCCTTCATAAAGGAATATGGGAATACAGTCGGTTACATTGGTGTTCTGTAAATCGAAAGAAGGATTGGCTAATCTCCCTCTCATCTCTAACCAATCTACAGCATAGATATCGAAATCGGCACCACTCAGATCCAATGATTTTTCAGGAGCGGGGCTTCCCTGTTTAAAGTTAATAGCATTGTAGGCAAAGAGAACACTTTGAGAGGGGGCAATGGGGTAATCGGTTCCACTTCCCGGAAATTGAAAAATTTGAGTAAGATAGACAAAGTTCTCTAGGTCTAAATCTTGGCTATAGGGTCGTACCATAATCTTACTATAAGTTCCAAAAGTGTTTCCAATATATATTCCGTCTAAGTAGATTGTCTCAGATGAGTTATTGAAGATTTCTAAAAACTGGTCGTTATGTAAAGAGTGGTTCTGGTCATCGGCACCAGTAGCTTTTACCTCTTTAAATAGAAGAGTACTATTTGTTACTACAGCATTCAGCTCAACTATAACATCTGTTTGGTTGCCAATAGTAACAATCACACTATTGACATTTCCGGTAAGGGAAAATCGTTCTCGTTCATTATAGTGTGACACGCTAATGCTGTAGGTTCCTGCTGGAATAGCTATATAGCTAACCTCACCTACTGCATTGGAGAGTGCACTTTTCTCAATAGTGCCGGTACTGTTTTGTAGGATTACCTCTATAGATTCTAAAGGAAAATTACCCAATCCCTCTTTAAGGGTAAGCTTTACCTCTATCGAACCCAAACGAGCATTGGGATTCTCTTTTTTACAGCTGCTAACAACTGTCATTGTACCAATTGCAGTAATAACTGTAATGGTCAATAATTTTAATAATTGCTTTTTCATCTTTTTAGCTTTTAATCATTACTACTACCTCTTTTCTAAAGGGGAGTGATAAAGTTCTCATAAGCTATGATTTTGGGCTTTTCGAACGCTTTTGGGAGGGGCTCTCTACTCTGCCGTCGCTTATGATCGTCTCTACCCCCAACTGTTTAAGAAGAAAGATAGTCTGCTCTACCTGTGATGGAGAGAGTTTTGGCGCTCTTCTATTTTTTTGATCTCTATCTCTAAAACTCTCCTGTGGCGAATAGACAACTATAGTAGCTTTGGGCTCTATAATAAAACTTTTGAGATTTGCCTCTTTTGAGCGGAGTGTCCAAATAAAGGGAAGAGCGGTTATGACAAATGTTAAAACAACCAAAGCCCCTTTTTTTACCATCTTTGAATTGCCCCTAAAGTCCTCTCTAAGGGTGTGGGTTAAAAACCTTAGGGTGAATCTAATGTGGTGGCCGGGGTATGGTCTCCTATATTTGAGAGAGCTGCCATACTCCTTTAAATAGTTCTCTATACTCTCCATCTTCTCTCTTTTTTTCTCTTTTTCAAAATTTGTGCAACCATCCTCTTTGCTCTTGCATGCTGTGTTCTTAAAGTTGGCTCCTTTATTCCGGTTATCTGAGCTATCTCTTGGTAGTCGTATCCCTCAAAATATAAAAGAGTTATAATCATTCTATAGCCGGCTGGCAAACACTCTACCGCTTTTCGCACCCTCTTTGCACTATATCCCAACAGTTCAACAGCTCCTTCCTGCTCCAGCTCCTCCTCCAACTGCTCCCCCTCCATATGGTCAAAGAGATTTGAGCGAAGGTGGCCTCTCTCTCTCTCCCTCTTTCTAAACCGGTCTATAGAGAGATTTACACACACCTTACTAAGCCAACTCTCTCTCTCTCTTGAAGTGTTGAACACTATTTCACTCTCAAAATATTTAAGGAGCGTATCGTGCATCACCTCTTCTGCTTCTGCTCTACTCTTTAAAATAGAGTAGCTCAAATTGAACAACCTAAGGTAGTTATCCTTATAAAATTGCTCTTGAGAAGAGCCAAACAAGCCTCCATTCACCGTGCCGCTCACAGTTACACCTAAATTTATTACCCTACCCAATAATAATAACGAACACTTTTCTACTTTGTTTCATTTTTATCCCAAAAGAGTTCTCTTTATTTCAGGTATAGTGTTCTCATTCAACTATTGCACAAGATAATAATTTCTATTATAAAATTATAATAAAAATAGAGAAGACCCTCTTTTGGGAGGGTCTTCTCTATTGTTAAAAATTGGATCAAAAAATCTCAAATTAAAATGGTGCTTCAATTGTCTAAAGTGGAGCATCAATTGTCGGCCGGCCACTCCATACAGCACCTAAGCAAAACTTTAAACCCATTCAATACCTTCCAACTCTTCGGGGAGGTCGCCGCTTCCGCCCAAAATGTTC
>CAZEGL010000040.1:0-3229 GCA_964512295.1 uncultured Muribaculaceae bacterium
AATAGCGTGGCTAATTATTATAATTTTTAGCTTCCAGGCCTACTCCGCCTTTGCAGTTTGGATTGAATCTATCACAAATAGACAGGCTGTATCGGGTTTTACCTTCGATATTACACGAAGAATCTTTACAGAGTTCAGCTCTATCTACCCAACTATGCAGAAAAATCTCTTCCTCTATATCCCTTTGCTTACTATGGGGCTTATGAGTAGAGAGTATAGTTCGGGCTCTATAAAGCTGCTCTACTCTTCGCCAATAGGGGGTGCCAAAATGGTCTTTGGAAAATATTTGGCTATTGTTTGGTTTGCCCTTATTATGATGGCCACCATAGTGCCAACTCTAATCTTTACTGTGGTTAAAGTGGAATCGGCAGATATCACCTTTATGCTTTCGGGCTTTTTGGGATTGAGCCTTCTGCTCTTTGCCTATTCGGCCATAGGACTCTTTATGTCTACCCTCTCATCTTATCAGGTGGTGGTGGCAATGCTCACCCTTGGAGTTCTTGCACTCTTTAACAATATGGGGAGTATAGCTCAAGAGGTAGATATACTCAGAGATGTTACCCACTGGCTCTCTCTCCCCGAAAGGGCAGATAAATTTATAGAGGGAATTATTGCAAGCGAAGATCTCTTCTACTTTATAATTGTAATTGCTCTCTTTTTAAGTTTGAGTATTGTTAAAATTTACTCCGATAAAAGTAGCAATAGAAGAGAGACTATTATAGGAAGATATTTGGCCGTTGTAGTGGCAGCCTCGCTCTTGGCCTATATCTCTTCGACTCCTACCCTTAAGTTTTACTACGACGCCTCTCAAATCAAGGCCAACACTTTAACAGAAAGAAGCCAGGAGATTCTAAAAGAGGTGAAGGGCAAGGTAGAGATGACCACCTATGTAAATATGGCCGACTTCAACTTTTTTATGGCTATCCCCGCAACAATTAATAGAGATAAAGATAAATTTTACGACCTCAAGAGGTTTCTGCCAAGGCTAAAAATGAACTATCTCTACTATTACGACGAACCTTACAACAACAGCAACTATGTTGCAGGCGAGACATCGGCAGAGGATTTGGCAAGGCAAATATCGGGTGCGGTGGAGATAGATTTTGACCATCTCTACACCCCGCGCCAAATAAGGGAGATGATAGATCTTAAAGAGGAAGATAACACCTTTGTTAGAGAGGTAAAGTTAGAGAATGGCAATAGAACATTCCTAAGGTCGTTCGACGATTTAGACAGATATCCTACCGAAGCTGAATTTGCTGCAACTTTTTTACGACTTACCCAACCAATACCTACTATCACCTTCTCTACAGGATTTGGCGAACCCTCTATTACAAGGGCGGGCGAAAATGACTACTCCTCCTTTGCAGCCGAAAAGAAGAATAGAGAGTCGCTACTTAACCAAGCTTTTGATGTTCAAGTTGCAAATTTGGGAGAGATAGAGAGCATGGCCCTATTGGATAGTACAGATATATTGGTTGTAGCCGATCCCAAAAGGGCTCTTTCGCCCCAAGCTATGGAGAGTACTCTCAACTACCTTAGAGATGGAGGAAATATGCTTATAGCTATAGAACCGGGAAGGGAACACCATCTTAAGCCTCTCTTGGAGGAGCTTGGATTGGAGAGCCTCCCCGGTACTTTGGTACACCCAAATCAGGAGCACTCACCCACCCTAATTTTATCTAAAACCACCCACCATATCAATAAAATGTCGGACCACTTCCGCTTTATCTTTGGGAGGGTTATTACAATGCCCTCTGCTGTAGGGTTGGATTACCGCTTAGGTGGGAAATATATTGCCACCCCTCTTACAGTAACCCCTTCAAGAGGAGCATGGAATGAGGTTGAGAGTAAAAACTTTGTTACCGATACCATTAGCTATAACCGTTTGGCAGGTGAAGTGCAACGCACTATTGCCACCTCTTTTTCGCTTACCCGTCAAGTTGGCAACAGGGAGCAGCGGGTGGTTGTACTTGGCGATGCCCACACCATTAGTAATGGCGAATTTAACACTTCACGAAGCGAAGTTAGAAAGGGGAATAGCGGTTTTATAAAAGGGATTATGCATTGGCTCACCTACAACAAGGTACCAATAGATGTAACCCGCCCCTTCCCAATAGATAATAAAATATTTTTAACTATTGGTCAGATGGAAAAATGGAGACCCTTAATTGTATGGGTAATTCCTATTGTTCTCTCTCTTTTGGGAGCAACAATTTTAATAAGAAGAAGAATGAATTAGTCAAGTAATAAAATTTAATATAATGAAAAATAGAATTAAAATCTTTCTAATTGCACTACCCCTACTCTCTTTGATTGGGTTAAATTCAAAGGCGCAGAACAGCTACTCCACCTCTAAACCGGCCTATATTATCTATAACAGTTATGGGCAAAAGGTGAGCTATAGCCAAATGTTAAGCTCTATCGCAACTGCCGACATTTCACTCTTTGGCGAACTTCATAACGATGTTATCTCCCACTGGTTGGAGCTGCAGTTGGTAAAGGATCTATACACTATCAAAGGTAAAGGGCTTGTTGTAGGAGCAGAGATGTTTGAAGCCGACAATCAATTGGTAATGGGCGAACTTTTGGAAGGGAAGTGGTTCGATATGAAAGCCTACGAAGAGAACTCTGTATTATGGAACAATTACAGTAGCGACTACAAGCCTATTTTGGAGTATGCCTATAAAAATCAAATTCCATTTGTAGCTACAAATGTACCCAGACGATATGCAAGGATGGTCTCAAAAAGAGGGATTGAAGTTTTAGACTCTCTTAGCGATAGGGCAAAATCGTATATAGCCCCCCTACCTATAGCTACCGATCTTTCAGATAAATTCTATGTAGCTATTGCAGAGGTTTTTAAAGAGACAATGCCTATGCCCATGAGTAGTGTAGAGATGGCTAATATTGTTAAAGCTCAAATGGTTAAAGATGCTACAATGGCCCATTTTATTGTAAACAACCTCCCCAAAGGGGGGCACCTCTTCCATTTTCATGGAGAACTACACTCTGCATTCCACTCTGGAATAGGACACTATTTAAAGAGATATGCTCCCACTCTCAACTATAAAACTATCTCTATTATTAAGAAAGGAGATCCCTTCCGCTTCTCTCTTTCGGAAAGCAGGGCAGATTTCAATATTGTAGTACCGGCAGATATGAGTCTCTCATATGACAACTAAGCAAGAGTCTATCCCTTTGGTTCAAGTGCAGCACCTGTCGCACC
>CAZEGL010000041.1:0-3206 GCA_964512295.1 uncultured Muribaculaceae bacterium
GGAGCCAATGGGTTCTACTCTTTTGCCTACCCCAACCAGTTCGACTACACCAATACCCTTATTTCAAGCTTGCGGTGGATGAGGGAGTTTGGGCCAATAAGCCTCTCTGCCGCAGCCTACCATCGGGGCAACTCAAACCGCTTTGAACTCTTTAGAAGCGATCCACCCTCATGGTACCAAGGGCACAACTACCACTACACAACCACCGTTGGGGGGCAGGCCACTCTTCTTTACAGTAGTGCGATTGGAAA
This sequence comes from uncultured Muribaculaceae bacterium, assembly GCA_964512295.1. Lineage (GTDB taxonomy): Bacteria > Bacteroidota > Bacteroidia > Bacteroidales > UBA932 > Bact-08. The sequence goes on from CAZEGL010000041.1 coordinate 252, forward strand.
AAGCTCATTAACAGTAGAGCTTCGCAACCAACAAATTTTAAGTAATGTGTTGGGATACACTTTAGATAGCCCCAAAGCTGTTCCATTTGAGCAGGGGATGCAATTTACTCACGGAATAGGCAGGACTCTCTTTAGAGGGGTGGCTGCACACCAATACCGCTTGGGCAGATGGGCAATAAATGGAGCCCTCTCTTTCCACCACAGCAGCGACTTTGGAGCAAAGTTCCGCTTTGCAACAGATTTAAGTTACAAATTAAACCCCTACACCATTCTATATGGGGCATTCAACCAATCTTTACGGCTTCCCACCTTTACCGATCTCTTCTACAACTCCCCCACTCATGAGGCCAACCCTCATTTGAAACCCGAAGAGGCAACCCTTTATGAGGTGGGGGCAAAACTCTCTAAAGGGGCGGTACAGGGTTCCGCTTCTATATTTTACCGACAAGGGAGGGATATAATAGATTGGGTATATACCGAAGGGGCCGGCACATCTAAAAGCTTAAACTACAGCAAGATAAATGGAGTAGGTGGCGAAGTCTCTCTCTATTGGAACCCCTCTAAAACAAACCCTAAAGGTGCTCTTAGGCAACTCTCTATCAACTACGCATTTACCCTCTTAGATAAAGAGAATGCTCCTCAAACAACCTCATACACTTTAGATTATCTAAGGCATAAACTGAATGTGGGTATTGAACATCTCCTGCTTTTTGAGAAGCTCAAAGGGTGGTGGAATTTTACCCTTTACGATCGTGCAGGGAGCTTTGTAGATTTTGTTTCGGGGGCAACCAAGCCCTTCACCCCCTTTCTTTTGGTAGATCTTCGCCTCCGTTGGGAAGAGCCCAAATATACCCTCTTTATAGAGGGAAACAATCTGCTCGATATTGAGTATTTCGACTATGGTGGGCTCGTGCAACCCGGGCTATGGCTCTCTACAGGCGTTTTATTAAAGCTGTAGTTGAGTTGAGCAATTTTAAAAGATAAATAGGTTTCCATTTGGCCGGCGGCTTAATATATAGCTTCTATATTGGGCCTGACAGATTTAATTACCTTAATATTCCTATAACCCTTACATATAGAGCGTCGTTATAAATTATCGGCAATTAAAGTTCTAATAATAATATGCACTCTTACCTGTAAGTTATATATTAGCATCTTCAATTCAATTCCAATTTGATGGAGCGTTACGATTGGCTTATAGCCGGCAGCGGATTGGCCGGCCTCTATGCAGCTTACAGAGCTTCTCAATATGGTAGAGTAGCTGTTGTTACAAAGAGCACTATTAGAGAAAGCAACACCTACTATGCTCAGGGGGGGATAGCTGCGGTCACTTTAAGGGAGGATAAACCACAATTTCATTTTAACGACACAATTGTTGCCGGCAGGGAGCTTTGCAACCCTATGGCGGTAAATCTATTGGTAAACGAAGTACCTCATAGGATTGAAGAGTTGGTTGCCCAAGGGATGGAGTTCGACAGCGAAGATGGAAAACTTCTATTGGGATTAGAGGGGGGTCACCACAAAAGGAGAGTGCTACATGCTGGGGGAGACAGTACCGGAAGAAGGTTAATTCAGTTTTTAATAGAAAAAATTGTCAATAATAGAAATATTACTCTTTTTGAAAATCATAGGACACTCTCTATTATCTACCAAAACAATGAGTGTAGTGGACTAACTGTTTGGGATATAAAAAATAATAAGGAGAGAGCCTTTAGGTCGCACCACACCATTTTGGCTTTGGGAGGAGCTTCGGCCCTATATGAGAGTAGCACCAATCCGCAATCTACTATTGGAGAAGGGGTTGCAATTTGCTATGAGGCAGGAATTCCAATTGTAGATATGGAATTTATTCAGTTTCACCCAACAGCTGTAAAAATTAATGATCACAAATCTTATCTAATCAGCGAAGCGGTTAGGGGTGAGGGGGCCTATCTAATAAATGGCAGTGGAGAGCGTTTTATGTTAAAAATCGACCCATTGGCCGAATTGGCACCAAGGGATGTTGTGGCAAGAGCTGTTTTTAATGAGGGTGAGGCATACCTCTCTATTGCCCATTTAAATATAGATAGATTAGAGGAGAGATTTCCAAATATCTTTAAGGCTTGTAGGGAGTTGGGGATAGATGTAAGTGATAGGATCCCCGTCTCTCCGGCGGCACACTATATGGTTGGAGGGGTAAAGACAGATCTCTATGGGCAAACAACAATTAAGAACCTTTACGCCTGCGGAGAGCTCGCCTCTACCGGTATAATGGGAGCCAACCGTTTAGCCTCTAATTCGCTTGCCGAATGTTTGGTTTTTGGCTATAGGGCGGTTGAAAAGAGTTTAGAGGCAACCGGTAACGATAAATCGAGGGAGCTAATTGAGACTCGGTCAAAGCGATTTTACAACGATACCAAAAATAGTGCTCTACCACAACAGATAAAAGAGAGCATCTCTCATATCTTAACCAACTATGCAGGGCTCATTAGAAACCGAGAGGGGCTCTTAGTGGGTCTGAAAGAGTTGGAAAGATTAAAAGAGCAGCTCCCTGTGAGTGGTGCCAAAGGGTATTTGGCACACATAGACAATGTTGGCTTTGGCGAACTTGAGGGGGTTAATCTACACAGTTGCAAACAACTTATTAGAGTTGCTCAGCTGATAGTTGAGGGGGCACTCTGTAGAGAAGAGAGCAGAGGAGCCCATTTTAGAGAGGAGTTTCCGGTAGAGAGAGGGAGTTCTCCATACCATACAGTTCAACAAAAGGGAGAGAAAATTGAAACAAAATCAATTTTATAATTACTTTTTTTTGCTCATTTATTTAAAATTCCCTAAATTGTAAGGTATTTACCTATTTACGATTTAAGAAATTAAAATTATTTGTATGGAAAATAATCTCATCTGTACAGAATCATATTCTACTCCCTCTTTTGAGGTTTTGGAGTTGGAATTTGAACAGAACATTTTGGGCGGAAG
>CAZEGL010000042.1:0-2065 GCA_964512295.1 uncultured Muribaculaceae bacterium
CACTACCCCCCGATGGAAGAGTGACAGGAACATCCTCTACAATATCAATCACATCATCTCCAACTATAAAAAGAAAGTTTAGCTTGTCGCCCTCTTGCCACTTAAGTGAGATGTTTCCACTTTCGGTTTCGGCAAGAGAGACTTTTGTGGCTACATAGGTAGGCTTCTCTACATTTACGGTAATGGTACGGCCACCGGGGGCGTTCCCATCCCCTAACAGTGTGCTCTCTTTGTCGCACCCAAAAAAGAGTGAGAGCCCCACTGCTGCGGCAAAGAGTAGAAAAGGTTTTAATATCTTTTTCATAATCGCTTAATTTAATCGTTTAAGGCCACTCAATACCTTCAAGCTCTTCGGGAAGGTCGCCGCTTCCGCCCAAAATGTTCTGTTCAAATTCCAACTCCAAAACCTCAAAAGAGGGAGAGGAGTAACACTCTTTGCTGGCTGATAAATGGTATCTCATAGTAAATAGGTGTTAGTTACATATCTATAATGTTCAACAATATAGAAAAATTTCTACCTAAAGACAAAAATGAAATAGAGAGTATAGTGCTTGACCTATTAATAGATATTAAAGTTACTCCAATGCAACAGAAAAAAGCCGTCTCATCAATAATGAGACGGCTTGATAAAATCTAATTTGTAATGAAAAATTGGGTAATATTAATTTTTAATTGTCGGCAGGCCACTCCATACACCTTACCCCCATGGCGTGTGCCCTTGCAGAATTGTAGTCGGGGTCCAACTCTGAGTCTGTACGGGTAATCCGACATATACGAGCGTAAAAATGTATTACCTCATCTTTTTTACCTGTCGATGAGCCTGAAGTTCTAATACCATATGCTGTTGTTCCAGTTCCAGATAAGGAACCTGAAGTAGCGCCTAAATAACCTTGGAAAGGGAACCAGACATCACCGTTGTAGAGCCGCCCCCTTGAAGCGGTGCCTTCGCTGGGGAATAGGAGAGTATTCTCTTTATTCAAAGCGTCGAAAGAGTTTCTTCTTGCCACCTTATACCCCTTGGGGCAAGGGTCAAAAATAGTCTTAGTTGTATTTTTCCATAAGGTGGTTAGGTTCGCTTTCACAGGTCCCTCATATTGCCAATCGGAAGGGAGTGGACCATAAACCCCTGCTGTAGTATGGCTTTTAACAAAACTTGTAGGGTTCTTTACAGTGTAGGGAACATTGCCATTCTCTACAGTTGTACCATTAGCAACCCACGACACAGAGGGAGTTGTGGAGAGACGCACATTGCTAGAGCCATTTATAAAGTTTGTATATGTACCTGTAACAAAGGGATCTTTTCTACCAAATTGATAGACTAACCCCATAGTAGAGGGATCACCAATAATATTGCTTCGAGCCCCAAGGTTTCTATCCATCGTAAGATAGCCTCTATTGTCTGATAGATCATAAGTTTGGCCGGCATAGTCGCTCACCCAAATGTGCCAGCTCCAGAGATAGTCGCCAATCGGTTCAAAGTTTTCATCGCCCTTTTTAATTCCAATTACAGCATTTCCAAAAGGTTCATTGCTGTCATAGGTGATATCAAATTCTATAAATGCATCGGAGCCTACCCCTCTGTACCCATTAGGGGCAAAATCTATCAGTGTGACATTTTTATTTGCTGTGGTAACATCTACATCCTTCCAAATAATATTAGCCACCCACCTATCTTCCGCTCCAATAATATTTGCGGCGTTGTAAAAGTTCCCAAATTCAGCATCGCCGTCATAAGCTGTAGTGCTCCAAAATTCATTTACTCTGCTGATTGGCATCTTAAAGCGATAAGTTTTACCCTCTTCGGTAGGAGGGTTTATAAGATGGCAGTTGGTATCTCCAGGGAGCGTTTCTACCTTATTAACTGCCAAAGGGGCACGGTACCACTCTCCATCTTGGGAGTAGATAACCTTCAATTTGTAGTATTTGCCCCACACCATTTCCATTGCAGGAAGGGCCCCCTCTAAGGTTACAGAGTTGTTTATAACAACATCTAAACTTTTGGAGAGGTCGGGCACATCGTTAGGAAGAATAGTGGCATAGAATTTTTGGATTTCGCCTGCTGCAA